>DASYAE010000222.1:0-1506 GCA_036501535.1 Actinocrinis sp. | reverse complement strand
GCCGCGAACCAGCAGATGATCCGGCAGGCCTGGCCGTTCCTCGGCTGGGAACGGCCGGTGATCGTGGACTGGCTGCCGTGGAGCCACACGTTCGGCGGCAATCACAACCTGAACATGATGATCAGCTCGGGCGGCACGCTGCACGTCGACGCGGGGCGCCCGGTGCCGGCGCTGTTCGGGCAGACGATCAGGAACCTCACCGACGTGCCGCCGACCATCTACTTCAACGTCCCAGCGGGGTACGCGCAGCTGGTGCCAGCGCTGGAAGCCGACCCGGAGTTCGCTGCCCGCTTCTTCTCCCGGCTACGGCTGGTGTTCAACGCCGCCGCGGCGCTGCCCGCTGCGCTCCGCGACCGGCTCGCGGCCGTCGCCGAACGCACCGTCGGCCGCCAGGTCCCGGTCACCGGGTCCTGGGGCGCCACCGAGACCGCACCCGCGGTGACCAGCGCGCACTTCCCGTTCACCGACGCCCGCTGCATCGGCGTGCCGCTGCCGGGCGCGGAGGTCAAGCTGGTGCCCGCCGACGGCGACGCCCGCGAGATCCGGGTGCGCGGCCCGATGGTGACGCCCGGCTACTTGGGCCGGCCGGACCTGACCGCGGCGGCGTTCGACGCCGACGGCTTCTACCGTACCCGGCGACGCGGTCGCGCTCGCCGACCCCGCAGACCCCTCCGCCGGGCTGGTCTTCCGCGGCAGGATCGCCGAGGACTTCAAGCTCGCGTCCGGCACGTTCGTCCGGGTCGGCGCGGTGCGCACCAGGCTGCTGTCCGCGATCCCTGTGCTTTCCGACGCGGTGCTCGCGGGGGAGAACAGGGACTACGTGTCCGCGCTCGGCTGGCTGAACGCGGCCGAGGCCAGGCGGCTGCTCGGCGGCGAGCCAGCGGCCGACGGGGAGCTGATCGTGCACGGCGAACTGCACAAGCTGCTCGCCAGGGCGCTCGGCGAGCACAGCGACGCGGCCGGATCCGCGGCGCGCGTCGAGCGGCTCGTCGTTCTGGCGAGCCCGGCCAGCCTGGACGCCGGGGAGATCACCGACAAGGGCTACATTAACCAGCGCCGGGTGCTCGCCCGCCGGGCAGACGTGGTGGACATGCTGTACGCCGACCCCGTACCCGCAGGTGTCGTCGTCGCGGAAAGGACCTCCTAGTGCAGACACTGCTGCCTGGTATTGCCGCCGAGCGGGTGCCCACCAGCCGGCTGACCGCGGCCGTGCTGTCAGTGACCGGGCGGACCGGCGATCCTGTGCTGTTCGTGCACGGCAACGTGTCGTCGTCGCTGTTCTGGCAGCCGACCATGCTCGCGCTGCCGGACGGCTACCGGCCGCTGGCGGTGGACCTGCGCGGCTTCGGCGAGACCGACCCGGAGCCGGTGGACGCGACCCGCGGGCTCGGCGACTACGCCGACGACCTGGCCGCGGCCATCGAGGCGCTGGGGCTGCCTTCGGTCCACCTGGTGGGCTGGAGCATGGGCGGCGGGGTGGTGCTGCAGTACCTCGCCGAACGGCCC
>DASYAE010000221.1:0-31935 GCA_036501535.1 Actinocrinis sp. | reverse complement strand
TCTCAGCGGAGGGCCCGCCGGAGGCACGCCGTTGATCTTCCAGTCATCGCTGCCTTTGACGTTGACGTTGACGTTGACGTTGATCTTGATTTTGGCCGCGCACCACCAGAGCGGCTGTCGGCCGCGGCACCCGTTCGGCTCAGATCCGCGCGCCGACGGCATGCCGGCTCCGTATGTTCATTAGGTGACGGCTGGTCATGCCGCGCCGTCGCGTACGCATCGGCGCGATAGGGAGAGGCGATGGCGGGCACCGTGCAGCACTCCGCCCAGCCCGGCACGTCCGGGCCTGGTGCCTCCGGTGCCCCGGAAGTGGCCGGCGCGGAGCGGACGCCGGCTGCGGCCTACGTCAACCTGGTGGTCGCCACCGTCGGTTTCGCGCTGACCTTCTGGTCCTGGAACCTGATCGCCCCGCTGGCGAGTACCTTCCAGGGCAGGCTCGGATTCTCGTCGTTCCAGCTCTCCGCGCTCACTGCCGTTCCGGTGATCATCGGGTCGCTTGGCCGTATCCCGGTCGGTGCGCTTACCGACCGCTTTGGCGCCCGGTTGATGTTTCCGCTGTTCAGCGCGCTGAGCATTATTCCGACCTTGCTGCTGATACCGGCTAAGGGCTCCTACTGGGCGCTGGTGCTGGTCGGGTTCATCCTCGGTATCGGCGGTACGACGTTCGCCATCGGGATTCCGCACGTCAATGCCTGGTTCCCGGCCTCCCGCCGCGGGTTTGCCACCGGTGTGTTCGGCATGGGCATGGGCGGGACCGCGCTCTCGAGCTTCTTCACGCCGCGCATCTTCAAGCACGGCGAGGACCTGCCCTTCTGGATTGTTTCGATCGCGCTGGCCGCGTTCTGCGTGTTGGCCCTTCTGACGCTGCGCAACCCGCCGAACCGTCAGGTGCCGTCCCAGCCGCTCGCGCGCAGGCTGGCCTCGGCTGGTCGGCTGAGCGTGACCTGGGAGCTCGCCGCGCTCTATGCGGTCGGCTTCGGTGGGATCGTGGCGTTCGGTGTTTATCTGCCGACCTTCCTGCACAACAGCTACGGTCTCGACTCGACCGACGCGGGCACGAGGGCTGCCGGGTTTTCCCTGGTCACGGTCGTGCTGCGGGCGGTCGGCGGTACCATCTCGGACCACATTCACCCGGCCAAGGTCACCGCGGCGGCCCTCGGCGTGGTCGGTCTTTTCGCCGTCGTGGAGGCCTTCGATCCCTTACTCGCCCCGATCGGTACGATCGCCTTCCTGGTGATGGCGGCGGGTCTTGGCACGGCCAGCGGCTCGGTCTTCGCGCTCGTCGCCCGGGTGGCTCCGGCCGCCGAGGTCGGTTCGGTCACCGGCATCGTCGGCGCAATCGGCGGGCTCGGCGGCTTTGTCCCGCCGCTGGTGATGGGGGCGATCTACACCGCCAAGCACACGTACTCGATCGGCTTGATGCTGCTTTCCGACCTCGCGTTCGCTGCCGCACTCTACTCGATCACGCGTATGCGTGAGCGCGGGCGCGCGGCCGGTGCCTGAAAAATGCGCTGCGTCCGGGTTCGGGCGTCTGTCACCCTTGGCGCATGGCAGGGTTCTGGTGCGGGGCGCCGGACGGGCCGGGGACTGCGGGGGACGCGCCATGAGCGTGCCGGAGCCGGTGATCCCGTTCCGGTGGGATCTGGTGCGCGGAGACCGTCTCGGCGGCATGCCGCTGTGCGCCTCCGCCTCCGCCTCTGTCTCTGCCCCCGCCTCCACCACGCACGCGCCGTACCGCCGCCCCGAGCTGGTCGCCTGCGCGGCCAAGGTGCTGGCGCGCTCCGGCGGCGGCCCGGTCTTCTTCGCCGGGCGTTCGTGCGACTCGATCCACGACCTGCTGGCCGCCGCGCTGCGGGACACGTCGCACGCGACCGCGCCTCGGCTGCTGCCGTTCTCCAGCGCCGGCGGCCTGGCGGACCTGACGCCGCGTGAGGTGCGGCAGTGGCGCGCGAACAGCGCGGCGCACGGGTTCACCCCCGCGGCGATATCGCGCGCCTCGCGGACAGTGGCGCTGTGCGACCTGGTCTACAAGGGCGGCACGTTCGAGGACCTCTATCGCCTGCTGCGCTCGTGGGCCGAGGACTCGCGCGAGCCGTGGAGCGTCCTGCGGCGCAAGCTGCGCTTCGTCGGCATCGTGGTGCGCGGCGAGGCGAGCCTGAAGACCTGGCGGTGGCACCAGGCCGCGGCTTGGACCCGCGAGCTGCCGCATACGGCGGTGGTCAACGTTGCGCTGGACTGGCCGACCTGGACCTACCTCGGCGACTGCCAGCCCAAGCTGACCGCGTCCTTCACCCGCGACCGATGGGCCGACCACGACATCGCGCCGGATCGCAGCGAAGGGACTCGGCGTGCGCTGCATGAGGCCGAGCGCCTCATCAAGTACGCGCGCTCCCGTCAGGGCCGCGCCGACTTGGTACACCACCTGGTGCGTGAACCGGCCTTCCGCGAGCCGTGGCTGCGTACCCTCGTCGGCGAGCTCCGCGGCACCGGCGCGGCTTCCCGCCGGCTGAGTTGATTCTTGATTCGGGCGGTATAGCCACGTATCGCGCCGCGCGGCAGGTCCAGTCCCGTCGGGCAGGGCACACTAGGGAGCGCGACGCACTCGGCCGAGGCACGGGTTCGTGCGGAGTGATGCAGGTCGACACGTGACAGCCGGGGGAAGGTAAGCAGTCGATGTTGGTCCGACCACCGCAGTGGGGGAGGCGCCGGTGACGGACGGCCCGCAGCGGTTGATCAGCGGCCGTTATGAGCTGATCTCGAAGATCGGCGAGGGCGGCATGGGGCGCGTCTGGCGCGGCTTCGACCGGACGCTGGAGCGCACGGTCGCCGTGAAGGAGGTGCTGCTCTCCGTCGAGTGTCCTCCCGAGGTGCGCCGCCAGACGGTCGAGCGCGCGCTGCGCGAGGCGCGGGCCGCGGCGCGCCTGAGCCATAAGGGCATTGTCACGGTTTACGACATCGTGGAACACGACGAGGCGCCGTGGATCGTCATGGAGTACATCGAGGGCGAGTCGCTCGGATTGCTCAGCTCGCGCGGGGGAGCGATGCACTGGTGGCGGGCCGCCCGCATCGGGGCCCAGGTGGCCGAGGCCCTGGCGCACGCCCACACCAACAGCGTCATCCACCGGGACCTGAAACCCGACAACATCCTCATGGCGGGAGACGAACCCGTGGTGACGGACTTCGGGATGGCGCGGATCCTCGACAGCAGCCCGGAACTCAGCCGGCCAGGCACCGTCCCCGGAACGCCGCTCTACATGGCCCCGGAGCAGCTGAACGGCAACCCGACCGCGGCAAGCGACCTGTGGTCGCTCGGGGTGACGCTGTACAGGATCATCGAGTGCCGCGATCCCTTCTGGCGCGACACGCCGGCCGAGATCTTCGCGGCGATCCTGCGTGACGCGATACCGCCCGCGCAGCGCGCCGGCCCGCTCTCCGCCGTACTCAGAGCGCTGTTGGCCAGGGACCCACGGCACCGGCCGAACGCGGTCGACGCCGCGCGGCTGCTCTCGGGGATGGCCGGTCACGGCGAGGCCGCCGAGCCCGCCGATCTCGGCTGGACCGGGCAGCAGCCCGTTCAGTCAGTGCAGTCGGTTCTGCCGGTTCAGCCGATCCAGCAGGTTCAGCCGCCTCGTCCACCTCGTCTGGCAGGACCGCCGGTCTCTTTCCCGGTCCCGCAGGACCTCGTGCCGGCGCGACATTTTCCGCAGGCCGACCCAGGACGGAAGCGCTATGAGCAGGTTGCGAACTACGCGCTCACCGGCCACGCCGGCCCGGTCAGGGCCGTCGCCCTGGCCCGCGACGGCCGCCGGCTGGTCTCCAGCAGCGACGACGGAACCGTCCGGTTGTGGGACCTGCCCTCCGGCACCTCGGTCGCCCTGCAAGGCAGGGCACCCGGGCAGGAAGGCTACGCGAGAGCCCGTTTCGCGTGGAGCCGGAACCCCGTGTCGCTGAGCCCTGACGGCCGGATTCTCGCCACCGGCGGCCAGGGCAACACCGTCTGCGTGTGGGACGCGGAGGCGCGAACCTGCGATGTCGTGATCGACCGGCACGCCAAGCCGGTGCTGGCGATCGCCTTCAGTCCCAACGGCCAGATTCTCGCGACGGCCGACGGCGGCGGCGGGATCCTGCTCTGGGCGGTCGCCTCCGGCGTCTGTCTGGGAGAACTCCCGCATCGCGCCAAGGCCGTCTTCGCCATGGCGTTCAGCCCCGACAACCGCATCCTCGCCACGGGCGGAGACGAGGACTCCATCAGCCTCTGGAGCGTCGGGGACGGCTGCGCCGCCGGCCGGATCCCGCACGCGGGCCAGACCTTTTCGCTGCAGTTCAGTCTCGACGGCGCCATGATAGTCAGCACGTGTGCACCGACGGCCTCGTACCCGTCCGCGCGGCTGTGGGCCGCGACGTCGCAGAATCCTGTCACTGGCTTCGGTGCCCTGGAGATGAGCTGTGCGGCCTTCAGCCGGGACGGCAAGACCGTTGCGACGGGCTGTGAGAACGGGCAGATCGACCTCTGGGCGGTGCCGGATCCGGCGGGGCAGGCGTTGCCGCCCTCGATCGTCAACCGCACCCACAAGCCGATCGGCTCGCTCGTCGGCCACGCGGGGCGGGTCCACTCCATCGCGCTCGGCACCGCGGTGCCCATCGTTGCCAGCGGCGGCGATGACAGAACCGTGCGGGTCTGGAACCTCGACGAGGCGTAGCCGGTGCCCGCCGCGCCGCCCGCTGTATCGCCCGCCGTGCCGCCCGCGCCCGCCGGACATCCTTGACGCCGATCGGGCGTAGGGCTTTACTCTCTCGGAGAGCGCTCTCCGAACGATCCGTCCGATCACGCGGCGCAGGGATCGGCGGTGCTTGCACCGGAAACGTTTCCGGCGCGCTTCTCCTCCGGCGCGCCCGGCGGGGCGGCCCGGTGCACGCGATCGACTCGGTGATCCCAGGATCCGTACCCGCGAGGTGCCGATGGCACTACCCGTCATCAGCGGCCTGCCGTCCGCGGCAGACCGGCCTCGGCCCGGCGTCGCACAGCCCACGTTCGGCTGCCGGCCCGGGGGCCCGCGCGGCAGGCGGAGCGGTTTCACCCGGTCCGAAATGCACGGCCTACCTACAGATGAGAGAAGACAGTGAAGTACTTCGGCATTCTGCGGCCGGGCGCGCGAAGGCGCGGCAGACCGGGCCGCCTGCGGTCGGCGGCACGCTTCGGCGTCGCCGCCGCGTTCCTGTCCAGCCTCGTGCTGGTCAGCGGGCACACCGCGGCTTACGCCGCGGGCTCCCCCTACGGCGGGACTCCTGCCGCGGTGCCCGGAACGGTTCAGGCGGAGAACTACGACACCGGCGGACAGGGTGTCGGCTACAACGTCACCTCGACCAACGGTTCCGCGAACAGCTACCGCTCGGACGGCGTGGACCTCGAGGCCACCACGGACACCGGCGGCGGCTACGACGTCGGATGGACAGCGTCCTCACAGTGGTTCGACTACACCGTCAACGTCGCCACCGCCGGGACCTACAGCGTCGGCGTCCGGCTGGCCTCGCCGTACGGGTTCACCGACGCGCTGCACATCGCCAACTCCTCCGGCACGAACCTGAGCGGCTCGGTCGCGGTCGCGAACACCGGCGGATATCAGAACTGGACGACGGTCACCACCAGCGTCACCCTGCCGGCCGGCGTGCAGACGCTGCGGGTCGACCAGGACAGCAACGGCTGGAACATCAACTACATCACCTTCACCGCGTCGAGCACCAGCGGCGGCGGAGGCAGCGGCAGCCAGCCCTACGGCGGCACCGCTGCGGCGGTGCCGGGCACCGTTCAGGCAGAGAACTACGACACCGGCGGTCAGGGCGTGGCATACAACGTCACCTCGACCAACGGCTCCGCCAACACCTACCGCTCGGACGGCGTGGACCTGGAGGCCACCTCGGACAGCGGCGGCGGCTACGACCTCGGCTGGACCGCGGCCGGACAGTGGTTCAAGTACACGGTCAACGTCGCCACCGCCGGAACCTACACGGTCGGCTTCCGCCTGGCCGCGCCCTCCGCGGTCGCCGACGCCCTGCACCTGGCCAACAGTTCCGGCTCCAACATCTCCGGCGACGTCGAGGCCCCGGCCACCGGCGGGTATCAGACCTGGACCACGGTCGACGTCAGCTTCAGCCTGTCCGCGGGCACCCAGACGCTGACCCTCGACCAGGACGGCGCCGGCTGGAACATCAACTACATGACCTTCACCTCGGGCACCAGCACCGGTGGCGGCGGCAGCTTCGGCGGCTTCCCGTCCGGGTTCTGGGGCAACACCTCCAGCATCCCGAGCGTGAGCAACGCGATCGAGTTCGACTTCCTGAACGCGACCAACGGAAGCTACCCGGACAGCGAGGTCTACTGGAGCGTCAACGGCGTGACCGAGTCGGTCGCGCAGTCGCCGTACTACACGATGACCTCGTGCGGCTCCTGCCGGATCAACTTCTACCTCGGCTCGACGACCAGCCAGTACACCGACTTCATCGAGCTGAACTCCAGCGGCACCACGATCAACGCGGACACCTCGCGGGTCGACGCGTGGGGCCTGCCGCTGGCGATCCACCTGCACAACTCGGACGGCAGCGACACCGTCGTGGGCGAGAACGACTCGATCTTCGCGGAGTCCAGGAGCGCCGTGTTCGCGCAGTTCGAGAACTACGTGCCGGCGGCGTTCCAGCAGCTGGCGACCGTGGACGCGCCGTACAAGATCCCGGCGCCCGGCGACATCGCGGCCTTCCAGCCCGGCGGGGCGGACGCGAGCTACATGACCTCCTACGCCGCATCGGTCGGCGCGACCGAGACGACGCAGGAGGTGTTCGGCTGCCAGGGCGGCGGCAGCCCGGCGCTGAACGGCGACCCGGCCCTGTGCGCGGGGCTGAACCGCTGCGTGGCGCAGTTCTCGACCACGGTCCAGAACACCCCGTCCGACTACTACGAGAACGCCCCGTGCAACTACTACTCGGCGTTCTGGCACTCGGTCGCCGTCAACGGCCTGCAGTACGGCTTCGCCTACGACGACGACAACGGACAGTCGTCCGATTTCAACACCACGGATGCGCAATATGTCCAGGTGGCGATCGGTTTCTGACCCGGGTGCGGGGTCGATGACCCCGAGGTAGCACAAGGCTGCGAAACCGCACGCGAACCGCGCTCCTGCCGGGCCCGCCTATCCCGGCAGGAGCGTTCGCATGCCCGCGGCTCAGCCGGTCCCGGCGGACCCGTCCAGCACGATCCAGGTGCGGCCGGGCGCCAGGGACATCGGGACGCCGCCGACCGTGTAGGCGGTGGGGGAGGAGCCAGAGGGCTTCAACCACTCGCCGTGCCAGACCTCGCCGTCGCGGTAGAAGTCGGCCGCGCCCGCCCCGGTGGTCTCGGAGAACACCTCGTTGGCGGGCTGGGCGGCGTTGTGGTCGGTGAACTCGCCCGGCACGACGAGCACGTGCTGCACGATCACGTTGTCGGCCGTCGTCGGGCCCTGATCGCCGGCGGCCTGGTGCCCGTCCACGGAGACCTGCCACTTGTCGCCCACGGCGGTGAAGGTGAACGCGGCGGACGGCATGGAGACCGACACGGACCCGGCCGCCTGGCCGCCGGCCGGCTCGGCGCCGAAGCCGAGGCCGACGTCCTGCTCCTCGGCCAGGTCCGGGAACGCGGCGAAGATCGCGGCCGGGTCGATGTAGGTCGGATCGTTGCCGTGGTTGCTGAACAGCGCCGGGTCGGCGGCCGGGGTGATGTTGCGCATGTCGGCCACGGCCAGCTGGGGCAGCAGGCCCGCGATGGCCCCGGAGTAGGCGAAGCCGACGTCGCCGTAGGCGGCCAGCAGAGGGATGTCGGTCTGGCGGGCGCTGCGCACCGGTCCGACCGAGGCCGGGGCGTTCGCGCTGTCGAAGACGGCGAGGTACCGGCTCAGCCCGCCCTCGACCTGGATGACGTAGACGACGTCGGCGGAGTCCAGGCCGGACTGCTCGAACTGCGCCGCGCCGACGTTGTCGACCTTGACGGCCAGGACGCGGCCCGACGGGCCCTCGCCGGTCAGCGGATTGACCGCCGGGGCCGGGCTCGCGGGGCTCGTGATCACCGAGCCGACCCGGCCGCTCGGCGTGAGCGGGGCGAGCCCCGTGGGCGCCGGCGGGCTGCCCGAGTGGTTCGAAACACCCAGATATACGCCCCCGGCGATCAGCACAACGCCCGCGAGAGCCGCGACGCCGCCGAATATCCAGCGGCGCCGCGACGTGTCGTCGGCCGGTGCCACGCCCTCGCGCAGGCTCGTCAGGCTCGGTTGCGGACGCGGGCGCGGATTTGGTTGCGGCCGCGGACTTGGCTGCGGGCTCGGCAGCGGACCCGGCTGCGGACTCGGTTGCGAATGCGGTTTCGGATCCGGCTCGGGGTCCGGCTTCGGCTCCGGTTCCGGGCTCGGCTGGCCCGTCTGATTCACCATGCTCACTCACCGCCCACTCCACTGTCCCAGGGTCCGCCGTCGGAGGGGCCTGGGATCGGGAAATGCGCGGCGGCCGAGGTCCGCGGGCCGCGACCGCGGGTCGCGCGGCGGGTCTCAGCGCCTCGAGAAGAACTGCTCGTCCTCGGTGGAGCCGGCCAGCGCCACCGTCGCCGACTTCGGCGCGATCGCCGTGCTGACGAGGTCGAAGTACCCGGTGCCCACCTCCCGCTGGTGCCGGGTGGCGGTGTAGCCGACCTCCTGCGCCGCGAACTCGGCCTCCTGCAGGCGCACGTAGGCTGACATGCCGTCGGCGGCGTAGCCGCGGGCGAGCTCGAACATGGAGTGGTTCAGCGAGTGGAACCCGGCCAGCGTGATGAACTGGTACTTGTAGCCCAGCGCGGCCAGCTCGAGCTGGAACCGCGCGATCGTCTCGTCGTCCAGGTGCCGGCGCCAGTTGAACGACGGCGAGCAGTTGAAGGCGAGCATCTTGCCCGGATACACGCCCCTGATGGCGTCCGCGAACTCCTTGGCGATGCCCAGGTCCGGCGTCGAGGTCTCCATCCACAGCAGGTCGGCGTAGGGCGCGAAGGCCAGGCCGCGCGCGATGCACGCCTCGACCCCGTTGCGCGTGCGGTAGTAGCCCTCTGCGGTGCGCTCGCCGGTCAGGAAGAGGCGGTCGCGCTCGTCCACGTCGCTGGTCATCAGCGCGGCGCTCTCGGCGTCCGTGCGGGCGATGACGACGGTCGGCACTCCGCAGACGTCCGCCGCCAGCCGGGCGGCGTTCAGGGTGCGGATGTGCTCGCTGGTCGGGACGAGCACCTTCCCGCCGAGGTGGCCGCACTTCTTCTCGGTCGCCAGCTGGTCCTCGAGGTGCACGCCCGCGGCGCCGGCCGCGATCATCGACTTCATCAGCTCGAAGGCGTTCAGCACGCTGCCGAAGCCGGCGTCCGCGTCGGCGACGAGCGGGACGAGCCAGTGCGGGGCGTCGGCCTGCCCCTCCGCCCAGGTGATCTGGTCGGCCCTCAGCAGCGCGTTGTTGATGCGGCGCACCACCTGCGGCACGGAGTTGACCGGGTAAAGGCTCTGGTCGGGGTAGGTCTGCCCGGCCGCGTTGGCGTCGGCCGCGACCTGCCATCCGGATACGTATATGGACTGAAGCCCGGCGCGTACCTGTTGTACCGCCTGGTTTCCGGTGAGCGCGCCGAGGGCGGCCACGTGGCTCTCCTCGTGCAGCAGCCGCCACAGCCGCTCGGCGCCGAGCTGCGCGAGCGTGTGCGCCTCCTGCACGCTGCCGCGCAGCCGCACGACGTCCTCGGCGGTGTAGTCGCGCCTGATTCCCTGCCAGCGGGGGTCGGTCTCCCACTGCCGGCGCAGGTCGGTCGCTTCGAGTGTCATGGCATTTCCTCCTAGAAAGGCTCCCGGACGATGTGCACGGGTCACGCGGGTATCGCCTCGATCGCTCCCGGGGTCACGTCCTTCACCGCGAAGCCGCTGTCCAGCAGCAGCATTGTGTACTCCTGCACGGTCCGGTCGCGCCCCTCCATCAGGACCAGCATGAGCAGGTCCACGACCCGGTTGCGCGAGGCGGCCCAGGCGCCCGCGCTGGCGCTGGACGGGTCCGGGGCCTCCGGCAGCAGCTCCTCGAGCACCAGGAGCCGCCCGTCGGCGGGCATCGCCGCGCGCACGCGCTGCAGCATCGCGCGGGCGTTCTGGTCGTTCCAGTTGTGCAGCACGCGGCGCAGCACGTAGAGGTCGCCGCCGTCGGGTATGTGGTCGAAGAAGCTGCCCGGCACGATCCGGACCCGGTCGAGCACGCCCGCCGCGGACAGCCGGTCGCGCGCCCGCTCGGCTGCCCCCGGCAGCTCGACCAGGACGCCGCGCAGGTCCGGTCGCCGGGCGAGCACCTCGGCCAGCAGGCCGCCGTCGCCGCCGCCGATGTCCACGACGGTGTGCGCGCCCTCGAAGAGGTCCGCGGCGGGCGGCGGCGGCTCCGGCGCGGCGGACATGGCCGCGTTGAAGCTGTCGGCCAGGCCCGGGTTCTCGTTGAGGTACTCGTAGAACGGCTGGCCGTACTGCTCGGTGAAGGCGGGCCGGCCGGTGCGCACCGTGGCGAGCAGGCCGTCGAAGGACCGGTATACCTCGTTGCCGTACATGACCGCCGTGCCGTGCGCGGAGCCGGGAACGTCCGAGCGCAGGAACTCGCCGACCTGGCTCAGCTCGAACCGGTCGAAGCCGGTCTGGCGCAGGATGCCGGAGTCGGCGAGCGCGCAGAGCAGCCGGCGCAGGGCCACCGGGTCGAGGTCCGCCGCCGCGGCCAGCTCGGGCACGGTCTGCAGCCCCTCCGCGATCCGGTCGGGCAGCCCGAGCACGGCGAGCACGGAGCACGCCTGCGCGGTCCACGTGGCGCACAACACGCCGAGCAGCCGCTTGCGGAAGTACTCGCTGTCACCTGCCATGGCTGGCCTCCTTAGCCGGTCCGGCGCGCGGGGGTCGGGATGTCTGTCGCGATGCCGTCCGGGCGCCGTTCGGGGCGCCGGACGCAGTGGGCCGCCGCGTCAGTGGTCTGTATCGTCGGGCAGGCGCATCTGCGCAGTGTGCTGATAGTCGGCGACGGGTCGTGCCGGGGCGCCGTCCGGCGCCGGGAACCGGCCGATTTCATCAGCCTTCGGCGAGCGTACTTGCGGCGCGCACCGCCCGCCACCGGCCTGGACGCGACCGCAGCCGGTGTTCTAGCGGCGCTTGAGGCGGATCCGAGCGCGGTCCGGCAGCGGCAGGGCACGGAGATACCCGGACGAGCCGGATCGCGGCGGCGGGTCCTGATATGCGCGGCGGCCGGCGGCGCCGAACTCGGACCGGAGCGTTCGGCCGGGGGGCGCGTCCGCTGGCGCGCACGGCGCCCGATCCCCGCCGCCCGCCGCTACGCCTCGGAGTATCCGGGTCGGTACTCGGCGCCCGCGCCGCGCCCGTCGCCGTCCCCTGACGTACCGGGCCCCGGACAGGTCGAGGGCTGAGAACGCACGGCCGCACGGGATGCCGCGGATGCCGCGGATGCCGCGGTCGCAGCTGACAGCATCTTGATTTCGGTGCGGAATCGTGAGCCCCGAATGACCGGAAGGTATGCCGGAGACAAAAAACATGAAGTACATTAAGTGCGCTGTACGGACAGGTGTTCGCAGACGGGCTCGGCGCTCGCGAGTTCCTTCACAGCGGTCCCGGAAGCGTTGCCAACCGGGACAGCCGACCCGTTTTCACAGGGTGGGAACCGGGGTATCCAAGACTGGAACTCGCCCGATCGACCATGGAATCCTTCGATGACCGAGACTTTGTCGGCCTGCCCGTGCCGTGCCGGCCATATTTCGCAACTGGCTCCATATCAGCTGGTAGGAGCCTTGGCGGGGGCGTCACGGGGCTGACTCGGCGCTCGCCGGCACTGAGCCAGGTGGTTCACTCCGGGGTCGCGGAGAGCGCTCCCACGGGGCTCCTGGAACTTGTTGCGACCAAATAGTCGCCGGATGTTCTGAAATGCGCCATCTCGGTATGTGCGCGGTCTCTCGTCAGAAGCGTCCAGATGGCATAACCTAAGTGTTCCGGGGCCACCTCAAAAACCGCTTGAGCTTCAACTGACACCGGCGGGGAAACCGACTAGCCTCGGGGCTAAGCCACACGTCTCAACGGGTACGAATCTCAGAAAACTTAAATACTGAAGGCTATAATAAGAGGCCTGATGAAAACTTATCGGGGGTCTTATGGAAATCATGATCCTGGGACCGCTGGTGGTCCGCCACGCCGATCGCGTAGCCACGCCGACGGCACCGAAGCCCCGCAGCGTCCTGGGGCTTCTCCTGCTCAACGCCGACCAGACCGTGGCGTCGTCCGCGCTGATCCGCGACCTGTGGGGATCCACGCCTCCGATGAGTGCAGCGACCACCCTCCAGACCTATGTCCTGCAGATCCGCAAGAGCCTGGGCCGGCTGCTCGGGGCCACGGTCGCCGAGGTGGCCAAGACCGTCCTCGTCACCGTGCCCGGGGGATACGTGCTGCGCACCGCTTCGGTCGACATCGACCGGCGCACCTTCGACCGGCTCGCTGCAGCCGGCCGGCGGGCGCTCGCGGCCGGCGACAATGCTGAGGCGGCGACGCAGCTCTCCCGCGCCTGCATGCTCTGGCGCGGACCTGCGCTGGCCGACGTGCGCCCCGGCGTCGTCGCCGAGCCGCAGCTGCAGGCACTGGAACAGGTCCGGCTGAACACGCTGGAGCAGTGCATTGACGCGCGGATGCGATTAGGGCACCACCAGGACGTCCTGCCGGATCTGACGCTCCTGGTGGCCGAGCACGGGCTGAACGAGAACCTGTGCGCGCAGCTGATGGTCGCGCTTCATCGCAACGGCCAGCGGCGGGAGGCGCTGGTCGTCTTCCACAAGCTGCGCACGTCCATGGTCGAGGAGCTGGGGCTGGAGCCGTCCAAGCGGCTGCACCTGCTGCAGCGGGCGATCCTGGCCGACGACCCGGCGCTCGAGGTGCCGCCGCGCGAGGACGGGCTGGTACAGCTGCTCGACCACCTCGCCAGGCAGCGCGAGCGGGCGTGACGGCTGCGCTCTGCGCGGTGAGCCGCCGGGTTCGGGTTCTGCGACCCGGACCCGGCGCTCACCGCGGTCTTCGCCGTGCGCTACGCCGCCGCTGTCGCTGTGGCCAGGTGCCGCTCGCGCATCAGGAACTTGCGCACCTTGCCGGTCGGGCCCCACACGATGTCGCCCTCCTCGACCACCGAGACGTGCCGCAGCGTCGCGGCGGCCGCCTCGCCGAGCGCCTCCCGGATGGCGGCCGCGCGGTCGGCGCCCGGGTCGGCGTCGGACTCCAGCATCAGCAGCACGTCGGTGATCACCCGTCCGTCCTGGCGGCCGGCGACCACGGTGCAGTCGCGCACGTCGGGGCAGCGCACGAGGATGCGCTCTTCCGTCATGGCGGTGTAGAGCCAGTTCCCCTCGCCCAGGTCGACCGCGTCCACGGCGCGGTCGACGTGGTAGTAGTAGCCCTCTTCGTCCCGGTACATGAGGTCGCCGGTCAGGTAGTAGCCGCCGAAGCGGGTGCGGAACGTGGTGGTCGAGTCGTTCCAGTAGCCCAGGGCGAGCGTCGGCGACTTGAGCGCGGCGTGGCCGACCGCGCCGTCCGGCACCGGCTCGCCGGTGGTCAGGTCCAGCAGCGCGATGTCCGCGAAGGGATAGGGCTTGCCCACGCACCGGCCGTACCGGTTGCTGCCCGGCTTGTGCGCGATCTGGAAGGCGGAGTGGCCCATCTCGGAGGAGCCGATCCCGTCGACGAACTTCGAGCCCGGCGCGTCCACGACGCCGTCGCGGGTGAACTCCGGGTGGCTGCCGACGGCGACCAGCTTCCTGATGTGCGTCTCGTGGGCGCTGTCGCCGGTGTTGAACCAGTTGGACACCGAGCCCAGGTCGCGCTGCGTCAGGTCGTACCGCGCCAGCTCGGCCCAGGTGACCGCGAAACCGAACACGCCCGTCGGCTTCCACCGCTCGATCGCCTCGATCACCGCCTCGCCGCTGTGCTCGAACGGGCCGCCCTGGTTGGACAGGAACGCCTGCTCGTACCGGTTGCACAGGGCCTGGTTGAAGGTGATGATCCCGGCGGTGTGCGCGGCCGGCAGCACGGAGAGCTCGCGGGTCGGGCGGTACGGCCGCGGCTCGGTCAGCCGGATCGCGCGCACCGCGGCGAACAGGGTCGCGTTCGAGTGCACGACCGCCGCCGGCACCCGCGTCGTGCCCGAGGAGTGGGTGATGGCGACCGGGTCGTCCGGGTGGTGGCGGTAGTGCGGCGGGGCCTGGGACGGATCGCCGGTGCCGGTGTGGGTCGCCTCGGGCAGCAGCGAAGCACCGCCGAGGTCCTTGCCCTCGAGCAGCGGCAGGTGCCCGTCGTCGCTGAGCACGAACGCCGCGCGCAGCCGCTGGATGAACAGGACCGCGATGTCGCCGGGCATGTTCGGGTTCATCAGCGCCGGGATGGCGCCGAGCCAGGTCAGCGCGGCGAAGTTCAGCAGCACGTCGGCCGCGGAGGTGGCGTAGACGGCCACCGGGTCGCGCGGCCGCACGTCGTGCTCGTTCAGCCAGGCGGCGCGGGCGGCGACCCGCTCGGTCAGCTCGCCGAGCGTGAACGCGTTCCACGCCGGGCGGCCGTCCACGGGCACGTCGAAGGTGATGCCGGGACCGTCCGGGTCGGCGCCGTGCTCGCGCAGCTTCAGCAGGACGTTGCCCGCGCCCAGCTCGGGATCCGCGGCGAGGACGGCTCGAAGGTTGTTTTCGGGCACGCTTGTTCTCCTTTGATGGTGATCGGCCGGCGGCGTCGGCGGGCGGCGCGGGACGGGGAGGACGTTCGGTTCGGCATCGGCGGGCCCGCGCGTCGGGCGGACCCGCCCCGGCACGGGAGGCGCGCGGGATGAGTGCTGTCATCACCGGTATCGGCCTGGTCACTCCGGTGGGCACCGGCTTGGACGAGGTGTTCGAGGCCGTGTGCTCCGGGCGCTCCGGGCTGCGCACGCCGCCGGAGGGGCATCCGGTCGCCGGCGTGCTGGACGTGGCGGGCATCGCGCCGGACGTCGACCCGGACGGGCTCGTGCCCCGGACCGAGTGGCGCACGGTGGACCGCTATGTGCTGATGTCCCTGCAGGCGGCGGCCGACGCGCTCGCCGACGCGGGCCTGCAGGTCGGCCGGGACGTGGAGGCGGACCGGGTGGCGTGCGTCATCTCCGCCACCGGCGGGTTCGCGACGTTCGCCCGGCAGGTGCGCGGCCACGCGGCGCAGGGCCGCATCGCGGTCAGCCCGTACCTGCTGCCCGGCGTGCTGCCCAACATGGCGGCGGCGCGCGTCGCCATCGCCCACGGCATCCAGGGCTACAGCGCCTCGATCGCAGCAGCCTGCGCTTCCGGCGCCCAGGCCGTCGCCGAGGCGCTGCGCCTGGTGCGCGGCGGGGATGCGGACGTGGTGGTGTGCGGCTGCGCCGAGGCCCTGCTGTTCGACACCTGGGCCGAGACCTTCACCATCGCCCGCGCTCTGGCCCGCGGCTGGAAGGACCAGCCGCAGGCCGCCAGCCGGCCGTTCGACAAGCGGCGCAACGGATTCGTGCTCAGCGAGGGCGCGGCCGTGTTCGTGGTCGAACGCCCGGAGTTCGCCGAGGCGCGCGGCGCGGCGGGCTACGCCGACGTGCTCGGCTGGGGCTCCAGCACCGACGCGCACCACCCCACCACCCCGCGCCCGGACGGCGAGGGCGCGGCGGCCAGCATGCGCCGGGCGCTCGCGAGCGCGGGCATCGGCCCGGCCGACGTGGGCTACATCAACGCGCACGGCACCAGCACCAAGCTGGGCGACGCGGCCGAGGCGGTCGGCATCCGCCGGGTCTTCGCCGATCCGGCGGGCGCCGGCGGACCGCCGGTCAGCTCGGTGAAGGGCGTGACCGGCCACATGCTCGGCGCGTCCGGCGCGGTGGAGGTCGCGGTGTGCGCCGCCGCGCTCGGCAGGGGCCTGCTGCCCCCGACGCACAACCTCGAGGAGCCCGACCCGGCCTGCGCGCTCGACCACGTCGTGGACAAGCCGCGGGCCGAGCGGGTGGACCGGGTGATGACCAACTCGTTCGGCTTCGGCGGCCACAACGTGAGCCTGGTGATGGGGCGGGCGGGCACGTCTCATAGACGGTGAACACCGTCGTGCGTGCGATGCGGGCCCGGTCGTCATGGACGCGATGGTCCGGTACGGCGCCGGGCCGAGCAAGGACGCCGAAATCGCCCATATCGCCGGCCGGTGCCGAGGCGGACGCCTGCCGGCCGACCCGGCCGCCGCCCCGTCGTGTTACCCGCACCGCTGCTCAGGGACGTCCGAGACGATCGCGCGAGGCTGATGCGGCGCCGCCTGTGGCGGATCTGCCGCGGTCACGCGGCGCGGCCTCGGCCCCGGGCCGACCGGGACTCCACCGGTTCTCGATCCCATGCGCTCCACCGAGCCTCGAGCAGACCCCGGCGGCCGGCCGAGCCGGGAGTTATATCAATCTGCGAATTCTCGGGACACCTTCTCGGCCACCGCGGACTGGTTCTCCACCGTGCCGCCGTCGCCGGGCCCGTACACGAGGTGCACGGTGCCGCTCTTGAACGCGGTACACGCCAGCGGCGCCAGCGGGGTCTGCGTGCCGGCCTCGTCGAACAGTCGCAGCCCTCTGCGAACTGCCACCGGGTGCACGAACAGGTGCAGCTCGTCGAGCAGACCCGCCTCCAGCAGCGCGCGCACCACGGAGACCGAGCCGCTCATGCCGATGGTCCCCTCACCCGGCTCGTTCTTCAGCTCCCTGACGGCATCGACAAGGTCGCCGCGCAGCTGCTCGGAGTTGCGCCAGGTGAACGCGAGCGGCTTGCGGGAGACCACGATCTTGCGGGTGTCGCCCAGCGACTTCGCCATCGGCGCGTCGACCTCGCCCGCCTCCTCGCGCGCGGGCCACGCCCCGGCGAAGGACTCGTAGGTGACCCGCCCGAACAGGAGCGTGTCGGCGGCGCCCAGCTGCGCCGAGACCGCCGCCCCGAGCTCGTCGCAGTAGAACGGGAAGTGCCACGTCTGCGGCTCGCCGACGACGCCGTCGACCGACGTGAACAGGCCCGCGGTGATCTTCTTCATGGTGCGGCCTTTCGGCTCTCGGAAGGGAGCGGACGGTTCTTTCCGCTTCACACTTCCAGACGAACCGGAGTCGGGAAACTCATCCCCGCACCGACCACGATTACAGCGAACGGCGGAACGCCATGACTCAGATGGCCGAGCCCCGGCCGGAAGCCCGGCGCACGACGCCCTCCTGAGCGACCGTCATCACCAGCCGGCCGTCCGCGGTGTAGAGGCGGCCGGTGGCGAGACCGCGGCCGGTTGAGGCCCCGGGGCTGCGGCAGGTCCACAGCAGCCAGTCGTCCGCGCGGCAGGGCCGGTGGAACCACACCGCGTGGTCGATGCTGACGCCCGCGTAGCCGCCGGGTCCCCACATCTGCCCGTGCTCTACGAGGACCGAGTCCAACAGGCCCATGTCCGATAGATAGGTGAGCACCCCGGCGTGGAGCAGCGGGTCGTCGGGCAGCGGCGCGGCGACGCGCAGCCAGGCCCGCTGCGGCTCCCGGTCGCCCCGGCCCGTCGGCAGGTCGGCGCCCCGGTGCGCGGCGCGGCCCGGATAGCGGACGTCGAAGGGCGAGCGCATCAGGGCGCCGAGTTCGTCCGGCGGCGCCTCGGCGTGCGCCCGGCCGGCCGTTCTGATCGCAGGCGTCTCGTTCGGCGGCGGGGCCGGCGGAGGCGGCGCCTGGTGGTCCGGACCGGTGCCCGGGGCGTGGAACGTGGCGGTCAGGAAGAAGACCGGCACGTCGGCCTGGATCGCGGTCACCCGCCGGGTGGACGCCGACTGGTCGTCCCGCAGGTTCTCCACGCGGTAGGCGATCGGGGTGCGCGCGTTGCCGCGGCGAGTGAAGTAGCCGCGCAACGAGTGCACGGATCGGTCCGGCGTCACCGTGCGCCCGGCGGCTGTCAGCGCCTGCGCGGCGATGAGGCCGCCGAACGCGCGTCCCCGCCCGGCGGCCAGTGGGCGCCCTTCGAACACGCCGACGAGGTTTATCAGCGGATCGGCGAGCGGCGCCGCGCCGCCGGAACCGTCGGGATCGACGGCCGCCAGATCCAGCAGGCCGATCAGCTCGTTGGCGACCGCGGCCGGATTCGCGGGCGGATCCACCGCCGGATCGGCCGGCGGATCCACCGCGACCGTGGTCGCGGCCCTGGCCGCGGTCGCCGTGCCGGCCGCGAATGCTGTCCTCACTCGGCGCTCACCTCACCCCGTCACCCTGTGCGTGTCCGCGGCGGCTGCCGTGGACTTTTGAACGTCGCGGCGACCTCGGCCATGCGTCGGCCGCCGCGATGAAGGGCACGAAACACGAAACACGAACAAGAACACGAACAAGAACAAGAACGCGGAGACGCCGCCGGGCCGCCGGAGAGAAAGGCGTCGCCGGCTTTCAGCGGGACGCTCCTCCTGATACGCCGCCCTCGGCGTCATACACGTGAGCTAAAGGTAATAGCTAAAGCGGACGTTGAGATATGGATCTGCTCGAGCCGGAGTCGAGAATCGCTTGAATCCCGGCCGGAATCGCTGCGCACGCGCTCCCCGGCCGGGTTTCCCGGACCCCGTCACAGAGGACTCATGTTCTTGCCGCCCGAGGTCCGTATGAGAGATCGTACTCGGAGGACCGAAGCCATAACCGTAGTTCTTGGCGACGATTCATGCCGGTTTGTACAGCCCCCGGGGGATTGTCGTGCCGCTCCGACCGTCCCCGTCGCCGACGCCGCGAAATCGGCCGGGGCGCGGTCCGGCGAATTCCCGGACCGCCTGTGCGGCGCAGAAAGACGGATCCCGTACAGGTCGCCTAGAGATGGTCGGAGCAGACCGCTATATGAGCGATGCAGCTGTGTCGTCCGCGTACCTGGAAAATCGGCTGACCCGGCGTTGACCGGCCGAGCGCCGCCTTGGTAGCTTCGCATCGCCCATTTCGAATTCAAATCCTCGCGGCGGCCCATGGTCGTCCCGGGTATTTCTGATGCGCATTCTTTGGGAGTTCCTGTGCGGCGGGATTCGACTTTCAGCGGCGACGCCGCGGCCGGGCCGGGCTGGGTTGACGAGCACCTGCTGGCCGGTCCCGGCGACCGCGTGTGCCTGTGGTTCGACCGGCCGGTGACCCGCGCCGCCCTGCGCGAACTGGTCGTGGGCCGCAGCGGGGAACTGGCGGATGCCGGGCTGTCCGCAGGCGGATCGGTGAGCATTCAGCTGCCGCCCGGATTGACCTACGTGGTCAACGTGCTGGCTGCTTGGCGGCTCGGCGCACAGGTGTCCCTGCTCGACCACCGCCTGACGCCCTTCGAGGCAGAGCGTGCGATAAGCGTGATCCAGCCGCAGCTTCTGGTGTCCTGCGTCGGCGAGCTCCCGAAGCACCTGCTGCGCGGATACACCTCGGTCACCGCAGGCATCACCCGGCGGGACGGAACACCGGCCGCCACCGACCACGCGCTGCTCCAGCTGAGCTCCGGCTCCACCGGTCCGTCCAAGGTGATCGGCCGCACCGCCGACGACCTGCTGACCGAGATCGACCGGTACCGGCAGCTCGACGGATACCCGCGCGCCGGCGAGCGGATCGTGCTGCTGGCCTCCATGGTGCACGTGCTCGGCCTGGTCGGCGGGCTGCTCTACGGCCTGGCCGCGGATGTCAGCCTTCGGATTCCCGCGTTCCTGACCACCAGGGACATCCTGGCCTCGGTGACCGCGGCGCCCGAGCCGACCACGATCCTCGGCGTGCGGTTCCACATCGACCTGCTCGCGTCGGTCGACGCGGCGCCCGCGCTGCCGCAGCTGGCCCGGATGATCGTGGGCGGCGAGGTCGTGCCGCCGCGCACCGTGAGTTCGTTCGCTGATAAGTACCCTGCGGTGGCGCTCGGCGTGATGTACGGGATGACCGAGGTCGGCGTCATCGCCACCGACCTGAAGGGGGAGCACCGCCCGGCGCTCGCCCCCGTCGCCGGCATGGTGCTGCGCGAGCAGGACGGGCAGCTCCTGATCGCCCGGCCGCGCTCGCCCTACGTCGGCAGCACGGCGCCCGGGCGCTGGGCCGACGGCTTCCTGTGCACCAAGGACGCCGGCCGGGTCGACCCGGACACCGGCCTGGTCACGGTGACCGGCCGACAGGACTCGCAGGTGTCGGTCGGCGGCCTCAAGGTCGACCTGACCGACGTGGAGCGCACGCTCGTCGAGCTGCCCGGGGTCGCCGAGGCGGTCGTCCTGTTCGACGGCGGCATCGAGGCCTACCTCGCCGTCGCGGAAGGGCTCACCGACAGCGAGATCTCCGGCGAGCTGGTCAACCGGCTGGCCGCCTACAAGCGCCCGCGCCGTCTGCACCTGCTGCCCAAGCTGCCCCGCACGGCGAGCGGCAAGGTCGTGCGCAACCTCTCGGTGCTGCGCGCGGCCGCGCAAGAACTCACAGCCGCTTGATTCGCCCCGGTCCCGGCCAAGGCCCGGCCAGGGGTTCCGCCCAACGGATCCGGAAGGAAGGCAACAATCCCATGGCAACCACTGAAGAAGTCGTCGCGTTCACGATCGAGTCGCTGGGGGAGATGAACATCGTCGTCGACGGCGTCGACGAGCAGACCATGATCGGCCCGTCCGGCGTGGACCTCGACTCCCTCGCGGTCTCGGAGCTCACCTTCCGGATCGAGGACCGCTTCGGCGTGACCTTCCCCGAGGACGAGGTCGAGCAGCTGGCCGTGATGACCCTCGGCGAGTTCGGCGAGACGGTCGCCAAGCGCACGCAGGGCCAGCTGGAAGGGGCGCTGGGATGACCGCCGCCGGCGGACCGACCCGCGAGAAGATCATCCCGATGCTCGCGGCGTACGCGAACTGCGCGCCGCAGGACGTCCCGGAGAACATCGACTCGCTGGGCGTGGCCTGGCTGATCGACCAGGTGGAGCGGCGGCTCGACTTCTCGCTCGACCTCGACGACGAGACGCTGGCCCGGATGAGCACGGTGGACGGCGCGGTCGCGGTGCTCCAGGAGGTGCACGAGCGGACGACGAGCCCTCAGGCGGCGCATGCCGATGGCTGACCACCGGACTCCCGCGGTCGCGGTGACCGGCATGTCCGCGGTCAGCGGCTTCGGCCGCGGCACCGAAGCCCTCTGCGACGCGCTGTTCGCCGGGCGCACGGCCTTCGGGCCGGTCACCCGGTTCGACGTGAGCCGGCGCCGGGCGCGCAGCGCCGCCACCATGGACGGGCCGGCCGACCTCGCCGACGAGCTCGCGTGGGCCGCGGACGAGGCGTGCCGCAGCGCGGGCCTCCAGTCCCCGCTGCGGGAGGCGTGCCCGGTGCTGCTGGCCGTGCACGCCGATCCGGCCCTGGCGCGCTCGGCCGATCCGGCGCGGGCCGCCGCCGGCGCGGCGGACAGCGCCGTCGTGCTGGCCCGCCGCTGCGGCCTCGGCCCGGCGATCCGGGCCTACACGACGGGCTGCATCGCGGGCAGCACAGCGGTGATCGACGCGGTGCAGATGATCCGCTCGGGCCGGTCCGAGCGGGTGCTGGTCGTCGCCGGCTACCTGGTCGACGCAGACTACTTCATCGCCTTCGACGCCGGCAGGGCACTGTCGCCCGGCGGCGTGGTGCGCTCGTTCAGCAAGGCCCGGGACGGCATGCTGCTCGGCGACGCGGCCGCCGCGGTGCTGCTCGAGTCGGCCGAGGCCGCCGAGCGGCGCGGCGCGCCCCGGCACGCCCTGCTGGCCGGTTGGGGCCGCACCGGCGACGGCTACCACGTCTGCCAGCCGAAGCCGGACGGCGACGGAGTCGCCCGCGCGGTCGAGGCGGCGCTGGACCGGGCCGGGCTGCCGGCGGAGCGGATCGGCTACGTCAACGCGCACGGTACCGGCACCAAGCAGAGCGACGCCGCGGAGGCCATCGGCCTGCGCCGCGCGCTGGGCACGTACGCCGAGCGGGTGCCGCTCAGCTCGACGAAGTCGGCACACGGACACACGCTCGAGGGCTCCGCGCTGCTCGAGCTGGTCATCACCGTGCTGGCCCTGCAGCGCGGCCGGCTGCCGGTCAACGCCGGCTACCAGGACCAGGATCCGGACTGCGCACTGAACCTGGTGCTCGAGCCCGCGACCACCGACGCGGAGTACGGGCTCAGCGTCAACTCCGCGTTCGGCGGCGCCAACACCGCCCTCGTCGTTCAGGCAGGCAGCCGTGATTGAGACGATCCAGCACGAGGCGGTCCTGGACGAAGCAGCGGTCGAGGAGGCGGCGCGGGCCGTCGGGCTGGCGGTCCTCGCGCAGTCGCGGTGGCCGCAGGCCGGCGCGGCCGAGCCGGAGCCCCTGCCGGGCTTCGTCCACTCGCCGTTCAGCCCGCTGGTCGCCGCCACCGCCGGACGGTGCCTGGCGCAGTGGTACGGCCCGGCCCCGGTCCCGCCGCTGGACGGCGACCGGATCGCGCTGATCCTGGTCAGCGTGCGCGGCGACGTCGCCATCGCGCGGGCCATCGCACAGAGCGCGGACGGCGGCCGGATGTCGCCGCTGCTGTTCTTCCAGTCAGTGGCGAACGCCGTCCTGGGACACGTCGCCTCGGTCTGGGGTATCGGCGGCCCGCTGCTGTGCACCAGCCCGGCGGCCGACCCGGAGGAGGACGCGCTGGCGCTGGCCGCCGGCGTGCTCGCCCTCGGCGACGCCGACACCGCCCTGGTCGTGCGCGCCGAACCGGCGTGCGCGGAGGGCGAACAGGACTGGTCGTACGCCCTCCTGGTGCGCCAGGGGGCCGGGACCCCGAATGCGATCGGTCGAGGAGTTTAACGTGGACATTCACCAGGTCGACCACGTCGAGATGTACGTCGGCGACGCCCAGCAGACCATGTTCTACCTCTGCAGCACCTACGACTTCGACGTGCTAGGTCAGGGCGAGTACGACGGGCAGCGCAGCGTGCTGCTCGGCCAGGGCGAAATCAGGCTGCTGCTGACCTCGGGCCTGTGCGCGCACCACCCGGCCGCGGAATACGTGCAGCGGCACGGCGACGGCGTGGCGTCCATCGGGCTGCGGACCGACGACACGGAGAAGTCGTTCTTCGAGGCGGTCGAGCGCGGCGCGCGGCCCGTCGAGGCGCCGCGCACGTGGCGGCGGCAGGACGGGTCCGAGGTGGTCACCGCCTGCGTCTCAGGCTTCGGCGACGTGAGCCACCGGTTCGTGCAGTGCGAGGACGAGGACACGTTCCTGCCCGGGGCGATCGTCGCCCCGGCGCCCTGCCCGGCCGGCCGGGGGGCGCTGCAGACGGTGGACCACTTCGCGGTCTGCGTGCCGGCCGGCGAGCTGAACGACACCGTCTGCTACTACCAGCGGGTCTTCGGCTTCTCGGCCATCTTCGACGAGCGCATCGAGATCGGCGCCCAGGCCATGAACTCGAAGGTGGTCCAGGACCCCGGCGGCACCGTCACGCTCACCGTGATCGCGCCCGACCCGACCCGGCAGGCGGGCCAGATCGACGACTTCCTCGGCGCGCAGGGCGGCGCGGGCGTGCAGCACATCGCGTTCCGCACCGCCGACATCGCCGGCGCGGTCAGCACCCTGACCGACCGGGGCGTCAGGTTCCTGAGCACTCCGGCGAGCTACTACGAGGGCATCGAGCGGCGGCTCGGCGAGGTGGGCGTGCCGATGGAGCGGCTGCGCGCCGGCAGCATCCTGGTCGACCGGGACCACTACGGGGAGATGTTCCAGATCTTCACCGAGCCGGTCTGCGTGCGCCGCACCCTGTTCTTCGAGCTGATCGAGCGGCAGGGGGCGCTCACCTTCGGCACCAACAACATCAAGGCGCTGTACGAGGCCAAGGAGCGGGAGCGCATGCACACCGCCGTCGGGGCCTGAGGCGCGCGGGAGAACGGGAAGGTGAGGACATGCAGACCACGCTGACACGCGACTTCGCCCTGACCGGCGAGGAGCGCGAGCTGCTGCCGTCCGACGAGGACGTCGCCGAGTACGCGGCGCGCGGCTGGTACCTCTCGAAGAAGCTGTTCACCGACGACGAGGTCGACGCGCTGCTCGCCGCCAGCGAGGAGTTCTACGCCGGAGCGCGCAGCCGCCGGCTGCCCTCGCACCCCCCGACGCTCGCCTACTGGGAGCCGACGGACGGGCCGGTGCAGCGGCACCACGACTACGTCCACTACGAGTCGGACGAGATCGGCGCGATCCTGCGCAAGCCGCTGATCGGCGCGGTGGCCGCCCGGCTGGCCGGCGCGGGCGAGATCAGGGTGTTCCAGTCCACGCTCATCTACAAGCCGGCCCGCCCGAGCGAGCAGTCGAACCTCGTGCCCTGGCACTTCGACCGGCACTACTGGCAGACCTGCACGTCGGACCGGATGCTGACCGCCTTCATCCCGTTCCACGACTGCCCGCCGGAGATGGGCACGATCACGATGGTGGACGGCAGCAACACCTGGCGGGAGATCGGCGGCGACGACAGCACCACCAAGCACTTCGCGCACCGCAGCAGGGCGGAGCTGGAGGAGCTGCTGACGCAGAACGCCGAGTTCAACGGCGTGCAGGTGGCCAAGCTGCCGATGGTGATCCCCAAGGGGCACATGAGCTTCCACCACTGCCGCACGTACCACGGCAGCGGCGCGAACGTCTCGCGCCGCCCGCGCCGGGCGATATCCCTGCACCTGCAGGACGGCGAGAACCAGTACCGCAGGTTCCTGCGAACTGATGGCAGCACTGTGATGTACAACCACGACCACTTCGTGCGCCGCACGCCGGACGGCGAGCCCGACTACGCCGATCCCGAGTTCTGTCCGACGATCTGGCGCGCATAGCCGCGAGGGATAAGGGGAAACGCCGTGTCACGTTACGACTGGGGGCAGACGCACCCGGGGATCGAGCGGCTGGAGCAGGCCGTCGACGAGGCCCGCCGCAGGGTCACCGCACACCCCATCTACCACAGCCTCGACACCCTCGAGGCGGTCAATACGTTCATGTCCCACCACGTCTTCGCGGTCTGGGACTTCATGTCGCTGCTCAAGACCCTGCAGCGCAGGCTCACCTGCGTCGAGGTGCCCTGGGTGCCGTCCGGCCCGACCGGCAGCCGCCGGCTGATCAACGACATCGTGCTGGTCGAGGAGAGCGACGAGCTGCGCGGCGGCTTCACCAGCCACTTCGAGCTCTACCTCGAGGGCATGCACCAGTCCGGCGCCGACGCCTCCTGCATCGAGGGGTTCATCAGCCTGCTGCGGGCCGGCCGGCCGGTGCCGGAGGCGCTGATCGCCGCGCGGGTGCCCGGGCCCTCGGCCGACTTCGTCCGCACCACCTGGTCCTTCGTCGAGGGTGCGCCGGTGTGGTGTCAGGCCGCTGCGTTCGCCTTCGGGCGCGAGGACCTGATCCCCGACATGTTCGACAAGGTGATCGCGGTCGGCGCGCAGCACGGCGACCGGCTCGACACGTTCTGCGACTACCTGGCCCGGCACATCGAGGTGGACGGCGAGGAGCACACGCCGATGGCCATGCAGATGCTGGCCGACCTGTGCGGGGACGACGACGCCCGGTGGCAGCAGTGCGCCGACACCGTCACGGCGGCGCTGGCCGCCCGCACCCGGCTGTGGGACGGCGTGCTGGCCGCGATCCGGGCCGGCGCCGCGACCACCGCGACTGCCGAGCCCGCCGTCCTGGCCGGCGCGTCGGTGTAGTCGCCGCCCCGGCGTACTGCGCGCCCGAAATCGTCTCGAGAGTTGGGAGTAGGAAATGCCCCAGACGCCGATCCGCCGCCTGGCGGTGGTGGTCAGCGACCGCGAGGCGGTGAGCGCCGCGGCCGGCCGCGCGCTCACCGACCTGGCCGCTGGAGGGCGCGCGGTCGACGTGGACGTCCCCGCCGCCGCCGACCCGGCGAACGCCGAGTACCGCGAGATCGTCCGGCGCGGCCTGCGCTTCCTGGACCAGGCCGTGCCGGCCGACCCGTTCACCCTGCTGACCGTCGACTCGCTGGCGGCCGTCCCCGAGGCGGTCGGCCGGGCGGCGCGGGGCGAGCGGTCCGTGCTCACCCTGCTGATACTCGACCACACCGAGCACCGCTACCGGACGACCTCGCCGGACGAGCTCAACGAGGGCCTGGCCAAGCTGACCCAGGCGCTGGGCGAGCGGGTCGAGTTCGAGCCCGGACCGTACACGGTGCAGGTCTACACCGAGCCCGACATCGCCTCGTACTACTCGATCGAGCACTTCACGCCGCGCTGGACGCCGGACGAGCCGTGGGTGGCCGCGGCCGACCTCGCCTGCGCGTTCGTGGACTCGGTCCAGCTGCACTGCAACGCCCGGCTGCGGCATCCGCTCAAGCCCAGCGTCGTCGCCGACGCGATCGCCGACTTCCTGACCGCCCAGGCCGGCTCGGCGTGGGGCCTGGGCTACTACACCGGCTCGGGCGTGGCGACCTTCATCGACGACATCGAGCGGCGGGCGGTCGAGAACGGCAGCCCGATCGTGCGCGGGCCGAGCGAGCACAGCCTGGCCTGCTCGGCGCTGGCCCGCTGGCGGCTGGACGAGGCGCCGTTCGCCATCGTCGTGACGACCGGCATGCACGAGGAGTTCCGCGGGACCCTGGCCAACCACGTCGCGGTCGGCACCCGGGGCATCATCGTCTGCTGCGACTCCCGGACCGACCAGTGGCACCCGTTCCAGGGCACCATCCACGCCGCCGGGGACAGCCGCCCGTCCCTGCTCGCCAAGGGCTTCCCGGTGGTCTACATCGGCAAGCCGGACGAGATCGCGCGCGGGATGGCCGAGGTCTTCGAGGCCTACTCGTCCGGCCGCGGCCCGGTGATGCTGCTCGCCACGCGCGAGGTCCTGCAGGCCAGCAGCGCGCCGGGCGAGCTGCCGAAGGCGGTCGCAGAGCAGCCGGCCCGGGCCGAGGCCGTGCGCAGCCCCGCGGTCGAGCGGCTGGCCGAGCTGCTCAACACCTCGCCGCGCCGGATCCTGTGCCAGGTCGGCCCGCTCGGCCCAGAAGCCAGGGAGCTGATGTACTCGCTGGCCCGCAGGGCCGGCATCGGCCTGGTCGACTCGGTCGCGCAGCCCGGCACGGTCAGCCGCTACCACGACGGCGAAGTCGTGGACGAGTACCTCGGCACGCTGAGCATGTACGGCTACTCCGCCCGCGTCTACGAGTACTTGTTCACCGACGGGATGCCGCGGCCGGTCGAGGAGCAGGCGGTGATGTTCGTCGGGACGCAGATCCCGGAGATCGACCGGCCGTTCACCGAGTCCGCGCTGCGCCAGCTGAAGCCGATCCAGATCACCGACCGGGAGGCCGACCGGGCCCCGTTCACGGACCTGGGCATCGTCGGCGACCTGGAGGGCGTCCTGCGCGGCCTGCACGAGTTGCTGGACGTCGAGCCCGGGGTGCTGGCCCTGCGCCGCGCCGCGATCGGCGCCAGCCCCGACACCGACGGCGACGTGATCGGCTCGCTGCCGATCCTGCCGATGACCCTGAACTACTTCTTCCGGCGGCTGCGCGGCGTGCTGGACGGCCTCATCCAGCAGCAGGACTACCGCTACACCGGCGTCTACGACATCGGCCGGGCCGGCCTGACCGCAGTCAACGCCCTGCCGCGCACGGGCACCGGCGTCTCCGGCTGGTACGGCAGGGGCCTGATGGGCGACGGCCTGATGTCGCTGCCCGGGGTCGCCACCCGGCGGGACCAGAACGTCATCTCCTTCACCGGGGACGGCACGGCCGGCATGGTCCCGGACATCCTGCCCGCACTGGTCCAGCAGATCGGGGCCGACCGCTCAGCGTTCCCGCACAACCTGAGCATCTTCCGGTTCGTCAACGGCAGCCTCTCGGTCATCCGCACCTACCGCGAGAACATCCAGCCCGCCGTGGTCACCGGCCAGACCGGCGTGCTGTCGCTGACCCCGGACGACTACGAGCGCCGGATCGGATCGCTGACGGTCCGGCACCGCCGGATCGTCCGCTTCGAGGACGCCCCCCTCGCCGAGCAGCTGACCGAGGGAGGCACGATCAACCTCTACTCGGTCATCACCGGTCACAACAACGAGGGCGACGGCCTCGGCCGGCTGGCCGCGCTGGGCTGGCAGCGCAACGAGCTGTCGCCCCGCGCGGTCGCCCTGACCGGCGGCTCGCAGCAGCGCGGCTAGCCAGAGGAACGCACAGCCGCGGCTGCGGCGGTCGGGGAGTTCGAGCCGAGCCCCCCGACCGCCGCATCAAATCAGCATTCGATGCATTCGATGAACCGCTCAAACCCGACTCAGCAGCGGAACGAGCACGGCGGCGTCGGGACTGCCCCAGCCGGTGACCGGGTCCCAGCCGGGTCCCGCGGCGTAGCCGGGAATCGTCACCGATGAGATGACCACGGTGTTGGTCCCCGTGGTGACGTCATGGAACGCGAACCGGTACGCCGGACCCGAGCCGATGGCGTAGATCGCCGGATCGACGAGCCCCAGGTCCCGCCCCGCACACTGGTCGGCCAGCGCGACGACCCCGGCCCACAGCGGCGCGGAGGCGCTGGTGCCCTCCCCGCCGAACACCGTGGACTGCCCGTTCCCGTCATCGACGACCACTGCCATGCCGGTCACCGCGTCCGCGTCGGCGGCCACGTCCGGAACCGCCCGCGCGGTCCCGGCTCCAGGCACGCCGTCCTGGTAGGCCGGTCGCGGGAACAGCGTGCTGAATCCCCCGCCCGAGCCCCGCGAAGCAGCGGGGTCGGAGAACGCGGTCTCGGATATGTGTGTGCCGCTCTGGTGATCGGCGGTCAGTGTGGTGCCGCCGGCGGCCAGGACGAAGGGGTCTGCGGCGGGCATGTTCACCTCCTTCACCGGGTCCCAGGGACCGGTAGACCCGAGGCACGGCCGGCTGACCGCGCCGGTGTCACCGGACGCCGCGACCACAGTGACGCCGCGGGCCGCAGCCGCTCGAAGCGCTTGATGCATGCTCGCCACCTCGGCCGAGGTGAGACAGTGCTCTCCCCAGCCCGCGCTGACCGAAATGACGTCGCCCTCTGCCATGCCCCGCCAAAGCGCCGCCGTAAGGCCGGCCGTCGCGGTCGCGGTGCTGGAGAGCGCCGTCGAGGGCAGCAGCACGATCCGCAGCGCGGCCCCCGGGGCGATCGCGTGCACGATCTCGACGTCCTGGACCTCCTCCTGATTCGCCAGCCAGGGCGTGCCGGTATCGGCGAGCCCTGCGTCGACCTGGACGTCGGCGGCAGGCAGGCCGAACGTCGTGTCGAACAGCTCCAGGTCCTGCCGGACGTCGCTGACCGCCGGAGCGGCTCCCGGCTGGACCGCGAGCTCCGGCAGCACGACGGTCCGGCCCCGTCCGTCAGTGCCCTGGTTCAGCAGCGGCGTCACGCCGTACGCGGTCTCCAGCTGGCGCGGGGTGTAGCACGTCGCCACGGACGAGCAGGGCGCCGACGCCGTCGCTGCTGTCGCCGTCGCGTTTGCGTTGTCGGCGCTGGCGGCGCCGCCAGCACCGGCGGCTGCGGTCGCGGTCGCGATCGCAGCCGGCTGAGCGGTCACCAGGGCGAGTGCGAGCACTGCGGCGCCGACGACCGCCGCGAGCCTGAGTAGAAATCTTCTGCACATGCCAATAATGACTAGCATGACTAACGGTTATTCGACAAGCCCGCAAGCGCCTCGCAGTCTGGCCGCCGCCCTTGCCGCCGCCCGCGGCTGTGCCGCCGTCCGACCCGCCTCCTGCACCGTTGACCGCAGCCACGCTAGCTGCTAACTTTTCCTTGCATGTGCTATGAGATTGGAGCGTGATGTGGCGGCGCCGCACGGGGACGACCTGCTTCGAATCCTTGCCGCGCTGGCCAATCCACACCGGCTGCGCATCGTCGCCGCGCTGGCGCAGGAGTGCAACTACGTCAGCCGCCTCGCCCGCGAGCTGAACATCAGCAGGGCCCTGCTGCAGGTCCACCTGCGCAAGCTCGAGGCGGCCGGACTGGTGACGGCCCGCATCGAGGTGTCCGACGACGGCAAGGCGATGAAGTTCTACGAAGTGACGCCGTTCTCGTTCCCGCTCACCCCACAGGCCATCACGATCGCGGCGCAGACCCTCAGCGCGAGCAGCGATCTCGAAGCGGAGGCACGTCTATGACACCCCCGGTCATCGCCACCCTGTTCGTCTCACTCGGGCTCGCGATCATCCTGTCGACCTTGTTCATCACCCGCTACCTCACTTTCGCCCGCCGGGCGAGTGCGGCCCTGACCGCCGACGGCGCATACCGCGCCCTCACCGACGAGTACCGCCGCCTGAGCGACATGGCCGTCACCGCGCAGGAGCACACCGAGCTCAAGCTCACCGAACTGGTCGTCCAGGTCGGCGAGCTCCAACTCGAGCTCAGCCGCATGCAGCGCATCCTTACAGAGGTCGATTAGCGCTTCGCGCCCGATGGCGGCCCCGGCGTCCGCGCCCGGGGCCGCTGCGTAGCCGAGATCAGCCGTCCGAGTGTCGGCAGCGCAGGGGCGGATCAGCCGCGTCCGAGTATCTCGGCGGGGTCGAGGCCGCGGTCGATTCCGTGCGCGATGACGGTCTGGCCGGGTTCGAGCTCGAGCCGGCGTCCGTCGAGGTAGACCTCTATCCGGTCCGGCTCGAAGGAGATCAGGCCACGCACCCGCTGCACCTCCGGCCATGCATGTCGGTAGGACCAGGCCGCCTTCGGGTGCCCGCCGATGTCGTAGTAGTCGGCCAGTCCCTTGTACGGGCAGAAGGTCTGGCCCTCGACGGCGGTCAGCGCCGCTTCGTCCACGTCCTCGCGCGGGACGTACCAGCGCGGTGCGAACCCTGATTCGTAGAGCACGACCGGGCGGTGCGTGTCCGCGATCACCGTGTCGCCGTCGCGCACGACGAGGTGCCGTGAAGTCGTGCGGATGTCGTTGCGGTGGTACGGATCTGCGGCGTGCCCGACGATTCGCTCGTCCTCTTCATAGAAGGCGTCCATCGCGCGCCATGCGAACGCGACGCGGCCCTTCAGCTCCGCGGCGTGTGAAGGCAAATCCGTGTACTGCCACGCCGCGCGCTCGGCGGCGTGGTCGCCGACGCGGACGGTCGACCACGCGGTCGCACCCAACTCACGGTGCTGCGTCACACGGTCCGTCTTCTGCAGCGCTTCGGGATTCACGTCCGCGAGCGGGAAGTACGCCACCGGGTAGTGGCCGGGTTCGTGCAGCAGGACGACGTCTTCGCTGTCTGCGATCCATTCCCCGCCGAACCTCACGCGCAGGCGCCGCCGCAGCGGCTCGGCGAAGAGCAGCCGCTCCGGCAGCGGTTGCGCGGTCAGGAATCTGCCGACCGGCCTCGTCGCGAGCGGTCCCTGCTGCCACGACAGTCCCATGATCGTGCTCCTTCCCGCGCCGACGGGTCGATGGCGGCCCGCCTTCTGAACTAACTTCTAAGCTGACTCTATATGCATTAGCAACTTGAATGCAAGTGGCACATTCTCGCTCGCCTGAAGTGATTAGATGACAAGTCAAATTGGACTTGGCACAGCTCGGACTAATGTGTAAGATCGCCTCATGAACGTTAGCGTTGGCCTCGAGGAGCTGCAGCGAATCGGCTTCCCCATGGGCGGGGAGCCGCTGGTCGCGCTGGATCTGGCCGACACGGTGATGACGGCCGTCGATCCGGCGCAGGACCTGCTGGGCTCAGCGCAGCGCAGCGCAGCGTGGTGGCACGTCGAGCGGGTGCGCCTGCCTGACGCGCCCGCGCCGGACCCGGCGGCGCTGCGGCGGCTGCGCACCGCGATCCGCGATCTGCTGGACGCTCAGCTGGAGGGCAGGGCGCCCGACCCGACCGCGGTCGAGGACGTCAATGCCATGGTCGCGTCGGTGCCGACCAGTCTCCGGCTGGTCCTCGGCGGGTCGGGCGACGCGCGGGCGCAGACCCGGTGGCACAC
>DASYAE010000220.1:0-14916 GCA_036501535.1 Actinocrinis sp. | reverse complement strand
CAGGTCGGCGCCGGTGAACCCGGGGGTGCGACGAGCGATCACGCCGAGGTCGACGTCGGCCGCGAAGGGCTTGCCCTTGGCGTGCACCGCGAGCACGGCCTGCCGGCCGACGACGTCGGGCGGGCCGACGGCGATCTGCCGGTCGAAGCGGCCCGGCCGCAGCAACGCAGGGTCGAGGATGTCGGGACGGTTCGTGGCGGCGATCAAGATGACGCTGCCCTTCACGTCGAAGCCGTCCATCTCGACCAGCAACTGGTTGAGGGTCTGCTCGCGCTCGTCGTGTCCGCCGCCGAGCCCGGCCCCGCGGTGTCGGCCGACCGCGTCGATCTCGTCGACGAAGATGATCGCCGGCGCGTTGGCCTTGGCCTGCTCGAACAAGTCGCGCACCCGGGAGGCGCCGACGCCGACGAACATCTCGACGAAATCCGAGCCGGAGATGGAGAAGAACGGCACCCCGGCCTCGCCGGCCACCGCCCGGGCCAGCAGCGTCTTGCCGGTGCCGGGCTGGCCGTAGAGCAGCACGCCCTTGGGGATCTTCGCGCCGATCGCCTGGAACTTGGCCGGCGACTCGAGGAAGTCCTTGATCTCCTGGAGCTCCTCGATCGCCTCGTCCACCCCGGCCACGTCGGCGAAGGTGGTCTTCGGTGTGTCCTTGGTGATCATCTTGGCCCGGGACTTGCCGAAGTTCATCACCCGGGAGCCGCCGCCCTGCATCTGATTCATCAGGAACAGGAAGACCACGACCAGCAGCGCGAACGGCAGCAGGGTCAGCAGCACCGACTCGAACCACGGGGTCTTCGAGTCGACCACGTTGTAGCCCTTGGACGGCACGTGCTTGTCCAGCGCGTCGGTGATGGTCGCGCCCTGGATGTCGTTGAGGTAGGTCGTCGACTGCTTGGTGCCGTTCTTCAACGTCACCTGCACGGTCTGGCTCGACCCGGTGGTCACCTGGGCCTGCTGGACCTGCCCGGCGTTGATCTCGGAGACGATCGTCGAGGTGTCGACCGATGTGTAGCCGCCCCCGGTGGAGACGAAGCTCATCACGAGCCACACTGCGAGCACGGCGAGCACGACCCAGATCGCCGGGCCTCGGAAAATACGCTTCACGTCCATCGATCCGGGGCCTTTCGGCCCCGTCCCTTCTGCCGGCTCGTCACGGTGGGCAAGGCGCAGCGCTGCTTCTGCCGCAGCACCGCTTCATCGCGCTGGTCGCGGCAACGCCGCCGGATCGGCCGCCCTACCGCTCGAAGCGCTGCCGGTCGCCGCCGCCTCCCGTGCGATGCCCGGCGAGCCGACCGGCTACGCGGCCGACGGTCGGGCAAACGGGGGACGCGCCCCGAATGGAGCACAGGCGGTGCCGTCCGACATCCTGGCAACGATCCTACGCGGTGCATCCGTTCCCGGACGACGGGTCGGAAGTCAGACAGTGCGCGGAAACCGCCCGGACGAGGCCCGGATCAGCCGGCTCGGGACCGAATCAGGAGTAGACGTGCGGGGCGAGCGTCGCGATGAAGGGTAAGTTGCGATACCTCTCCGCGTAGTCCAGCCCGTAGCCGACTACGAACTCGTTCGGGATGTCGAAGCCGACGTACTTCACGTCGATCTGCACCTTCGCCGCGTCCGGCTTGCGCAGCAGGGCGCAGACCTCCAGCGAGGCTGGGCGGCGCGAGTTGAGGTTGGACAGCAGCCAGGACAGGGTCAGCCCGGAGTCGACGATGTCCTCGACCACCAGCACGTGCCGGTCGGCGATGTCCGCGTCGAGGTCCTTGAGGATCCGCACCACGCCGGACGACTTCGTGCCGGCGCCGTAGGAGGAGACAGCCATCCAGTCCATCGTGGCCGGGTTGTGCAGCGCCCGGGACAGGTCGGCCATCACCATCACGGCGCCCTTGAGCACGCCGACCAGCAGCAGCTCGCGGCCGTCGTAGTCCTCGTCGATCCGGGCCGCCAGCCGGTCGACGGCCTCGTCGAGCTCGGCCCTGGTCAGCAGCACCCGCTCGAGATCCTGGCCCATGTCTTTCTCGTCCACCGGGAACTCTCCTCGTAAGTCCTGGCCGGCCCGGGAGGAGCCGTGATCGCGTTCGTCGTGGCGAGCGCGACGCGCCCCGGGGACCGAAGCATGGAGGGGGTGGATCATGCCGACACGGGTGCGCATCTGGCGCGTCCGGCCCGGCCCGATGCCCCGCTCTCGCCGGAGGGCTGCCCGCCGAAGGAAAGTCTGCCACCCGTACGGCGTACCTCGACCTGGCCGGGCAGCTGAAGCGGGCCCTGCCCGCGCCAGCCGGTGACTAACGCGTCCACCGCCTCGATGTGCACCGCAGCCAATGTGCCTGCAGGCGCGCCGGATTTGAGCGCGGCGAGCCTTATCACCCGGCGGCGCACCGCTGTGGGCAAAGTCATGAGGCTCGCGGTGTCCAGGCCGCCCTCGGGGTGCCGGGCTTCGTCGTAAGCGCGCTCGGCCCAGCCGTCGAGCGCCTCGGTGTCCTCACGCAGCATCCGGGCGGTGCGGGCGAGGGCTTCGGGCATTCCGGGGCCGAGGGTGTCGCGGATGGCGGGCAGCAGGGTGCCGCGGATGCGGGAGCGCGTGTACGCGGGGTCGGAGTTGTGCGGGTCCTGCCACGGCGTCACGCCTTCGGCGGCGCAGGCGGCCTGCGTGGTGGCGCGGGGCAGGTCGAGCAGCGGCCGGCGGTAGCGGTCCTGCGGGCCGAATCTGGCCGGCATCCCGGCCAGCGACCGGGCGCCCGATCCGCGGGCGAGGCCGAGCAGCACGGTCTCGGCTTGATCGTCCCTCGTGTGGCCGAGCAGCATGCTGCGAGCCCCCAGCCGTTCGGCCCAGTCGTCGAGGGCTGTGTAACGGGCTTCGCGGGCGGCGGCCTCCGGACCGCCGCTGCGGCCGACGGTGACCGCGACCGACTGCACCGGGTCGAGACCGCGCTGGACCAGCAGCCGGACCAGGTCGGCGGCGCGCTCGGCCGACCCCTCCTGCAACCCGTGGTCCACGGTGACCGCGCCGCAGCGCAGGCCGAGCCGGGCCGCGACGAAGCCGGCCGCGCAGGCCAGGGCCAGCGAGTCGGCCCCGCCGGAGCAGGCGACCAGGACGAGGTCGCCCGGCTCGTGGTCGTCGACCGCGCGGCGCACGGCCCGTCGTATCGCGGCGACTTCCGGTACCGGTCCCATAATCCGAACACTCCTCACAGCAGGTCCGACCGCGGCCGGGACGGGGACCGCGCGCCCGGTCAGGCGCGGCGCGCCGCGACCCGCCGGATCCAGGCCCCCGGCTCGCCGATCTCCGCCCGGGTCGGCAGGGTGTTCGGCGAGGTCCAGACGCGGTTGAAGCCGTCCATGCCGACCTGCTCCACGACCGCCTCGACGAACCGCTCGCCGTCGCGGTACTGCCGCATCTTGGCGTCGATCCCGAGCAGCTTGCGCAGCAGGGTCTCGGGTCCCGGCCGGATCCTGGCCCTGCGCTTGCCGAACTCCCGGCTGATCTCCGCGACCGAGGGCACGACCTGCGGGCCGACCCCGTCCATCACATGGCTCGCGTGCCCTTCGAGCAGCGTCATGACGGCGGTGAGCCGGTCGAACACGGCGCGCTGTTCGGGCGTGCGAACCACGTCGAGCAACGACGACCTGACGCCGGAGGGCACGGCGCCGCCGCCTTCACCCACTCGATCGGCCGGTACGCCGGCGTTTCGTGCCGCCGGGGAGAGGGCGCCGCGCACCGCCGCGCGCAGCCGTTCGGCGAACGCGGAGGGCTCGACGTCGAGTTCGGCGACCAGCGTGCCGATTTCGCCGAGCAGGTGGTCGCGCAGCCAGGGCACCGCGCCGAACTGGACCCGGTGGGTCTCCTCGTGCAGGCAGACCCAGAGCCGGAAGTCGCCCGGGTCGACACCGAGCTCCCGCTCGACCTGCACGATGTTGGGCGCGACCAGCAGGAGGCGGCCGGGCGCGCGGCGTGGCGCGCCGTTGCCGTCCGCCTCGTGGCCGTTGGCCCCCCGGTCGCTCGGATGGCCGGACCCGGCGGCCGGGTCGGCTGGGCCGAACGGGTCGAACTGGCCGAGCACCCGCTGGGAGAGGTAGGCGAGCGCGGTTCCGAGCTCAAGCCCGGTGAGCTTCGCCCCCACGGTCTCCGCGGCCGAGCGCAGCCCGCCCGACTCCACCGCCTCGCGCCACTGCCGGACCTTCTCGGCCAGCGGCGCGGACAGGGTGCGCACCGCGCCGAGGTTGGCATTTATCCAGCCGCCCCGGTCGATGACGAGCACCGGCGAGTCGGGCCCGGTCACCTCGAGCCCGGTGAAGTCGCGCACATGGCTCTGGGCCAGCCGGGCGCGCTCGCGCAGCTCCGCCACGGCGGTCGCGGCCTGCCGCACACTGACCGCCGGGCCCGGCCTGGCCAGCCGGCGCGCCGTCGTCGCGGCCGCGGACCAGTCGATCAGTTCATCAGTCGACACACCTTGAAGGTATCCCGTGCGGGGCGCTCTAAAGCGGTTCAGGCGAACCGAGATGGGTGATCCGGGAGCACGGCGGTCCGGCCCGGTGTTGCGTTGATCACTGACCGGCGCTTCCCGCCGCGACCATGTCGCGCGGTACGGGACACTTGTTGCCGGCAACCGGAGCGCCGATGCACTGTTTCCCTAAGACGACTTCGCCTGAGACGACGCTGGCGTGACTGACCCCTCTCCAAGGAGAACTGATGGAGTTCGACGTCCTGATCGAGATCCCGAAGGGTCAGCGCAACAAGTACGAGGTGGACCACAAGTCCGGCCGGATAAGGCTGGACCGGATGCTGTTCACCTCGACCCGCTATCCCTCCGACTACGGCTACATCGAGGACACCCTCGGCCTGGACGGCGACCCGCTGGACGCGCTGGTGCTGCTCGAGGAGCCGACGTTCCCCGGCTGCCTGATCCTGAGCCGGGCGATCGGCATGTTCCGGATGACGGACGAGAAGGGCGGGGACGACAAGGTGCTGTGCGTCCCGGCGAGCGACCCCCGGGTCGAGCACATAAGGGACATCCACCACGTGCCCGAGTTCGACCGGCTGGAGATCCAGCACTTCTTCGAGGTCTACAAGGACCTGGAGCCGGGCAAGTCGGTCGAGGGCGCGACCTGGGTCGGCCGGGCCGAGGCCGAGGAGGAGATCCGCCGCTCCCGGCTGCGGTTCGCCGAGGCCGGCGGCGAGGAGCACGAGCACGGCGCGGGCGCTGAGGACGAGCACTGAGCACGAGCGCCGCCGGAAACGGGCCCCCACCCACCCAGGGGGCCTCCCCGACACCAATTCTGCCAGCTGTCAAGCCCTTTCGCGGCAATTCTCCCGAATCTGTGGATAAGTAGTTCCCGCCCTAATCCCCGCGCCGGAGCGCTGCACTCAGGCAGCTCAGGAAAGCAGCCCCCGCTTGTAGGCCTCGGCGACGGCGGCCGCCCGGTCGCGCGCGCCGAGCTTGGCGTAGACGTGCAGCAGGTGGGTCTTCACGGTGGCCTCGCTGATGAAAAGCTGCCGGGCCGCCTCGCGGTTGGTCGTGCCCGCGGCGACCAGGCGCAGCACTTTCAGCTCCCGCTCGGTCAGCGGCTGCTCGGCCGGCTCGGGGGCGCGCATGCGGCCGAGCAGCTTCTGGGCGACCGACGGCGCGAGCACCGCCTGGCCCTGGCGCGCCGCGCGGACGGCGCGCAGCAGTTCGTCCCGCGGCGCGTCCTTGAGCAGATAACCGGTCGCGCCGGCCTCGACCGCGGGCAGCACGTCCGCGTCGCTGTCGAAGGTGGTCAGCACGAGCACTCTGATCTCGGGCCGGCGCTCGCGCAGCAGCCGGATCGCCTCGACGCCGCCCATCTTCGGCATCCGCAGGTCCATCAGCACCACGTCCACCTCGAGGTCGGCGGCCAGCCGCACCGCCTCGGCGCCGTCCGCGGCCTGCCCGGCGACCGCGAAGGCCGGGTCGTCCTCGAAGGCGGCGCGCAGGCCGTCCCGCACGATCGGGTGGTCGTCCACGATCAGCAGCCTGATCGGGGCCGCCGGTCCGTCCGCGTCCGCGTCCGCGCCGGTCATGCGTCTCCCTCCACACGTCGCAGCGTCGGAACGCTCGCGCTGACGGTCGTCCCGTCGCCGGGGGTGCTCTCGATCTCCAGCGTGCCGCCGACCTGCCGCAGCCGCTGCCTCATCGCGGACAGGCCGTAGCCGTTGCCGTTCGGGACGGCCGGGCCGGCCGGGCCGGGCGCGTCCGCCGCGGCCGGCGGCTCCGCGGATCCGGCTGCGGCGGGGTCGAATCCGGCGCCGTCGTCGAGCACGTCGAGGACCACGACATCGTAGGTGTAGGACAGGGTGATCCCGGCCCGGTTCGCGTTGGCGTGCTTCGCGATGTTGGCCAGCGACTCCTGCGCCGCCCGGAACAGCACCACCTCGAGCGCCGGCTGGAGCGGGATCGCGGCGCCGTCCACCTCGAGCCGCACCGGGACGCCGGAGGTCTCGGTCCACCGGCGCACCAGTTCCGAGAGCGCTTCGGGCAGCCGGGCGTCCTCGAGCGGGCCGGGCCGCAGCGCCTGGACCGAGCGGCGCGCCTCGGCCAGGCTCTCCCGGGCCAGGTCGCGGGCCAGCCCCATGTGCCGGCGCCGGCGCTCCGGATCGGCGTCGCCGCGCTCGGCCGCCTCCAGCTGCGCGACGATGCCGGTCAGGCCCTGGGCGATGGTGTCGTGGATCTCCCCCGCCATGCGCTGGCGCTCGTCCAGCATCCCGGCCTCGCGGGCCTGCGCGACCAGCTGCGCGTGCAGGCCGGCGTTCTCCTCCATCATCGTCTCGAGCCGCCGGTTCGCCTCGCCCAGCGCGTCGATAGTGCGCACCCGGCCGGCGCTCTGCTGCTCGTCGAGCAGCCAGGCGTAGGTCATCGCGCCGGCGATGCCCACGTTCACCACGGACAGCACGGCCCACAGCACGATGCCCAGCCCGTGGATGTTCCAGAGCCCGCCGACGTACGAGACTGCCATCGCCGCGGCGTTGGTCACGAGCAGCGGGATCTTCCACAGGCCGGGCATCAGGCCCACGTTCAGATACCCGGTGAAGCCGAAGAACCCGTACCAGGGGTTGATCAGGATCAGCACGACGACCATGAGCTCGAGGCCGACGCCGTAGACGACCCCCCGCACCGAGTGCTCGACCTCGCCCCCGGTCGGCACTTTCAAGCACAGCATCCACAGGAGGGCCGCCGCGGAGATGCCGAGCAGCGCCCCCTTCGTGGCGGCGCCGCCGCGCCCGGCGGCCATCGCCAGCAGGAGCGCGACGGCCAGGCCGAGGTAGGGCATGTACTTCTCGGCCGCCCGGATCATCCGGGTGCGCGGATCGGCCGCTGCGCTCTGCGTCATGACGCTGTCATTCCCACCGGAAGAGTCTCGCGGCCGCCAGGCCCCCGACGAGAGTGTAGCCAGCCAGCACCAGCAGGTGCTGCCACAGCCGCCCCTCGCCGGCCCAGGCGTCCATCACCGCGCCGAAGGGGACGAACTCGCCGATCTGCTGCATCAGCCGGGGCATCACGGCGACCGGTGTGTACAGGCCGCTGAAGAGGAAGTTGAGGATCATGATCGGAACGCCGATCCCGCTGGCCACCGCGTTGGTCGGCGCGACGGCCGCGACGACGAGGCCGAGGGCCAGCACCGCGGTCGAGCCGAGCGCGAAGGAGCTGATCACCGCGCCCAGGCTGCCCGGCGCGGTCACGTGGAAGAGCAGCCCGCCGACCGCGATGACCGCGGCGACGCCGATCACGGCCAGGGCGACGACGACCGCGAGCAGCGCGGCCAGCATCGCGGCCGGGGAGGTCGGGGTGACGGAGAAGCGGCGCAGCGCGCTCTTCTCCCGGAACATCGCCATCATGCTGGGCAGCACGGTCAGCGCCAGCAGCAGCGGGATGATCGCGGCGATGGTCGGGACGTAGACGTCGAGCACGGTGCGCCCGCCGAGGGACGCCTGCGGCTTCTTGAACCCGGGGACGTTGCCGAAGATCGCCATCATGACGGTCGGCAGGACCAGGAAGGCGAAGGAGCCGGGCTCGCGCCACAGCAGCCGGGCGTGCATGGCGGTCAGCGCGCGGTAGCTCTTGGCGGTCATCTTCATCGAGGGCAGTGCCAGGGTGGCGGACATTCCGGGTACCTCACTCAGTCCTGGGTCGTGTGGGTGGTCAGGGTGACGAAGGCGTCGTCCAGCGTGTTCTGCTCGATGCGCAGGTCCGCGGCGATGATCTGGCGGCGGGCCAGCAGCGAGGTGACCGCCTGGACGAGGTCGCCGCTGCCGACCGCGACGATGTAGGGGCCGTGCCGCTCGACCGAGGAGACCTCGGGCAGCGCCAGCAGGTCGTCGGCGGCGACGGGGGTGGAGGGGCGGAACCGCATGCGCTGGCCGACGCCGGAGAGCGCGGCGATGCCCGCCGGGGTGTCGACGGCCACGACCCGGCCGCGGTCGATCAGCGCGAGCCGGTCGCAGAGCCGCTCGGCCTCCTGCATGAAGTGGGTGACCAGCAGGATCGTGACGCCGCGGTCGCGGATCCGCTCGACCAGGTCCCACACGTCGCGGCGGGCGTGCGGGTCGAGCCCGGTGGTCAGCTCGTCGAGGATGAGCACGCGCGGCTCGCCGATCAGGGCCAGGGCGATGGCCAGCCGCTGCTTCTGGCCGCCGGACAGCTTCCGGTAGCGCGCGTCCGCCCGCTCGGACAGGCCCAGCTCGGCCAGCAGCGCGTCGGCGTCGGCCGGCTTCCGGTAGAAGGAGCCGAACACGTCGAGCGTCTCGCTGACCTTGATCTTGTCCGGCAGCCCGGACTCCTGCAGCTGCACGCCGACGCTCTGGTGCAGCTCGTCCCGGTCCTGTGCGCGGCCGGGGTCGAGGCCGAGCACCCGGACGGTGCCGGCGTCGGCGCGGCGCAGCCCGGCGATGCACTCGACGGTGGTGGTCTTGCCGGCGCCGTTGGGGCCGAGGATCCCGAAGATCTCGCCCTCCTCGACGCCGAAGGAGACGTCCTCCACGGCCGTGAGCCGGCCGTAGGTCTTGCGCAGGTTGGCCACTTCGATGACCGGCATGGTCCCCGGCTCCCTCGTCTTCGCGTTCGGACGGTTCCGACACTCATGAGGATGCCGACTGGGCCGGGGCCGGCGGATCGACCGGCGGGCTGCGCCTGGGCGCCGATTCGGTGGAGGCGGCATCAACCGATCGGCTAATGCCCGAGGCCGCCACACCTCGGCATAAGTGATATCTCTATATACTCGACCTTCGCAGGGCACGGAACGCCCGGACGACGAACGAGGTGGCTTGGGATGGCGAGCGCGGTATCCGCAGGTCTGCAGACCGCGGCCGACGGCGAGATCAGCGAGCGGACGGCGGCCAGCCTGCCGGGCGGCCCGGCGGCGCTCGGGGGGCTGCTGCTGGTGGCGGTCGGCATCGTGCTGGTCGCGACGGTCTCGCCGGCCGGGGTGGTGTTGATCGTGGCCGGGGCGCTGGGCCTGGCCGGGCTGACGGCGGTGGCGCCGGGGCAGGCGCGGGTGGTGGCGCTGTTCGGCCGGTACATCGGGACCGTGCGCACGACCGGCCTGCGCTGGGTCAATCCGTTCACCCGCCGGGAGCGGGTCTCGACCCGGATCCGCAACCACGAGACGGCCACGCTGAAGGTGAACGACGCGGACGGCAATCCGATCGAGATGGCCGCGGTCGTGGTCTGGCGGATCAAGGACACCGCCAAGGCCGTGTACGCGGTCGATAATGTGACTGCGTTCGTCGCGACGCAGGGCGAGACCGCGGTGCGGCATATCGCGGGGATGTACGCGTATGACGCGCGCGGCCAGGAGCGGCTGTCGCTGCGTCAGAACGCCGAGGAGATCACGACACAGCTCTCTGCGGAGATCTCCCAGCGCGTGGCGGCGGCCGGGGTGCACGTGGTCGAGTCGCGCATCACGCGCCTGTCCTACGCGCCGGAGATCGCGCCGGTCATGCTGCGGCGCCAACAGGCCGAGGCCGTGGTCGACGCGCGCCGGCGCTTGGTGGAGGGGGCGGTCGGTATGGTGCGCCTGGCCCTTACGCAGCTCGACGAGGAGGGGCTTGTGGACCTGGACGAGGAGCGCAAGGCTGCGATGGTCAGCAACCTGCTGGTGGTGCTGTGCAGCGAGACCGCAGCCCAACCGGTGGTCAACACCGGCACGCTGTATCAGTGAGCGGCCGCTGTGGCTGAGCGCAAGAGCATTCTGCTGCGGCTCGATCCCGCCGTTTACGACGCGCTGGCGCGTTGGGCGGGCGACGAGTTGCGCAGCACCACGGCTCAGATCGAGCTGGTCCTGCGGCGCGCCCTGGCCGACGCGGGGCGTCTGCCCTCGAATATCGGCGGCATGCCTCGGCGTGGCCGTCCGCCCAGAGAGATGGCGGAGCCGGGCCAGGCCGAGTCCCCGGACGCCGAGCCGGCGAAGCCGCCAGACGAGTGACGCAGAGTGTGACACAGCGTGTGACGCAAACGGGTGACCTGTGGCGCGCACGTGCATTGACCCCGGCCGCCATAAAGTGATATCACTTTAAGCGTGACAGGACAGAACAACGAGCCCGTGTCGGACGACGCCGCGCTGGAAGTCGAAGGACTCACCAAGCGCTTCGGAGCGCGTACCGCGTTCGAGAACGTCACCTTCAGCGTCGGCCGCGGCGAGGTCTTCGGCTTCCTGGGGCCGAACGGCGCCGGGAAGACCACCACCGTGCGCACGCTCGGCACCCTCCTGGCGCCGAGCGCCGGCCGGGCGCGGGTCGCCGGGCTGGAGCTGACCCCGCAGCAAGGCATGGCCATCCGCCGCCGCATCGCGATCATGCCGGAGTCCCCCGGGCTCTATCTGCGCCTGAGCGTCGCCGAGAACCTCGCCTTCTTCGCCGGCCTCTACGAGCTGCCCGACGCGTCCGAGCGCATCGCCCGCTCCCTGCGCGCGGTCAACCTCCAGGACCGGGCCGACGACCTGTGCCGCTCGCTGTCCAAGGGGCTGCGCCAGCGGGTCGGGCTGGCCCGGGCGCTGCTGAGCGATCCGCAGGTGCTCTTCCTCGACGAGCCGACCTCCGGCCTCGACCCGGTCGCCACCCGCGAGGTGCACGAGCTGATCGACGCGCTGCGCAAGCGCGGCGTGACGATCTTCCTGACGACCCATCGGCTCGCCGAGGCGGAGCGGCTGTGCGACCGCGTCGGCATCATGAACACCACGCTGCGCCTGATCGGCCGCCCCGACGAGTTGCGCGACCGGCTGTTCCGCGGCGGCCTGGAGGTCAGGATCCGCGAACCGCTCGCGCAGCCCGACGCCGTCTTCTCGCCGCTGCCCGGGGTCGACGCCTGGCGGCAGGAACCGGACGGCTCCTATCTGCTCACCGTCGCCGACCCGGCGGCCGCCGCACCCGAGACGGTCCGCGCACTGGTAGCCGCCGGAGCGGACGTGCTCTCGCTCGGCCCGACGCGGCACTCGCTGGAGGACGTCTACCTCCAGCTGATCGACACCGATGTGGAGGCGCAGGCACGATGAGCATCGACCTGACCCGGATCCGCGCCATCATGGCCAAAGAGCTGCGCGACTACCGCCGCAACCGGTTCATCGCGATCACCATGACGGTGATGCCGCTGGTCTTCAGCGTCCTGCCGATCATCGACATCTTCAACCTGTCCGCCTCCGCCCCGGCGTCGAAGCTGGACAAGCTGGTCGGGCTCTCCTCGCTCTACCTGCTGCTGATCCCGGCGCTCGTGCCCGCCACGGTCGCCGCCTACGCCGTGGTCGGCGAGCGCGAGCAGGGCACCCTCGAGCCGGTGCTGACCACGCCGGTGCGCCGCGAGGAGCTGCTGCTCGGCAAGGCGGCGGCCGCGCTCGTGCCCACGCTTCTGATCGCCTACGCGATGTACGGGGTCTACCTCGGCGTGATCGGCTTGTTCGCCCATCAGAACGTGGTCACCGACGTCTTCAAGGCCTCCCGGATCCTGCCGCAACTGCTGTTCACCCCGCTGCTGGCCGGCTGGTCGATCTGGGCCGGCATCGGCATCTCCACCCGGGCGAGCGACATGCGCGTCGCCCAGCAGCTGAGCGTGCTGGTCAGCGCCCCGCCGCTGGCCGTCGCCGCGCTCATGAGCTTCAACGTGATCCGGCCGACCCTCGGCGTCGCGCTGGGCATCGGTGCGGCGCTGCTCGTGCTCGACGTCCTGGCCTGGCGGTTCGTGTCCGCGCTCTTCGATCGCGAGCGGCTGATCACCGGCACCAGGGCGTGAATCCGGCCGGATCGTGCTGAGGCGGCGTCAGCCGGACGTGCCTGTCACCGAACGACGCGATAGGCAATGTGTGTCGCGGCCGGGGTGACGCGCGCCGTGGTGCGTTCGAGGGCGATCGACGAGTCGAGCGCGCCGAAGAGCGGCGTGCCGCCGCCCACCAGCACCGGCACGATGTGGACGCGGATCTCGTCGACCAGGCCGAGCGGGAGCGCCTGCTGCATGACGGTCGCACCGTGCAGGCCGACGGACTTGTCGCCGGCCACCTCCTTGGCCTGCTCGATCGCGCTGGCCACCCCGTCGGTGACGAACGTGTACACGGACGGATGGGATGCGGCCGGCTTGCTGTGGGTGACCACGAAGCACGGGACATCGCCGAGCGGGCCGCCCTCGCCCCATCCCCCGTCGCCCTCGTTCTTGTCGAACGACTTGCGCCCCATCACGACCGCGCCGGCGCCGTCGACCATCTCCTGCAGCATGGCCCGGTCCTCGTCGGTCGCCGCGGAGAAAATCCAGTCGTGCAGCATCCCGGCGCCGTCGCCGAACGGGTTCTGCCGGCTGTCGTTCGGCCCGGTGACGTAGCCGTCCAGCGAGACGGACATGTCGCAGATCACGAGTGCCACGGTCGGCCTCCTCCTTGGATTCGCGGTCGCAGGGTACCCCAGTTAGCCATTGCACGGTACCTTGTGATGCATGGAACCTGGTCGAGCACGTAACGCGGTGAGCCAGCTTCGGAAGGGCGCGCTCGAGTACTGCGTCCTGGCCCTGCTGCGAGACGGCGAGCGGTACGGATTCGAGCTGGTCCGGGCCCTGTCCCAACCGGACGGGCTGCTGGTCAGCGAGGGGACCATCTACCCGCTGCTCAGCCGGCTGCGCCGGGACGAGTTGGTGAGCACGTCCTGGCAGGAGTCCGAGTCCGGGCCGCCGCGGCGGTACTACCGGCTCACCGGCGCCGGGAAGCGCGCGCTGGCCGACTTCGGCGAGGAGTGGGCCCGGTTCCGCGACGCCGTCGACGCGCTCATGACGACACCGCGCTCATGACAGAGACCGAGAAGGAGAAGGCGATGGACGTGGGCACCGACCCTCTGGTGGACGACTATCTCAGGCGTCTCGGCTCGGCGGCGTCGGCGCTGCCGGAACACCGGCGCGACGAACTGGTCTCCGAGATACGCGAGCACCTTCAGGAAGCGCTGCGTCAGACACCGGCAGACGATCAGGCGGCCGTGCGGAATGCGCTGGAACGACTCGGGACGCCCGAGGAAATCGCAGCCGCCGCCGTCGAGACCGAGCCGCACGACCAAGGCGACGCAGTCTTCGAGCGGACCAACGCACTGGCCGTCGCATCGGTCGTGTCGGCAGTGCTCTGGCTCGCCGGGATCGGGGCCGTGTTCGCGCTGGTCTTCGGGTACCGGGCGCACCGGCAGATCAAGGACTCGGCCGGTGCGCAGGCGGGCGCAGGCCTCGCCGTCGCGGGCATCGTCCTCGGCTGGATCGGCGTCGCCGTCCTGGTGGCAGGGCTCGTCCTGATCGCGGTCCACCCCAACAAGGCGCACTGACCTCAGGGCGGGAACATCCGCCGCGCGGGCCTTGACATCTCGATTGGACTAGACCACTCTCAGCGGTGTATGCGATGCACCGGCGAGGCATCGAGTACGCGGATCACAGCCCCCGCGACGCCCACGCGTTCGACGGGCCCGGCGCACGCCGCGATGCCGCAATGCCGCGAATACCCACCTGCATGCGGCAACGGCGGCCGTCGGCGGTCCTGTGTCCGCGCACCTCCATCAGGGCTCGATACCGCACCACGCCATGAAGCGAGGCACCCACCGGATGAAACTGACCAAGGACCTACTGACCCGCACCGTCCGGCGCCGCGCCGTGGCCGTGCTCGCCGCCGTCGCGCTCCTGTCCGGCTTCGCGGTGAGCACCGCGACCGTCGCCCAGGCCGCCGGCACCGGCCAGATCACGGGCTACGAGGGCCTGTGCCTCGACGACCGCAGCGCCAGCACCGCGCTGTTCAACCCGATCCAGGTCTACACGTGCAACGGCACCAACGCCCAGCAGTGGACGGTGGAGTCGAACAGCACGCTCGAAGTGCTCGGCATGTGCCTGGACGTGGACGGCGCCGGAACCGCCAACGGCACCACGGTCGACCTCTACACCTGCAACGGCACCGGGGCGCAGACCTGGCAGGCCCAGTCCAACGGCGAGCTGGTCAACCCGAACTCCGGCAAGTGCCTCGACGACACCGGCTACGGCGGCTCCGGCACCCAGGTCCAGATCTGGGCCTGCGCCGACACCTCCAACCAGCAGTGGAGCCTGCCCGGCGGCAGCAGCGGCGGAACCGGCGGGTTCGTGGTCAGCCAGGCGCAGTTCAACCAGATGTTCCCGAGCCGGAACTCCTTCTACACCTACGCCGGGCTGGTCGCCGCGATGGGCTCCTACCCGAGCTTCGCGACCACCGGCGGCACCACCGTGGAACTGCAGGAGGCCGCGGCGTTCCTGGCCAACGTCGACCACGAGACCGGCGGACTGGTCTACATCAACGAGATCGACCAGTCCGGCGACTACTGCGCCAGCGAGTCCTACGGCTGCCCGGCCGGCACCTACGCCTACTACGGCCGCGGCCCGCTGCAGATCAGCTGGAACTTCAACTACGAGGCGGCCGGCCAGGCCATCGGCC
>DASYAE010000219.1:0-23743 GCA_036501535.1 Actinocrinis sp. | reverse complement strand
CACCGTGTTGGCCGGACTGGTGAAGGTGTAGTTCGCCGAAGCAACCAGCGTGCTGTAGTTCGTCCCGTCCGTGCTGCCCTGGATCAGGATCGTCTGGGTCCGCGTCCCCCAGGCGCTGGACGGCGGCAGGTCCAGCACGAGCCGGCCGACCGTCTTGGCCGAACCCAGATCCACCTGGAACCACTGCGGGAACGCATTGTCCGTGCTCTCCCAATAGGTACCAGTGTTGCCATCCACCGCACTGGCCGGCACATAGGACTGCGTGTACCCGCTCGCGCTGGTCGGTTGGTTCAACGCCAGGTTCGTATTCGCGGTCACCCCACTACCGGAGAGCGCGACGCTCAGCGGGCTGCTCGGAGCGCTGCTGGCCACCGACAACGTCCCGGCAGCCGACCCGCTCGCACTCGGCGCGAACTGGACGGTCACCGTGCACGAGCCACCCGCAGCCAGAGAACTGCCACAGGTATTGGTCTCACCAAACGGACTACCGGCCAAGATCGAAGAGATCGACGCCGCAGTGCTACCCGGGTTCGAGACGGTCACGCTCTGCGTGGCACTCGAGCCGACGTTCACACTGCCGAACGACAGGCTCGACGGGTTCGCCGTCAGGGCGCTGCTGCCGCCGTTGGTCGATCCGCCGGAGAAGACCTGCAGCTCGGAGAGCTGCGCCGCGCTCCAGCCGGTGTTGGCGGTGAAGCTCAGCTCGACGTAGCGGGTGCTAGTGCCGGACGGCAGCGAGATGTTCACCGAGTTGTTCGTGCTCGGATTGAACGTGTAGCCGGCCGACGGGACGATCTGGCTGAAGCTGGTCCCGTTGGTGCTGCCGAGCACGGAGAGCGTCTCAGTGCGCGTGTTCCACGCGCTCGACGGCGGCAGGTTGAGCGTCAGCGAGCCGATCGACATCGTCGCGCCGAGGTCGACCGTGACGGTCTGCGGGTAGCCCGCGCCGTCCTGGCTCTCCCAGTAGGTGCTGGTGTCGCCGTCGGTCACGTTGGACGGGACGAAGGTCTCGAAGTCGCTGCTCGCGGTGGCCGGCTGGCCCTGTGCCAGGTCGGTCGTCGCGCTGACGCCCTTGCCGGAGAGCGCGACGGTCAGCGGGCTGCCCGGCGCGTTGCTGGCGACCGACAGCGTGCCGGTCAGGCTGCCGCCACTGGTCGGGGCGAACGTCACGTTGACAGTGCAGCTCGCGCCTGCAGCCAGCGAGCTGCCGCAGTTGTTGGTCTGGCTGAAGTTCGATGTGGCGCTGACCGAGGAGATCGCCGCGGCGCTGGTCCCCGGGTTGGTCACGGTCACCGACTGCGCGGCGCTGGTGGACCCGGTGTTGACGTCGCCGAACGACAGGCTCGTCGTCGAGGCCTTCAACGATCCGGCCTGCACCGGCTCGGGGAACGAGGTCAGATCGGGCGTCGTGCTCCAGCCCGAGTTGCCGCTGCCGAGGTTGAAGGTGAAGGCGCCCGGCGTGTACGTGCCGCTGTTGTAGCCGTCGTTGTAGGCGCCGGAGACGCCGACGCCGCTGGCGGTCACGCCGCTGACGCTGGCCGATCCACCGGTCTCCGCCTGCATCACGGTCGTGCCGGTGTTCTGCACCTGCACGTTGCTGATGTTGACGCCGGTGACCGTCTGCCCGGTGCCCGCGCCGCCGACGAACTCGAAGGCCTCATAAGGGCTGTCGAGGATCGCGCCGCCGCTGTAGTTGACCGTGACGTTGGTGAACGAGGTGTCATAGGCGTCGAACTGGACCGCGCCCATCGGGTGGCTCCAGTTCGGGTTGTACTCGCCGGAGCGGATCACGTAGTTGCCGGTGACGTTGATCGTTCCGGACAGCGGGGTGAAGGGCTGCAGGAACGCCTCGTTGGAGATCGCGATCCCGCTGCCCAGCGGCTCGGTGTCGGCCACCACGTTGTCGGAGATCGTGTTGCTCGAGCCGCCGTAGTCGGCGATGCCGTTGGCCAGGGTCGGCTGCACGATCGTGTTGTTGCTGAACGTGATGCCCGAGTCGGCCGTCGGATACGACCAGATGGCCAGGCCGTCGTCGCCGGTGTTGCGCAGGAAGTTGTTCTTCACCGTGCAGTTGGTCGCGTTGCCGTTGAAGTTCAGGCCGTCCGCGTCGGTGGACTCGACGACGCTGTTCTCCACGGTGCAGTTGCTGTTGCCGTACTGGAGCCAGAACCCGACGTTGGTGTCCTGGATCCACAGGCCGTTCACGGTCCAGCCGGCCCCGAGCGAGCCGTCGATCGCGTTGGAGACGCTGCTGTCGTTGCGCCCGACCTGCGAGCCGAGGATGGCGAAGTTACTCAGGTTGATCGGGCCGGGCACGTCCGAGGTGTTGTCGATCAACTCGTTCGACTTGACCTGCGAGTACCAGTCGCCGGCGCCCTCGATCGTGCCGCTGCTGATATTGAGGTGGTTGTTTACCAGGAAGGTGCCGGACGGGATCCACACCGCCTCGCCGGCCGCGTTGGCCGCGGTGATCGCGCTGTTGAACGCATTGGTGGAGTCGTTCGCCCCGGTCGGGTCGGCGCCCTCGGTGACCACCGAGACCGTGTCGGCCGGCTGCGAGATGGCCGCGGGCACGTTGTAGAAGTCTGCGACGTCGAGGGTGTACGGCGTGGCGGTGTCGCCGGAGTCGACCTGGAACTTGACCGTGGTGCCGGCCTGGTAGGTCTGGCCGAACATCATCCGGGTGTCGTCGTACATCTTGTGCGTCATGCTGCCGGTGATGCTGCCGGTGCTGATGTAGCTGTAGGCGGAGGTGAGCGAGAGGTGCTGGCTCAGCTCGGTGCCGTTGACGTACACGTCCAGCGAGCCGGAAGAGCCCTGCGGAACCGCGTAGTGCAGATCAAATGCGTTGGCCGCGCTGGTCAGCGTGAACTGCACGTACTGGCCCTGGCTGCTCAGCTGGACGGCCTCGCGCCCTGAGGCCTCGGTGGCCAGGTCGCCCTGGGCGAAGTCGGGGCCGATGATCGTGCCGGTGGTGGACGCGCTCTCGGCCTCGTACTCGGTGAATCCGAGGCTCGCGCCCGTGCCGCTCGGGACGTTGAACGGGGACTGGGCCCAGTAGGGCGGCGTTCCGGGCTGGGCGAATGCGGGTGTTGCGGCTAACAGGGCCGGCGCGACCCCGAGCGCCGTGACGGCGGCGGCCGCGAGGGCGATGAACCGTCCGCGGTGCGTGACCGCGGCGCGCGGTCCGTCGGGCGGCCTGTGGCGTATGGACATCGGTGTCCTGGGCCTTTCACTCATGGCGGGTGGGCTTGCGGTGGACCCGCGGAGCGCGACGACTGAACGCCGGGGCCGCCGGCTGGTGCAGTGGGCATGGCGGGTCCCCGGCGTTGTGGGTCGAAGCGGCGTCGAGTTCGTTCGCTGAGGCGGAGCGTAGAACTTCCGACACAAAGCCGCAATAATCGCAAGAGAGTTTCGTAACTTGCGCAAGCAATACCGAAATACTTTGCAGAGTCGGGCCGGCGCCCCGGATCGGGGCCGCCTCGTCGCGTCATGGCAGACTCCCGAGAATGCTGATCGTGGTTGCCGGGCTGCCGGGATCCGGGAAGAGCACGATGGCCGCCGATCTCGGGCGCGCGCTCGGCTGCGCCGTGCTCGGCGTGGACCAGGCCGAGGCGGCGATGTGGCGTGCCGGAGTCAGCCGTTCCGCGCCGACGCACCACGCCGCGTACCTCGTCGCGGCGGCCCTGGCAGCCGAGCAGCTCGCGCTCGGACACGATGTCGTCGTCGACGCCGTCAACGGACCGGAGCCGGCCCGCGCCCAGTGGCGCGACCTTGCCGGGCGGATGGACGCGGAGCTGAGGTTCATCGTCGTCGAGTGCGGCGACGACCGCGTCTACCGGGATCGGGTCGAGCACAGGTCCAGGAGCATCGAGGGATTGCCCGAACCCACGTGGGAAGGCATCGTGCGGCGCCGGGCCGAGTTCCCGCCGTGGACGGACGAACGGCTGACGATCGACTCGGTCGACTCGCGCGAAGCGAATCTGCAGGCCGCGCTCGACTATCTGTCGACCGATCGGCGTCGAGCGCAGCCCTGATCCACCTAGATCGCCGACGAGCCTATGTACTGCAGGACACGGGTCGGGATCGGCTCGGCGCCGGGCGTCTCCACCGGTCCGAACCGCTCCCCCGGCGCCGGGTACCAGACCGCGACGTCATCGGCGTCGTCGGTGAACGGACGGTGCTGGATGCCGTCGTCCTGCTGGAGAAACGCCGTGCGGGCGTCGTCGCGGAAGTGGTACTCGGGCATCGGCACGATAGGCACCCACATGCGCGCGACCCGACGACCGCTCAGATTGAAGCGCTCGGACCGCAGGAAGTAGCCGCGCCCGTTGGCCAGCCGGACCAGCGCGACGCTGTTCACCCCGTACGAACCGGTCTCCACGTACGAACCGGTCTCCACGCCGCATCGCCTCCCGTCCCACACCTGCCGTGGCCACGCAATCACGGCACAAGGATCGAGCGCGCCGCATCAAATACTCACATGTTTGCTTTGGCTGCGCTACAGGTGCCGACCGCCTCGGCGCGCGCCCATACCGCCTAGAGTGAGTCGTGTGGATCTCCGCATGTCGCATGGCGCGCGTCTAGCCGCGCACAGCGCCGCCTCCACTGCCCTGGCCCTGCGCAGTGATCACGAGCTGCGCGAATTCGTCGACGCGGGAACGCCGCTGGGGTCCGGCATCGGCGGGACCTCGACGCTGGTGGACGTCGACGGAACGCCGGTGTTCGTCAAACGGGTTCCGCTGACGGCCCTGGAGCTGCGCGCGCAGAACGTCCGCTCCACGGCGAACCTCTTCGAGCTTCCGCCCTACTTCCACTACGGGGTCGGGTCGCCGGGCTTCGGTGCCTGGCGGGAGCTGGCCGTGCACGCCATGACGACGAACTGGGTGCTCTCGCGCGAGTACGAGGGCTTCCCGCTGATGCACCACTGGCGCATCCTGCCGCATCCCGGCCAGTCGCTTCCGGTGGACCCGGCCGACGTGGACGGGGCGATCGCCTTCTGGGGCGGCGGTGCGGGGGCGCGGCGCCGGATCGAGGCGCTGCTCGACTGCACGGCGAGTATCGCGCTGTTCCTGGAGTACATCCCGCAGAACCTGCACGACTGGTTCGGCGACGAGGTCGAGGCCGGCGACGAGGCGGTCGAACGGGCCTGCGCCATGGTCGCGAGGCGGCTGCGCTCCGGGACCTCCTTCATGAACAGCCGCGGGCTGCTGCACTTCGACGCGCACTTCCAGAACATCCTGACCGACGGCCGGGACCTGTACTTCGCAGACTACGGCCTCGCCGTGTCCTCCCGGTTCGACCTGGCGAAGCAGGAGACCGACTTCGTCGCCGCGCACCAGGCCTATGACCGCTGTTACTCCCGCACGCATCTGGTGATCTGGCTCATCACCGCGCTGTACGGGTACCGGGGCGACGAGAGCACCACCTTCCTGCGCGCCTGCGCCGCGGGCGAGCGTCCGACGGGAATCCCGCCACAGGCCGCGCAGCTGATCGCGCGTCACGCCCCGGTGGCCGCGGTGATGACGGACTTCTACCGAAGGCTTCAGCACGAGAGCACGCAGACGCCCTTTCCGCTGGACGAGATCCGCAGGATCGACCAGAGGGAGAGCCGGGACGCCGCCTGACGACCGGATGCCGCCTTGACGCTGTGATCTCCGTGGGCGGCCGCGACTTCGAAGCCACCAGGCTCTGGGCCCGGCGCCTCATTGGCGCGGCCGGAGCCGGAACCAGGCCGGCACGGTCGAGGTGAGCACGGCGATGACCACGCATCCCCCGAGGATCGTGCCGATCAGCGCCCAGGGCAGGGAGATCGGGACGGAGCCGGTCGTCTGGCCGGCCAGGGCCGCATAGAGGCCGCCCAGGACCAGGCCGGAGACGGCGGCTGACAGGACGATCCCGATCAGCGTGAGCACCAGCGACTCGGCCGCGACGATCCAGACGACCTGGCGGCGGACGGCGCCGGTCGTGTGCAGCAGCGCCAGCTCGGATCTGCGGCCCGCGGTCGACATCAGGAAGGCGTTGGCGATGCCGATCGCGCAGTAGGCGACCGCGATGCCGAGCAGCAGTTCCAGGCCGACCCGGTTCTGCCGGTCCTGTTGGTCGGAGACGGCGGCCGACCAGCTGGAGACGGGCACGAGGCGCGCGTGCTGCGACTGGACGGCGGCTGACAGCGCGGCAGCGCCGGCCGTCGAATCCGTCGTGACGTAGACCCGCGCCGGCATGGCGTCCACGTTGTGCAGGTCCACGATCAGGCTGGGCCCGGACAGGCTGGAGGCGACCACGGCGACGACCTTCAGCGAGAGCGGGGTGCCGTCCGGCTGCCAGAGGCTCATGATGTCGCCCACGTGCTTGTTCCACGACGGGTCGACCGCGATGGTCCGGTCGTTGAGGCCGGCGAGCGAGCCTGCGGTGACCTTGAGGTCCAGCGCGGCGGACGGCCGGTCGATGCCGAGCACCGGAAAGGAGATCGGGAAGGGCGACTCGAGGTGGAGGGACGTGATCTGCGGCTCGAAGGCGAGCATGTCCGTGTCGGCGGCCGCGGTCTCCTCGACGCCGCCGATGCCGTGGATCCGGTTCAGCAGCGCCGTGGTGAGACCGGGTGTCCCGGCCGGGAGGATCACGAAGTCGGCGCCCGAAGCCTGCTGGTGCTCGGCCGCGTTCGCCGCCGCGGCGGAGGTGTCGTCGGCGCCGAGGATCGACACGGTCAGGCCGGCGGTGATCAGTACCGGGACGATAGCTGCGGCGGCACGGCGGGCTCCGGCCGTGATGTTCGCGCGCAGCAGCATCCCGGCCGTGCCGCGGCCGAACGGCCGGGTCAGCGAGCTCAGCAGGAAGGGCGAGAGCAGCGCGGCGCCGACGATCAGGAGGATGACGGCCTCGGCCATGGTCTTCGGATCCGCGGCGGCCGGGAAGAGCAGGGCCACGCCGGCGAGTGCGGCGACTGCGCAGAGCACTGCGGCCACTCCGGACAGCAGCCGGATCCGGCCGATCCGTTTCGGTTCGACGGTGGCCTCGCGCAGCGCTTCGGTGGGCCGGATCGTGCCGGCGCGTACGGCCGCCACCAGCACCGAGACCACCGCGACCGCGATGCCGGCCAGGAACGCGGCGCCGAGGGCCAGAACGAGCCCGGCCTGAGATCCACGCCGAACCAGGCCGGGGCGAGGCCCTGGCGCACGATCCAGCTCGCCAGCTGCGGCGCTTCCACGAGACTGAGCAGGCAGCCTGCTGCGGACCCGCCCGCGCCGACGAGCGCCGCCTCGGCGCAGACCATCCGCATCACCTGCCCGGGCGTCGCCCCGATCGTGCGCAGCAGCGCCAGGTCGCGGCGGCGCTGCGCGACCGAGAGCCCGAAGGCCGTGGCGCTCACCGTGACGGCGACGAAGGCTGAGATCAGGGCGGCGACGCCGAGGAAGGTGGTCAGCCCGGACAGCTCGGTGGCGTCCTGGACGGCCGTGGGGTCGGCCTCGTGCCGGTCCGGGCCCGTCAGGATCCGCAGATGCGCGCCGGCCAGCGCCGCCGCGCGGTCCGCCGTCGCGGCGTCGTAGGCCGCCAGTGCGTCGACCCCGGGCGAGAGCCGGGCCGCCTGCGCGTCGGTGAAGAAGACCGGCTGCTCCCCCGTCCCGGGCCGGACGGTGCCGACAATCGTATAGGTCTGCGATCCGCCTGCGGTGAGCACCGGGACGCGGCTGCCGATGCTCGCCGGCGCGGCCACCACGATCTCGTCGTCCGCGCGGGGGGCGTGACCGGCGACGAGGACGTACGGGGCGAACGCGGCGGAGGACCAGCCGTGCCCGAGGGCCGGCTGGGCGGCGGCGGTGCCCTGGATCTGGGCGTAGAAGCTGCGGTCCGGGGTCGTGCCCGGCAGGCTCCTGATAGCCGTGGCCGGGATGTCGGGCTGCGCCGGCAGCGGCACCGAGTCGACCAAGCCGTTGCGGTCGCGCACCTGCACGGTCGGATCCGCCTGGATGACGAAGGGAACGGCGGCGAACCGCTGCGGGGCCTGATAAGCGGAGCCCGCCGAGGCGGCCGCCAGCACCAGGGCCATCGTGGCGATGACCGACACGCCGAGTGCGAGCGCGGCGAACGTACCCGCGAACGCGGCCCATCGGGTCCGCACGGTGGCCAGGGCGCTGGTCAGCATGCCGAGCTCGCCGAGTCGGCGCGGCCGGATATCGCAGCGGAATCAGGGCTCATCGCAGAAGTCTCCAACCGGGTCATGCGCGCGGCGACGGCGTCGGCGGTGGGGCGTTCGAGCGTGTCCGCGATCCGGCCGTCGGCCAGGAAGATCACGCGGTCGGCGTACGCGGCGGCCATCGGGTCGTGGGTGACCACGATGAGCGTCTGCCCGCGCGTGGTCACCAGATCGCGCAACAGCTCCAGCACGGCCCGCGAGGTGTTGGTGTCCAGGGCCCCGGTCGGCTCGTCGGCGAACAGCACCTGCGGGGTGGTGACCAGGGCGCGGGCGATCGCGACCCGCTGCTGCTGGCCGCCGGACAGCTCGCCGGGCCGGTGCCGGGCCCGCCCGGCCAGGCCGACCGCGGCCAGGGCCGCCTGGACGGCGCCGGGATCGGCTTTGCGGCCGGCGAGCCGCAGCGGCAGTTCCACGTTCTGCGCGGCGGTCAGCGCGGGCATCAGGTTGAACGCCTGGAAGACGAATCCGACCCGGTCCCGGCGCAGCCTGGTCAGCGCGGTCTCGCCGAGGCCGGACAGGTCGGTCCCGCCGATGGCGACGCTTCCCGAGTCGGGCCGGTCCAGCCCCGCCGCGCACTGCAGCAGCGTGGACTTGCCCGAGCCGGACGGTCCCATCACCGCGGTGAAGGAGCCGGCGGGGAAGGAGAGGCTCACGTGGTCGAGGGCTGTGACGGTGCTCGGCCCGGTGCCGTACGTCTTGGTCAGCGAATCGAGGCGGACCGCGATCGGCCGCGCGCTGTCGGAGCCGCCGGCTTCATCGGCTGTATCGGCCGCGTCGGCCGCACCCCGTGGCCGTCCGGCCTGGTCGTCGTAGGTGCTGCTGGGCTGAGCCATCCGAATCCCTCCCGAGAGCCGGCGCCCACCGCGCCGTGCGGGCTTAGCGTACGACGATTGCAGAATTTTTTGCAAATAGTTTTGCAGGTATGCTGGGAGCCGTGCCCACCATCCCGCCCGAACCCGCCGGCCACGCCAACGGGGACCAGTCCGCGATCTTCCGGACGCTGGCCAACCCGCTGCGCCGGCGCATCCTCGGCCACCTCCAGCAGCATCAGGAGGCGAACTCGACCAGCCTGGCCCGGGCGCTGGGCGAGAGCACCGGCACGACCAGCTACCACCTGCGCAGGATGGCCGAGCAGGGGTTCGTCGAGGAGATCCCGGAGAAGTCCGGCGGGCGCGAGCGGTGGTGGCGGGCGCTGCCCTTCCAGATCCAGGCGCCCGACCCGGCGAAGATGGAGGCGGCCGAATGGTCGGCGGCCATCGAATTCGCCCGCGACCGGGCCGAGCACGACATCGACCTGTACTTCCGGGTCCTCACCCAGTACGAGGGCCCCGAGGGCTGGGCCCAGTCCAGCCGCGGCGGCTTCTACATGACCAAGGGCGAGATCCACCGGTTCTTCCAGGAGTACCTCGCCCTGCAGTGGAAGTACGGACACACCGCCCGCGACGCGCCCGAAGGCGCCCGGCCGATCGCCCTGCGCTTCTTCGCCGTGCCCGACGAGAACGCCCTGGGCGCCGACGGCCCGGAAACACCGCCGCAGGAGCCTGGCTAACCGGCGCCGCTCAGCGGCAGGACCAGTCGCCGGAGAGCTCGAAGACCAGGCCGGCGCCGCGCGGGTCGTCCGGGGTGAGCCACACGTCGAGCGAGCCGGAGGTGAGGTTCGAGTTCACGGTGACCTCGCCGTTCCCGCCGTTGTGGTCCGCCGGGGTCTGGTAACCGTAGTAAGAGGCGCCGACGGCGGCGAGGGCGGGCGTGAGCGGTTCGGCGGAGGACACGCTCAGGTTGAGGGTCTGCGGGCCGCGCGCGGCAGCCGGCGTATCCAGGCCCTGGTATCGGCCGGGGGCGGGGGACGCGAAGTCGGTGCCGTCCGCGGCGATGACGATGACCCACTGGTTCCCCGGTGTGGTGACCGTGATCTGGGCCTTCCAGTCCGAGCCGGACCCGGCGGACGTGCACTGGGTGCCGTTCGGGGACGCGGGGGCGGTGCTGCCGGCGGAGGGCGAGTAGACCGGCAGGACGTCGACGGCCGAGTTGGCGGTCGCCTTGACCGCGCCGGTGAACGTCAGGGCGGTCCTGGCCGGCTGCTGCGCGAAATGGGTCCAGACGACGATCGCGATGCCCGCCACGGCGAACAGCGCGGCGCCCCTCGCCTTCGTCCGCATGCTCATGACCGGCTCCGACCCTGCGACGACGACCGCGCCGATCCTACAGCTTGTCAGGCTTCGAGGGGTGATCCGGACTGACGTCCCGTCATCCGACGCCGCCATCGGGATTTTGCAGGCGCTTGTCGAAGGGGTCGCGGCGGGTGGGATCGCAGAACCTGACGAGCCGTGAGAAGAGCGCCGCCGGACCCCGCAGCCCGCGCGGGCATGCTTCGTCCCAACAGAACCGTCCGCCCCATCGCGCAACTTCTGTTATCCGCACTGCTCTTGCGCGTACTCTTGCCGACCGATGCACTCGCGCGCGCCGATCGCCTAGGCGCGTTGGATCTTGCGTTACGAAGTAAAGATTCAACGATGATGCGTCTGGATATTGCGCAGTGATGTCGCGAACGTTACGGTGCCCCGTACGCCGTCGCCCATCGCCCCGGACGGCGAGGAATCAGCCCGCTGTCGACCGGATCCCGTTCCGTCGCCGGCGCGGCCTTCCGCCGCGCCCGCGGACTCCGGCCCGCCCACCCTCGCATCCCGTTCCGATCCGACCCACGTGACCGCGCCGTCGAGGACGACGGCCCGGCCGAAAGGAACAAACGGTGTTCCACCAGATCATCCGCGCTCCGAGCCTGAGACGGGTCGTCGCCCTGGCCGGCAGCAGCGCACTGCTGGCCGCGGGGGCCGTCGTCGCCCTGTCGGCCGCGCCGGCCCAGGCCGCGACGGCGACCGGCGGAGGCGGCGCGAGCCTGCCCTACGTCGAGGTCCAGGCCGAGAACGAGCCGACCACCGGCACGGTCATCGGCCCGAGCTACACCCAGGGCCAGCTGGCCGACGAGGCCGCCGGCCGCAAGGCGGTGACCCTCTCGGGCAGCGGCTCCGGCCAGTCCGTGACCTTCACCAGCCCGATCGCGACCAACTCGATCGACTTCCGCTACAGCATCCCGGACTCGTCGGACGGCTCGGTCTACACCGCGCCGATCTCGCTCTACGTCAACGGCACGAAGCAGTCCGACTTCACCCTGACCAACGCCTACAGCTGGTACTACGGCAGCTATCCGTTCACCAACACCCCGAGCAGCGGCAACCCGCACCACTTCTACGACGAGGTGCACCGGCTGTTCGGCACGACCTACCAGGCCGGCACCACCTTCAAGCTCGAGGTCGACTCCGAGGACACGGCCGGCTCGTACACGATCGACGAGGCCGACTTCGAAAACGTCGGCGCGGCGCTGACCCAGCCCTCCGGCTCGGTGTCGGTGACCGGCGAGGGCGCCGACCCGACCGGCGCGGCCGACTCGACCAACGCGTTCAACGCGGCGATCAGCGCGGCCGGCTCCGGCGGCACCGTGTGGATCCCGCCGGGCACGTACGACATCCCCGGCCACATCATCGTCAACAACGTGACGCTGGCCGGCGCGGGCATGTGGTACTCAGCGATCACCGGCACCGCGCCCGGCATCTACGGGAACTCCGCGCCCAGCCCGAGCACCAACGTGCACCTGGAGAACTTCGCCATCTTCGGCAACGTCCAGGAGCGCGACGACAGCGCCCAGGTCAACGGCATCGGCGGCGCGATGAGCAACTCCACCGTGTCGGACATCTGGATCGAGCACGACAAGGTCGGGGCCTGGATGGACGGCCCGATGTCCAACCTGACCTTCAGCGGCATGCGGATCCGGGACACCACCGCGGACGGCATCAACCTGCACGGCGGCGTCACCGGCTCCACGATCACGAACAGCGACATCCGCAACACCGGCGACGACGGCATCGCGCTGTGGGCCGACTCCAGCATCGGCGCGGACGCCCAGGACACGATCTCGGACAACACGGTGCAGCTGCAGCAGCTGGCCAACGGCATCGCGGTCTACGGCGGCAACAACAACACCGTCAACGGCAACCTGGTGGTCGACACCGGCATCACCCAGGGCGGCGGCATCACGGTGGCGCAGCGCTTCACCTCCACCACGGTCGGCCCGACCACGGTGGAGAACAACACCATGATCCGGGACGGATCGCTCGACCCGAACTGGCAGTTCGGCGTCGGCGCGCTGTGGTTCGACGGCAGCCAGGGCAACTTCACCGGCCCGGTCAACGTCAGCAACGAGCTGATCGAGCAGAGCCCGTTCGAGGCGGTCCAGTGGGTCGAGGGCACGATCAGCAACGTCAACCTGAGCAACATCTCCATCGTCGGCACCGGCACCTTCGCGCTACAGGAGCAGACCGGCGGCACGGCGAGCTTCACCAACGTGACGGCGACCGGCGTGGCGCAGGCCAACGAGGGCAACGCGCCGAGCTACAACTGCGAGGGCACGAACTTCGCCGTCACCGACGGCGGCGGCAACTCCGGGATCAGCCCGGCCAACTGCAACGTCGGTGACGCCCCGGCCCCGGTCTACCCGCCGTACCCGGCCTCCTCGGTCACCGTCACCCCGGGCGCGCTGAACTTCGGCTCGCTGGCGACCGGCCAGACCAGCGCGGCGCAGACGGTCACGGTCGCCAACCCGACCAACGCCGCCGCGTCCGTCTCCGGCATCTCGGTCAGCGGCCAGTTCGCGCAGACGAACACCTGCGGGTCGTCGATCGCCGCCAACGGGTCGTGCACGGTCGGCGTCACGTTCAAGCCGACGTCGTCCGGCGCGCAGTCCGGCGCCCTGACGGTCAACGCCGGCGGGGTCACCGACACGGTGACCCTGAGCGGCACCGGCACCGCGCCGGGACCGGTGCTCAGCCTCAACCCGGGCAGCCTGAGCTTCGCCAGCTCGCTGGTCGGCACGGCGGACCCGACCCAGACGGTCACCGTGTCCAACACCGGCACCAGCGCGGCGACCGTCTCGGGCGTCTCGGCCGGCGGCGACTTCAGCGAGACCAACAACTGCTCCTCGCTCGCGGTCAACGCCACCTGCACCGTGACGGTCGGGTTCACGCCGACCGCCGCCGGGACCCGCACCGGCACGCTGACCATCACCAGCAACGCCAACAACAGCCCGACCACCGCGGCGCTCAGCGGCACCGGCATCGGCTCGACCACGAACCTCGCGCTGGCCGGCACCATGACGTCGAGCAGCACGGCGTCGGGCTTCCCGGCGACCAACGCCAACGACGGCAACACCAGCACCTACTGGGAGAGCCTGGACGGCGCGGCCTATCCGCAGACGCTGACCGCGAACCTCGGCAAGTCGTACCCGCTGGGCTCGGTGACGCTGACGCTGCCGCCGTCCACCGCGTGGTCGACGCGCACCGAGACGCTCTCTGTGCTCGGCTCCACCAACGGCTCGTCGTACACCACACTGGTGCCCTCGGCGAACTACACCTTCAACCCGTCGAGCGGAAACAACACCGTCAGCTTCAACCTGCCCTCCGGCACGAACGACCAGTACCTGCAGCTCAGCTTCACCGCCAACACCGGCTGGAGCGCGGCGCAGATCTCCGAGTTCGAGATCTTCCCGGGCTCCGGCGGGAACGGGACCTCCAACGCGACCCTCTCCGCCTCGCCGACCTCGCTGTCCTTCGGCAGCGAGACGGTGAACTCGCCGAGCGCCGCGAAGCCGGTCACGGTGACCAACACCGGGAACGCGGCCGCGGCGATCTCGTCGATCACCGCGCCGACCGGCTACAGCCAGACCAACACCTGCGGCAGCTCCCTGGCCGCGGGCGCGTCCTGCACCGTGTCGGTGGTCTTCGATCCGGCCGCGACCGGGACGTACAACGGCAACCTGGTCGTCTCGAGCAACGCGTCCAACAGCCCGCTGAACATCGGCCTGTCCGGCACCGGGGCCAGTTCATCGGGCACGCCGCACAACCTGTCGCAGAACACGTCGGTCTCGGCGAGCAGCTACACGCAGACCTACGCGCCGGCCAACGCGGTCGACGGAAACACCAGCACCTACTGGGAGAGCGTCAACGGCTCGTGGCCGGCCACCTTCACGGACAACCTGGGCGCCTCGCACACGCTCAGCTCGGTCGTGATCGACCTGCCGCCGGCGACCGCCTGGTCGACTCGGACGCAGACGCTCTCGGTCCTGGTCAGCAGCAACGGATCCAGCTACACCACGGTGGTGGGCTCGTCGACGTACACCTGGAACCCGTCCACGGGCAACACGGTGACGATCACCCTGCCCTCCGGCACCACGGCCCAGTACGTGCAGCTGAGCTTCACCGCCAACAGCGTCCAGAACGGGGCGCAGATGTCCGAGCTCGAGGTCATGGGCATCTGACGGTGAAGGCCGGTCCGGGTCCGCACATCTGATCCACTAGATCCACTGCAACCGCACGCGGTGCCGCCGGGAGCGTAGGCTCTCGGCGGCACCGCCCTTTTGCGCAGGCCGCGCGGCCGTGAACGATCAGCGGCATAAAAAACACGGCGGCATAAAAAAGCGGCGGAGACACATTCTCCGCCACTAATAATCTATAGCAGACCGGGGGTCTTGCGGCAAGGCCCCGGTCGTACCGCACAATCGTCATCCGAGGCCGGAACCTGCGGAAACGGGAGTCGAAATAGTGCGGGTGTTGTTGTCGACGTATGGATCGCGTGGGGACGTCGAGCCGATGGCGGCCCTGGCAGTGCGGCTGCGGGAGGCGGGCGCACAGGTGCGCGTGTGCGCGCCGCCGGATGAGGAGTTCGCCGACGTGCTGGTCCGCGTCGGCGTGCCGATGGTGCCGTTCGCCCGGCCGTGGAGCTCTTGGCAGCGTCCGCGGACGCCGCAGGAGGTGGGCGAGCGCGTGGCCCAGTTCATCGACGCGCAGTACGACACGCTCGCCGCGGAGGCCGGGCGGTGCGACATCCTCGTGGCGACCGGCATGTCGCACTTCGTCGCGCGGTCGGCGGCCGAGAAGGCGGGGGTTCCGCACCGGTTCGCGCTCTTCTGCGCGAGCATGCTGGACAGCCCGCTCGAGCATGCGGTGTTCGCCCCGCCGATCAACGCGCACCGGGCGTCGATCGGGCTGCCGCCGGTGGACGACGTCCGCGCGTTCATGTTCACCGATCAGCCGTGGGTGGCGCAGGACCCGACCCTCGGCCCGTGGCAGGAGTCTGCGGACCTCGACGCGGTGTGGACCGGCGCATGGATCGTGCCGGACGAGCGCCCGCTGCCGCCCGAGCTGGAGGCATTCCTCGATGCCGGCACACCGCCGGTGTATGTGGGCTTCGGCAGTATGCGCATGGGCGAGCCGGAAGGCCTCGCCCGGACCGCGATCGAGGCGGTCCGGGCGCAGGGCCGCCGCGCGCTCGTCTCGCGCGGCTGGGCCGGCCTGGGCCTGGTCGACGACCGCGAGGACTGCTACGCGGTGGGCGAGGTGAATCAGCAGGCGCTTTTCCCGCGGGTGGCCGCCATCGTGCACCACGGCGGAGCGGGCACGACTGTGAAGGCAGCGCTGGCCGGTGCGGCGCAGGTGGTGCTGCCCCAGGCGGCGGACCAGCCGTACTGGGCCGGCCGCGTGGCCGCGCTGGGCATCGGCGCGACGCACGACGGCCCGGCGCCGACCGCCGAGTCGCTGTCGGCCGCGCTCGACAGCGCCCTTAGCCCCGGGGTCCGGGCGCGGGCGGCGGCCGTGGCCGGCGCGATCCGCACCGACGGGGCGGCGGCGGCCGCGGCGCTGCTGCTCGGCGCGGCCCGCCGGACGCGGCCGGAGGTGTGCGCATGAGTCTCAGTGTTCGCATGGACCACGCAGGAACCGCCGACGACGACCACGAGATCGGAGCCGATGCCTTGACCTCCTCGACCATCAGCGCGTTCGACCTGCCCGACCACCTCGCCGCCAAGGCCGACCCGGCGCTGACCGCCGGCGACGAGCGGCACTTCGCGGCCATCGCGCAGAGCCTGGAACAGACGATCGCAGAGCTCTCTGACAGCCTCGAGGCGGAGCGCAGGGCGCCGGGCGGCCTGGGACAGCAGGCGATGGACCGGGACGCGGAGATCCACCGGCTGACCGCCCGGCTGCGCGCCCTGCGGCGCTTCGGCCTGGACCTGTGCCTCGGGCACATCGTCGGCGCGGACGACTCCGAGCCGGTCTACATCGGGCGGCTCGGCCTCACCGACGGCGCGGGCCGCAGGCTGCTGATCGACTGGCGCACCCCGGCGGCCGGGCCGTTCTTCGGCGCGACCCACGCCGACCCGATGGGCCTGGCCAGCCGGCGCAGGTACCGCTGGACCCGCGGACGGATCACCGACTACTGGGACGAGGTGTTCACCCCGGACGGGATCGAGGGGCGCGCCGCGCTCGACGACCAGTCCGCGTTCATCGCCAGCCTGGGCGGCCACCGCTCGGCCCGGATGCGCGACGTGCTCGGGACCATCCAGGCCGACCAGGATGCGATCATCCGCGCGGGATCGCGCGGCGCGCTCGTCGTCGACGGCGGCCCGGGCACCGGCAAGACCGTCGTCGCCCTGCACCGCTCGGCCTATCTGCTCTACTCCGACCCCCGTCTCGGCCACCACCGCGGCGGCGTGCTGTTCGTCGGTCCGCACCAGCCTTATCTGGCCTATGTCTCGGACGTCCTGCCCAGCCTCGGCGAGGAGGGCGTGCAGACCTGCACCCTGCGCGATCTCGTCGCCGAGGGCGCCGCAGCGGTGCCCGAGACCGACCCGGAGGCGGCCCGCCTGAAGGAGTCGGCGGACATGGTCAGGGCGATCGAGCCGGCCGTCCGGTTCTACGAGAAGCCGCCGGCCAAGGGGATGACGGTCTCGACGCACTGGGCCGACGTCCGGCTCGGCGCCGACGACTGGGCCGAGGCGTTCGGCGCGGCGGAGCCCGGCACGCCGCACAACGAGGCGCGCGAGCAGGTCTGGCAGGAGCTGCTCACGATCCTGGCGGACAAGCACGACGACGACGTGCCGCGCGATCTGCTGCGCAGGTCGCTGCTGCAGAACCGGGAGCTGCTGACGGCCTTCAACGGCGCGTGGCCGCTGATCGAGGCGGCCGACCTCGTCGCAGACCTCTGGTCGGTGCCGGCCTACCTGCGGATGTGCGCGCCCTGGCTCGGCCCGCAGGAGGTCAGGACGCTGCAGCGGGCGGACGCCCAGGCCTGGACGGTCTGCGACCTGCCGCTGCTTGACGCGGCGCGGCAGCGGCTCGGCGACCCGAATGCGGCGCGGCGCAAGCGCAGGCAGGACGCCGCCGTCGCGGCGGAGCGCGAGCGCATGTCCGGAGTCGTCCAGGACTTGATCGAGGGCCTCGGCGGGTCGGGCGACGAGTACGGCGTGGGCCTGGTGACGATGCTGCGCGGCGAGGACTTCCAGGACGCGCTGGTCGACGAGAGCACGCTGCGCGCCGCCGATCCGGACCTGCTGGCCGGCCCGTTCGCGCACATCGTCGTGGACGAGGCGCAGGAGCTGACCGACGCGCAGTGGCAGATGCTGCTCCTGCGCTGCCCGTCGCGCAGCTTCACCATCGTCGGCGACCGCGCCCAGGCAAGGCACGGGTTCGCCGAGTCCTGGCAGCAGCGGCTGGAGCGGGTCGGGCTCGACCGGATCAACGTGGCGACCCTCAGTATCAACTACCGGACGCCGGAGGCGGTCATGGCCGAGGCCGAGCCGGTCATCCGGGCCGTGCTCCCGGACGCCAACGTGCCGACCTCCATCCGCAGCAGCGACCTGCCCGTCGTGCACGCGGCCGCGGCGCAGCTGGAACCGATCCTCGAGGCCTGGCTCGCCGGGCACGCCGAGGGGACCGCCTGCGTCATCGGCGATCCCGCGTTCCGGGCCACGCCCCGGGTCCGGTCGCTGACCCCGGTGCTGGCGAAGGGGCTCGAGTTCGACCTGGTGGTCCTGGTCGACCCGGCGGCGTTCGGCGAGGGCGTCGAGGGTGCGGTCGACCGCTATGTCGCGATGACCAGGGCGACCGGGCAGCTCGCGATCCTCACAACGTCCTGATGCTGCTGATGTGGATTGCTAAGCTCGGGGCGCTTCCCGACGTGTCCGTGTCGCTCTCCGCCGAAGACCTGGAGCCGGATGTGAAGACCAATCGGTCCATTCCGCAGTCCACCGTGATCCCGGTGCTCGTCTACCCGGACGTGCGCGCGGCGGTGGCGTGGCTCGGCGCGGCCTTCGGGTTCACCGAGCGGGTGCGGATCGGCGAGGACCACCGCTCGCAGCTGCGGGTCGGCGACGGCGCGGTGATCATCGGCGACGTGCGCGGCGACCGCCGCCCGCCGCTGCCCGACCAGACCTCGCACCAGGTCATGGTGCGGGTGGAGGACGTCCACGGGCATTGCGAGCGGGCTCGGGAGCACGGCGCGCGCATCCTCGCGGAGCCGCGGGACTTCGAGTACGGCGAGCGGCAGTACACGGCCGCGGACCTGGCGGGCCATCAGTGGACCTTCACCGAGACGCTGGCGGACGTGCAGCCGGAGCAGTGGGGCGGTCAGTCGGTGGACCCCGTCTGAGTGAAGATCCACCATCTTGAAAATGGCTGATCAGCCGTGGTGGTGTGGCAGGGTTCATAGGTCTTCGTGCAGTTGGTGGTTGGCTGTCCCGGGCCTTGATCGGTTGACGACGAGGTCCGCCAGGACGAGCAGGGCGCGCAGGCAGCACCGCCTTTGCCGCGGCGACCAGCGGCCCTGCTCGGTCCTGCTAGGTCCTACTCGGTCCGCAGCGCGGTGGCGGTCCGCGACCGGGCCGCCCAGCCGGCCGGCAGCAGTGCCCCGAGCAGGGCGATCACGATCCCGCCGGCCAGCAGGGGGATGAGCAGCCCGGCGGTGTAGGTGTGGGTCACGCTCGGCGGCAGGTGCCGGCCGATCGCGTTCCCCATCGGGGTCAGCGTCGCCTTCTCCACCGCGACCCCGATCGGGACCCCGATCAGCCCGGCGATCAGGCCGGTGAGGGACACCGAGGTCAGAACCATCGCGATGGTCTGCTTGGGTGTCATCCCGAGGGCCTTGAAGATCCCCAGATCATGAGCCCGCTCCCGGGTGTCCTGCACCACCGTGCTCAGCACCCCGAGCGCGGCGACCGCGATCATCATCAGCGTGAGCGTGGCCACCAGGGCGCCCATGGTGAGCACCACGACGTTCTTGCCCCCGTTCGAGTTCGGCTGGACCGAGGCGTTCAGCGGGGTCAGCGCGGCGGCGGCCGAGGTGGACCAGTCCGCTCCGCTGACGTTCGAGGCCAGCTCGACGTTGTACTGGTCGATGTGCGGGGTCAGACCGGCGGCGGTGAAGGTGGCCGCATCCGTCATGACCGTGTAGTCGCCCACGTCGGTGTCGAAGTTGATGCCGACGACCTTCAGCGACAGTTGCTTGTTCTGCTGCACCACGGTGACGTCGTCGCCGACGCGGATCCCCACCGCCGAGGCCAGCTTGTCGCCGACCACGGCCTCGCCGGGCGCCGAGTACCAGCGGCCGGACAGCAGCTCCATGCCCGTCCAGGAGAAGTCGCCGGTGGTCGTGAACACCTCCGCCGTTTCGCCGCCGGGCGGGGCGCCGACCATGGTCGCGCCGCTGTCACCCCAGCCGAACGCGGCCTTCGTGCCCGGAATCTCAGCGAGCGCGGCGGCCACCTTGGCGGCATCCAGGTGCGGGTCGCGCGGGTCATTGGGGCCGTAGAGACCCCAGGGCACGCCCATGTCGGCGGTGGGTTCCACGATCTCCGACGCGACGTTGAAGCCTGAGGTGCTGGCGTCCAGGTACTTGTCGAACCCGGTCTCCAGCCCCACCGCGAACGTGACACTCACGACGCCGAACAGCACCGCCGCACCGACCAGGACGGTCCGGGCCGGCCGGGCGAACGGCTGGGCCAGCCCCAACGACATGGCCCGGGGCAGCGGCAGCCGCGAGGCCAGACGCTGCGCCCTCTGACCGCCCCCGGCCTTGGGGGCGCGGCCGACCACCAGAGCCCGCACCGTCGGCATCCGGCCGGCCCGCAGGGCCGGGATCAAGGCCGTGACGCCGACGATCAGCAGGGTGCCCAGCGGCACCACGGCGCTGACCCGCAACGGAATCGTGGCACTGGCCGCACTGGCCGCGCCGAGCTGCTTCGTGGCCCCGCCCAGGATCGGCACGGCCAGGAGGTTGCCGAAAACCGTGCCGAGCACCAGGCCGAGTGTCGCCGGGATCATGGCCTGCGCGGTGTAGGCGCGGGCCACCTGCGAAGGGGTGAAGCCCAGCGACTTCAGAATCCCGATGCGCCGGATTCCCGCGGCCACAGCCCCGCTGACCACGATCGAGATGATCAGCACCGACATGAACAGCCCGAGGATCCCGAAGCCGATCAGGAACGGCACGTAGGCCTTGGCGTTGCCGGTCGCCTGCTGCTCCGCGGTCAGGTACGACTGCCCGCTCTCGACCGCGCCGGCCGGCGCGGCGGCGGCCACCGCCTGCTTGTCGGTGGCGATGTCGGCGGCGGTCCCGGCCTTGGCGAACCGGTAGAGCATCTGCTCGTCGGACTTGGCACCGGCGGCGGTGAGCCGCGCGAAACCGTCGGCGGTGACGAAGCCGGTCGCGCTGTCGGTCACCGAGTCGGCGAAGCCGACGACCTTGAACGACGGCTTGCCCGGCAGGGAGGAGAACACCACCGAATCGCCGAAGCAGTCGGCGGCATAGTCCTGCCACGGCAGGGCGATCTCGCCCGGGCTGGTCGGCCAGCGCCCCCGGGTCAGCGCCAGCTGGTCCATCCCGGAGGTGCTGCCCAGGTCGGGCCGGGTGCTGACGGTGATCGGACCGTTGTCGTCACCGGCACTCTCGGCGCAGTCCGTGCCGATCGTCGTGTCCAGGGCGGCGGCGACCGGGTACGGCCCGGCCGCCTCGGTGACGCCGGCGGCGTGCGCGGTGGCGGCAGCCTGCGCGGCCGTGACCTTCGAACCGTCGAACTGGACCGCCAGATGCGCGCCGTTCCGAGCACTGAAGGCGTGCTCGAACGGGGCCTGCACGGCGGTCAGCAGGCCGAGCGAGAGCACCGCGGTGGTGACGGTCGCGAACGTCGTCAGGGCCATGACGAGGGACTGCAGGCGGCGCCGGCCCACGCCGGAGCGTACGACCTTGCCGAGGGCGCTCATCGGCTCGCCGCCGGCAGCAGGCGCGCCACAGCATGGAAGCCGACCTCGAACAGGCGCCGGGGCATCGGCGGCTTGCGCAGTGTCATCGGGCCTCTCCCACCGGACGGGTCAGCGGCGTGCGGGCGGCCAGTCCGGCACCGCTGCCGTCGTTGACGACGTCCCGCTCGACCGCGCCGTCCACCAACTCGATCGTGCGGCGCGCGGTGTCCGCGGCCAGCTGGGTGTCGTGGGTGACCAGCAGGATGGTCTGGCCCTCGGCGTTCAGGTCCAGCAGCAGCCGCCGCACGTCCTCGGCCGAGCTCGAGTCCAGAGCGCCGGTCGGCTCGTCGGCCAGCAGCAGCGCCGGCCTGTTCATCAGGGCCCTGGCCACCGCCACCCGCTGCCGCTCACCGCCGGACAGCCGCTGCGGATAGGCCTTGACATGCCGGTCGATGCCCAGCGAGCCGAGCAGCTCGACGGCCCGCCGCCTCGCTTCGCCCTTGCCCATCCCGGCCAGCTGCGCCGGAACCATGACGTTGTCCAACACGGTCAGGTCGTCCAGCAGGTTGAAGAACTGGAAGATCATGCCGACCGAGGCCCGGCGGTACTTCGCCGAACCGGCCTCACCGAGCTGGTCGACGCGGGTGCCGTCGACGGTCACGGTGCCACTGGAAGGCTTGTCCAGACCCGCGATCAGGTTCAGCAGCGTGGACTTCCCGCTGCCGGAATGGCCGAGGATCGCCACGCACTCACCGGCCGCCACGGACAAGGTCACACCGGCCAGCGCGGGCGGGCCGTCGTCGTACTTCTTTATCGCGTCTTGGAGAGCGATCATTGGTGCATTCGTCATGGCCACGAACCTAGAAACGGACCACGATCCCTGGCGTCGGCCGGCGGATGTCACCTTTCCCGCAGGCCATCGGCCCGGGGGTGTACCGGTGTACATCCCCGGGGCGACGCGCAGAGCCGATGCCACGAATTACGATCTATATATGGAACAGCTTCTCCAGCGTCTCTCGACATCGAAGCGCGTGACCCGGCTGACGTCACAGGCCGTGGTGCCGGCCACCGCCTGCTTCTACGCGCTGATGCTCCCCTTGACGACGCCGGCCCCTGTGGACGGCCTGTTCCGGTTCCCCGACCTCGAGCCCGTCCAGACGCTGGGGCTGTGCGTCGTGCTCGCCCTGCCGGTTCTGCTGGTGCGCCGTCTGCCGGCGACCGTCTTCGCGGCGATCCTGGGCGAATCAGTCCTCGGCGACGCCTTCGGCGCGCGGCCCTTGATCGTGTTCGTCCTGCTCGTCGGCTTGGGCGGGTACCTCGCCGTCCGGCGGCCGAAGGCTGCCGCCGTCGGCTCCGTCGCGGGCGTCGCGGCCGCGTTCGTCAATGACATCCACGCCTACGGGCAGTCCGTCGGCGGCGCGGCCCAGTGGGCCGGGGTGCTCGCGTTGTGGTTCGCGGGCGCGTGGGTCTTCGGGGGTGTGTATCGCGAACGCCGTGAATACCTCGAAGCCCTGCAGGAGCAGAGGGCGGCCCGCGTCGTCATGGCCGAGCGGCTGCGGATCGCCCGCGAGCTGCACGACAGCGTCGCGCACAGCATCGGGATCATCACGGTGCTGTCGGGAGCGGCGGCGCGCGTCGTGGAGACCAAGCCCGAGCAGACGCGGCAGGCGCTGACCGGCATCGAGACCACCAGCCGGGAGACGCTGCTGGAGCTGCAGCGCATGCTCGGGGCGCTCCGCCGCGCCGAGCCGGACGACGCCATGCCGCAGGCCGCTCCGCTGGCGCCGGCCGGCAGCCTGGCCGACATTCCACAGCTCGCCGAACGCACGGCCGACGCCGGGGTGCGGGTTCATGTGACCTGGCGGGGCGAGCAGCGTCTGCTGCCGCCGGAGATCGAACTGTCGGCATTCCGGATCATCCAGGAGTCGGTGACGAACGTGGTGCGGCATTCCGGGGCGCGCACGTGCCGGGTCGCGGTCGGTTACGAGCCGGAGGGAGTGAGGATCGAGGTGGTGGACGACGGGGACGACGGTCTCGCCGGGCCGGGCCGGCCGAGGCACTCGGCGGCCGGCGGGAGCGGCTTCGGCCTGCTCGGCATGCGCGAGCGGGTGACGCTGCTATCCGGCCAGTTCAGCGCGGGCCGGCGTCCGGAGGGCGGATTCCGGGTGACGGCGAGCCTCCCGGCATGAGCGTGCGGGTGCTGCTGGCCGACGACCAGCCGCTGATGCTGGTCGGGCTCGCGATCCTGATCGGCGACACCGACGACCTAGAGGTGACCGGCCAGGCCGGAGACGGCCGCGAGGCGGTGCGCCTGGTGCGTGAGCTGCGGCCGGACGTCGTGGTGATGGACATCCGGATGCCGGGCATGGACGGGATCGAGGCGACCCGGCAGGCGACCGCCGAGCCGGACCCGCCCAAGGTGCTGGTGCTG
>DASYAE010000218.1:0-62242 GCA_036501535.1 Actinocrinis sp. | reverse complement strand
GGAGCGCTCCGAGGCCCGCGCCCATACGCTTTGACGTGCTTCGACCGCTGAGATTCCGGCCGCGTGGGCGCGGCGCTCGGTTCCCCTGGGGGTCCGACCGGTGACGACGTGATCCCGGCAGCCGGCGGCGGCCCGGTCGGGGACAACGTGGTCAGCGCCTGAGGCTCCGTGCCGGCGCGCCGCCACCCCGTCCCGTCGCGCTCCCGCAGCTCACGGGTGCTTCGCCAGGCCGGCCCTGGACGCGCGGCGTGCCCGGGGGAATACTTAGCAGATGTTCGCTAACTAAACCCTTGCGGCGAAGGGCGGCCACGGATGTCCAGGACCGACGCCACCGGACAGGTGGACGACCAGCAGGCGGCGGGAGGGTCGCGCAAGCACTGGGTGGGGGTGGACCATCCGCGCTACAAGTGGATCGCGCTGTCCAACACCACGCTCGGCATGCTGATCGCGACGATCAACTCCTCGATCGTGCTGATCTCACTGCCCGCGATCTTCAACGGGATACGGCTCGACCCGCTGCAGCCCGGCAATGTCAGCTATCTGCTGTGGATGCTGATGGGCTACATGCTGGTCACCGCAGTGCTCGTGGTCACCCTGGGGCGGCTCGGCGACATCTACGGCCGGGTGCGTATCTACAACCTCGGCTTCGCCGTCTTCAGCGTCTGCTCGATCATCCTGTCGCTCGACCCGTTCACCGGCGGCCACGGCGCGCTGTGGCTCATCGGCTGGCGCGTGGTCCAGGCGATCGGCGGCGCGATGCTGATGGCCAACTCCACCGCCATCATCACCGACGCCTTCCCGGCCGAGCAGCGCGGCACCGCGCTCGGCATCAACATCGTCGCGGCCCTGGCCGGGTCCTTCATCGGGCTCGTACTCGGCGGCGTGCTGGCCGAGTGGGACTGGCGCTCCATCTTCTGGGTCAACGTGCCGATCGGCGTGCTCGGGACCATATGGGCGTACAAGTCGCTGCACGAGACCTCGGCCCGGCGGGCCGGGAAGATCGACTGGTGGGGCAACCTGACCTTCGGCGGCGGCCTGACCGCGGTGCTCGCCGCGATCACGTACGGCATTCAGCCCTACCACGGTCACACGATGGGCTGGACCAACCCGTGGATCCTGGCCGGCCTGATCGGCGGCGTCGCGGTGCTGGTGCTGTTCCTCTTCATCGAGTCGCGGGTGCCGGACCCGATGTTCCGGCTCGACCTGTTCCGCAACCTCGCCTTCAGCGCCGGCAACGGCGCCAACCTGCTGATGTCGATCGGCCGCGGCGGCCTGCAGTTCATGCTGATCATCTGGCTGCAGGGGATCTGGCTGCCGCTGCACGGGTACGACTACTCGCAGACGCCGCTGTGGGCCGGCATCTACATGCTCCCGCTGACCGTCGGGTTCCTGCTGGCCGGCCCGCTGGCCGGGCGCCTGTCCGACCGCTACGGCCACCACGCCTTCGCGGCCGGCGGCCTGGCGCTGATGGCGGTCTCCTTCGGCGGCCTGCTCCTGCTGCCGACCGACTTCAACTACCTCGCCTTCGCCGGGCTGATCCTGCTCAACGGCGTCGGCGGCGGGCTGTTCTCCGCGCCCAACGCCTCCTCGATCATGTCGAGCGTGCCGGCGCACCAGCGCGGCGCCGCCTCCGGGCTGCGCGCCACCTTCATGAACTCCGGCATGGTGCTCTCCATCGGCGTGTTCTTCTCGCTGATGGTCGTCGGGCTGGCCTCGACGCTGCCGACCACGATGTACAACGGGCTGGTGGCCCAGGGCGTGCCGACCTCGGCCGCGCACTCGCTCTCCACCCTGCCGCCGGTCGGCGTGCTGTTCGCGGCGTTCCTCGGCTACAACCCGATCCAGCAGCTGCTCGGCCCGAAGGTGCTGCACGCGCTGCCGCCGTCGCACGCCGCCGCGCTGACCGGGCGGGACTTCTTCCCGCACCTGATCGCCGGGCCCTTCCACAGCGGCCTGGTGATCGTGTTCTGGCTCGCCATCGGCATGAGCCTGGCCGGCGCGCTGGCCAGCCTCATCCGGCCCGGCCGCCGCGCCGGCCGGCGGAATCCGGATAAGCTTCCCCGATGACGAACGAAGCGGGCGGGCAGCCCGATCCGCAGGACATCACGCGCCTGCGGGTCGCGGTCGGCCGCCTGCACCGGCGGCTGGCCCAGCGGGCCTCCGGCCAGCTCACCTTCGCCCAGCTCTCCGCGCTGGTCACGATCGAGAAGCTGGGGCCGATCCGGTCCGGCGAGCTGGCCCTGCGCGAGCAGGTCGCCGCGCCCTCGATGACCCGCACGGTGGCCGGCCTGATCGAGGCGGGCCTGGCCGACAAGGTGCCCGATCCGCTGGACGGCCGCTCCAGCCTGATCGTGGCCACCGCCGAGGCCCGCGCGCTGCTCGAGGAGGTGCGCACCGAGCGCGCCGCGATGCTGACCGAGCGGGTTGGCCGGCTGAGTGCGAATGACTACGCGGTGCTGGCCGCCGCGATCCCGGTGCTCGAGAAGCTCGCCGAGGAGGAGGGCGCGGTGCGGGCCGTGCAGCGGCAGGCCTGACCGCGGACCTGGCGCTGTATATATCCGACACGGTGTCAGATACGCGGTGTCGGACGGCCGCGCTGAACGGCCGCGCCGCGACGGGTGCCAGCGGGGCCGATGGTCGGGCCGCAACAGGCGGGTGCGAGACTGGCCGCCGGACGACGGCGAGGGACGAGGTGGCAGCCGTGGATGACGAGGTCGCTCGGCGGGACGCGGTTCCCGCGCAGAGGGTCGGCGCGGCCGAGCCCGCCGATCCGGACGGGTTCGCGGAGCCGGAGCCGGACGACGAGTGGCCGCCGCGCGAGTGGCGCGAGACGACGAGGTCGGCCGGGCACCGGCAGGCCGGATGGGTCGCGCTCGCGATGGTCGTGATGTTCGGCATCCTGGTGCTCGTGGCGATCTGGGGCTCGCACAACGGCTGAAAACAGCTGGCAACGGCTGACAACGGCTGACAACGGCTGACCGCGGCCCCCCGACCGGGCGAGAGCGGCGGTTCGGGCCGGGCGGCGCGGGAATGAGCCGACGCATGTCCGCACTGGCGTCGACGATCGCGCTGCCGCTCAGCGAGCCCTCCGGCCAGGGCTGGAAGCAGGTCGCCGAGTTCGCCCTCGCTTTCCTGCTCTCCGGCGCGATCGGCCTGGAGCGCGAGATCAGGCAGAAGTCCGCCGGGCTGCGCACCTACACCGTGGTCGGCCTCGGCGCCGCGCTGTTCACGCTGGTAAGCAAGTACGGCTTCACCGACGTGCTGGCGTCCGGCACGGTGGTGCTCGACCCGTCCCGGGTGGCCGCGCAGATCGTTTCCGGCCTCGGCTTCATCGGCGCCGGGGTCATCTTCACGCATCGCGGGTCCGTGCGCGGGCTGACGACGGCAGCCTCCATCTGGCTCACCGCCGCGATCGGCGCGGCCTGCGCGGCCGGCCTGCCGGTGCTCGCCGTGCTGGCCACCGCCGCGTACTTCCTGGTCGCGTACGCCGCGCGGCCGCTGGCGCACCTGCTGCCGGTGCTGAGCGAGACGTACACCACCTACCGGATCACCTACGCCGACGGCAGCGGCCTGCTGCGCGAGCTGGCGCGGCTGTGCACCGAGGCGGGCTTCTCGATCGGCGAGCTGACGACGCTCGGGGCGGGCCTGCCGCCGGACGTCGGGAGCGAGGAGGGCGACGCATCCGGCGCCGCCTCCAATCTCGTGCAGGGCCGCGCGGTGCAGGTATCGATCACGATCCACGGCCGCGGCGACATCGACGCGCTCACGACGCAGCTGGCCGCCATCTCCGGGGTGTATTCGTGCACGATCTCCGAGGCCGGCGACGAGTGACGCCCGCTGCGGGGCGGTGAGACGGCTGAAACAACAAGCCCTGAGACAGCACAGCGCTCTGAGACAGCACAGCGGCGCGGGGAACAGCGCCGCTGTGCCAGCCGGCTGATTCCGCAGCGGGCTCCTTCCGATCCCGGCTCCGGAGCGCGCCCCCGGCGCCGCCTGGCGCGTACAGCGGTCCGGGGGCGGGGGCGTCTCAGGCTCCCGCTATCCGAGAGACGAGGGGGCGGGGGCTGATCCACGGTCGGCTTGTGAAGCGTCGGAAACGTTAACGGCACCGTTGCGCACCGTCAAGATCCCAGCCCGCCGTCCGAGTCGCCATCCAGCCGCATCCAGATCAGCTTCGCGGAGTCGTCGAGCATGTAAGGCATCGTCGCGCCGCCCGCGCCACTGTGCGCCACCGGCGTGATGTGGCGCCGGGCGCCCGGCTGCTTGGATCTGTGGGTCCGGCCCGGCAGAATGCAGGGGCGCTGATCGCGGCAGGGCGCAGGCGCGGTAAGAAAAGCGGTGCAGTACGACAAGCATCGCAGTGATAGACCAGTGCGGCATTGATGCAAGTGCGGCAGCAGACGATTGCAGCGGACAGGGTGACACCATGACGGTCTCGATCAACCTGCGTATCGCCGAGGAACTCGGCGTGCGCGAGCGCCAGGTCGCCGCGGCGGTCGACCTCCTCGATTCGGGCTCGACCGTCCCCTTCATCGCCCGATACCGCAAAGAGGTGACCGAGGCGCTGGACGATACGCAGCTGCGCACCCTGGAGGAGCGCCTGCGTTACCTGCGTGAGCTGGAAGAGCGCCGGGCCGCGATCCTGGAGTCGGTCAAGTCGCAGGGAAAGCTCGACGACGCGCTCGCCGCGCAGATCGCCGCGGCCGATTCCAAGGCCCGGCTCGAGGACATCTACCTGCCGTTCAAGCCCAAGCGCCGCACCAAGGCCCAGATCGCCCGCGAGGCCGGGCTCGAGCCGCTGGCCGACCTGCTGCTGGCCGAGCCGGACCGGGACCCGCAGACCGAGGCGGCGGCGTACATCGACGCCGAGAAGGGCGTCGCGGACGCGGCCGCGGCGCTGGACGGCGCCCGCTCGATCCTGGTCGAGCGCTTCGGCGAGGACGCGGACCTGATCGGCGAGCTGCGCGAGCGGATGTGGGAGCGCGGCCGGGTCGTGTCTGCCGTGCGCGAGGGCAAGCAGGACGCCGGGGCCAAGTTCTCCGACTACTTCGACTTCGCCGAGCCGTTCACCTCGCTGCCCTCGCACCGCGTGCTCGCCCTGCTGCGCGGCGAGAAGGAGGAGGTGCTCGACCTCACCCTCGATCCCGAGGAGGCTGACGCGGTAACCGGCTCCGCGACGGCGCAGCCGGATCCGGGCGCGGCGCCGCAGCGCAGCGGGTACGAGGTGCGCATCGCCGCGCGCTTCGACATCGCCGAGCGCGGCCGGGCGGGGGACCGCTGGCTGCTGGACACGGTCCGCTGGGCCTGGCGCACCCGGATCCAGGTGCGGCTCGGCGTCGACCTGAGGATGCGCCTGTTCCAGGCCGCCGAGGACGAGGCGGTCCGGGTCTTCGCCACGAACCTGCGCGACCTGCTGCTCGCCGCCCCCGCCGGGACCCGCGCAACCATGGGTCTCGATCCGGGCCTGCGCACCGGCGTGAAGGTGGCCGTGGTCGACGCCACCGGCAAGGTCACCGCCACCGCGACGATCTACCCGCACGTGCCGCACAACCGCTGGGACGAGTCGCTGGCGGTCCTGGCGCGGCTCGCCGAGGCGCACCACGTCGACCTGATCGCGATCGGCAACGGCACCGCCTCGCGCGAGACCGACAAGCTGGCCGGCGAGCTGCTCGCGAAGTTCCCGGCGATGAAGCTGACCACGGCCGTGGTCTCGGAGGCCGGCGCCTCGGTCTACTCGGCCTCGGCGTACGCGGCGCGCGAGCTGCCGGAGCTGGACGTCTCGCTGCGCGGCGCGGTCTCCATCGCCCGTCGGCTGCAGGACCCGCTGGCCGAGCTGGTGAAGATCGACCCGAAGTCGATCGGGGTCGGCCAGTACCAGCACGACATCTCCGAGTTCAAGCTCTCCCGCAGCCTGGACGCCGTCGTCGAGGACTGCGTCAACGCGGTCGGCGTGGACGTGAACACCGCGTCGATCCCGTTGCTGGCGCGGGTCTCCGGCATCGGCGAGAGCCTGGCCGAGAACATCGTGGCGCACCGCGACGCCAACGGCCCGTTCCGGGCCCGCACCGCGCTGAAGCAGGTCCCGCGGCTCGGCCCGAAGGCCTTCGAGCAGTGCGCCGGCTTCCTGCGCATCCCCGGCGGCGACGACCCGCTGGACGCCTCCAGCGTGCACCCGGAGGCGTATCCGGTGGTCCGCCGGATCCTGCAGTCGACCGGCCGCGACATCAAATCCCTGATCGGCGACGCGAAGACGCTGCGCGCGGTGCGGCCGGAGAGCTTCGTGGACGAGACCTTCGGCCTGCCGACGGTCACCGACATCCTCGGCGAGCTGGAGAAGCCGGGCCGCGACCCGCGCCCGGCGTTCAAGACCGCGGTGTTCAAGGAGGGCGTGGAGAAGCCGGCCGACCTCCAGCCGGGCATGCTGCTGGAGGGCGTGGTCACCAACGTGGCCGCGTTCGGCGCCTTCGTCGATGTCGGCGTGCACCAGGACGGCCTGGTGCACATCTCCGCGATGTCGCGCACCTACGTCAAGGACCCGCGCGACGTGGTCAAGCCGGGCGACGTGGTGCGGGTCAAGGTGCTCGACGTGGACATCCCGCGGCAGCGCATCTCGCTGACCCTGCGGGTGGACGACGAGCCGGCGGCGGGCCGCGCGGGGCGGGACGGCGGCGCGGGCCGGGACGGCGGCCGCGGCGGCCAGCGTCAGGGTGCTGAGAGGAAGGGCGGGTCCGGCGGCGCCGCGGGCGCGGGCCGGAACGCCGGGGACCGGCGCGGCGGCGGCCAGGGCCGCGGGGGCCAGAGCCGGGGCGATCAGGGCGGAGCGGGCAAATCCGGCGGATCCTCAGATACCGCGCTGGCGGAAGCACTCCGGCGTGCGGGGATCGTCAAATAAGCTCCCGGAGCCGCCAATAAGTGACCCCCGGTGGCACTGTAGTCGCGAAAGTGGGGGTAGGAATGGACCGTGACTCCGGAGCTGTGGGAGCAGGGTTCGGACCGATCCTCCGATCCCCGCGACGAACTCGTCCAAGCGTTGCTGGGCCTGCGCTGGGCTCTACCGCGCACTGACGCCGACGCGCGCACAGCCCTCGACCAGCTGTCCGCCGTCGCGTCGCGGCTCGGCCGGCTCGGCGCGGAGGCGGCGCAGGCCGCCGCGGCGGCCGGAGGCGGCGAGGGCGAGGCGCAGGCGCCCTGGCAGGCGCAGGTCCAGGGGCTGCTGGCGCAGGCCGGCTTCGCGCTGGACTGGTGGCGCCCGGTGCTCGACGACATCGACCTGGACTGGACCTTGAACCACCAGGCCCACCTCTCCGCCGATTTGGCGCGGATCGCGAGTGCGGGCGCCCGGATCCTGGACCAGTACGCTCCGCCGCGGCATGCTTTTGGCACGGCAGCCGCGGCCCAGGGCGCCGCGGCTGCCGCCCAGCCCTCCGGCGCGCAGTCGCCGTCGGTCGAGGCGGCGCAGGCCTACGAGGCCGCGCAGTCGCCGCAGGCCCCGCCGAAGCGCAGCCAGGCCCCGCGGGTCGCCGCGGCCTTCGGCTCGGTGCCGGCCGCCGCGATCGTCGATCCGCTGGCCAGCGCGGGGCGGCACCGCCGGTTCGCGGAGGACCTGGGGCTGCCGCGGCCGAAGCAGGGCTCGGCGAAGCCCGCGGCCGGGGCGAACGCCCTGCACAACAGCGGACAGGGCGCAGGGCAGGGCAGCACAGGGCAGGCCTGGACGGAGGAGTCGCGGGCGCTGCAGGCGATCGAGGCCGCGCAGGAGTATCAGCGGGCGCGCGAGTACCGGCGGTTGCAGGAGCGCCGCGTGCAGGCCGCACAGGCGTCGCAGCCTGCTGTGACCGCGCGGCCGGCTCCGGCGGCGCCGGCCGAGCCTGCGCCGGATGCCGCCCCTGAGCCGGCGGTGGTGTGGGATTTCCGCGGTCCCGCGGCGGAGCCGGAGCCCGAGGCGCCGCCGGCCGCGGAGCCGGCGCTCGAGCCGGAACCGCGGCCCGAGCAGCGATCGGCACCCAGCGTCGTAGAGCCCGAAGAGCAGACGGAACGCCAGCGCGACCCGATGCCGGTCCCCGAGTCTGAGGCGGCGCAGGCGGAGCTGGCGCAGTCGGCGCCCACGACACCGGTCGAGCCGGTCGACGCCGCCCCCGCGATGCCCGTTCCGCCCCTGATTCCCTCGGTCAAGAGCCTGTTCGGCGCTCCGCTGCCGTCCGCGAGCGTGGCCGTGCCGGCCCCGGTGGCGCCGGTGGAGCCGGAGGACGAGCCCGAAGACGCGGTGCAGGATGAGGCGCCTGATGATGAGGATGAGTCGGAGGAAGAGGAGCCGACCGAGGAGCCGATAGCCGAGTTCGCTCCGGCCGAGCCCGAGTCGGAACCCGAGGCAGAACCCGAACCCGAGCAGTCCGAGCAGCCCGAGCCCGAAGCGGTCGGGGATCCGCGCCCCGAGCAGGCGCTGGCGCAGGACCCTGTCATCGACGAGCCGGAGCAGGAGGCTGCGGAGCCGGTCGATCCGGACGGTGCCGAATCGGATAGTGCTGATTCGGACGGTGCCGATCTGGACGGTGCCGATTCAGACCGCGACGAACCTGACGGCGTCGATCCCGACACGGCCGTGCTGAGCGTCGCCGAGCCGGGCGCCGTCGCTGAACCGCGCGATGCCGAGCCGGACATCGCCGAGCCCGTCGCGGTCGAAGAGCCGGACGACGAGCCGGATGACGCCGAGCCGCCGCTCGGCATGACGTCGCTCTACAACCCGGTGCTCGGCGCCTCGGCCCTGCAGGACGACCACGACCACGACGCGTCCAACCGCCCCGAGCCCGACTACTCGGCGCTGGACGACCCGCTGTTCGGCGAGCTGCCGGTCGGGCGGGACGAGCCGGCGCCGGCGCCCGACCCCCTGTTCGGGCCCTCCCTCGAGCCCGAGCCGCAGCCGGCCGCGCAGCGCGAGAACACCGAGTTCGGCTTCGACTTCCTGCTGCCGTTCGGCGACTACGACGACGCGGACGACAAGCGCGAGGCCGACATCCGCACCGAGCCGCCGCCGCTGCCGCAGCCCTTCCTGAACCGCGAGAGCGAGGAACGCCTCGTCGAGCCGGAGTTCGGCCCGCTGCCGATGGCGGCGGGGGAGCAGCTGGTGCGGCTGAGGATCCCGGACCAGAGCGTGGCCCCGCCGCCGGTCCGGCCCACGGCGAGGCCGCGGGTCGGCACCGATGACGACGGCGACGATCCGGACGCGCCGGGCGGCCGCAGCCGGATGCAGCGCGCCGGGATGGCGGCCCAGGCGGTCGGCGTGCTCGGCCTGGTCGGCGTGCTGGCCTGGTGGGCGGTCGGCCACTACGACGGCCACGACACCTCGGACAGCGGCCACCCGCCCGCCGCGGCGGTCACCGGCAGCCCGACGCACGGCGGCGCGGCGCCCGCAGCCTCCGGAGGCTCGCACCCGGCCAGTGCCGCGCCCTCGACCCCGGCCGCGACCACGCTGCCGCCCAACGCCGCCGACGTGACGGCCCTTCAGCTCAGCCTCGAGGGCGGCAGCGCGAACGAGCAGGACGTCACGATGATCGTCAGCCTGGACACCACCGGCTCGGGCCCGGTCACCGTGCTGGTGGACTACTACGGCGTGGGCAGCGGCAGCACCGCCCGGGTGGCCGAGATGACCGCGACCTACACCGTGAGCGGCCCCTACCAGTTCTCCGTCGCGATCCCGTCGTCCGCGTACTGCGGCACCGTGTTCACCCTCACGGCCAGCTCCGGCTCGGCCAGCTCGACCCAGTCGACCGACCCCGGCTGCTGAGCCCGTAGAGCGGCGCCGGACCGGCCCATCGCGGCACCACGCGCATGCACTGACACCTGCTCTGCCCGTCGATGGCGGGAATCGTCACAATCGTGTCCTTGCCGCCATCGCGCGGCGGCGCCGACGATGGACTGTGTGACCAGCCGACGCGTCCTCTTCCTGATCTACCCCGGGTTCCAGATCCTCGACCTGACCGGGCCACACGAGGTGTTCACGCAGGCCGCGCGGCGCAACTGCGAGGTCACCGTGCAGACCGTCGCGGCGGGGCCGGAGCCGGTCGCCTCCAGCGGCGGCCTGGAGCTCCGGCCCGACCTGACGATCGACCAGGTCACCGCCGCCGACGACCCGCACGGCCCGGTCGACACGCTGATCGCGGTCGGCGGGTACGGCGTCCAGGCGGCCTGCGACGACCCCCGGCTGGTCGGGTGGTTCGCCGCCGTCGCCGGGCGGGCCCGGCGTACCGCCTCGGTCTGCAGCGGCGCCTTCCTGCTCGGCGCGGCCGGGCTGCTCGACGGCCGCCGCGCGGTGACGCACTGGACCAGGTGCGCCGACCTGGCGCGGGGGTTCCCGCGGGCCGTGGTGGACCCGGACCCGATCTTCGTGCGCGACGGCGCGGTGTGGACCTCCGCCGGCGTCACCGCGGGCATCGACCTGGCCCTGGCCATGGTCGAGCAGGACTTCGGCGCGCCGCTGGCCCGGGCGGTCGCCCGGCAGCTGGTGGTGTTCGTGCAGCGGCCCGGCGGCCAGGCGCAGTTCAGCGCGCAGCTCGCGGCCCAGCGGCCGGCCCGGGAGCCGCTGCGCGACGTGCAGGGGTGGATCGCCGACCACCTGGCCGAAGACCTCTGCGTCGCCGCACTGGCCGGGCGGGCCGGGATGAGCGAGCGGCACTTCACCCGGCTGTTCCGCGAGGCGACCGGCTTCACCCCGGCGGCGTATGTGGAGGCGGTGCGGGTCGAGGCGGCGCGCCGGCTGCTGGAGAGCACCACGCAGACCGTGCACGCGGTCGCCCGCGCCTGCGGCTTCGCCTCGGCCGAGACGCTGCACCGCAGCTTCAAGCGCCTCGTGCGGGTCACGCCGGGCGAGTACCGGGAGCGCTTCTCCGGCCGGTACTCGGCCGCGTAGCCGCGCGGCGGCAAGGAACCGGAGATCGGAGACGGGCGGGGGCGCCCCGCCCCGAGCGACAGGAGAATCAGTATGCGCATCATCTTCGCGGTCTTCCCCCGCCTCACCGCGCTCGACGCGATCGGGCCGTACCAGGTCATGGAGATGCTTCCCGGCGCCGAGGTGGCGTTCGCCGCGCGCACGCTCGACCCGGTGGTCGACTCGGCCGGCTGGCTGACCCTCGTCCCGGCGGTCACCTTCGACGCGGTCGAGTCGGCCGACGTGCTGGTCGTGCCGGGCGGCCCCGGGGCCCGCAGCAGCGTCGGCGACGAGGAGCTGCTCGACTGGATCCGCCGGATCCACGGGACCACGGCGTGGACCACCTCGGTCTGCACCGGCTCCCTGCTGCTCGGCGCGGCCGGCCTGCTGCGCGGGCTCGACGCGACGACGCACTGGAGCGCGGTCGAGCCGCTGGAGGGATACGGGGCGAGGTACACGGCCGAACGGGTGGTGCGGCAGGGCCGGATCGTCACCGCGGCCGGCGTCTCGGCGGGCATCGACATGGCCCTGACCCTGGCCGATATAGTCGCCGGCCGCGCCGTCGCCGAGGCGCTCCAGCTGATGATCGAGTACGACCCGCAGCCGCCGTTCGACTCCGGCTCGGTGGCGAAGGCCTCGCCGGAGGCGAGGGCGTACTGGGCCGACCGCCTCCCGGCGCCGGCCGCGGTATCGCAGTGATCGTTCTTCGAGGTCGTAGACCGTGGTGACTTAGGGCGCGCGCGGCGTGGTGCTGCGGCGTACCAGTGGTCAGGGAGTGCCGATTGCGCCGAGTTGCTTGGAAAAGCGGACCGGGATGTCAGCTTTGGCACCATCGGGGGGCGGCTCGGCTCTTGGCGTATTTCGGGCGGGTACCCCGGAATTGCGCCGGCCGGCGAGAAACGCGATGGGTTCGTGTGACGGTTGTACCGCTGATTTTCGGGTTCCCGGATTCGCCTGGTTTATCAGTTCTCGGTGCTGATTTTCTGATGTACCGCGGTTGTCCTTCTCGCGCCGCCCGGCGCCACGTAGTGTCGACATGTCCGGGCGGCGCGCTCGGGCGTCTTCCCTCGGCCGTGCCTCACGCGACACCGAAGCCGCCTGGTCAGAGCATGTTTCGGGGCTGATCCGGGGCGCCGCGGGCCGGCTGCCGGACCGGCCGGCCGCCGCAGGCTGTCGAATCGGCGGCGCGGCCCCGGCCGCCTTCTCACGGTCCGGACAAACGACCCCTGATACAGCGGGCATTGCTGCGGCTTGCCGCAATGCCCTGCGGTGTCGCCGCGGGACCCGCGCGTGGCGCATCGGTGCCTGTTACCCACGGCGGTGCGCTGGCCACGGGGCAGACCAGTGCGTGCCGGGCGTCCGATCCCCCGGACGTGTGATCGGATTGCGCCATGTCTATCCGAACCCTTACTAACGGCGCTAAGGTGGGAAGAGGCCGCTTCGCTCGTGGGCCACGGGGACGACCCGGCATCCACTCGCCAACCAGCGCAGGAGCTGACCGGATATGGCGGGCAAGCGCACGTACAGCGACGGCTGCGGGGTGGCCCGGGCCCTCGACACGATCGGCGAGCGCTGGTCGCTGATCATCGTGCGCGAACTCGTCTTCGGACCGAAGCGGTTCACCGACCTGCGCGCCGGGATGCCCGGGGCCAGCCCGAACGTGCTGGCCCAGCGGCTGCGCGAGCTGGAGGAGGCCGGGGTGCTGCGCCGCCGCCGGCTCGGGCCGCCGTCCGGGGCGCACGTGTACGAGCTGACCGAGCGGGGCCGCGGGCTCGAGCCGGTGCTGCTCGAGCTCTGCCGGTGGGACGCCTCCTCGACGCTGCCGGCCCGGCCGGTGCGCAGCCTCGACGCGCTGATGCTGTGGCAGCGCACGGCCTTCGACGCCGAGGCCGCGCCGGGCCTGAGCGCCTGCTTCGAGCTGCGCACCGACAGCGACCTGTTCGCGGTCCGGGTCGCGTTCGGCCGGATCGAGGTGCGCCGCGGCGCCGCCCGGGCGCCGGACGCGACCGTGGAGGCGGACCTCGAGACGCTGATCTGCGTGCTGCGGCGGGAATGCGCGCTCGCCGAGGCGGTGGACCGCGGCCGGCTCAAGGTGACCGGCGACGCCGACGCGCTGGACCGCTTCGTGCGCGCGCTGCGCGCACCGGCGGCCGCGGTGCGGGCGCCGGCCCGGTCCCGGCCGGGGCCGCTCTGAAAACAAGGGTCTGATACGACTGTCGGGGCAGGGAACACCAGCCGCATTCCTGGAGCGGCCGGGAGGAGGCGCTGTGGACGTGCCGGTCGAGGCGTCGGGCCCGATCCGCGGCGGCCCGCGGACGGGGCGCCCCAGGGCGCCGCTCGGGGGCCTGCCGGCCGGTGGGCGGCCGCCCCGGCCCGGCCGGCTCGGGGCCCGGGCCGGATGAGCCGGCCGCAGCAGCGGATCCGCCCTCCCGCGACCGTCCCGGAGCGCGCCTGACGGCGCCCGCCGGACCGATATCGTAGGCGGACGCGCCAGGAGTGATCCGGGCGGTTCGCGAATCGGTCCCCCCACGTCCCCGCCGCCAAGAGCCACGACCGCCCGCCTGTCCGGCCCGCCGGGTCAATGCTCTGCCTCTCGCCCGATCCCATGCGACTGAATAGGCTTACCGAGTTATGGACTCGCAGCAGAAGCTCGCCGCGCTGGTCTCGATGCTCGCCGACGACGACGCCGACTTCGCCGCCGTCCGCGACCTGGTCGACGAACTCGGCGCCGGGCGCGACGCCTCGCTCGTCCCCGAGCTGTACCGGGTGCTGGCCGGCTTCCTGGACCGCGGCGACTGGTTCGGCCGGGACCAGATCGCCGAGGTGCTCTACGGCCTGCAGGGCATCGAGGCGCTGCCGCTGCTGCTGCGGGCCGCCGCCCGGGACCTCGGCGACGACCAGCAGGGCATCGGGGCGCTGATCATCGATCTGCTGTACGTGGACCACGCCCGGGCCCGGGCCGCCGTGCTGGAGGCCCTGGCCGGCGGCGACCCGGCGCTGCGCCGCATCGCGGTCTGGGCGCTCGGCTTCGTCCGGGAGCGGCAGGACGCGGAGGCGCTGCTGCAGGCCGCGGCAGACCCGGACCCGGCGATCCGCGCCGCGGCGGTCGGCTCGTCCGACGCGCGGGCCGGCCGGGACTCGCCGGAGCTGGCCGTGCTGCGCGGCGCGCTGGCCGACGCGGACCCCCGGGTCCGCATCAGTGCCTTGATCCAACTGGGCCACCGCGGCGCCGCCGCGCTCGCCCCGGCCGTCGCGGCGATCGCCGGCGACCCGGACCGGCTCGTGCGCGCCGCCGTCGCGGAGGCGCTGGGCCTGTCCGCGGGCCCGGGCGCGCGAGACACGCTGGACCGGCTCGCCGGGGACCCGGACGAGCACGTGCGCGGAGCGGCGATACGGGCTCTGCGCCGCCTGGACGCGATCGAGGATTGCTGACCCCGGCGCCCCGCGCCGCCGGTCATGCGCCCCCTGCCAGGAGACTGCGATCTTGTCTATGATCCCCCGCATGACTCTTCAGACCGATCGCGCCGTCTCCTTCGGCACCGCGCCCCACGAGTACGACCGGTACCGGCCCGGCCCCCCGGCCGAGATCGCCGACGACCTCGTGCCCACGCCCTGCGCGTCGGCGCTGGACCTCGGCGCCGGGACCGGATCGCTGACCCGGGTGCTGGCCGCGCGGATACCGGAGGTCTACGCCGTGGACCGCGATCCGCGCATGCTCGAGGTGCTCCAGCGCAACTGCCCCACGGTGACCGCCCTTGAGGGGACCGCGGAGCAGATCCCGCTGCCGGACGGCGTCGTGGACGTGGTGACCGCCGCCTCGTGCTGGCACTGGATGGACCCCGAGCGCGCCATCCCGGAGATCACCCGGGTGCTGCGGCCCGGCGGCATGCTCGCCCTGATGTGGACCCGGCGCGACCGCCGGGTGCCCTGGGCCGAGGAGTTCGAGCAGTTCCGGCTGCGGGTCACCGGCACCGACGACTGGATCAACGAGCGGGTGCACCACTACCTCGAGAAGCCCTGGTTGCCGACCGGCTCGCGGTTCGGCGGGGTCGAGGTCGTCGACCGGCCGTGGAGCATGCTGGTGCCCCGGGACGAGCTGACCAACCTGATGGCCACCTTCCACGGCTTCCTCATGCAGCCCGAGGACCGCAAGCCCGCGATGCTCGAGCAGTTCAGCGAATTCGTGCACAGCGACGCCGTGCCCGGCATCCCCGGCCGGGACGACGACATGGTCGACGTGCCGATGATGTCGCACTTCTGGCGGGCGACGCTGGACTGACGCGGCGCCGCGGACCGGCGCAACGGCTGCGGCGGGCGGGCGCTCGCCTTCGAGTGCCCACCCGCCGCCGTGCCCGGTGTTGCTCAGTGTTCGTTCAGTGTTCGCTCAGCGGGCCGGGATCAGTCCCCGGCCGGCACGTTCTGGACGAACTTGTTGGTGTAGGTCGCGCTCAGGTTGATGGTCTTGCCCTGGACGCTCTTGTCGAAGCTCTGCAGGATGCGCAGCACGCTCTGCGGCCCGTCCTGGATCATCAGGCCGGTCGGGCTGAAGATCCCGATCTCGTTGGCCAGCGCCTGGGTGTAGGAGGCCTTGCTGTTGCCGATGTAGTCGGCGGTCGGGATCTCGCTGGCGATCTGCGCGGCCGAGTGCTGCTGGATGTAGACCAGCGCCTCGTGCTCGGCGTTCACCATGTCCTGCGCCACCGTCGCGTGCGCGTTGACCCACGCCGTCGGGCAGACCAGCGAGGTGCCGACGTAGGGGCCGCCGAGCGCGGCCTGGGTGCCGGCCGCGGTGCGCATGTCCGCCAGGATGGTGGCGTCGTGCTTGCTCAGCAGCGAGGAGACCGTCGGCTCGGTGGAGATGCCCGCGTCGATCGAGTCGTTCTCCATGGCGGCCACGAAGGTCGAGCCGGACTGCACGCTGACCGGGGTGATCCCGTTGCCGTTTCCGCCGGCGTGCTGGACGACGCCCTGCACGATGAACTGGGTCGAGCCGCCGACGCCGGTGATGCCGACCTTCTTGCCGGTCAGCTGCGCCGCCGAGGTGATCGACGAGGACTCGTCGGTGCGCACCATGACGACGAAGCCGGGCTCGTCGTTGAGGGTCATGATGGATTCGACGGCCTTGCCCTCGGCCTGCAGGTCGATGGTGTGGTCGTAGACGCCGATGACGCACTGCGCCTGGCCGGCCAGCATCTCGGTGAAGGTCTGGCTGCCGCTCGTCACCGCCGAGACCTTGAGGTTGATGCCCCACTTCTTGAAGTAGCCGAGCGACTCGGCGATGTCTGTTTGTGCGTATGTCGAGTTGGTGGCGTTCGAGATCGCGATGGTGATCGTGACCGGGTCCCCGGTCGGCGTGCCGGCCGCCGGCGTCCCGCTGCTCGAGCAGGCCGCGGCGGCGAGCGCCACCGCGACGAGCGGGAACGCCAGTTTCCTCACGTTGCGCATGCGGAAGTCCTTCTTCCTAACGGAAATATCGTGGGTGACGACGGATCCTTCGCCCGAGGCGTGCAGCAGGCCTCTTACGGCTCGGATCCGAGATTGAGATGCTGCGGCCGCCAGCGCAGCGCGCGGCGTTCGAGGAGGGTGATCAGACCCTCCGCGACGAGCGCGAGCACGGTGGTGATGATGAGGGCCGCATAGACGCCGTCCGGATCGAAGTTGCCCTGGGCCTCGTAGATCAGCAGGCCGAGCCCCTGTGTGGCGCCGATCAGCTCGCCGACCACGGCCCCGGTGATGGCCAGGCCGAACGCGATCCGCAGGCTGGCGATGATCCAGGTGAACGTCGAGGGCAGCACGACGTGGAGCATCACCTCGGTGCGGCTGGCGCCGAGGATGCGGGCGTTCGACTCGAGGCCGCGGTCCACGTCGCGGGCGCCCTGGAAGGCGTTGAAGAACACGCTGAAGAACACCAGGACCACCACCAGCGCGACCTTCGACTTCAGGCCCAGGCCGAACCAGATCACGAACACCGAGCCGAGCACGATCCGCGGCACCGAGTTCATCACGCCGATGTAGACCTTGAACACCCGGGCCAGCAACGCGTTGCGGGCCAGCAGGACGCCGCAGAACACGCCCAGCGCGACACCGATGACGAAGCCGATCAGGGCCTCCTGGAAGGTGACCCAGATCTGGTCCTGCAGCGGGCCCGGGGGGGTGCCGTGCTGTATCCAGCTGATCAGCTGGTCCCAGGTGCCGGTCGGCGAGCCGAAGAAGAACGTGTCGATGGTCTTGGTGTCGGCCAGCACCTGCCAGCTGCCCAGCAGGACCACCAGCAGGCCGATCTGGAGGGTGAGCACGACCCAGCGCGGGGTGTTTTCGCCGGATCGGCTGCGTCCGCGCTGCGGCGGCCCGGGTACGGGCGCCGGCGCGGTTATTTCAGCCTGCTGCTGTGGAACGGGCATATGCGATCTGCACCTCATCGCTCAGGGTGGACCAGATCTCCTCGTGGAGCTCGGCGAAGCGGGGGTGGAACCTGATCTCCTGGATCCGGCGCGGCCGGGGCAGGTCGATCACAAACTCCTTCTTCACTGAGGCCGGCCCCGCGGTGAGCACGACCACCCGGTCCGCCAGGGCGATCGCCTCCTCGAGGTCGTGCGTCACCATGACCACGGTGGCGCGCAACGACTCCCACAGCCCCAGCAGCTCGCCCGACATGATCTGCCGGGTCTGCGCGTCGAGGCCGGAGAACGGCTCGTCGAGCAGGAGGATACGCGGCCCGTTGATCATGGTCTGCGCCAGGGCCACCCGCTTCCGCATACCGCCGGAGAGCTGGTAGGGGAAGTGCTCCTCGAAGCCTGACAGGCCCACCCGGCGGATCCAGTCGCGGGCCCGCTGGGCCGACTCCTTCTTGCCCGCCCCGCGGAACCGCGGGCCGGCCGCGACGTTCGCCAGCACGGTCTTCCACGGGAAGACCGCGTCGGTCTGGAACACGAACCCGGTTCGCGGATCAGTGCCCGCCAACACCGCGCCGTCGGCCAGGATCCGGCCGTCGCTCGGCCGGGTCGTGCCGCAGATCATCGAAAGTACTGTCGACTTCCCGCAGCCGGTCGGGCCGATCAGCACGCAGAACTCGCCCGGAGGCACGGTGAGGTCGAAGCTGTCGACCACCGTGCGCAGCTCTCCGGACGGGTCCGCATGACGCTTGACCAAGCCGTTCAGGGTGAGGAGGGGAGCGGGGTCGGCGGTTGCGGGCAGGTCGGGACCCGCCGTAAAGGATCGCATCGCACTGTCCTTGTCGTCGTCTCGCCTGATGCATCCCCCGGGTATGAGCGATGAGAATGCCATCATCCGGTCGAGTGCAACAAGGGTGTGCGGAAGGCCGCTGCTAACTTAGTGTTTAACGATCATGACCATCGGTCCCGCCGTGCCCTAAAGTACGGTCATGCCCCGAGCCGGCCAGATCGCGAGCGGCCCCAACACCAGGCTGCCGCAGCGTGTTGCGCTGGGCGTGCTCGTGCGCTCTTTCCCGCCCGCGCAGGTGGACCTGATCCTGGACGTGGCCGGCCGGCGCGAGCAGCGCCAGCGGCTGCTGCCGGCGCGGCTCATGGTCTACTTCACGCTGGGCATGTGGATCTTCAGCGCCCTGTCGTACGAGGAGATCCTGGCCGAGATCCTGCGTGACATACCGTCCCTGGCGCACGGCCCGGCCGACGAGACGGCCAGCGCCGCCGCCATAGGGCGGGCCCGGCGCCGCCTCGGCGTCGAACCGCTGAGGCTGCTGTTCGAGCAGGCCGCCGGATCCGCGGCGGCCAAGCCCGGGCCGGCCTCGGTCAACGGCTGGCGCTCGCTGCGGCTGAACCGGCTGGAGATCGACGTGCCCGGCACGCCGGCCAACCGGGCGGAGTTCGCCGCGGTGTCGACACTTCCCGGCGCGACGGCCCCTCCGGCCCGGGCCCGGCTGCTGATGCTCACCGAGGACGGCACCCGGAGGATCGCCGCCGCGCAGGTCGCGTCGGCCGCGGACGCCCGGCCGGAGCAGCTGCTCGGCGCCGCGCTCGGCGGTGACAGCCTGCTGATCATGGACGACCGCCCGTTCTCCGCGGCGCTGTGGAACTCCTTCTCCCGGCTCGGCGCCGAGCAGCTGTGGCCGCTGGCCGACCACGTGCCCGCACCTGCCGGGGCCCGGCTGCCGGACGGCTCCCAGCTGTGCCGGCTGGCGGACGGCGCGGACGGCGGCGAGACGGCGGTGCGGGTCGTCTACCGCACCGGCCCGGGCGTGCCGAACCGGCTCGCCACCTCGATCCTGGACCACCGCGCGGCGCCATCCAGTGCCCTGATCAACGCGTACGACCGGTACCGCGGCGGCGGGTTCGGCGTCGAGGGGATCAGGGCCTACCGCAGCGGCGACCGGCTGGTGCTGCGCTCCAAGGACCCTGAGCTGGTGCGTCAGGAGGTCTACGCGATGCTGTGCGTGCACCACGCCATCGGCGAACTGGTCGGATTCGCCGGCCCCGGACTGGCCGCGGGTCCTTAAGTCAGTAGTGCGAACACTTGGCCGTCTTACTGCCACTGTGCTCAAATACGGGTTACCCGAGGGCCCCTCGGGTTTCAGAGCGCGGAATTCCCACCCAGGGGCCCCATGGCCATCGTGCTGCCGATGGTGATTTTCCGACCGGATCCCAATCCGTATCCTGAATAACTAGCGAGGGTCAGTGCGTGACACAAGCGCCGTATCGCGATCCCGGCGATGGAGGCTCAGTGACCTGCGGCTGCGCAGCAGACTGATCCTGCTGGTGCTGGTACCCCTGATCGCGGGGGTGGCGCTGGCCTCCGCGCGGGTGGTCACCGAAGCCGACTCGATCCGCGCGGAGAACGCGCTGGACGACCAGGTCAAGATCTCCATCGCGGTCGAGCAGCTGGTCCAGTCGCTCCAGGACGAGCGCGACCAGGTCGAGATCTACCTCACCAACGGCCAGCAGGGCGCGGACATGACGACCCTGACGAAGGCCGAGCAGCAGACGCAGGCCTCGATCAACGCGCTGCACGCCGCGGAGCAGGCCGGTTCGGCCGGCATCAGCAGCCTGTCGACGGCCGGCGTACAGCTGGAGGGACAGGCCAACGCGCGGCTCGGCGACCTGACCTCGCTGCGCAGCTCGGTCACCTCGCTGGGCGCCGGCCGGCCGATCTACCAGGCCTACAGCGTGATCGTCTCCAGCCTGCTGAACTTCAGCGGCCAGCTGGGCACCACCACCACCGACCACCAGTTGGCCAACCTGGTCAGCACCTACGGCCTGATCGAGCAGACCGGCGAGGAGTCCTCGCAGGAGCGCGGCTTCCTCGTCGGCATCCTCGGCGGAGGCGGCCAGCTGGCGGCACAGGAACAGAGCATGATCCAGGCGCAGACCCAGTACAACAGCGCCTTCACCAACTTCCTCGCGCAGGCCCCGGCCGACGTCGCCAACCAGTACGAGACCAACGTCGGCGGCAACCAGCCCGGCGCGGCGGACAACGCGGTCCAGCAGACCATCGACGCGGCCTTCGGCAGCATCGCGGTCGGCAACATCAACATCGCGGACACGACCGCGTTCAGCGACATGACCGTGAAGATCGGGCAGATCCGGGCGATCCAGCAGACGGTCGGCCAGGACATGCTCGACCGGACGTCGACCCTGCTGAAGGAAGCCCGCACCCAGCTGTACCTCAACATCGCCATCATCATCGGCGTGCTGCTGCTGGCCTTCATCGGCACGATCATCATCGCCCGCTCGATCGTCAACCCGCTGCGCGTCCTGCGCACCACGGCCCTGGAGATCGCCAACCTGCGGCTGCCCGGCGTCATCCAGCGGCTGCGCGACCCGAACGAGGCGTCGCAGGAGGCGGAGGTCGCGCCGATCGAGGTGGACAGCCGCGACGAGGTCGGCCAGGTGGCCCGGGCCTTCGACGAGGTCCACCTCTCCGCGGTCCGGCTGGCCTCCGAGCAGGCGCTGCTGCGCGGCAACGTCAACGCGATCTTCACCAACCTCTCCCGCCGCTCCCAGACGCTGGTCGAGCGGCAGCTGCAGATGATCGACAGCCTGGAGAACGTCGAGCGGGACGCGGAGAAGCTGGCCCAGCTCTTCCGGCTGGACCACCTGGCCACCCGCATGCGCCGCAACAACGAGAACCTCCTGGTCCTCGCGGGCGAGGAGACGGCGCGCAAGTGGACCGAGTCGGTCCGCCTGGTCGACGTGGCCCGCGCCGCCGCGGCCGAGGTGGAGCAGTACGAGCGGATCGTGCTCGGCGAGCTGCCGCGGGTCAGCATCCTCGGCAAGGCCGCCCCCGACATCGCGCACCTCATCGCCGAGCTGCTGGAGAACGCCACCGCGTTCTCCGCGCCGCGCACCAAGGTGTGGATCGCGGCCCGGCCGGCCTCCGACGGCGGCGTCATCGTGCGCATCGAGGACGCCGGCATCGGCATGAAGCGCTCCGAGATGGACGAGGCCAACGACCGGATAGGCAACCCGCCGGTGGTCGACGTCTCGGTCTCCCGGCGCATGGGCCTGTTCGTGGTCGGCCGGCTGGCCGCCCGGCACTCCGTCGCGGTCCGCCTCGACGAGGCGCAGACCGGCGGCGTGGGCGCCTCGATCCACGTGCCGCTCTCGCTGATCGCCCCGATCGAGGACGCGGCCCGCCGCGGCGGCAGCGGTGGCGGGTTCCAGGACCGGGACCAGGGCCAGGGCGGCGGCGGCTCGGGGTTCGTGGACGACGAGTTCTCCGCGCTGTCCCGGCAGTTCTCGACGACCTACCAGGGCGGCCGGGACGGCTTCGGCCCCGCGGTGCGCGAGCCGGCCGCCCGGGACCGCGAGCGCGAGCCGCAGCCGCAGCCCCAGCAGCAGTTCCCCGCCCGCGGCCTCGACCTGGACTCCTCGTCCTCCTCGCTGGCCGTGCGGCCCGACCCGTACGGCGACCGCCCGGCCCTCGGGCCGTGGCACGAGCCGCGCCCCGCGCCCGCGCAGCAGCGCCCGACCGGCTTCGGCGGCCGCCCCGTGTTCAGCGGGCCGAACGCTCCGTCGCCGGACGACTCCGGGGAGTCCTGGTTCTCGGCCTCCGAGGGGCGCGTGGAACGGCGCCCGCCGCGGCCGAGGCCCGGCGCGCTGCCCTCCGACGAGCCCGAGCCGCGCCAGGCGGCCGCGCCCCCGGCGGCCCGCGCGGGCGGTCCGGTGCCGTACCACCCCCTCGGCCAGCGGTTCGCGCAGATGACCGCGGACGGGCAGGAGGAGCGGCTGCCGATCTTCGAGGCGATCGAGTCCGAGTGGTTCCGCCGCCGCCGCGCCGCGCACGCCGACCAGCCCGGCTGGGACGCGCAGGCCGAGAGCCAGACGGCGCACATCGGCATCGGGAACGGAAACGGCGAGCGCCCCGTGCCCGCCGCCCCGGCGCCGGCCGCGATGCCGGTCCTCCCGCCGCCGGCCGGGGAGCCGCTGACGACCGCCATCCCGGCGCCGCGCCAGCCGGCCGTCCCGCGCGAGCCGGTCCCGGTGGTCGAGTGGAGCTCGCCCGGCGACGAGGGCTGGAAGGCGGCCGAGTCGCTGGCCACGCCGGCCCAGGCCGGGATGACCCAGTCCGGACTGCCCAAGCGGCAGCCCAAGGCCAATCTCGTGCCCGGCCGGGCCGGCGGCACCGGCGCGGCGCGCGCCACGCCGAGCATTCCCGGCGCGGTCGACGAGATGGGACGGCGGTTGTCCACCTTCCGCCGGAACGAGCCGCCGGAGGGCGGCGCGAGGTGACCGGTCCGCTTCGGCGCGGGCGGACAGTGGCGGGAAAGTTGCTGTGGAGAGCGGAATAGGGATAACGGATGAATGAGCTCAGCCAGGCGGCGCAGGACCTGAACTGGCTGGTCGACAACTTCGTCGACCAGGTGCCGAAGGTCGCCCACACGGTGGTGCTGTCCGCCGACGGCCTGCTGCTCGCGGTCTCCGAGGGCTTCTCGCGGGACCGGGCCGACCAGCTCGCGGCGGTGGCCTGCGGGCTGGCCAGCCTGACCCAGGGAGCGGCGCGCATCTTCGAGGGCGGCAACGTCACGCAGACCATCGTGGAGATGGCCCGCGGCTTCCTGTTCGTGATGGGGATCAACGACGGCTCGGTGATCGCGGTGCTGGCCGCCCCGGACTGCGACATGGGCCTGGTCGGCTACCAGATGACGCTGCTGGTCGAGCGGGCCGGCGACGTGCTGACGCCGGCGCTGCGCGACGAGCTGCAGCGCGCCCTTCCCCGGTGACCGCGGAACCGTGATCGATGAGCGGGACCTGATCCGCGAGAGCGCCGGCCGGCAGCGTTCCGGCCACCGGGGCGACGCACGCGAGCAGCCGAGGGAAGGTGGATTGTGAGTACCGACAGTGGATCCTCCTTCGTGCGTCCGTACGCCGTCACCGGAGGCCGGGTCGAGTCGCACGTCCAGCTCGCCATCGAGGCGCTGGTCTCGACGACGGCGCGGGGCATGGAGGCGATGCACACGCTCGTGCCCGAATACGAGTCCGTGTGCCGCCTCTGCTCCGACTTCAAGTCGCTGGCCGAGATCGCGGCCCTGCTGCGGGTGCCGCTCGGAGTCGCCAGCGTCATCGTCGGCGACCTCGCCGACCACGGGCTCGTGCGCGTCGAGCGCCCGGCCTCGGCCGATCCGCAGCCGGACATCCAGCTTCTGGAAAGGGTGCTCATTGGGCTACAGAACCTCTGATCCGACCGCGCCGGCGGGCCGCAGCGCCCCGTCCGCGACCTCGGTGAAGATCGTCATCGCCGGCGGCTTCGGCGTGGGCAAGACCACCTTCGTGGGAGCGGTGTCCGAGATCGACCCGCTGACCACGGAGGCGGTCATGACCGCCGCGAGCCTCGACGTGGACGACCTGAGCAAGGTCCCGGAGAAGACCGGGACCACCGTCGCGATGGACTTCGGCCGGATCAGCCTCGAGCGGGACCTGATCCTCTACCTGTTCGGCACCCCCGGGCAGGACCGGTTCTGGTTCATGTGGGACGACCTGTGCAAGGGCGCGGTGGGCGCGGTGGTGCTGGTGGACACCCGCCGGCTGGCCGACTCGTTCGCCGCGATCGACTACTTCGAGGACGCCGCGCTGCCGTTCGCGGTCGGCATCAACGGCTTCTACGGCGAGCACACCCACGGCATCGACGACGTGCGCGAGGCCCTGGCCATCTCGCCGGGGGTGCCCGTCCTGCAGTGCGACGCGCGCAGCCGCGAGTCCGCGAAGCTGACCCTGATCCGCCTGGTCGAGCACGCGGTGGCGAGCTACGCCACGAGTTATTCGAAGGCGCACTGAGCGCGGCGGCCCGGCCTCTCGGCGCAGAGCACTGACAGCGTCGGGAGGCCGGCCGCCGACGGCCGTGCTCGAACACATGTGCCCGTAGGGCTGGCGCCCGTCCGCCGGCGGTTGGATACTCAGCCGGTGGATGCTCGGCCCCGGATCGGGCCGGCCCGTGGAGAGGATGACGTCGTGGCACTGCTTGGCGCACTCCTGAAGAACCGCAGGGCCGGGGCGGCGCACCTGGCCTGGAACCTGCCGAACCTGGCCGGTCCGGAGAGCCTCGCCCTGACCAGCGCGGCCTTCGGCGACGGCGAGCCGATCCCGGCGGCGTACGCGGGCAAGCGGGCCGGCGGGCGCAACCTCTCCCCGCAGCTGGCCTGGAGCCCGCCGCCGGAGGGCACCGCGCAGCTGCTGCTGGTGGTCGAGGACCCGGACGCGCCGACCCCGAAGCCGTTCGTGCACTGCGTCGCGCTGATCGGCCCGGGCCGGCCGGCCGGCGCCGAGGCGGAGGCCGAGGCCGACGGGGCGCTGGCGGAGGGAACGCTGGCCGAGGGGGCCCTGGCGCAGTCCGGTCCGGCCGCCGGGGTGCAGGTGCTGCGCTCCGGCATGGGATCGGGGTATGCGGGGCCTGAGCCCATCCGCGGGCACGGGCCGCACCACTACGTCTTCCAGCTGTTCGCGCTGGCCGAGCCGCTGACCCGGACCGCCGGCGGCGCCGCGCTCGAGCGGGCCCGGCCGCGCGCGGTGACCGCCTCGGTGCCCGGCCCGGTGCTGGCCCGCGGCAAGCTGACCGGCCTGTACGAGCGCTGACGGGCCGGCGCCGCCCGGACCGCCGCCGCGGTCCGGCCCTACTCGCGGATGCCGAACTTCGACATCCGCCGGTCCGCCAGCGGCTTGCCGCCGCTCTGGCAGGTCGGGCAGTACTGCAGCGACGAGGTGGCGAAGCTGACCTCGTGGATGGTGTCCCCGCACACCGGACAGGCCTCGCCGGCGCGGCCGTGCACCCGCAGCCCCAGCTTCTTCTCCGCCTTCAGCGTCGCCGCCTTCTGCCCGACGGCGCGCTCGACCGCGCCGGTCAGCACGCTCCGGATCGCCGCGTGCAGCCGCTCGACCTCGGCCCGGTCCAGCGACGAGGACAGCGCGAACGGTGAGAGCTTCGCCGTGTGCAGGATCTCGTCGCTGTAGGCGTTGCCGATCCCCGCGATCAGGCCCTGCTCGGTCAGCAGCCCCTTGATCTGCTTGCGGTGCGCGCCGAGGATCGCGGCCAGCGCGTCCGCGTCGAGGGCCGGGTCCAGCGCGTCGGGGCCGAGCCTGGCGATGCCGGGCACGTCCTCGGGCCTGGCCACGACGTAGACGGCCAGCCGCTTCTGCGTGCCGGCCTCGGTCAGGTCCCAGCCGCTGCCGTCGTCGAGGCGCACCCGCACGGCGAGCGGCCCCTTGCCGCGGCGCGGCGCCTCGGTCGGCAGCTCGTCGCGCCACTGCAGCCAGCCGGCCCGGGCCAGGTGCGTCACCAGGAGCGTGCCGCTCGGCCCCAGCTCGACCAGCAGGAACTTCCCGCGCCGGGAGGCCCCGCGGACCTCGGCGCCGGCCAGCGCGGAGACCGGCGGGTCGAAGGTCTTGAGCGCGGGGAACGCGACGACGTCCACGCGGGACACGGTGCGCCCGGTCGCCCGCCGGGTCAGGAACTCGGCCAGCGCCGTCACCTCGGGCAGTTCGGGCATGCGTCAAGTCTGGCCACCCGCGCGCCGCAGCGTCCAGTCGGCCCTTCGCGCCGACACTGCGTCGGCACGGGCCGACAACACGTCGGAACCGGGCCCGAGCTTGCCGAACCGGTGCCGCGGCAGGACCGTTTCCTCTCGGGGGATCCGTCCGAGAACGGGCCGGCGCGCTGCGCCCGGTGCCGAGAGGGAGTCGTCGCAATGTGGGTTCGCATCGTGGTCGGAGCGGTCCTGAGCCTGGTCGGCCTGCTGTGGATCGCCCAGGGGGTGGGCGCTGCGAAGGGCTCGATGATGAGCGGTCATCCGGTGTACGCGGCGCTCGGCGTCATCGTGCTGATCGGCGGGCTCTACCTGCTGTACTCCGTCTGGCGGCGGCGGGCCGGCCGGGTGCGCGAATCTTCAGGGAAGTGAACGGGCACCTCAAGGGAGGGTCAAGACCGCGGTGCGCGGGCACTGACTTTATCCCGGTTTTGGTCTCCAGCGTCTGATTTGTCGGCGGCCCGGCCGGAATCATCCGCGCGCCGCGGGTGTTGCTCACCCCGATGGATACCCCTCTAGGGTATATATCCGAGGGGCGGGCCCGCGAGCCCGCGGAAAGGGGCGCCGTGTCCGCGATCATCCACGCGCTGTCCGAAGCCGGATCGATGACCTGGCAGATCGTCTGGTCGCTGGTGCTCGGCTTCCTGTTGTCCGCCGTCGTACAGGCACTGGTCCGCAGGTCCGCCGTGGTGCGGCTGCTCGGCGACGCGCGGCCGCGCGCCCTCGCCGCGGCGGCCGGGCTGGGCGCCGCCTCGTCCTCCTGCTCCTACGCGGCCGTGGCGCTGGCCCGCTCTCTGTTCCGCAAGGGCGCCGACTTCACCGCCGCGATGGCCTTCGAGATCGCCTCGACCAACCTGGTGGTCGAGCTCGGGGTCATCCTGGCGCTGCTGATGGGCTGGCAGTTCACCCTGGCCGAGTACGCCGCCGGGCCGCTGATGATCGTGCTGGTGGCCGTGCTGTTCCGGCTGCTGGTGCGGGACCGGCTGCTGCGCGCGGCACGGGAGCAGGCGGAACGCGGCGTCGCCGGCTCCATGGAGGGCCATGCGGCGATGGACATGTCCGTGGCGCGCGGCGGCTCGCTGGCCGCCCGCCTGTTCTCCGGCGAGGGCTTCACCGCCGTCGCGCACGTATTCGTGATGGAACTCGCCGCGATCTGGCGGGACCTGGTCGGCGGGCTGCTGATCGCGGGAGCCGTCGCGGCGTGGGTCCCGGACCGCTTCTGGCAGCACCTCTTCCTGGCCGGGCACCCGCTGGCGGCGCGGCTGTGGGGCCCGCTGATCGGTCCGCTGGTAGCTGCCGCCAGTTTCGTCTGCTCGATCGGGAACGTGCCGCTGGCCGTGGTGCTGTGGAAGGGCGGCATCAGCTTCGGCGGCGTGGTGGCGTTCATCTTCGCCGACCTGATCATCCTGCCGATCCTGAACATCTACCGGAAGTACTACGGCGCGCGGATGGCCGCGGTCGTGCTCGGCGCGTTCTACGCGGCGATGGCGACGGCCGGCTATGTCATCGAGTTCGTCTTCGGCGGCCTAGGCCTGATCCCCGACCAGGCGGCGGCGCACCTGCCGAGCGGCCACCCGACCTGGAACTATACGACCTTCCTGAACATCGTGTTCCTCGTCGTCGCGGCGGTGCTCGCGATCCGGTTCGCGCGCACCGGCGGCGGCGCGATGCTGCGGATGATGGGCGGCGGCCCCGACGCGGCGGAGCCGGCGGAGCACTCCCACGCGCAGCACGGGCACGGGTCGTCGCCGCACACCCCGCACTCAGAGCACTCACACCACACGGAATAATGGCGGAATGACCACGACGGCACGCCCGGCGGACCGGAACGCGACCCGCCGCCCGACCGCGGCGCAGATGGCCGCGGCGCACGGCGCCACGATCCCCGACGTGATCGCGCCGGATCTGCGGGTGCTGTTCTGCGGCATCAACCCGGGCCTGTGGTCTGCGGCGACCGGCAGGCACTTCGCGCGGCCGGGCAACCGGTTCTGGCCCGCGCTGCACGCCTCCGGCTTCACCCCGGCCCTGCTCGGCCCCGCACGCCAGGAGGAACTGCTCGCTCTGGGCCTGGGCATCAGCAACGTGGCCGCCCGCGCGACCGCACGAGCGGACGAGCTGACCCGCGACGAACTGCGCGCCGGCGGGCGCATCCTGGAGCGCAAGGCCGCGCAGTTCCGGCCGCGCTGGGTGGCCGTGGTCGGGATCACGGCGTACCGCGAGGCCTTCGACCGGCGCCGCGCGGCGATCGGACCGCAGCTGGAGCAGATCGCCGACAGCCGGCTGTGGGTGCTGCCCAATCCGAGCGGGCTCAATGCGCACTGGACCGCAGCCACGCTCGCCGCGGCGTTCGGCGAGTTGCGCGAGGCCGCGTCCGGCGACTGACGCGCGGCGCGCGGCTTACTGTGCTTGCGGTTGTGCTTGTGCCTGTGCGGCCGCGAGCAGGTCCGGCAGGCGGCCCACGGCCTGCGCGATGGCCAGCGTGTCCTGATACTCGCGCCAGCCGGCGATCCTGCCGTCCCGGACCCGCAGCACGCCGATGAACGGCGCGCTGCCGTGGTGGCCGGTCGTGGTGACCGTGCCGGCCAGCGTGTATTCGACCACGATGACCTCGGGGTCGGCGGTCTCGTGCACCACGGTGTCGCGGACCTCCTCGAAGCGCACCGGGAACGCGGCCCGCTGCGGCCGATAGAAACTTAGGACGTTGTCACGCCCCTCGCGGCGCCTCGGGTGGCCGGGCGGGGCGAACGGCGCCTCGATCAGCACGTCCTCGGCGAACAGGTCGCCGTCGTCGCGCCGGCCGAGCCAGGCCTCTTGCATGAGGGCGAAGACCTCGCGCGGGGTGAGCGGCGCGCCCTGCGCGGTCGTGTCGGCGTTCATCGGGGCGGTCCCTTCGGTGTCGGCTAAGATGAGTTGCGACTCATGTTCAGTATGATGAGTGGAGACTCACTTTTCAATGGGTACTGCACCGACCGACCCCGGACCCGCCGCCGATTCCGGCGCCCCGGCCCGCCGCCCGCGCGCCGACGCACTGCGCAACCGGGCTCTGATTCTGGCCGCGGCCGAGGCTGTGTTCGCCCGGGACGGCGCGGCCGGCTCGACGGAGCAGGTCGCGGCGCAGGCCGGGGTCGCGGTCGGCACCGTGTTCCGGCACTTCCCGACCAAGCAGGCGCTGCTGCAGGCGATCATGAAGGACCTGCTGGCCCGGCTGGCCCAGGACGCGGCCGAGGTGGCCGAGCACGGCGATCCGGCCACCGCGCTGTTCGAGTTCTTCACCCGGCTCGTCGACCAGGCGGCGCGTAAGCAGAGCGTCGTCGCCCTGCTGGCCGACGAGGGGATGGCGCTCTCCGTCGGCGCCTCGGTGCAGAGCCTCGGCGAGCAGATCGGGCGGCTGCTCGCGCTGGCCCAGGCCGCCGGGACGGTGCGCGCCGACGTGCGTGCCGAGACCGTGGTCGCGTTGATCGCAGGGGTCTGCCAGGCTGCGGTGCAGGGCGGCTGGGACGAGGATCTGCGGGCCGACGCCCTCGCGGTGATCTTCGACGGCCTGCGTCCGCCGCCTGCGCCTGCCTGAAAGCTAAGCCTTCTGATCCCGGCGGTCCGCGCCGACCGCGGTGTCCGGGCCGGCCGCAGTGTAGCCGGCCAGTTGGCGCACCACCCGGACGAAGTTGTGCACCAGCGGGTCCCGCGCGCCCTCGGCCCAGGCGAGCGCGACGCGCAGCGGCTCGACGTCGGTCAGCGGCACCCACGCCAGGTCGGGGCGCGCGTAGTAGCGGGCCATGCTGAGCGGCGCGAAGCAGATCGCGGCGCCGCCGGCCACGGTCTCGAGCATCTCCTCGACGTTGTCGTTGGTCGGCCCCCAGCGCGGCTCGGAGCCGTCCGGCCGGGGATTGACGGCCCACCAGTCGACCCACGCGCGCGGCGCCCGCTCGGTCCACATCAGCGGCTCGTCGTTGACCTCGAGCACGGATACGCCGTCCCGACGGGCCAGCGGGTGGCCGGACGGGAGGCCCACCACCCGCGGCTCAATGTGCACCACCTCGGAGCGCAGGCCGTCGAGGTCGGCCGGCAGCCAGACGAAGGAGACGTCTGCGCGGCCGTCCCGCAGCGCCGCGGCCTCCTCGCCCCAGTCGAACCGCTTCGGCTCGACCCGCACGCCCGGGTGGCGCCGGGCGAACTCGGCCCGCGCCCGCGTGGTCAGCTCGCCCGCACCGCTGGCCTCGAAGCCGACCCGCAGCACCCCGGTGTGCCCGCGCCGATGCCGGTCCGCGGCCGCGGCGACTCGGTCGGCCTGCTGGATCACCTGCCGGGCCTCGTCCACCACCTCGCGCCCGGCCGCGGTCGCGGTGACCCCGCCGGCGTGGCGCTCGAACAGCCGGACGCCGAGTTCCGATTCCAGCCGGCGCAGCGCGTAGGACAGCGCGGGCTGGCTGACGAAGAGCCGTTCCGCAGCCCGGCCGAGATTCCCGGCGTCCGCGATCGCCACGAGGTAGCGCAACTGGCGCAACTCCATCCTGCGATCATAAACGATGTTTATGGCTCGGCCGAAAAGCTGTCTTGGACGGCACCTGCCGGACCCTGGCATAACGGAACACGAAGGACGTCGCCCCGCGACGCAGAGCCCGCAGAAACGCACAGGAGCCACAGATGACCGACACCGCAACCCCCGAGCGCACCGCGGCCGGACGGGTCTGGCTGATCACCGGCGCCACCTCCGGCTTCGGCAGGGCCCTGACCGAGGCCGCGGTGGCCTCAGGCGACACGGTGGTGGCCGCGGCCCGCCGGCCGCAGGCGCTGGCCGACCTGGCCCGGGCGCACCCGGACCGGGTGGTCCCGCTCGAGCTGGACGTCACCGATCCGGCCCGCATCACCGCGGCGGTCGGCGAGATCCTGCTCTGGTACGGGCGCGTCGACGTGCTCGTCAACAACGCCGGCCGCGGCCTGATCGGCGCGGTCGAGGAGACGACCGACCGGGAACTGCGGGAACTGATGGACCTGCACTTCTTCGGCCCGGCGGCGCTGACCCGCGCCGTGCTGCCGCACATGCGCGAGCGCGGCTCCGGCGCGATCGTGCAGATGAGCAGCATGGGCGGCCGCTTCTCGTTCCCCGGCGTCGGCGGCTACTCGGCCACCAAGTTCGCCCTCGAGGGCCTGTCCGAGGCGCTCGCCCTCGAGGTCGCGCCCTTCGGCATCAAGGTCGTGATCGTCGAGCCGGGCGCGTTCCGCACCGGGTTCGCCGGCGGCTCGGCGCTGCTGCAGTCCGCGTCGAACCCGGCCTACGCCGACACGGTCGGCCGGGTCCGCGTCGATCTCCCGGACAGCGACGGCAAGCAGCCCGGCGACCCGGCGAAGGCGGCCGAGGCCATCCTCGCCGCGCTGCAGGCGCAGAAGACCCCGCTGCGCCTCCCGCTCGGCAACGACGCGGCCGACGCCATCGCCGCCAGCCTCGGCGCGGCCCGGCAGGAGTTCGACGCCTGGGAGGCGGTCAGCCGCGGCACGGACTTCGAGGGCTGAGTCGCCGCGTGCCCGGCCGGTCGGCCGGCTGGCCGGCCGGCCGGGCTCACGGCTGGGGAGGGCGCTCCCGGGCCTGGTGGTTCTGCTTGATCCAGGTGTCGACCCTGGTCCAGTTGTCCACCAGCCAGCGCACCCGCGCGTCCGCACCGGCCGGGACCCGGTCGGCCGGGACGATCCACCAGGTCACCTCGACCGGACCGGTGAGCGGCGTGCCGTCCCAGACCCCGGCGACCGACTCCAGATGGTCCAGGCCCGTGTGGGCGACGAAGGCCACGATCGACCCGTCCGGCGCAGCGTCGATCGCCGCGGAGACGCCGGACGGGTGAGGCGGCAGGACGTTCTTGAGTGCCTGCGCCCGGCGGGTGGTGCTGCGGGGGCCGAGGGGTCGGAGGCGCAGCATGGCCATCGCGCGGCGGCGGCGCTCCGCGGTGAAGTTCGCGCCCTCCGGGAACACGATGAGCGCGTCGCGCGGACCCATTTCTGTCGTGATCTGCCTGATCGCGTCAGCGCTGTGGTTGCCGGGGCCGACAAAGCTGTGCGGCATACGGCTCACCAGCACGTCCAACAGCGGGTCGAGGGCGAGCAGCTGCTTGAGCACGATGCGCGGCCGCCGGTGCAGCCGCGCGAGCAGCGCGTAGACCAGCAGGAACGAGTCCCCGGGGCCGGCGTGGCGGCTGAAGACGAGCAGCGGGCGGTCCGGCAGGTCGGCGACGTCCTGCGGCTCCGGCTCCAGCTCGTCCGGCTTCGCCGGAAGGACCTCGATCCGCAGATCGAACACTCGGATGGCCGTGACGTACAGCCAGCCGAGCAGCCTGGTCAGCAACGCGTAGTTCGCATCCTGATGGCGCTCTGCGGCCAGACGGGTGCCGAAGCCGGCCCGCATCCACAGCCAGACGGCCGAAAGCAGGCCGGCCCACTCGGCCGTCAGGTACACCCCCAGAAAGACGCCGAAGCGGACCGGGCGCCCCCGGCCGCCGCGGCGCAGAGCGAACGGCCCGGTCACCACGAGCACGACCAGGAGCCCGACCGCTGCGACCGCGGTGAAGAGCAGCAGCACCGTGACAGTGACCATGCGGCGCATCAGCGTGTGCCGCAGCAAGCTGCGTACCACCACTCCCATGCCCGCAGCCCTGCCTCTCTGCCGTCCGTCTCGCCTCGGCCTGTCTCAACGCGCCTATCTCGCTTACTCCGGCGCGGCGCCGAGATAGGCAAGGCTGGCGCGATACGCCTGCTGGATGCGCTCATGAGCGATGGCATAGTCCCGATAGCGGACGTATTGGGCCCAATTCGCGCTTGCCAGCCGGTCGGCGCCTGTGGGGAGCAGGTGCACGGTCACCCCCTCCGGCAGTTGCGCCATGTCGCGCGCGAACCGGTGCCGCCGGGAGATCTCGAAGGCTACCGCGGCGACCTCCCACGGCTGCTTCGGCGCCTGGAGCGGTTGCTCTAGGCGCCCGGCGTGCAAAACGTACACAGTGCGCGCGCCGAGAGCCACCGCCCGCCCGACGGGCACGCTGTCGACCAGGCCGCCGTCGAGGAAGTGCTCCCCGTCGATCCTGACCGGCGGGAGCAGGCCCGGCACCGCGCACGAGGCGAGCACCGCCTCGACGATGGGCCCGGTGCTGAACCAGTGCTCGGCGGCCCGCTCGATCGAGGCGGCCACGCACTGGAACGGCACCTGCAGGTCCTCGATCCGCTCGACCGGCATGCTCTCTGCCAGCATGCGGCGCAGCGTCGTGTTCGAGTGCATGTGCGTGCGGCTGCGCATCATCGTGCCGAGCCGCGTGAACAGCGAGTCCTCGAAGATCCCGCCGGCGCTCAGGCCGGTCCACAGCTTCTCGAGGCGGGCCACCGCGTCCGAGGTCGGGTCCGCGGCCAGCGCCGCGCCGTTGATCGCGCCGGCCGAGGTGCCGAGCACCGCATCGGGCTTGACGCCGGCTTCGAGCAGCGCTTTGAGCATGCCGACCTCATACGCGCCGAGGTGTCCGCCGCCGCCGAGGACGAACACGGTCTCATAATTCAGCGCGGCCGCCGCCTGTCGAGCCGGCGTGGATTTCGCCGCCAGTACAGGCGCGGCATCCCCGGCGTCGACCGCCTCGGCCCCGTCCCTGCCATTGCCGACCATGAGCGGGCCTTCCCTTCGACGTGCCTGCCGGTGGCGACTGCGCGGGCGGTGCGGGCCCACGGACGCCCGGCTGTCAGTCCGCGAGCAGGGTGATCTGCCCCGATGTGACGTTAGCCTCCACTACGTTCGGGGCGCCCGCGACCCGCGGGATCTGCACGTTCGCGGATCCGGCGATGATCTGCTCGTCCACGGCGTACTGCGCGCTGCCGGGCAGGTGCAGCGTCGCCTGGGCCGAGATGACGGAGACGCTGACGTGCTGCGGCACGCCGGTGAACGCGGCGTCCAGCTCCCCGCCGGTGATGACCGCCGTGAAGCTCGTCGCGGTCAGGCCGGTCGCCGTGGTGCTCGCCGAGCCGGCGGTGATGCTGATCGGGCCGGAGACGCCGGCGAGGGTGGTCTGCCCGGAGATCTGGTGCAGTGTCAGGCCGACGTGCTCGGGGATCGTCACCGTGTAGGCCGCCGCGGGACAGTTACCGCCGCTCGTCGCGCAGGACAGGTCCAGGGTGTGCGTCGCGGCGTCGAACTGGTGCCCCAGCTGCGCCGGGCTGCCGCTGGAGATCTGGACGGAGGACGTCGCCGCCGTGTTGATCGAGACCTTGCCGGCGACGCCGTCGAGTTCGACGACGCTCACCCCGCTCGCCGGGATGCTGAAGGCGGGGGTCGTGCCGGGCTCGCCGGAACCGGAGCCGCGGCGCGCCGCACTGCCGATGACCGCGCCGAGCACCCCGATGATCAGTATGCCGACGATGACCGCGCCGAACAGCAGCAGCGTGCGGTTCGAGCGGTCGGGCCCGGCGGCTTGCGCACGTTCGTCCGGCGGGGTCGCAGGCGGCGGGGTTCCGGGATCGGTCTGCGGCGGATCAGCCGACAGCCGCTCGGTGTCCGGCTCGATGCGCGCGATGACTTGGGTCTCCGGTTCGCGCACCGGCTCCATGACGGCGGTGTGCCCACCATCCGCCTCGGGCCAACCGTCTGCCTCGGGCTCGGCGGCCGGCTCCGAAGCCTCGGCAGCATGCTGCGGGGCGTCGTCGTCAGCGGCGGTCTCGCCGTCGGCCTGCACGGGTTCCGCGGACTGCGGCTCAGGGGGCTGCGGTTCTGGATCCGGGGGCTGCGCGGATTCCGTGTCCGTGCCGGACGTCTCCGCTGCGTCTGGTGACGGCTCTGCCGTTGAAAGCGCTGCTGACGACGGCTCTGCCGACGGCAGTTCTGCGCCGTCGTCCGGCTTCGGCGCCGGGCTCTCGGCGCCCTCATCATCATCGTCCGACATGGGCGGGCGGGTACCCCGGATCCGATTTCCTACGCGGTGTCGCCACGGGTGTCGTCCGCGATCGGATCGACGAACTCGCGCAACCGCGCCGCCGCCCGCTGTGCCGCCCCCGCACAGCAGGTGTTGACCACGATGTGTACCTCGTCGACGCTCCGGGAAAGGCGCTGCGCCCGTTCGGCCCATGCAGCCAGTTCGGCTTCCGTGTACTCGTACCGGTAGCGCGCCTCTTTGCCGCCGTCGGCCCACATCGCGCTGTGGCCGTGCAGCCTGATGACCGCCTTGTCCGCCGTCAGCTCCGCGTCGGGCGGCATCGCATGGGACTGCGACTGCGGCATGTCGACGCAGACGAAAGCCGCGTTGTACGCCCGCAGCAGTGCCAGAGCACGATCACGGTGTGCCGCGTCGAGCCACGAGTCGTGCCGGAACTCCACCGCGGCCTGAAGCGGTGCGCAGAGGGACAAGGCCTCCTCGACGCGTCGCAGGCCCTGCGGCTCCGCCCGGCACGTCGGCGGGAACTGCATGAGGACCAGTCCGAGCCGGCCGGCCTGCCGTAGAGGCTCGACTGCCGCGTGGAACCACTGCCAGGTCGCGTCGAGAAGCTCCTTAGTTGCGCTGCCTGCCGCGATCCGTGCGCCCTCCGCCAGTTCGCGCAGGTCCGGCGGCAGCGTCGCCGTGCGCGTGCGGTGACCGGTGAGCAGCGAATAAGCCTTCACATCCATCACGAAGCCGCTCGGGCTGCTCTGCGCCCACCCGAGCACCGCCGACTGTCCGGGTATCGCATAGAACGGCGAATCGACCTCGACCAGCGCGAATCGGTCCGCATAGTAGGCGAGCCGTTCGGCCGGACTGCGGACTTCGGCCGGGTACCAGCCGCTCTCGATCAGGTCCCGGTCCGCCCACCCGGCCGTGCCGACCAAGCAGCGCGGCTCACGCCGCGCCGACTCGGGAACGGGCATCACAGCCTCCTCATTTCCATCCGGCTGCCGACCGCCTCGGGGATCGGCGTCACCGGTCTACCCGGCACTACGCCGATCATGAGCCGGGTCGCGGCGCGGCGCAGTGCACTCGTTGGTGTCAGCAGTCAGATGAGGCCGGCGAGGCGGTAGAGCACCAGTGATCCGGCGACGGCCACGTTGAGGCTGGCGCCGTGCCCGACCATCGGGATCTCGACCGCGATGTGGAGCAGCGCGAGCGCCTCGGCCGGGATCCCGTGCTGCTCGTGGCCGAGCACCAGCACGGTGCGCCGCCGGGCCGGCGGCAGGTCGGCCAGCCGGATCGCCTCGTCGGCCAGCTCCGCCCCGACGATCGCGCTGCCGCCGGCCCGCTGCCGGGCCAGCCAGTCGATCTGGTCGCCGGTGTAGTGCACGCAGGTCGGCCGTCGCAGGGTATTTCCACGTTCCAGCGCCTCCGGCACCCAGCGCAGCCGCGGCACGGCCAGGCAGGCGCCGACCGCGTCGCAGGTGCGAAGCAGGGTACCGAGATTCACCTCGTGCATCGGCCAGAGCGGCGCGGCGATCAGGTGGTCCCAGCAGGAGTGCGCCCGGCGCCGGCGCTGCGCGCTCAGCTCCTTGCGGGACTTCGCCCGCACCGGCCCGTTCGCCGGTCCCGCGTTCATCGTTGCGGGGCCGGCGCCCCCAGCTCTTGACCGGCACTGCCTTGATCAGCGTTCATATCTCCGGCGCTTCGCGGCGCGCCGTCGGCCCTCGACGTTCCCTGCGGCTGCAGCCCGTTCGGGCCCTGTTCGCCGCCTCGAGACCAGTCTACCCGGCCGCGCCTGACGATTCTCCGACGATCCTGATCAGGGCATTGCGACCAGGCGCAGCACCTCGCCGCGCTCCATCCCGGCGAACGCGTCCTCGATGTCGCCGAAGCCGATCCGGCCGCTGACGAACTTCTCCAGCGGCAGCCGGCCCTGCAGGTAGAGGTCGATCAGCAGCGGGAAGTCGCGGGTCGGCAGGCAGTCGCCGTACCAGGAGGACTTGAGCGAGCCGCCGCGGCCGAAGACGTCGAGCAGCGGCAGCTCCAGCTTCATCTCCGGCGTCGGCACGCCGACCAGCACGACCGTCCCGGCCAGGTCGCGGGCGTAGAAGGCCTGGCGGTAGGTCTCCGGCAGGCCGACCGCGTCGATCACCACGTCGGCGCCGAAGCCGCCGGTGTGCTCGCGGACCGCCTCGACCGCGTCGGTCTCGCGGGAGTTGACCGTGGCGGTGGCGCCGAAGTCGCGGGCCCAGGCGAGCTTCCGGTCGTCCACGTCCACCGCGATGATCGCGCCCGCGCCGGCCAGCCGGGCGCCGGCGATCGCCGCGCAGCCCACGCCGCCGCAGCCGATCACCGCGACGCTGTCGCCGCGACCGACCGAGCCGGTGTTCAGCGCGGCGCCGAGGCCCGCCATCACCCCGCACCCGAGCAGGCCCGCGACCTGCGGCGCGGCGGCCGGGTCGACCTTGGTGCACTGGCCGGCGGCGACCAGCGTGGTCGGCAGGAAGGCGCCGATGCCGAGCGCGGGGGACAGCTCCGTGCCGTCCTCGAGCGTCATGCGCTGCTTCGCGTTGTGCGTGTTGAAGCAGTACCACGGCCGGCCGCGGCGGCACGCCCGGCAGTCGCCGCACACCGCGCGCCAGTTGAGCACGACGTGATCGCCGACCGCGAGCCCGGTGACCCCCTCGCCGACCGCGGCGACCGTCCCGGCCGCCTCGTGGCCGAGCAGGAACGGGTAGTCGTCGCTGATGCCGCCCTGCTTGTAGTGCAGGTCGGTGTGGCAGACCCCGCACGCCGCGACGTCGACCAGCGCCTCGCCGGGCCCCGGATCCGGGACGTTGACGGTGCGCAGCCCGACCGGCTCGCCCTTGGCCATCGCCACGACACCCTGGACCTGACGGCTCATCTGCACTCCCTCGTGCGCGTTCGAAGCGTCCCGCGCCCGGCGCGCGGCTGCCTTCATCCAATCACCGAAACAGCCGAGCGCGTAGGGTCAGCCGCGCAGGTCGAGCACCAGCTTTCCGCGCACCTTGCGACTCGCCAACTGGCTGAACGCCTCGTCGACCGCGCCGAGCGGGACCACCGAGCCGACGACCACCTCGAACCGCTTCTCCGCGAGGCCCTGCAGTGCCGCGGCGAGCGCGGCGCTCAGGGCTTCGTCCGTGGAGAGCAGCCCGGCGTAGCCCACGATGCGCAGCCCGGAGCGATACAGCGCCTGAAGGGATACCGTCCCGCTCGCGCCCGCCGACGTGCCGAAGATGACCAGGCGGCCGTGCGGCGCCATGGCCTCGATCGCGGCGCCGGTGAAAGCGCCGCCGAGCGGATCGAACACCGCGGTCGGCTGGAGTTGCGCCGCCTGCGCGGCCAGGTCGTCCGCGCCGCCGGTCAGGACCCGCTCGGCGCCGAGCCCGCGGATCCAGTCCGCGCTGTCCGGCGAGCCCGCCTGGCCCCACACCCGCGCGCCGATGCCGTGCGCCAGCGAGACGACGACCGACCCGACGCCGCCGCTCGCCCCGAGAACCAGGACCCTGTCGTCCGCGGTCACCTCGCCGAGCTCGGTCACCGTGCGCCACGCGGTCACCCCCGCCACTCCCATCACCGCGGCGTCCTTCGGGTCGACCCCGGGCGGGACGTCGGTCAGCGCGGACCGCGGGACTACCGCCTTTGTAGCCCAGATGCCGTCCCGGCTCGTCCCGACGCCGTGGCCGGTCACGACGACCGTCCGGCCGTCTACCGTGCCCGAGCCCTCGGCGCCGAGGGTCCGCGGAAGCGGTGCGTCCGGGTTAACCCGTCCGGCGGCGCGATACGTGTCGACCGGGTTCACGCCGCCGTACAGCATGTCGACCACGACCTCGCCGGGGCCCGGCTCGGGCAGGTCGATCTCGGTCACCTCGAGGGGCTTGCCGTGCTCCACAAGCCGTGCCGCAGTGGCTTTCATGCGCTGAAATCCCTTGACTCGGCGGGTAATGCCGTTCACTCGCGTGGCCCAGTTCCGTCGCCGGGCACGCACCACCTACCCTCGTTCGGATGGAGGACGCTCTCGGCTGCGCCATCAGTGCGCGCAGTGCGCGGCCGATCGCGCCGATAGTCCGGTAAACCTCCTGGTCGGCGGCCATGTTATAGCACCGTGCGGCGGCGCTCCGGAAATGCATGGTTTCCGCTATATCCGAACCCGCACTCGCCGGAATAGCTTTCTCGGTGAGGCGAAGGGGAGAACGCCTGAGGGATCGGGCGCGGTTGCTCCAATGCCGCGTTGGAGCAACCGCGCCGATACGTATCGTGAGAGCTGTGCAGACGGCGGTCGTGTAGGGTCCGAACCGCATTGACGCCCCTAACCATCCGGTCTGCCCGGGAGTAGGGTCTGGGGCCATGGAATACCGCACACTCGGCGCTTCAGGCCTGCGCGTCTCGGTCCTCACCATGGGCACGATGACCTTCGGCGGGCGCGACAAATTCCGCCAGGTCGGCTCGACCGACGTGGACGAGGCCCGGCTCCAGGTGGACATGTGCCTGGAGGCCGGCGTCAATCTCATCGACACCGCCGACGTCTATTCCGACGGGCTCGCAGAGGAGATCGTCGGGCAGGTGATCAAGGGCCGGCGCGACGAGGTGCTGCTGGCCACCAAGGTCCGCATGTCCATGGGCAGCGGCCCGAACGACGCCGGCCTGTCCCGGCACCACGTCATCGCAGGCTGCGAAGAGAGCCTGCGCCGGCTCGGCACCGACCACATCGACCTCTACCAGGTGCACGAGTGGGACGGGCAGACGCCGCTGGAGGAGACGCTCGGCGCGCTCGACCTGCTGGTGCGCTCGGGGAAGGTGCGGTACGTCGGCGCCTCGAACTACGCCGCGTGGCAGCTGATGAAGGCGCTCGGCACGGCCGAGCGGCACGGCCTGCCCCGCTTCGTCAGCCAGCAGATCTACTACTCGCTGCAGGCCCGCGAGGCCGAGTACGAACTGGTGCCGCTGGCGGTCGACCAGGGCCTCGGCGTGCTGGTGTGGAGCCCGCTGGCCGGCGGGCTGCTCTCCGGCAGGTACCGGCGCGGGCAGCAGCCCGCGGGCGACTCGCGGCAGCTCACCGAGTGGAACGAGCCGCCGGTGCACGACCAGGACAAGCTCTACGACACGGTCGACGTGCTGGTCGCGATCGGCGCCGAGCTCGGCGTCTCGGCCGCGCAGGTGGCGCTGGCCTACCTGCTCGGCCGGCCGGCGATCAGCACGCTGGTGATCGGCGCGCGCACGCGCGAGCAGCTGGCGGACAACCTGGCCGCCGCGGACCTGGCGCTGTCCGACGAGCAGCGCGCCCGGCTCGACGAGGTCAGCCGGCCGCCGCTGCTCTACCCGTTCTGGCACCAGGCCGCCACGGCGCACGACCGGCTCTCGCCGGCCGACCTGACCCTGCTCGGCCCGCACATCGGGCGCAGCTGACCGGCTGAGGCGACGGGCCCGGCGGCCGGCTGCGGCCCGTCGCGGCCCGTCGCGGCCCGTCGCGCACCGGCGATCGCCTACTGTTGAATCCGTTCCCGTCGATCCGCCCGATCCGCCCGCGTCCGCTCCGAAAGGGGATCCCGGTGCCCACGGCCGTCGAACTGCGCGAGCGCGTCAGGAAGCTGCTCGCCGAACACGATCCGCACCGCGGCGCGGGCCCGCAGGCCCGGACGGACTTCCTGCGCGCCCGGTTCGACGCCGGGCTCGCCTGGGTCCACTACCCGGCGGGCCTCGGCGGGCTCGGCGCGCCGCGCGAGCTCCAGTCGGTCGTCGACGCCGAACTCGCGGCGGCCGGCGCGCCGGACAACGACCCGCGGCGCATCGGCATCGGTCTCGGCATGGCCGCCCCGACCATCCTCGCCCACGGCACCGACGAGCAGCGGCGGCGCTTCCTGCGGCCGCTGTGGACGGGCGAGGAGGTCTGGTGCCAGCTGTTCAGCGAGCCGGGCGCCGGCTCCGACCTGGCCGGCCTCGGCACCCGCGCGGTGCGCGAGGGCGGCAGCGGCGGTGAGGGCGACGAGCGCGGCGGCGGCGACTGGATCGTCACCGGCCAGAAGGTCTGGACCTCCATGGCGCACGAGGCGCGCTGGGCGATCCTGGTCGCCCGCACCGATCCGGACCTGCCGAAGCACCAGGGCCTGACCTACTTCGTGTGCGACATGGCCGACCCCGGCGTCGAGGTCAGGCCGCTGCGCCAGATGACCGGTGAGGCGGAGTTCAACGAGGTCTTCCTGACCCGGGTCCGCATCCCCGACGCCCTGCGTCTCGGCGGGGTCGGCGAGGGCTGGCGGGTCGCCCAGACCACCCTGATGAACGAGCGGGTGGCGATCGGCGGCGGCGCGAGCCCGCGCGAGAGCGGGGTCATCGCGGCGGCCGCGGCGGCCTGGCGCGAGCATCCCGAGCTGCGCACCCCGGACGCGCACGACGAGCTGATGCGGCTGTGGATCGACGCCGAGGCGGTCCGGCTCACCGCGATGCGGCTGCGCCAGCAGCTGGCGGCCGGCGCGCCCGGGCCGGAGGGCTCGGCGGCCAAGCTCGCCTACGCCCGGCTCAACCAGGAGATCAGCGGATTCGAGTTCGAACTGCGCGGCGCGGACGCGCTGCGCTACGGCGACTGGCAGAGCGAGACCTGGTCCACCGAGCGCCCGATCACCGTCGACTTCGCGGGCTCGACGCCGGGCTACCGCTATCTGCGGGCCAAGGGCAACTCGATCGAGGGCGGCACCTCGGAGATCCTGCGCAACATCATCGCCGAGCGGGTCCTCGGCCTGCCCCGGGAGCAGAACACGGACAAGACGGTCGCCTGGAAGGACCTCCCGAAATGACCGACCTGCTCTACAGCGACATCGAGGAGCAGCTGCGCAAGAGCGTGCGCGACCTGCTGGCCGACCGGGCGCCGTGGACCGAGGTCCTGCGCCGCCTCGAGACCGCGCAGCCCTACGACCCCGCGCTGTGGCAGGCCCTGGCCGGGAACATCGGCGTCGCAGGCCTCGCAGTCGCCGAGCAGGCGGGCGGCCAGGGCGCGAGCTGGCGCGAGGCGGCGGTGGTCGCCGAGGAGCTGGGACGCGCGGTCGCCGGGACGCCGTTCCTGGGCAGCAGCGTCCTGGCGACGGTCGTGGCGAGCTGTGCCGGGGCGTCGGATCTGCTGGCCGGGCTTGCCGACGGCACGCAGACCGCCGCGGTCGCGGTGGCGATGGACACGGCCCCCGGCGACGCGTTCCCGAGCGCGGTCGCGGCGAGCGCGAGCGGAACGCTGACCGGCGCCGTCCGCAACGTCGTGGACGCGCGGACGGCCGACCACCTGCTCGTACCGGCGGTCGGACCCGGCGGCCCGGCCGTCTACCGGGTCGACGCGAGCGCCGCAGTACGCGAAGACGTGGTCTCGTTCGACCTGACCCGCCCGCTGAGCGATCTCGCCTTCGAGGCCGTACCCGCGCAGGCCGTGGCAGAGGGCGAAGACGCGCGCGCCGCCCTCGAGGCGGCCCTGGTGACCGGCGCGGCGATCCTGGCCTCCGAGCAGCTCGGCCTGGCCCAGCAGTGCCTGGACACGACCGTCGACTATCTCAAGACCCGCTATCAGTTCGCCCGCCCGCTCGGCAGCTACCAGGCACTCAAGCACCGCGTCGCAGACCTCTGGGCAGCCGTCACCCAGGCCCGCGCCCTCGCCCGCTACGCTGCGGACTGCGCCGCAACCGAGGACCCTGACACGCCGGTCGCCGCGGCCATGGCGCAGTCGCACTGCTCGCAGACGGCGGTCCGGGCCGCCGAGGAATGCGTCCAGCTGCACGGCGGCATCGGCTTCACCTGGGAGCACCCGGCGCACCTCTACCTCAAGCGGGCCAAGGCCGACGCCATCCTCCTCGGCACTCCGCGCCGCCACCGGGCCCGCCTCGCGACGCTGGTGGATCTCCCGGCGGCGACTGTCTGACGCGGTTCGCATTACAGTCGTCCGCATGCCTGACGAGCCGGGTTACACCTGCCGATGCTGCGGCCAGTACCACGACGAGCTGCCGATGATCGTCGGTCAGGGTGCGCGCTGCGGCGCTCGGGATCGGATCAGCCATGCGACGAGGCCAAGGCAGCCCGCCCCTACGGATTGACGAGGCCTGCGTCGTGCGCGATCAGGCCGGCCTGGGTGCGGTTCATGCAGCCCAGCTTGTCCAGCATGCGCGAGACATAGCCCTTGATCGTCGCTTCGGACAGGAAGAGGCGGCCGGCGATCTGCGCGTTCGAGAGTCCTTCACCCAGACAGGCCAGCACCTCGACCTCGCGCTCGGTCAGCGAGCCGACCAGGCTGCGGGCCCGGTCCCGCGCCGCGCTGCTGTCCGTCGATGCTGCGACCAGGCGTTGCGCTGCCGCGGGTGACAGCACCGTGTTGCCCTCCGCCGCCACGCGGACCAGGCCGATCAAGTCTTCCGGCGGCGTGGACTTGACCAGGAATCCGGTCGCTCCGGCGCGCAGCGCCCGCAGGACGTACTGGTCGGCGTCGAACGTCGTCAGCACCACCACCGGCGGCGGGTCGGCCAGATCGCCGATGCGCTCGATCGCGGTCAGGCCGTCGACGCCCGGCATGCGCAGGTCCATCAGCACCACGTCCGGCTTGCTGCGCACGACCGCCTCGACGCCGGCCGCGCCGTCGTGCGCCTGGTCGACGACCTCCATATCGTCCGCGGACCCGAGGATCGTGCGCAGGTGCGCGCACACCATCGGCTCGTCGTCCACGACAACCACCCGGATCACCCGTTACACCACCGATTCCGCCGTCGGTACATACGCAGGCAGGGTCGCCTCTACGCAGAACCCACCGTCAGGTGCACTGCCCGCCCGCAACGTACCGTGTACCAGCTCGATGCGCTGTCGAAGGTTCGCGATGCCGAGACCCGAGCCCGTTCCGGCCAGGGCGCTTCCATCCGGCATCGCGCCGTTGCCTGGTCGCTCGATCGGCGGCGTGTTGTGGATCAGCACGTGGATCTGAGCTTCGTCGTACGTGATACGCACCGTCACGTGTGCGCCCGGCGCGTGCTTGCGCACGTTGGTCAGCGCCTCCCGCACCGTCCGGTACGCCGTTCGGCCGACCACCGGCGAGGCGAGCGCGCGGTCGCCCTCCTCGATCAGCTCAGCCGGCGTGCCCACCGCAGTGGATTCCGCGACCAGCTCGGGGATGCCCGACACCGAAGGGGTCTGATCCGGTATCGGCTCGTCGCCCGGCGGGGCCGTGCGCAGGATGCCCACCAGATCCCTGAGTTCGTCCAGCGCCTGGCAGCCGGCCGCCCGCAACTCCTCCGCCGCCTGCCGCGTGGCATCGTCCTTGGCCGTCATCCGCAGCGCACCGGCCTGCAGCACCATCAGGCTGACCCGATGCGTCACGACGTCGTGCATCTCACCGGCCAGCCGCGCCCGTTCCTCGGCCCGCGCCTGATCGGCGAGCAGGTGCCGCTCCCGTTCCGCCCGCTCGGCCCGTTCGGTCAGCGCTTGGACCAGCCGCCGCCGTGCATCGAAGTACAGCGCCAGGAGCGGCCCGACCGCGATACGCAGCAACGCGACCGCGATGACTTCCAGCGACGGTTCCCACGGCCGCGCGACGACGATGGTCAAGGCGGCGAGTGCTGCATACTCCCGCAGCCGGACTTGATGGCAGAAGAAGGGCCCGTACGCCGCGAGCGTCGCGGCGAACGGCGCCCACACGTTGACCGGGTTCACCGGGTGGATCGCGTCGACAGGCGAGATCAGCAGCGTCAGCGCCAGGACGAAGACGCCCAGGACGGCGAGCACGACGAGCGGCGCGCGCCGCCGGACGGCCAGCGAAGAGCAGGCGACCGCCTGGAGGACGAGCATCGTCCAGGCGAGTGAACCGGGGTGCTTCGGCCACCACGACACGCCGGACAGCGTGGCGACCGTGTCCAGAGCGACGAAGAAGACCGCGGTACCCACGTCCTGGGCGCGGCGATGCCGGTACAACCACGGCCGACACGTCGAGAACGGCGTTGACCCCATGCCGACCACGGTAATTCATCCGCACGCGGCCGGCGTCAACGCGCGACCATCGGCGGTCCGGAAACCTACGAAAGTCGCATGCGCCACGCGACGCTCCCGACGTTCGTCGGCCCCGGTACCGACTGCTCGCCCTGCCGCCGCACCCGCCCCGCACCGTGCAATGGAGTCATGTCCATTTCCCAGCTCCCCACGGAGACCACGCCGCAGCTCGGCCGCTACACGGTCGATCCCGCCGCGTCGTCCATCACCTTCCGCACCCGCCACATGTTCGGCATCGCGCCGGTGCGCGGCCACTTCTCCATCCGCGCCGGCGTCGTCGACGTCAACGAGCCGATCGCCGAGTCCAGCGTCCGGATCGAGGCCGACGCGGCGACCTTCCGCACTCTCAACCCGATGCGCGACGGCGTCGTGCGCTCGGTCAAGTTCCTCGACGTCGAGCGCTTCCCGCTGATCGTCTTCGTCTCCACCGGCCTCGCCGGGACGGCGCTGGCGGGCGAGCTGACCGCGCACGGCGTGACCCGGCCGGTGACCTTCGAGATCAAGCCGGGCTCGGTCGACGTCGCCTCGGACTCGTTCACCGCCAAGGCGGCCGCGCGCATCGACCGCACCGAGTTCGGCGTGACGGGCTCGCCGGGGATGGCCGGCCGGTACCTGAACGTCGTCGTGAAAGTCCGGTGCGTCAAGCGATGAACGCGGTCGTGGTCTCCGGGCTGCGCAAGAGCTACGCGGCGGTGGAAGCGGTGCGCGGCATCGACTTCACCGTCGCGCAGGGCGAGATCTTCGCGCTGCTCGGCCCGAATGGGGCGGGCAAGACCACCACCCTGGAGATTCTCGAGGGGTTCCGGAACCGCGACGCCGGGCGCGTCGAGGTGCTCGGCTGCGACCCCAGCGACCGGGGCAGGGGCCGGGCGCTGCGGGAGCAGATCGGGCTCGTCCTCCAGGACATCGCGGTCGAGCCCTACCTGACGGTCCGTGAGACGCTCGCCCGCAACGCGGGCTACTACCCGGCGCCGCGGGACGTCGGCGAGGTGATCGGGCTGGTGGGGCTCGCCGGGCTGGAGCGGCGGAAGGTCAGGTCGCTGTCCGGGGGGCAGAAGCGGCGGCTCGACCTCGCGCTCGGGATGATCGGCGGCCCGCGGCTGCTGTTCCTGGACGAGCCGACGACCGGCTTCGACCCGACCGCGCGGCGCGGCGCCTGGCAGGTGGTGCGCGACCTGCGCGACGCCGGCACCACGATCCTGCTCACCACGCACTATATGGAGGAGGCGCAGGAACTGGCCGACCGGGTCGCGGTGATCGCGGGCGGCCGGATCGTGGCGGAGGGGACGCCGGCGACGCTCGGCGGGCGCGACATGGCACGGGCACGCGTCCGGTTCGCGCTGCCGGAGGGCTGTGCGATAGGCGACCTGCCGATCGAGGTCGCTCCGAGCGTCGACGGCTGCCTGATCAGCATCGAGAGCGATGAGCCGACCAAGACGCTGCATCAGCTGACGGACTGGGCCCTGAACCGCGGCACGGCCCTGGAGCAGCTGACCGTCGACCGGCCGAGCCTGGAGGACATCTACCTTCAGCTGACCGAAGTCGCTGAACAGAAGTCACCCGAACGAGGGGAAGAGAGGACCGGACGATGAGCACGGCGGTCATCCATGCAGACCAAGCGCAGCGGGGGCGGCGTGGCGACCTCGCCCTGTTGTGGCATCAGATCCGCTACGAGCAGCTGTCGTTCTGGCGCAACCCGCAGAGCGCGTTCTTCACCTTCGTCTTCCCGGTCGTGATCGTCACCGTCTTCGGCGCCCTGTTCAACGGCGCCTCGGGCGACTCCTACTTCTACGGGCTCTCCGCGCTGCAGTACTACGTCCCGACGATCGCCGCACTCTCCGTGCTGGGCGCCTGCTACAGCCAGCTGGCGATCGTGCTGGCCACGCGGCGGCAGGACGGGATCCTCAAACGGGTGCGGGCGACCCCGCTGCCGGCCTGGATGTACTTCGTCGGGCTGCTCGCGCACTGCATCGTGGTCAGCGTCATCGACGTCGCGCTCATCGTGGCGATCGGCTCGGTCTTCGGCGTCCCGCTGCCGACGCACTGGGCCGCGGTCGCGCTGGCCCTGGTGCTCGGCGCCGCCTGCTTCTGCGCCCTGGGCGTCGCAGTGGCCTCGCTGATCCGTAACGCGGAGGCCGCGCCCGCAGTGGTCCAGTTCGTCCTGTTCCCGCTCCTGTTCGTCTCGGGGACCTACATGCCGATCCACTCGGCGGCGCTGACCCGGGTCACCGGCCTGCTGCCGGTGCGGCCGTTCAACCAGGCGCTGCTCGGACCGTTCGCCGAGCACGGCGGCTTCGCCTGGGGCGACCTCGGCGTGCTGCTGGTCTGGGGCGCAGTCGGCTCGCTGGTCGCGATCCGCCGCTTCCGGTGGGATCCGCGGCCCGAATAAGGGGGCCGCGGCGGGACCCCGTGCGACGCACGGGGTCCCGCCGCATTGGACGGTGATCGTCGCCGGGCTATCGTGGACGGCGGACCGCACCCGAAGGAGGAGCAGCGGATGACCCGCATCGTCTGCCGCCAGCTCGCGCCGCGCATCGCCGACCTCGAGGCCAACCAGCGGATGATCGTGCGGACCGTGGCCGAGGCGACCTCGGCGGGCGCCGACATCCTCGTGCTGCCCGAGCTCGCCACGTCAGGGTACGTGTTCGAGTCCGCGGACGAGGCGCGCCGCTGCGCGATCACGCCGGACGACCCGATGGTCGGCGAGTGGGCGGCGGCCGTCTCCGGCGGCTCGGTCGTGGTCTGCGGCTTCGCCGAGCTCGGCGCGGACGGCGCCGTCTACAACAGCGCCCTGATCCTGGACGCGACCGGCGTGCTCGCCGTGTATCGCAAGGCCCACCTCTGGGACCGGGAGAAGCTGTTCTTCGCCGCCGGATCGCAGCCGCCGCCGGTCGTGCCGACCGCGTTCGGCCGGATCGCCGTGCTGATCTGCTACGACCTCGAATTCCCCGAGTACACCCGGCTGACCGCGCTGGCCGGCGCGGACCTGCTGGCGATCCCCACCAACTGGCCGAGGTCCGAGGTGCCCGAGGGCGAGCGGCCCTCGGAGGTGCTGATCGTGCAGGCCGCGGCGCGGGTCAACCGCGTCGTCGTGGCCTGCTGCGACCGGTCCGGCACCGAGCGCGGACAGGAGTGGACCGAGGGGACCTCGATCATCGGCGAGCACGGCTGGCGGATCGCGGCCGTCGGCCCGGACGGCGAGGCCAGCGCCGAGGTCGACCTCGCCCTGACCCGCGACAAGACGCTCTCGCCCAACAACGACCTGTTCGCCGACCGCCGCCCGGACCTCTACGGACCGTTAGTCTGAACCGATGGGAGAGCCGGGGGAGCCGGGAGGACCGGGGGAGCCGACCGAGGCGGAGCGGCGGGTGTGGGCGGCCTTCAGGACCGGGGCCGAGGTCGACTTCACCGTCGGCGACCCGGAGGTCGACGATCCGGCCCGCGCCGACGACTGGGGCCCGGAGCGCGTCGTGCGGGCCCGGACGATCGTCACCCTGCTGCTCGGCGCGAGCGAGGCGGAGCCCGGCCACATCGCCGCGGTGCGGCTGGCCGGAGCGCGCATCGAGGGCGTCTTCGACGTCGATTACGCCGAGCTGCACCACCACCTTCGGCTGAAGAACTGCTGCATCCTCGAGCGCATATATATGTACGGCACCGAGACGAGGCAGGTCAGTCTGGTCGGCTCGCACCTGCGTGGCGGCCTGGACGCCTCGCTCGCCGTCGTCGAGGGCAACCTGCGGCTCGGCGGGTGCCGGATCGAGGGCGGCCTCAAGCTGGAGGGCACCCGGGTGACCGGCGCCCTGCAACTCGACGGCGCCGACGTCGTGAACCCGGACGGGGACGCGATCTTCGCGCGCCGGGCCGAGATCCACGGCGACGTCTCGTGCCGCGACGGATTCGCGGCGCGCGGCGGGGTTGACCTGCGCGGCGCCCGGATCGACGGCGACGCGCGGTTCGAAGGCGCGAGGCTGCGCAAGCCGGGGGGCATCGCACTCTACGCCTCCGTGGCCGAGATCGGCGGCCTGCTCGCCTGTGACGGGATCGAGACCGAGGGCCAACTGCGGATACGCGGTACGCGGATCGCTGGCGGCGCGTGGTTTGCCGGAGCGCGGCTGCGCGCTGACGGCACAGCGCTGCACGCTGTCGCCGCGCACGTGGGCGAGGATCTGCGCCTTACGCCGGACTTCACTGCCGAGGGCGGGATCGACATCTCGCGCGCGGTGGTTGGCGCGAGCGTGCGGCTGGAGGGCGCGATGCTCGTCAACCCGGACGGTCCGGCGTTCACGGGACGGTCCGTGACGGTGGTCGGCGACGTGCACTGCTACGACGGCTTCACCGCCCAGGGCCCGGTCCGGCTCAACGGCGCCCGCGTCAACGGCATCCTCAATTTCGACCAGGCCGTGCTGGCCACGAACGGCGCCTTCGCGCTCACCCTGACTCGCGCCACGGTCCGGGAACTGGATCTGTGCACTGAGAACGTGCCGGAACGGGTCGACCTCAGCCACGCCGAGATCGGCATTCTGCGCGACCGGCCCGAGACCTGGCCGACCGCGCTGCGGCTCGACGGCCTGCGCTACGACCAGCTCGCCGACCCGCGGCCCGCCACCGAGCGGCTGCGCTGGATCGAGCGCGACGACCGCTCCGCCTACCTGCCGGACCCCTACGAACAGCTCGCCGCGCACTACCGCCGCATCGGCCACGACGACGAGGCCCGCTTCATCCTGCTGGCCCGCCAGCGCGCCCGCCGCCGCACCCTGCCCGCCCCGGCCCGTATCTGGGGCCTGCTGCAGGATGTCGTGGTCGGCTACGGGTACCGTCCGTGGCGCGCGGTGGCCTGGCTGGCCGGGCTGCTCGCGCTGGGCACCGTCGTGTTCGGCCTGCACCATCCGGCGGCGACCGGCACCGGCGCGAGCCCGCCCTTCAACCCTCTGATCTACTCGCTCGACCTTCTGCTGCCGGTCATCGACTTCGGCGTCGGCCGGGCGTACGCGGCAGAGGGCGGATATGCATGGCTCGCCTACTTCCTCACCGCGGCCGGCTGGATCCTGGCCACCACGATCGCGGCCGGCGTCGGGCGCGCCGTGAGCCGCAGCTGACCTGCGGGGCGGCGAGCACCGGACGAACATGAGAGCCCTGTTGCGGGCGCAAGGGGCGCAGTGGTGCACAGCGCCGAGCGCGGCCGCCCGGGGAACGCTCCCGCCGGGCCGAGTCGCGGTGAACTGCCGTGGTCGTCAATCCGTTTCAGTGGCGGCGGTAGACAGGGTTCTGACAGTCGTCGCGCAATATCGAGATTCACATGTCCGGTTATCAACGCATATCAGCACTCTGGAGCAACTCCATGCGACGGAAGACGACCGTTCTGGCTGCGGCCGGTGCGGCGCTCGCGACGGGTCTGGGCGTGTCCGCGCCCGCCTCCGCGGCCACGGCCCCGCTCTCCATCTACTCCGCGCCGTACGTGTGCAGCGGCGCGGTCTGCTCGATGGGCGTCGGGGACGTCGGCGTGAACTACGAATCCGACCCGTACGCCACCGGCGGCCCGACCTACTACGGCCCCGAGTCCTCGCCCTATGTCTGGACCCTGGTCAGCGGCAGCCTGCCGGCCGGCAGCTGATCGCCGGCCAGCTCTACGGCGTTCCGACCAAGGCCGGGACCAGCACCTTCACCCTCCAGGTGAGCGACCTGGCCGGCGGCCCGTCGGTCGAGCAGGAGTTCAGTATCACCATAGGCACCGGCAGCCTCGACCGGATCGTCGACGCCGGCGCCGTCTGGAACACCCACCTCTCCCGGCTGACCACGGTGGCGTACGACGCCAACACCGGGGCCACGCTCACCATCACCTCGGTGAACAGCGGCGCGGTCATCGGGACGATGAGCAACACCGGCGAGGGCGTCCAGTCGATCAACAAGGCCCTGGTCCCCGATCCGGGCAGCATCACCATCACCAGCAGCCTCGGCGGGTCGGCCACCGTGCCAGTCACCGTCGTCACGGTCTACCCGCCGTCATAAACGGGCCCTGACCTCAAGCCGGTTCCGGTGCCGTGGACAGCGCGGCGCCGGAACCGCGCGCCGGGTCCGCTCAGCGCACTTCCCGGCGGCTGCCGCGCAGCACCGCCAGCGCCAGCGCGCAGCCGGTCGCCAGGACCGTGATGATCAGGGCCCGCTGATAATGATCCGGATTCGTGTGCCGCAGGAAGGCGTCCGGCGCGCCGGCCAGCGCCGAGGGGAGCCATCGCGAGACGCCCGGGATCGCCCCGACGCTCGGCAGCGCGAGCATGACGACCAGCGCGAGCCCCACCGTGCCGACGGTGCTGCGCGCCAGCGTGGCGGTCAGCGCCGCCACGGCAACCGCGAACACCAGGTACAGCGAGCCGGCCAGCGCCGATTCGAGCACCGGCAGCGCGCCGGGGTCGCCGATCAGCACCGCGGTCTCGTACCACGCGGCGGCCAGCCCCAGCAGGTAGCCGACGACCGCGCCGACCGCGCTGACCGCGAACCGCGGCACCACCAGGTCGGCGAAGCGCCGGGCCCGGGTGCGGTAGAACACCGACAGCGCCGGCCTCGCGTCGATCGCGCAGGCGAACGCGGTGATCACCAGGGTGACGACGAGCCCGATCTGCAGGGCGTTGCCGGTGTACCCGGTCACCCCGTCGGCCGGCACCGGCGGCGGCACGATGATCTTGATCGGCGTCCCCTTTCCGCCCGCATGGCTGAGCAGCTGGTTCGTGTACTTGGCCACCAACGGCCCGATGAAGCCGAAGAGCACGAACACGCCGGCCAGCGCGAGCCACCGCCGCGTCCGCAGGAGCCTGATCCACTCGACCCGCCAGACCGAGAGCTCGCCGTTCACGCCGTCTCCGCCCGATCCGCGTCGTGGCGCGTGCCGCCGCCGGTCAGGGCGAGGAACGCGGCCTCCAGGTCCGCGTCGAGCGGCCGGAGGGCGACGAGCGCGACGCCCGCCTCGGCGATCACCCCGGGCAGCCCGCGCTCGCCGGAGGCGGTGTCCGCGGCCTCCACCCGGACCGAGTCGTCGTCGAGTTCTGTGACCGAGGTGACCCAGCCGCACCGGCGCAGCAGCCCGCACAGCCGGTCCGCGCCGCCGCGCACCCGGATCTCCCAGGCCGGCTGCAGGAACTCGTCGATCAGGTCCTGCACGGGGCCCTGGAACAGGAGCCTGCCGCGGTCCAGCACGCCCACCGTCCCGGCGACCCGCTGCACGTCCGCCAGCACGTGGCTGGAGAAGATCACCGTGCGGTCCCGGCCGAGCCGGGCGACGTGCGCGAGCATCTCCGCGCGGCCGGCCGGGTCGAGCGCGCTGGTCGGCTCGTCGAGGATGAGCAGCTCCGGGTCCAGCGCCAGGGCCACGGCCAGGCCGAGCCGCTGGGCCATGCCGCGAGAGAACCCGCCGGTGCGCCGGTCGGCCGCCTCGGCCAGGCCCACCTCGGCCAGCACCCGCGCGGTGGCCTCGTCCGACGTATCAGCTGCCTGGGCTGCCTGGGCTGCGTTCGTTGCCTGCGCTGCGCGCCGCCCGCCGCGACCGCGCGCCGCCAGGCCGCGGGACTGGCGCATCGCCTCCGCCGCGGTGAGCCAGGGCTCGAACTCCGGGGCGTCCGGGCAGACCGCGATCCGGTCCGGATCGACCTCCAGCCGCACCCGCCCGGCGTCGGCCCGGCGCAGCCCGGCCAGGATCGACAGCAGCGTGGTCTTGCCCGCGCCGTTCGGGCCGACGAGCCCGTATACGCCGCGGCGCGGCACGCGCAGGTCCACCCCCTGCAGCCCCGCGCCGCGGCCGTAGTCGCGCACCAGGCCGGTGGTGCTGACCGCGAGCGCGGTCACCGGTCCTCGCTCCGCCCGATGACCAGGTAGGCGATGCCGCCCAAGGGATTGACGAACAGGCATATCAGCACCCAGGCCCAGCGCGGGATGTGCCGGGGCTTCGGATGCCGGGCGAGGTCGACCAGGCAGTAGACCAGCAGGAAGAGCTCCAGGACGGCGAGCGGGACCAGCGCCGCCCAAGGTATCGCAGTATGTGAAGTCATGGAGGGGCCACCTCTCGGGCAGGGGGAATCAGCAGACGGATGTCGTGCTGCGCGGGGTGTGCGGGTGTGTGCGGAGGCCGCGCTCCGGCCCCCGATGCGCAGGCAGAGGCCCTCCGGGCGGTGCGTCGGCTCGTGGAGCCGATACGGCTCAGGGCTCTGCCGTCGAGGCGCGGCCGGGCTCCCCGCTCCCCGCGACTGGTTCGGTACTCGGTGTTTTCGGTGGTTCCGGTGGATTAGGCCGCTGCGACGGATCCGCGCTCAGGGCGCTTCGGGCAGCAGGACGAACAGTCCGGCGATCTTCCCCGCGAAGGTGAACACGATCCGGCCTTTCATCTCGCCCGCCTCGAACGTGAGCGGGATGTCGACCTCGGTCAGCGCGCCGCGCATGGAGACCGCCGGCTCGCCCATCCGCTCGTACCGCCCGACCATGGCCGCGATCTGGGGCGCAGCCGAGGTCAGGCTGCGCAGCACCGCGTCCGGCCCGCCGGCCTGCTGCGCCAGCTCGCCGTCGAAGCCGGCGACGATCTCGTCGAACCTGCCCTCCAGGAAGTCCGCCAGGACGGTGACCGCGCGGTCGGCGGCCCCGGGCAGCGGATCAGTGGTCATCGTCTCTCCCGTCCGCGGGTCGACCGGGCGGCCGAAGCGCTGGAATGCGGCCTGGCGGCTGACGCCGAGCAGGTCCCCGAGCTCCTGCCAGCTGTGCCCGGCGTCGCGCGCCCCGGTCACACCGGCCTGCAGCGCCCTGACCGTAAGAGCGTTGAGCTCCTTGGCCAGCCGGACCACGACCAGCTCGGTCGAGACCACCGCGCCGCTCTGGACGGCCTGTGTCAGCTCCGTGGCCTTCGCGGCGATCTGCGCGGCCAGGTCGGCAACGTCGTCGTTCATTGCTGTCAAGGTAGCCTTGACGTCCTTCTCGTGTCAATGCTTCTTTGCGTGTCAAGGATGTATTGACAGTCAAGAATTGCTGACGGATCCCACGCCGAGCATCCTGAGCTGCCGATTCGCCCGAATTGTCAATCACGGTTGACAGCGCGGCGCTGTCAACCGAAGATGACAAACGACCACGGGACTGGACCGGGTCGAACCGGAGCCGGCGGGCCGGCGGATGCGAGGGAAGAGCGATGGACGTCGATGTCGTGATCGTCGGGGGCGGACCGGTCGGGCTGATGCTGGCCGCGGAGCTGCGCCTGGCCGGAGCCGACGCGGTGGTGCTGGAGCGGCTGCCCGAGATCAGCGAGGTGCCCAAGGGCAACGGGGTGTTCGGCCAGATCGTGTCCGTGCTCGACTACCGCGGGCTGCTCGACCGGTTCAGCGAGGGGGCCACCTGGGTCGGCCGGGTGCCGCGCTTCTCCTTCGGCCCGCTGCAGCTCGACTTCTCCGTGCTGGAGGCCAGCCCGCTGCAGGTGCTGCCGATCCCGCAGCGGCGGATGGAGCAGCTGCTCGACGAGCGGTTGCGCGAGCTCGGCGGAGGCGTGCGGCGCGGGCACGAGCTGCTCGGGTTCACCGCCGAGCCGGATCAGGACTCTGTCGAGATCGACGTGCGCGGCCCGGACGGCGAGTACCGGCTGCGCAGCCGCTACCTGGTCGGCTGCGACGGCGCGCACAGCGGCGTGCGCAAGCTGGCCGGGATCGGCTTCCCCGGCGTGACCTCCTCGGAGGTCTCCCGGATCGGCCGGGTGACGCTGCCCCCTGCGATGATCGACGCGGCGACCGGCGCGGTGGACGTGCCCGGCGCCGGCCGCCTGGAGCCGGCCCGGCACACGCGCACCGAGCACGGCTCGTATTCCGTCGCCCCGCTGGCGATGCTGGACAAGGAGGCCGAGCAAGGGGTCTTCATCGTCTCGACCAGTGAGCAGGATCCGTCCGTCGATCTCGAGCGCCCGATGACTCTCGAGGAACTGCGCGCGAGCATGCGCCGCGTGCTGGGCGCGGACCTGCCGATGAGCCGGCCGCTGTGGCTGACCCGCACGGTGGGCAACAGCCGCCAGGCCGAGCGGTACCGGGCCGGCCGGATCCTGCTCGCCGGCGACGCCGCGCATGTGTTCGGAGTCGGCGGCGGCCTGAACGTCGGCCTGCTCGACGCGGTCAACCTCGGCTGGAAGCTGGCCGCCGACGTGCAGGGCCGGGCGCCCGAGGGCCTGCTGGACACATACCACGCCGAGCGGCACGCGGCCGGACGACGGGTCCTGATGCACTCGCGGGCCCAGCGTGCGCTCGGCGGCCGGGACGAGTACACCGAGGCGCTGCGCGAGCTGTTCGGCGAACTGGTCGCCCTCCCGGACGTCGCACTGCGGCTCGGCGAGCTGATTCAGGGGTCTGAGCCGCAGCTCGGCGGCCCGGCCGGCGCCGCGCCGCGGCACCCGCTCGAGGGGCGGCTGGCGCCGGACCTCGAGCTGGACACTGCTGGGCTTTCATCGGCCGGTCTTCCGCTGGCCGGGTGTTCGCCCACATCAGGCGGCAAGGTCCGGGTCGCCGAGCTGGTGCGCGCCGGGCGGCCGGTGCTGCTGGACCTCACCCTGAACCGGGCGCCGTCGCAGGTCGCGGCGGCGTGGGGGGACGCGGTGAGCGTGGTGGTGGCCTATTGCCGGGACCGGTCCGCCCCGGCCGACGCGCTGCTGGTCCGGCCGGACGGCCGGGTGGCGTGGGCCGCCGGACCGCAGTGGGCTGATCCGACGGCAGGCCTCGAGGACGCGCTGCGCACGTGGTTCGTGCCGTCGCCGCCGGCCTGATGTACGGATGGTATGCGGGCACCGCGAAGGTGTTGCTCACAGGTTGCGTCGAGCTAAGCGGCGCCGAGCTCGCCGGCCAGCGCTGTCGCGGCGCGGATGCAGGCGGCGGCGTCAGTCCGGCCGTGCTCGATCCGGAAGGCGAGCGCCGCGAGCAGGCAGGCCGCGACGCTGACCTCGAACTCGCCGGGAGCCGCGTAGCGCGCCGCGTAGTCGCGCAGGTCCCGGCTCGCGGCCGGATCGCCGCCCCACTGGTTCACGGCCGCGATCAGGGTCGCGACATCGTGCAGCCGGGTGCCGCGGCCGACCGCGTCGGCGTCAATCAGGGCACTGAGTCCACCGTGGCGCAGCAGGACGTTGCCGGGGGAGAGGCCGCCGTGCACGAGGTCGTCGGTGGGCAGCTCGACCTGCCGGAACCTCGCCGTCCAGGCCTCCAGCAGGCCGACCAGCCGGGCCCCGTCCGGCGCGGCCGCGACCTGCCCGGCGAAGCCGGATCCGTTCTCGAAGACGACCCGGTGGTCGTGCGCGGACCAGTCCCGGTCGGTGGCGGGGCGCAGGCCGGCCTGCGCGTCGAGGGCGGGCAGCACGGCCCGCACGAGGTCGGCGCTCACCAGGTCGCCGGGCTCGCCTTCGGCGTATTCCCGCACGTGGTAAGGGAATCCGCTCGGCGTGGCGCCGACGGCGAGCCACGCCGGAGTGGGCCACCCGGCGGCGCGCGCGGCCGCCACGACCGGCGCGGCGCGCAGGACCTGGCCGGCCGCGGAGGTCCGGGTGGACCACTTCAGCACCGCGTCGCCGCACTCTGCGTCGCGGATCAGGTACGTGCCGGACTGCCGGTCGCCGGCGAGCCGTCCGACGAGGCCGTAGCCGGTGCCGTGGGTCCGGTTGACGTAGCCGAGGACCCGCTCGGTGGAGGCCCACATCCGGCCGCGGAACCTCGAGGGCTGTTTCGGCTCGGCGCTTGCGCCGGCGTCCGGGGCTGAGTTCGCCGCCTGATCCTGCTCGCCGTCCTGCTGCTGCTGGCCCTGCTGCTGCTCCTGCGGCGTCGCTGTGCGCGTCTGCTCGAGCAGGGCCTCCACGCGCTCCAGCTCCGCGATGGCGATGCCGGACTCCCCGGCCGCCGAGTAGAGCAGGAACGCGCGATCGCCCTGCTCGAAGACCGCCGGATCGCGCAGCTGGTGCACCGGCTCGTCGGCCCAGCCACGCTCCGAGGGCTCGACGAGCAGATCAGCGCCCTCCCACGGGTGCTCGGGTGCGAGCACGGTGACCGGCGGCCCGGCCCGCCACTGCCGCCAGTGCGGTCCGAGGCCGATCCGGGAGCACAGGATCCGCTCCGGCCGGTCGCCCACCCGCGACCAGAAGACCAGCAGCTCGTCGCCGCGGCGCAGCAGGGCCGTGTGCCGCATGGAGCGCTCGAACAGCCGCGGTCCGCGCTCGAAGCCGCTCAGGCCGTCGGCCGACCGGTAGATGATGCCCGGCATGCCCAGCGCGTACCACCATCCGCCGTACTCGAACGCCCGGAAGTACGGCCGGCCGAGCAGTTCCGGCCGAGCCTCGAAGCGGATCCCGTCGGATGACGTCGCGACCCGGGTGAACTGCTCCCGGGTGTCGGTCTGCAGGCCGTGGTAGTACATCCGGACGACCCCGGACGCAGTATCGACGTGCACGTCGGGCGAGGCGATGTGGGGGCGGCGTCCCTCGGTCGGGAAGAGCGACTGCTCCAGGCGCAGCGTGCCGGGTTCGTAGACGGTCCACGGCCCTTCGAGCCGGTCGGCGGTCGCCAGCCGGATGTAGGTCCCGCGGTGGTGCGCGAAGTAGAGGTAGTACCGGCCGAGCGGTCTCTCCAGCCAGGGCGGCGCCTCGATCAGCGAGGGCCCGTTGATGTTCACTCCGATCGCGGCGCTCGTCGCCCGGCTGATGATCGGATTGCTGGCCAGCCTGCGCACCGCCGCGATAGTCGCCTGTGCCACGGCTCAATGCTCGCTCGCCTGTCAAGGCAAATACCCGGCCGCGGCAACGCGCGGTGGCACCTTTAGAGCCAAGCGGCTGATAACCGCGGACCGCCGGGTAAACTCGCGGCGTGACGCTGGGTGCGGACCTGACCATGTTGGCCGTCAACCCGCAGCGCGGCGCCGTGCGGCTCCCGGTCCAGCTCGGCTTCGCGCTGGCGGGCTCCGAGCTGGTCGACCTCGCCGTGCGGGGGCGGCTCGAGGCGACTGCCGACGGGCTGCTGCGGGTCGCCGATCCGGAGCTGGTCGGCGATCCGGTGCTCGACGCGGCGCTGATCAACCTCGCCGAGTTCTGCGAGGCCGGTCGCGGCGCCGACGAATGGGTGAACGACAGCGGTCCCGAGCGGGTCGACGTGTATGTCGCCGCGCTGGTCGAATCGGGTGAATTGCGCGCCAGAACGCGGAGGCTCGGCGGTCAGGCGGCCCAGACACAGCACAGCCGCCTGCGCCCCGCCGACAAGGACCGGCGCGGCGTGCTCGGAGCCGAACTGCTCGCCGCGGCCGCCGACGACGCAGACCTCTACCAGCAGGCGTTCGGCGCCCTGGCCCACGCCGCCGACATCCCCACTGACGTCCTGCGCCGATATCCCGAGGCGGCCGCCGTCCTGGCCCAGCGCGCCCGGCGGTTCCTGAACACCCGCCTTCCCGAGCCGCCCGGCCCAGCACCCGATGACTCAGCGCCCGACGACGACGGCGACGGTCCCGCCGCCGAACCGGAGCCGAAGCAGCTGAGCGCCGAGGACGCCCGCCGGCTCGCGATCGGCCTCGCCGTCGCCGCGGCGGTCGAGATCGCCACGAACCTGACCAGCTCGTCCCGGCTCACCACGACCCGCCGCCTGAGCCTGCGCTGGGGGTAGGGCCCGGGGTAGGCTCTACGGGCGCAGCAGATATCCGAAGCCTGCGCTGTTCAGGCGCTGCACCAGGCCGCGTCGGGTCGTCTTCATGTGCGTGGCCGTGTCGTCGAGGTCCCAGTCGTGTTGGCCCAGCTGCCACAGCAGGAAGCCGCGGCGGACCTGCGCCGCGGAGAGGCGGAAGGTCTTGAGGTAGGCGAGCCGGCCGTCGTCGGCGGTGATCGTCTCGCCGATGTGGTTCTCGGCGTCCGGGTCGAACGGCGGGAGGAACCGCGACAGCGTGAAGCGGCCCATGCGGTGGACCGCGGTGGTGGCCAGCCCCTGCTCGCCGAGCAGGCCGGCGGCCATCAGGTCGTGGAACCCGGCCCACTCGCGGCGTGACCTGGCCAGCTCGGCGCGCAGGTCCGCGACCGTGCCGACGCGCCCCTCGTCGAGCCGGGCCCGGAAGTCCGGGACGGCAGGGTACAGATACGCATAGTGGTACAACTGCTCGCCGTAGAGGTCGCGCAACAGCGTCGGGTGCATGGCCCGGTAGTCGTCGGGGTGCGGGACGACGAAGGCCGCCGCCAGCGCGTCGGCGATGTAGAGCGCTGCTCCGCACTGCCCGGGGTGGATCTCGAAGATGCGCAGTGCGTCATCGAGGCCTGGCACGCTCGCACCGGAGTAGGCCGCCTCCGCGCGCGGCGAGAGGCCGTTCACGACCGCCTGTTCGGTCCAGTCCGCCCAGGCGATCGGCGGGCCGCCGAACTGCAGCGACAGATAGCCCTCCAGGGCCAGGTGCAACGGCAGGAACCGCAGCCGCTGCTTGTCCTCGCGGCGCGCCATCCGCCGCCGGAAGCGCAGGTCGATGCACGCGGGAGCGGCACGGGCGTCCGGATCGAGCAGCTGTGTGCCGTAGGCGGCGGCCGGCGTCCCGTCGTCGGCCCAGGTCGCCACGAACGCGTGCGGGACGTAGGCGATGTACGCGGTACGGGATCCGGTGCGGACGATCGACAGGTCGTCCGGATCGTACAGCCGGGTGTGCAGGCGCAGGTCGGTGATCGGCTCGTCCCGGATCAGGGGCACGATACGCACCGCGCCCCAAGCCTGCGCCGGACCCGCGGTCAGGCCGGTCATGTCGATTCCGCGCCTGGTCACGGGAACGCGCGTCGTCACTGCTCGACCTCCTCGCCGCTACTCGTGTCGTCATCGGGCACTGCCGCCTTCGCCACCTGCGCCGCGGCCTCCAGGAACCGCGCGACCCGGCTGGCCAGGTGCCGCCGCAGATCGTCGAACCGCGCCCCGCCGCTGGCGAACCGGGCCAGCTCGACCAGCGCCGCGGCGTCTTCCGCGTCCCGCACGCCGACCGTCGGCACGCCCGGCGCCAGTCGGCGCACGTCGAAGGCCTCGCTGTCGTAGACCGGGTTAAGGTGCACGATGCTCGTGCGCTGATCCGGATCCAGCCGGGCCCGCCACACCCGCAGCACCTCCGCGGCCTGCCCGGGCGGCGCGTTGTCCCAGCCGTCGGAGACGATCGCCAGCCGGTCCGGGCGCAGCTCCAGGCCGTCGACCAGGCGGTCGCCGAGCCCGGTCGGCCCGAGCGGGTGGACCAGCAGCGGATCGCCGCGATGCCTCAGCCACAGCCCGGTGTAATCGGCGGCGAGCGCCTCCAGCAGGTAGTGCGTCGCCACCGCCACGGCCAGCGGGCGGCGGCGCTTGACCCCTGAGCCGGCCGACGAATAGCTGTCGTCGAGCACTGCCACGACGCGGCCCCAGGTCCCGGCCTGGCGGCCCGCGGCCCGGCGCGCGGCCGCACGCAGCGCGCCGGTCAGCTCCTCGTGTCGGCGCGCCCGCTCCGGGCGGGTGAGGGAGAGCACGTAGACGGCGAGCCGGGTCAGCGGCGCGGAGCCGAGGTCCATCGCGACCGCGCGGACCGAGAGGCGCTGCGCCGAGGTCTGCAGCCGCAGCCGCTCGCGCTGCGTCAGCTTCGGCGCGATCGCGGTCAGGAAGCGGGCCCGGTCGATGCCGTGCCGGGCCGCCAGCCCCTCGGCCACTGTGTACGGAAGCTCATAGAGAGCCCGCTCCTCGTAGTGCGCCCGCCGCCAGGTCTCCAGGATCGGCGTGTCGTACCGGGCCGCGCGGCGCCAGTCGAACAGCGCGGCGCCTACCTCGCCGGGCAACTCCAGGTGCGCGTGCCGGACGGTCAGCGCCAGTGCCCTGCGGTACTTGACCGCGTCGAAGGCGGGATCAGGCCGCCCTATCACCCAGTCGCGCATGATCGCCCGCGTGCGCCGGTTGTTCACGCCCACATGCCGCAACTGCCGGAAGACGCCGTAGACGCGCTGCGGCGGCAGGTCGCGCAGCCGCGCGGCGATCAGCAGCCCCTCCACCATGCGCTGCCGCGGGTCCGCGTCCTTCGCCGTGCGCAGCAGGTTCACCACGACCATCGCGGCATTGAGATGGTTGATGTCGAGCGCCAGCGTCGCAGCGTACAGATCCCGGTAGTTGCCCAGGACGTATTCGTGCAGGAAGTTCAGCGACATGCGCTGCTCGGCCGCGCCAGAGTGGAACTCGCGCTGCGCCGTGGCGCTGATCGCCGCGTTGGCGAACATCACCACGTCCTCGCACGCCACCCGGTCCCGCACCGACACGGCCCTCGCCCCCCTCGGCGTTCCCCCGACGGATCCTCGGGCCGGCCGGGGAGTGGCGGCACGAACTGCGAAGCATCGCTTCAAAGGCGGGTTCCGGAAGTCGCACCAGAGTCCCGCGGCCGGCCGGGCCACCATACCGCCGCCGGTGTCCGGCGCGCGATGGGATAACCTGCCTGGCCACGGCGGATCCGGTGCGCCGCGGGGAGATCCGGATCAGTGTTGTGTGTCGGCGACGCATAGACCGCCGAAGGATCTGTAGTCTGACTCCCGCTTGGCTGCCGTCGGGGGGTCAACTGACAGCAAGGGGAAACACACTATGCACAGATCTCTCGGGCGACGGTTGGTCGTCGCCTGCGTCGTATTCGGCCTTGCCGGCGTGACGGCGGTTACCGCCGCCGTCCCGGCGTCGGCCGCATCGGTCTCGGCCTCGTCGTCGGTCACGCCGGCCGACGACGGCAATGCCCTGACCCGGGCGCTCGAAGTCCAGTTCGCCGAGACCCACTGGGACTGGACCGCGTGGAACGATTCGACACCCGTCGCCTTCGGCAGCGGGCAGGAGGAGTACCAGTGCGCGGAGTTCGTCGCCAGGTCGCTGGCCGCAGCCGGGCTGATCCCCGGTCTGGGCCCGGACGCCCCGCAGAACGACTACTTCGACTACACGGCGCCCAACGGCAAGACCTATGACCTGCTGTTGATCACGCCGCTGCCGCAGTACAACACGATTTACGACTTCCTGATGGACAGCGGTCTGGCCACGGACGTCGGGGACATCCCCGCCGACGCCCAGCCCGGCGACATGGTGGTCACGTACCTCGGCGTCAACGGCGAGGCGAGCCACATGGGCCTGATCGACACGGCTGCGACCGCGACGAGCGAGCCCACCGTGGACGCACACAACAACGCGCGCCTCCAGTACGGCTACCACTTCTACGAGCCGGCGCACCTGGTGAAGCTCGTGCCCTACGCCTTCGTGGAGGTCTGGGCCTGGGCCGCGATCCAGTGGGCGCAGCGCGGTGTCGCTCCGGTGGCCCCGGGCGTGACCGCCCCGAGCGTGAGCGCGAATGCGAACGCGAGGAGTGCGGCGGTTCCGTTCTCCGACCCGTCGGGTCCGCAGGTCTGACCTGAGGCTGACGAATAGTCAGCCCAGCCTGCATTAAGCCGGCCGTGCCTACCGCTTCGTGCGGTAG
>DASYAE010000217.1:0-2451 GCA_036501535.1 Actinocrinis sp. | reverse complement strand
CTCGCGCGCGGTCTTCGTCATCGCGACGACGGCGTCGGCCTTCGCCAGCACGGACTCGAGGACCTGACGCTGATGGGGCGTCGGGTCGGTCAGCACGGTGTGCAGGACGACGACGCGTGGCACCTGGATTTCGTCCAGCAGATGCAGGATCTCGCTGCCGTCGGCTCCGCCGTAGACGCCGTACTCGTGCTGCAGGATGGCGACGTCGCACTGGTTCAGCTGCGCGGCCGCCTGGTGGAGCGAGGCGGAGTCATTGGCGATGAGCTGGGCCACCACCTCGCCGCCGGGTTGCGGTGCGAATGCGTCGACCAGGCGGACGACCCAGCCCTCGTCGGTGGTGGAGTGCAAGAGGGCACCGCGCAGGGCGGCGGTGAAGGTCGCCAGTCCGCACTGGGTCGGCGGGAACGTGCCGACAAAACCGAATCGCGTGCTCATAAATTCAGGTGCCTTCCGATCGGAGCGCCCTGAGAGAACCGAGAATTGAAACCTCAGGTAAAAAGAGAAGCTCAGGCTCGCGGGCTGCGTGCATGCCCGACCAACCGCCGCGATACGCCTACGTCCTGGCTCCGGCCAAGAGGGTTAGTACCCGCCGCAGCAACTGCCGGCCTAGCCAGGTGCACCAAAGGTGCGATGACATCAGCGTACGCGAAGGCGGGACGGCCGGTAACGGCGCCCGTGCTACTGTCAGTTAGCTGCTCCGGACCTAGGTGGCTAAGGCACTCGCTGACTGCAGCGCCGCCGAGCTGCTCGGAGTTTCATGTTTAGTTGGGGCAAAACCGGCGCGACCCGCGCTTCGGCTGAGCCCGGCCCGGCCCGCTGCCGGGAGATCTACCAGCGCTACGCCGCCGGACTGTACCGGCAGGTGCTGCTGTATCCCGGCGACCGGGCGCCGGCCGGTCCTGGTGCTGGTGAACCCCTCGTCAACGAACACGCGCTGGCCGCGATGGCGGGATCTATCCGCGTCGCGCCCGGCCCGCCGGAACATCGCAGGGAGCACGCTGGGGTGATGGGTACGCGACGGGTGCGGGTGGGGTGCGAGTTCGTATACGAGGCGGAGGTCGACACCCCGGCCGTTTTCCAGGTCGAGCCCCTGGACGCGGCCCCGGTAAATGTCGAGCGGCCGGAGTGGTCGACGGAGCCGGCCGCGCGCGTCCGCCGTTACGCCGACCTGTACGGCAACCCGTGTACGCGGGTGGTGCTGCCCGCCGGGCGTTCCGTGCTGCGGTTCGGCGTCTCGGTGCTGGTGCCCGACGCGACCGAGGACGCGGGCGAGGACGCGCCGGAACTGCCGCCGGACCGGCTACCGGACGAGGTGCTCATCTACACGCTGCCCAGCCGCTACTGCCTGCCCGACGTGCTCGGCGACGAAGCCTGGTCGCGGTTCGGCGCCGTGGCCGCCGGCTATTCCCGGGTGCAGGCGATCTGCGATCACGTCAATGGTCACCTGACGTTCCAGTACGGTGCGAGCGGCCCGCTGAGCACGGCGGCCGACGTCAACGCCTCCGGGTTCGGTGTCTGCCGCGACTTCACCCACCTGGCGATCTCGTTCTGCCGGGCGCTGAACATCCCGGCCCGGTACGTCTTCGGCTACCTGCCGCAGATGGACGTGCCGCCGGATCCGGCGCCGATGGACTTCGCCGCCTGGATGGAGGTCTGGCTGGGCGACCGGTGGTGGACCTTCGACCCGCGCAACAACCGCCGGCGCAAGGGACGGATCCTGATCGGGCGCGGACGGGACGCGTCCGACGTCGCCATGGTCACCACCTTCGGCGCACCGCGGCTGGAGTCGATGACCGTGCACGCCCAGGAGGAGACGGACTGACTCGCTCAGCTGAGCCGGGTGACCTCGACGGTGACGCCCAGGTGCTCGGCCGCCGGACCTGAGTAGATGCCGGACAGCGGGCGCACGTCGGCGTAGTCGCGGCCGCGGGCCAGCAGCACGTGCCGGCTGCCCACCTCGGCGAGAGAAGTCGGGTCGGCCGCGATCCAGGCGCCCGCCCAGAATTCCACCCAGGCGTGGCTCTCGCCGGTCGTCGTCTCCCCGACCCCGGCGTCCGCCGCCGGGTGGAGGTAGCCGGAGACGTACCGCCCGGGCAGCCCGGCGGCGCGCAGCAGGGCCAGCGTGACGTGCGCGAAGTCCTGGCACACGCCCCCGCCCGCGGCGCGGGCCTGGGCCGAGGAGGTGCGGACGTGCGTCGCGCCCCGCTCATAGCGCAACGTCTCATGGACCCACTCGACCATGCGGAACCCGGCTTGCACAGGCGCGGATCCGGCGCGCAGGGACCGGCCGAGTTCGGTGAGCTCCGGCTCGGCCGCGACGTAGGAGGAGCCGGCCAGGTACTCGGCGAACCGGTCCTGGACCGCCGGGCCGGCCAGCTCGGACCAGCTCACGCCGGACGGGGCCGGTCGCGGCGGGGCGGTCTCGACCGTCGACGTCGCCAGCACGACCAG
>DASYAE010000216.1:0-63212 GCA_036501535.1 Actinocrinis sp. | reverse complement strand
CGATGGTGAGCCGACTATCCGTTGGTCATGACAGCGGTCGCCGCGCTGCGATAGCAAGAATCCGCAGGTCAGCGGGCTGGTGGTTAAGGACCGATCTGGCTGGTATCCCGTCGGGGCTACTAGGCGAAAAAGCAGGTCAGGTCACCCGGATGGGTGGCCTGAATGCTTTCGGGCCTTCGAACGCTCGCTACTGGCGTTTTCTCGAGTGCTCGCATGGCGTGTTCTCGTTTTAGGGGTCGATTGGCGGTGCCGGGACGGTTCACATGGACACTTCGACTGTTGACGTGATCCATCCCGGCGTTCGCTTCGCCGGCTGGCTGGTCGGCTGGCCAGCCGGCCAGCCGATCGACCAGACCGCCTATCGGGCGATCACAGCTCGCTGATCGGGACGAGGTCGGCCATGACGGCGTTGCCTGCGGCGTTCGGGTGGATGTGGTCGCCGCAGTCGTAGACGGGGTTCAGGATTCCGACGCCGCCGCTGGAGTAATCGCCGAGGGCCGCGTCGGAGTCGATGTATCCGTCCTCGATTCCGCCCGCACCGGATCGGACCCACGTGTTGTACGCCTCCCGCTGGGTCTCGAACGCCGCGTTGCATGCCGCGCCGGACACTCCGCCGCACGGGGTGAGCGTGGTCAGCAGGAATTTCAGTCCGGCGGCGTGCGCGGAGCTTGCCAGTGACGTCTGCGCCGCCTCCAGCGTCGAGGCGGACACGCCTGCTCGCAGGTCATTGATGCCTCCCTCCTCGATGACGGCTGCGGCGCCGGGGACGCCGAGGACGTCGCTCTTCCAGCGGCTGGTGACCGAGGGGTTGCCCGACTGGTCGGCGATGACCTGGTCGCCCGTCACTCCCATGTTCACGATGGCGAAGCCGGCGGGAGCCGACCGTGCGGCGAGGTAGTCCGTCCATCCCGTGTCCGTGTCGCCGGGGGTGCCCATCGCCGCGGTGATGCTGTCGCCGATCGCCACCACGGTTTCGGGCGCTGCGGTGCTCACCTCCACGCCGGTCACGAAGGTCGTGAATCCGAAGGTGTTGGTGGTGGGGAAGAACCGGTCGGCCGTGGCGTCGCCCGCGCTGTCGTTGTACTCGGTCTCCAAGGAGTATTCGTGCACGGGCGCGGTGCTGATCGGGGTGTTCGACGGAACGTAGAGTGAGACGAGCAGTCGTGTTCCGGCGTCGACGGTGAGCGCCACCGGATCCGAGGCGACCTGGCCGCCTGCCGGAACCGTCACCGCGAGCGATCCGCCGAACGTGACGTTGACCGGGTTCGCCGTCGTGGTGCCTCCGTTCTGCTGGACGCCTACGGTCACGTGCCCGAATGTCGCCGCGGTGGAGACGTAGGGGTTTGCGAGGTCGATGCGGATCTGGTTCCCGCCGAGCGAGGTCCGGGCGACCATCCGGAGGGTCTCGTTCTTCCACGGCCCCACGGCTATCGCAGAAGGCTGGGACGTTGCCCACGAAGCGGACCAGGTCGTCGCGGCGACGGAACTCGTCGATGCGGCCGACGATGGTACGGCTACCGCTGTGGCCAGCGCGCCGATGGCGAGCACGGCCCGAAGGCGCCGCTTGGTCATTGTCATGGTCTCTCCGGAGTACTCGAGCGGAACCCGGCTTCCCGCGCCGGGCGCCCGGGTCTTTCCGCCGCATACTTCTCGGAAGGCCTCACAGCGGCCCAAGAATCGACTCATACGCACAGCCCAGGCCACGCATCGGGCCGGGCGAACGTTTAGTGGGCCCGTGTCTGGTAGCCGTGGATCCGGCTCAGGACCCGGTCGCGCTGCCCGCCGGCTCGGCGGAGGTCGCGACACGGAGCAGGGCGCCGATCTGTGCCGCGCGCGGATCGCCGAGGGACTCCATCAAGGTGAGGCACTCGCGCAGCCGTTCGGTGGCGTCTGCGGTGCGGCCGGCTTTGAGCAGGAAGTTGCAGTACATCTCGAGGGTGTCGGCTGCGCTCCACCGGTCGCCCGCGTCGCGGTGGGCGGCCATCGCCTCGTCGAAGGCGAGCGCGGCGCGGTCGGACTGGCCGATCTTGGCCAGGATGTCTCCCAGGCCGCCCAGGGACACGGCCAGGATGTCGCTCTGCCCGACGCGCCGGCTGATCTCCACGGTCTCCTCGATGTGTTCGAGGGACTCCTGGGGCCGGCCCAGGTCGAAGGTCGAGCCGGCCACCATGACCAGGGTCCCCGCGACCTGGCGCAGTTCGCCGGCGAAGCGGTTGAGGGCGATGGCGCGCCGGCCGTGTTCGATCGCCTCCTCATGCCGGTTCTGGAGCTTGTAGAGCGCGCACAGGTTGTTGTGGATCCTCGCGTGGGACCTGGGACTCTGTGACGGCACGGCCAGCGCGAGCTCGAACGCCGCGCTGGCCTCGGCGTAGCGCTCCAGTCGGCAGAGCGCCGCGGCCTTGCTGTTCAGCAGTGCCTTCTCGGCCTCCCGGTCGGGCAGCTCCCCGGCGCACCACAGCCCGGCCTCGGCGAGCTCGAGCCAGTCGTGCGCGCTGCCGCGCTTGAGCAGGCACGGCCACATCGCGGTGGGCAGCTTCCAGCCGTAGTCGTGGCGTCCCGCGGTGTGCGCCGACGCCGTTGCGGCACGCAGACCGGAGTATTCGCGCTCGTACCACGCGTGCGCGGCGTCCGCCGTGTCGAAGAGCGGCGGGCCGGCCGGGTACTCGGCCGCGGGCAGTGCCAGCGGAGAACGGCTCGGATCGATGAGCCGCCCGGCCGCGTCCGTGTTGGCCGTGTACCAGTGCAGGAGGTTTCCGAGTGCGGCGTCGCGTGCGTCCCGGCTCTCGTCCAGGTCCGCGCGCTGCGCCGCGTGGACGCGGACCAGGTCGTGGAAGCGGTAGCGGCCGGGCGTGTGCTCGATCAGCAGGCTGTAGTCGAGCAGCGATTCGAGCAGTCTCAGCGCGGAGCGGTGGTCGATGCCGGCGAGCGCGGCGGCGGCGTGGGCGTCGAAGTCCGGCCCGGGGATCAGGCCCAGCAGGCGGAACATGCGCTGCTCGGCCGGGGACAGGGCGCCGTAGGAGGAGCCGAACACCGCGACGAGGCTGCGCTCGTCGTCGGCGAGGTGGTCGAGGCGGGTGTTCTCGTCGCGCAGCTGCTCGACGAGATCCTCGATTCGCAGAGTCCGCTGATGGCGCAGGTGGGCGGCGGCGATGCGCACCGCTATCGGCAGGCAGCCGCACAACGCGAGCAGTTCGCCGATGGCCGGGCTGTCCTCGGGCAGCCGCCCCCGGCCGGCGACCCGGTGCAGGAGCGTGGCGGCGTCGGATTCGGGCAGGGCGTCGAGGGCGATCAGGTGCGCGTCGTCGAGGCTGATCAGACGTCTGCGGCTGGTGACCAGGACGAGGCAGCCGGGCGCGCTGGGTATCAGCGGCCGTACCTGGGCGGCGTCGGCGGCGTTGTCCAGGATTACCAGGGTCCTGGTGCCGTCGAGCCGGTCCCGGTAGTACGCGGCGCGCTGCCCGAGGTCCTCCGGGATCGCCTTCGGAGGCACCCCGAGCGACCGCAGGAACCAGTCCAGCGCCTCCCCGGCGGTGACCTGCTCCTGCCCGGAGGTGTAGCCGCGCAGGTCGACGAAGAGCTGTCCATCAGGGTACTGAGCCCGCAGGAGGTGGGCGGCGTGCACCGCCAGCGCGCTCTTGCCGACCCCGCCCATCCCGTTGATCGCGGAGATCACCACCGTCGTGCCAGCAGTGCCGACAGTGCCTGCAGTGCCCGCGGCGCCGGCGCCCGGGATCCGCGCGAGGTCGAGCAGCTGCGCGAGTTCCCGCTCGCGGCCGGTGAAGACCCGGGTATCGGCGGGCAGTTGGCGGCGCGCGCCCTCCATCGCCTCGGCGTCTCGGGCCGGCCCGGCGGGCCGCGCCGGGGCCCGCGAGGGCGCGGCCGTCGGCGCGAAGGCGTCCGGGGCGGCGCGCAGGAGCTGCTGGTGCAGCTTCTGGAGCGGCGGGGACGGCTCGATGCCCAGCTGCTCGACGAGTGTTCGGCGCAGCTGCTGGTAGGAGTCGAGGGCCTCGGTCTGCCGGCCGGACCGGGAGAGCGCGATCATCAGCTGCCGGTGGTAGGACTCGCGCAGCGGGTGCTCTATCGTCAGGGCCCGCAGTTCGGCGATCAGTTCGCGGTGCCGGCCGAGGTGTAGGTCGGCTTCGATCCGCGCTTCGAGCGCCTGCCACCGGGTCTCCACGACGCGCTGGATGCCGGTCTGCCAGGCGTCGAGGCCAGTCACGTTGGCCGCCGGCTCGCCGCGCCATAGTCCGAGCGCCTCGGCCAGGGTCTCGCTCGCGGCGGTCCAGTCCTCGACTGCGCTGCGCCGCTGCCCTTCGCGGGACAGGTTGACGAAGACGCTCAGGTCGAGTTCGCTGTCGTCCACCTTGATCGTGTAGCCGGCCGCCTCCGTCTGGACGCGGCCCGCCGCCTCAGGGCCGAGGAGCCGGCGGAGGCGCGTCATGTGGTTGTACAGCGAGCCGGTTGCCGAGCGGGGCGGCGCCTCGCCCCACAGCGCGGCGGACAGCCGGCCGGCGGAAACGACGTCGTTGGCGTCGAGGAGTAGAGCGGCCAGCAGAGTGCGCGGCATGCGCGCCTCGATGCGCATCGGGTCCGGTGCGTCGTGGGTGCGGACGATGACGGGGCCAAGGATTCCGAACCACATTGCCCGAAGCACCCCCGTGTGCCGTCAGCCTTGAGCCGGCTGCTGTCCCGATCCCGATCAGGACCTCGCTTACCTCGGCACACCTTAACACGGACCGTCATATCTGATTTCTGAGTCGCCGCGGCGATCCCGGCCGGCCATCGGCGCGGGTCGGACCGCCGACCCGCGCCGATGTTGTCGGTGCTCAGTGCTTCTCAGTGCTCTTTAGTGCTTTTCAGTGGTTCTCAGTGCTGTGAGTGCCGCTTCAGGCGGTCCCGGCGGAGGCGAAATCGTTCCAGCCGGACCAGGCGCCGTCGGCGACGGTCTCGTACTTGTTCTCGACCGAGCCGTCCGACATCACCGCGAACACCTCGACTCGCCCGTCCGCGTGCGTGGTCGCGGTGAGGGTGGTGGCGGTGCCGGACGGCCCGAAGCCGTACCAGCCGGCCCATGCGGCGTCGGGGGCGGTCTCGTACTTGTTCGATATCCCGCCCGACCCGGACACCGCGAAGGCCTCGAGCCGGCCGTCCGCGTGAGTGGCCACGCTGAGGCCGTCTGTAGCCGTCCCGGCCGGGGCGAAGTCGTTCCAACCGGACCAGGTGCTATCGGGGGCGGTCTCGTACTTGTTCTGGACCGAGCCGTCCGACATCACCGCGAACACCTCGAGCCGACCGTCCGCGTGGTCGGCGGTGGCAAGACTGGTGACCGCCCCGGACGGCCCGAAGTCCGCCCAGTTGGACCAGGCCCCGTCGGCGACGGTCTCGAACTTGTTCTGCACCCCGCCGCCCGAGGAGACCGCGAACACCTCGAGCCGGCCGTCGGAGTGCATGCCGATCGCGAGGCTCGCCGCGGTGCCTGTCGGGGCGAAGTCGTTCCAACCGGACCAGGTGCTGTCGGGGGCGGTCTCGTACTTGTTCTGGACCGAGCCGTCCGACATCACCGCGAACACCTCGAGCCGGCCGTCCGCGTGCCGCGCCACCTGGATGGAGGCGACGGTCCCGGAGGGCGGCCCGAATCCGGCCCAGCCGCTCCACCGGCTGTTCGGCGCAACCTCGAAGTTGTTCTCGATGCCGCCGTTCGACGTGACCGCGAACTCCTCGAGCCGACCGTCCGCGTGTACGGCCGAGACGATCTGGCCGACTCGGCCCGGCGGCGAATAGGCGCACCAGCCGCTCCATGCCGATTCTGGCGCAGTCTCCACCTGGCTGTTCACACCGTTCGCGGAGCTTACGGCGAACACCTCAAGCCGGCCGTCCGCATGGTGCCCGACGTCGAGGGCGCCGTTGCCATCCGGGAAAACAGCCGTCTGTTGCGTGGACGAGGTGGCCGCGGCAGTCGCGATGGCCGCGGTGCTCCCTGCCGGCGTCGCGGCCGGCTCGGCCGTGACCGACGAGGTCTGGATCGCCGGAACCGTCGCAGTCTGTTGCGACCCGCCTGTAGTGGTCGGCGGCCGTGCTGCCCCGGACCCGGTCTCCGCGCTACCGGAACCGGCGCCGGCGCCGTCCGGCAGGACCGACATGGCCTGATAGCCCGCAGCCGACCAGGGTGAGCCGGCGGTGGGCGTCACCGTGACAGTGATCGACGACTGGCCTGCGGAGACCGACGCCGGGACGTCGAACCCGTCGTCGAGCCATCGGTGGTACGGATTGGCCAGCGGCTCGAGCCAGGTGCCCAGGTTCGTACCGTCCACGGTGACGTCGGCGCTCTGGCCGCCGGCGTCCTGGTCGCTCGTGCGTTGCAGCACCACGCCCTGGTTCGACGGGTTCACCTGGAGCGTGAACGTCTCGGCCGCGGAACTGTCGTCGACGCACTGCGTGATGTCGGCCGGGGTGCCGTCGTCGCCCTCGTAGTCCGAGGTGAGCGAGTCGGCCGAGGCCTGCGAGCCGGCCGTGTAGTCGTGTGCCTGCTCGCTTGCGTTGTTCCCGAGCGCGATGCTGTCCGTCTCGCTTTCGACGGGCGTGCTGTCGCCGTACCAGAGGGTCGTGGTCGAGTAGTTCGCCTGGACGTTGTCGTGCGGGCCGTGTTCGATGCCGTAGTCGATCTGCGAGTCGAACCCGACGGCGTCGCCGATCATCAGGCGGTAGGCGTCGTAGCAGGCGGTGTTGCTGCCCGCGCAGTCGCCGGCGCCGTTCCGCTCCTGGCCGGTGTCGCCGTTTAGCGGATCGGTGAATGGGCCGTTCTGGAAGTAGAAGCCGCCTTCGAAGTAGTCCTCCGTGCCGGTGCCGTTGATCTGCGGGGAGTCCGAGCCGTCGACGAAGCCGCGCTCGTTGCCCTCCATGAACGAGGGTTCGAGGCTCGTCGGGTACGGGACCAGCGGACCGTCGAGCCCGGCGACGACGCCGACGACCTTGCCGTGCCCCGAGGCCTTCAGGAACGTCCAGTCCTGGCCCTGCGTGGTCGGCCCGCTGTTCGCGGTCGCGTGGAAGTACCCTGCCGCCCCGCTGGCCAGGTCGGTCGCCCACTTCGGGTCGGCCGCGGTGGTCACCGAGACCTGGCCCGCCGTCAGCGGCTGGGAGGAGGTGTTGTCGATGGTGATCGAGTAGTTGCTGCCGTAGGGCATCGGCCACCAGGACGTCAGCTGCCCGCCCGCGCGCGCGTCGATGGAGCTCATCAGTGAGCGGGTCTCGGTGTCCGTGGCCGAGCCGAAGAATTCGCCGAGCGGTGCGTTCACGGTCTGCACTCCGTCGAAGCTGATCTCTATGCGGGCCGAGGAAAGCGCTTCGTCCTCGGTCGGATACGAATATGTGCGACTGCCGCTGAAGGTCTGCCCGGTGACGCTGTAGTCGTGGGCTGATGCCGACGCGCTGTTCCCGACGCTGAACTCGTCGGTGCGCTCCAGCCCGTCGGTGACGTGGCTGTCCACCCAGTAGGAGAACTCGTCGAAGTCGATCTGCGAGGAGACGAAGGTCGTGTGCACGGTGATGCTGCTCTTGCCGGCCGTGACCGACGCGGGGATCTCCAGCGACTCGTCCAGCCAGGTGCCGTCGGGCTCCGCCGGGTTCGCGGTCCAGTCGCCGACCGCCGTGCCGTCCACGCTGACCGCGGCGACCTGGTTCGCGACGCTCGGGTCGAGCCGCCGGGTCAGGCGCACGCCGGTGTTGGCCGGGTCGATCGCCACCGTGAAGGTCGACGAGCCGCCGGAGCCGAAGGCGTAGCCGTTGTCGGTGACCGCTCCGGGCAGCGGATAGCTGTACATCTGGGTTCCGGCCCAGGTCTGGCCGGTGATCGAGTAGGCGTGCGCGGCCTCGGTCGCCTGGTGCTCGGGCCCGAGGTCCACGGTGTCGGCGAGCTGCCAGACCCCGCCGACGTCCTGGTAGACCCAGTACACGAACTCGTTGAAGTCCTTGTCGGAGCTGACGAAGGAGTTCACGATCGTCGCACTGGACTTGCCGGCGGTGGCGGAGGCCGGCGCGGCGAGCGTCTGGTCGGCCCACTGGCCCGGGGCCGCGGTGGCGGCGCCCGAGTTCCACTGCCCGGCGGCGGCGCTGTTCACCGTCATGTTCGCCTTCTGATTCCCGACGGAGGGGTCGTAGTGCCGGGTGACCCGGATGCCGGTGTTGGCCGGGTTCAGCGAGACGGTGAACCGGCTGGATCCGCCGGACCCGAAGGCGCGGCCGTCGTCGGTGATCGGGGTCGCGGCGGGGTGCGACAGGTGCGGGATGTCCAGGCTCAGGGCGGTGATCTGGCCGCTGCCGGTGCCGCTGGCGACGGTCGCCGACTGGCCCGGCATCAGCTGGAACGTGCCGTTGCTCGTGGTCTGCCCGCTGATCGCCCCCTTCGGATCGGAGTACCCTGATTCGTCGAGCAGGCCGAGCACGTTGGACGCCGAGTCGGCGGGGTTGAAGGTGCTCACCCCGGTCGCGTCGGGGAACGTGCGGTAGTCCACGTGGTAGTAGCCCGGGTCCGCGTCGGTGCTGACCTGCATCGACGAGGTGAAGGGCATCGGGACGTCGATGTAGAACCCGCCGGAGCTCTGACTGTTGTTGGCGACCAGCGGATACACGAACGGCGCTCCGAGCGAGCCGCTGAAGATCGAGGCGGCGGACGCGTCCACCACGGTCTTGCCGTCCAGGACGATGCGCAGGCTCCCGGCCGCCGGGACGCTCCCGGTCATCCAGATCGAGTCGATCTCGCCGGGCCCCTGGTGCGCGGCGAGCAGCACTCCGCCGCCGGGCGCCGGGCCGAGGTTGTGGCCGGAGTCCTCGTTGTCCTGCTGCCGGTCGAAGCTGGAGTATTCACGTGTGCTGACGCCGTCGGTCAGGTAAGGGAGCTGATCGAGCTCGGTGTAGCTGTCCCAGCCGACGGTTCCGTTGGTCGCCGCGACCGTCGCCGCGGTGCTCGCCGCGGCGGCGGTGCCCGGCGGGAAGCCGGCCGGCGAGAGGAGGGCGGTCGCCGCCGCGACGGCGACCGCCAGCCTTCTCACCCGCCGATGTGCCCCGCGAGGCTTCGCGGCCCCGCGGACGCTCGTGCGGATGGTCATGAAGATCGCACCTCAGTCTGTGCCGGCCGGCGCGAAGCCGTTCCAGCCGGACCAGGAGGCGTCGGGCGCGGTCTCGAACTTGTTGTCGATCGAGCCGTCGGACAGCGTGGCGAGGACCTCCAGCCGGCCGTCGTGGTGTGTGGCGACGACGATGTTCGCCACCGTCCCGGACAGCCCGAAGTCGTTCCAGTCGGACCAGGTGCCGTTGGCGGCGGTCTCGTACTTGTTCTCGACCGAGCCGTCGGACATCACCGCGAAGACTTCGAGGCGCCCGTCGGCGTGCCGGGCCACCGCGAGGCTCGTCACCGTCCCGCTCGGCCCGAAGCCGTACCATCCGGCCCACGCGCCTTCCGGAGCGGTCTCGTATTTGTTGAGCACGGCGCCGGTCGATGTGACGGCGAAGACCTCGACCCTGCCGTCCTGGTGTACGCCGTCTGCGACGCTCACGACGTCGGCGCCCGTGGGCCCGAAGCCGTTCCAGCTGCTCCAGGCGCCGTCGGCGACGGTCTCGTACTTGTTCTCCACTCCGCCCGACGGCGAGACCGCGAGCATCTCCAGCCGGCCGTCGGCGTGGTGCAGCGCCGCGGGGCGCCCGGTTCCGTCGGTGAAGGTCGCCGCCGAGGTGGGTGGCGGCGGAGTGAAGATGTTGTTGTACCGGTAGGCGGTGTAGTCGCCGGTCGGCCAGCCTTCGAGCTGGCTGTCGTTGATGTTGGCTTCGGAGTAGTGGGTGGGGTCCTTCGGGTTGGACTCGGCGTAGTAGTCGAAGGTGCCGGCCGCCTGGTCGACCCAGCCGGCGAACAGGAAGGTGTGCTCGGCGGTGTAGTCGAGGATGTCGCCGGGCTGCAGGGCGGAGAAGCTCTCCGCGGTGGCGACGTTCGGCAGCGTCCAGGTCGTGTCGCCCCAGTTGTTCGAGGAGTCCGAGACGAGGTGCCAGGCCATGGACACGAACCCCGAGCAGTCTTCCCGGTAGGTGCCGTTGCTGTCGGTCCAGTAGGCGGTCTGGCTGTAGGGAACGGGCCCGCCGTCGTTCTCGGTCAGCCAGCTCGCCGCGCGGGCCAGGATCTCGTCGCGGGTGATCGGACCGCCCGCATTCGAGGTGCCGACCTGGGGAGTGACGCCGCGCGAGGCATGGCCGGACGCCGCGGCAACATGGGGCGGGTGCGAGGGCAGGACTCGCGAGACTCGGCTGCGGAGCCGACGCGGCCAGGCGCGACCGATGCGGTCGGATGGGATGCGGTGCTCCACGGCCCCGCCGACGCGATCGCCGCAGGACTCGGATTCCGCGCGCAGCTGGCTGTGCACCGGGGCCGTGGGATCGTCGCAGTTGAGGTGTCTCGCGCCCGCAAGCACCGGCTATACTTCCATATCTTCGAACGGGGGCTGCTCGTCGGTTCCGAGCGGCACGGCTTCACGGCGTATCCCTTCGACCGGGACACGGTCCTCATCCATGGCGTCCGCTTCGTGCGCCGCTGGTCGGAGCACCGTTTCACACTGCGACTCGCCGACGGCCGCGAGCTGCTGCTGGGCAATTTCTCCCTGGACGACACGATGGCATGTGGGAACATGATCGACGAAGCGGTGTCGCGGTTGCAGTATGCCGATGCGCTGCGGGAACTTCTGGCCGGGCACAGCATTGCGGTGGGCCGGTCCAGCATCAGCACCGCTGGTGTGATGAAGGACGGCGAACTCGTTCCGTGGTACGAGGTCGTCGACGTCGATCGCCAGCCCGCGCATATCGTCCTGCACCGCGAGCTGCTGTATCGCAAAGCGGACGGGTACCGCCCGCCGATCTTCCTCTTTCCGGAACGCAACCCGGCCCTGATCGAGCGCCTGGTCCGCGAACTCCGGGCGGCAGGGTAGAGCGACTCGCCGGTCGATGCCGGTCGGCCGCCCGCAGCTCACCAGCACAGCCCTTATGCGCGGCCGGGACTGCGCTGCTGTCAGGCCGCACGGCGGCGTACGAGCCAGAGCGCTGCGAGAAGAAGCGCCGCCGACAGGACGACCAGGCCGCCGGCCTCGATGCCCTGCAGGGCCCAGAAGCGGCTGGCCGGCTGGTAGACGACGGTGTGGACGTAGCCGTGCTGGTAGAGGTACTGGGCGCCGTCGAACTTGTGGCCGGCTGCTGAGGCCTTGTAGAGGTCTTCGGCGACCTGCGAGGAGTTCAGGACGGTCCCGGTCGGGGATTTCCACACGTCGCTGACGATCCAGCCGCTCGGGTTCTGCGGCGCGTCGACGGCGGTCAGCGGGGTCAGCAGGTGCGCTCGCAGGGTCGTGATGGACAGCACGACCACTGCGATCCACGCCACCAGGCTCACGCCGATGGCCGGGACGACGCGGCGCAGTGCCGCTCCGGCCAGGATGCCGACGGCGAGGGCGAACACCGCGCGGGCGACGAAGACCGCGCCGTAGATCTCCGGGATGCCGGTCTGTCCGATGCGTCCGTCGAGTGGGACCAGCGGCGCGTACCACCACATGACGACCGCTGTGAAGGCGGTGGCCGTCGCGATCGTGAAGGCAGTCAGGACGCTGATCTTCGTGGCCAGCCACCGGGTCCGCCCGGCGCCCTGGGTGAAGGTGAAGCGGAAGGTCCCCGACTCGTATTCGCGCGCGAGCAGCGGGGCGCCGATGAAGAGGCCGAAGACGGCCGGCAGCGGCAGGAACGCGGCCATCAGCTGGCTGACGCGGTTCTGGTCGCCGTGGAAGTCCGCGAGCTCGTTGGCGCAGCTCAGCCCATCGCGGTTCACGCTCCCCGCCTCGGAGCCGGGCACCTGCGCGCAGGCGGCCAGTTTGAGCGAGGTGAAGTCGCGGTGCATCGACAGCCCGTAATAGACCAGCACCAGCGCGCTGAATACGAACACTGCGAGGATTGCGAGCAGAGCGGTGCGGTGCTGACGCCAGGTCACCCAGCACAGGCCGGTGAAGGCCAGATGCGGCGGGCGGGTGGGACGGGTCGGCGCTTGAGCGGTCGTGGCGGTCATGCCGCGGTGCCCCTTCCGGTCAGTTCGCGTGGTTCGGGGAAGGCCGAGGCGCCCGGCTTGCGGAGGTAGGCCAGCACCAGCTCCTCCAGGCCGACTTGAAGCGCCTGCCAGCCCTCGGGCGGCTCGGCGTGGGCTGCCTCAGTGCGCACCGGCACGCGCACCAACAGGTGCGCCTGGGCCTCGGCGCGCCGGTCGCGGACCACGGGAAGCTCGGCGGCCAGGCGGTCGGCCTGGGCGGCGGGGCCGGTGTAGAGCCGGTGCGCGGCGAGAAGGTCGTCGACGTCGCCGGCGACCTGTACCCGTCCGTCGGCGAGCAGGACCAGGTAGTCGGCGACCCGTTCGAGCTCGGAGACCACATGGGAGGAGAACACGATCGAGATGCCGTCCTCGGCGACGGCGGCCATCAGCGCGGCCATGAACTCGTGGCGGGCCAACGGGTCCAGGCTGGAGAGCGGTTCGTCGAGGATGAGCAGCCGCGGTCGCTTGGCCAGCGCCAGGCTCAGCCCGAGCTGGGCCCGCTGGCCGCCGGACAGCTTGCCGACCTTCTGGGCCGGCGGGAGCTGCAGCTGTGTGATCCGAGCCTTAGCCCGGGCGGTGTCGAAGCCGGTGTTGAGGTGGCCGGCCATACGGATCGTGTCGGCGATCGACAGGTTCGGATACAGCGCCGAGTCCTGCGCGAGGAATCCGACGCACTCGCGCGCCCGCGCACCTCCGGCCGGCAGCCCGCCGTGCACGGATATCTCTCCCGTGCTCGGTGCGAGCAGGCCGACGGCGAGGTGCAGCAGCGTGGTCTTGCCCGCCGCGTTCGGCCCGACCAGCGCCACCACGCGCCCCTGCGGGATCGACAGCGAACAGTCGCGCAGTGCCCACATGTTGCCGTAGCGCTTGCCCAGGCTCGTTGCGACCAGGGCCAGCTCCCCTCCCGGCGTCAGGTTCATCGCGCGGCCGCCTCCGTCGTGCTCCCGGCGCGGAATTCGCGCAGAGCGCTGGTGAACAGGGCCACCATGCTCTCCTCGTCCAGGCCCGCGTCGTCGGCGGTGCGCATCCAGGCGAGCAGTCCTCGCAGCAGGGCGTCCTGGTCACGGGACTGCCCGCCGAGCGTCTTGGCGATGAACGTGCCCTGACCGGGCCGGCCGACCGCCAGTCCCTTGTGCTCGAGGTCCCGGTAGGCCTTGAGCACGGTGTTCGGGTTGATGGCCAGGCCTTCCACCACCTCCTTGACCTTCGGCAGCCGGTCGCCGACGGTGAGGTATCCCAGCCGCAGCGCGTGCTCCACCTGCTGGACGAGCTGCAGATACGTCGGCATCCCGGAGCCCGGGTCCAGCCGGAAGACGATCGGCGACGCCTCGGCGCCTCCGCTACTCTGCTTATCTATCGTCATAGTTAAAGGGTGTTGGAGGGAGTCGCGGCTGTCAAGTGACTCAGGAAGTGGTCGGCGGGTGACACTCGGTGACGGCGGTAGTAGTCTCCTGACGCGGACTCCGTGAGGGGGAGGGCTCTGATGGATGAGGTCGTACACACCCTCGACGCGACCGGACGCGGCCGGGACGCGGAGCGCGAACTTCTGTACGGCCACAGCCCGGCCGTGCAGGTCGACGTGCTCGGCCAGCCGGCATGGGCGGTGGCCGATCCCGATGTGCTCAAACAGCTGCTCACCGATCCGCGCGTGTCGAAGGACGCGCGCCGGCACTGGTCGAAGTTCCCTGACGAGATCGTCGGCCGGTGGCCGCTGGAAATCTGGGTCGCCGTCAGCAACATGTTCACCGCCTACGGCGACGAGCACCGCCGGCTGCGGCGGCTGGTCAGCTCGGCGTTCACGCCGCGCCGGGTGGCGACCATGGCTCCGCGGATCGAGCGGATCACCGACGCGCTACTCGACGGCTTCGCGCAGGTGCCGCCCGGGGAAGCGGTCGACGCGCGCGAACACTTCGCGCACCCGCTGCCGCTGCAGGTCATCAGTGACCTGATGGGCCTGGACGGCGGGTCGCAGCAGAGGTTTCGCCCGCTGGTCAACGCGCTCTTCGACACCACCTTGACAGCCGAGCAGTCCGAGGCGAACAACCGCACACTTTACGAACTGCTCGCGACCCTGACCGCCGACAAGCGCGAGCAGCCGGGCGACGACCTCACCTCCGCGCTGATCACGGCGCGCGACACGGAGACCGGCGGGTCCGCGCTCAGCGAGACCGAGCTGCTCGACACGCTGCTCCTGGTCATCTCGGCCGGCTTCGAGACCACCGTCAACCTGCTCGACCAGGCCATCACCGCCCTGCTGACCCATCCAGCCCAGCTGGCCGCGGTCCGGTCGCAGAAGGCCGGCTGGGCGGACGCGGTCGAGGAGACGCTGCGCTTGGAGTCGCCGATCTCCGTGATCCCGATGCGCTACGCCGTGGAGGACGTCACCCTTCCGGGCGGGACGGCGATCCGTCGGGGCGAGGCGATCCTGGTCTGCCTGGGCGCCGCGAGCCGTCACCCGGACCTGCACGAGACCGACGCCGACGTGTTCGACGTCTTGCGCGCTTCCAAGGAACACCTCGCCTTCGGCTTCGGCGTGCACTTCTGCCTGGGCGCCCCGCTCGCCCGCCTGGAGGGCGAGATCGCACTGAGCAGGCTGTTCACCCGCTTCCCCGACCTGGCTCTGGCCCCGGGATCCGACCTCGAGCCCGCCGAGTCGTTCATCTCGAACGGCCACCGGCGACTGCCCGTCATCCCCCGCCCGGCGCATCCGGCGCATGCCGCTTGAGCCCAGTGGGGCTGCGTTATACAGACGGGGTTACCTGGCCTGGTGGGTACGACTTGAGGCCGGCTCGAGCCTGGGCCTCATCAAGGTCGTGGCGTGCTGGCGGCATGTGTTGCAGTGACGCCGCGCCGCGCCGCGTCATTCCTGCTCAGTGTACGTACTTGGGCGTGTGGATCGCGGCCCTGACATAAAGTCCCGGCGCCGGGAACATGCCGAGCGATCCGCCCGAAACGACGGCGGGCCGAACAGATCCTGAGCGTTGCCGTTGTCGTCACAGGTGCCCTAGCCTAAGCCCCCTCACAAGCTCGTTCGGTGCCGAACAAGTCTTGACCGGACCGCGACCGGTCCGCCTCCCATCCGACAGACGGGCACATCCCGACGCGCCAGGAGACCTATGAGCACGAACTCTCCCGCTGCGCTCCCGGTGAGGCAGTCCTTTGTGAGCGGGCTCGCCTACTCCCTGGGCGGCGCGTCTCCGACCATCGAGGAGTCCTGCGAAGCCGGCAGGTTCCGGTCCACGGCGGCCGACCTCGCCTCCGCGGGCTTCGCGCGGCACCACATGTGCCTGCCGGAGGAGACCTCTTACGAACTGGCCCGCGCCGCGGTGCGGAAACTGCCGATGCCAGACGGTATTGACGCAATAATATACACGACCTGTCTTCCGGAGAACGCCAACGCCGGCGAGAGCGAGGCGTGGCGGTCCAGCAGAGACGTCAAACATCTGATGGACTATCCGGCCAGCCGGATCCAGGCCGACTTCGGCCTCGACTCGGCGGCGGTCTTCGGGCTCGGCCAGCAGGGCTGCACCGGCATGCTGGGCTCGCTGCGCCTCGCCGGCGCGCTGTTGGCGTACGAGCCGCAGTGGCTCAACGTGCTCTGCGTCACTGCCGACCGGTTCCCGGACGACGCTCTCTACGAGCAGTCCTACAACGTGATGTCGGACGGCGCGGCGGCGTGCGTGGTTCGCGCCAAGGAAGCCGAGGCGGTACAGCCCGGCGAGCTGCGGCTGCTGGCCTCGCACCAGATCACCAACGGCGGACTGCACGCCGCGTCGGACGACGAGACGGTCGGCGTTTTCTTCTCCTACGTCCCGCGCCTGGTCCGGCAGACCCTGGAGCGGGCCGGCCTGACCGTCGCAGACATCGACTGGGTGATCCCGCAGAACACGAACCGCAGCGCGTGGGAGGTCGCCGCGCGGCTGCTCGGGATCGACTACAGCCGGGTCTGGCAGAGCACGCTCGCCGAGGTCGGACACGTGACCTCGGCGGACAACCTGATCAACCTCGCGGCGCTGCTGGACGCCGGCGTCGTGCGGACCGGCCAGCGCCTGCTGCTGGTGATGGCCGGGCACGGGCTGAACTGGCAGGCCACGATCCTCGAGGTCACCCGGGACGCGGCATGGCGGAGCTGACGCCGCCGGCCGACGCGGCCGCCAGGCTGCGCAAGTCGATCAGCGCGATGGCGGGCACAGTCGGGCGCCTGACCGAGCAGTCGCGGGCCCGGTACCGCAACCCCTACGAGGCGGTGACGTGGCCTGATGCGGTCGATCCCGAGCAGGACTGGTTCTTCACCCCGGAACTGACCTCGCTGCACGGGACCCGGCACGAGATCCCGGCCGACGATCCCAGGGCCCGGCGATACGCCTTCCAGGAGGCGGCCAACTTCTTCAGCCTCAACATCCACGGGGAGAAGTCGCTCATGGCGGGCCTGGCCTCCCGCATGTATCGCAGTGACCTGATGGAAGTCTCGGACTACCTGCACCACTTCCTCGACGAGGAGAACAAGCACAGCGTGTACTTCGGCGGCTTCTGCCGCCGCTACGCGAAGGTCTACCGCAGCAGGCACGTCCCGTTCGCCGAGACCGCCGACCGGTCGGTGTCGGACCTGCTGTTCTTCAGCAAGGTCCTGCTCTTCGAGGAGCACGCCGACCGGTACAACGTGCTGCAGGCCAAGGACGGCCGGCTGCACGAGCTCTCCCGCTTCATCAACGAGGCGCACCACGCGGACGAGAGCCGGCACCTGGTCTTCAACCGGACCATCGTGCAGGCGCTGTGGGAGACCCACGCGCCGGACTGGGACGCGGCCGCGCTGGCCGACGTCCGCACCCGCCTCGGCCTGTTCTTCGGCACGACCTGGCGGGAGTACTACAACCCGGACGTCTACGCAGACGCAGGGTTCGATGATCCGTGGGAGGTCGCGGAGGACGCGTGGGCCGACCCGGCCCAGCGCGCGCACCGCCGCGCGATCTCGGCCAGGTGCCTGCGCTTCTTCCTGACCGCCGGCATCCTCGAACAGGAGCCTGAGAATGTCTTCTGAGAGCCCTGACCCGCTCGGGCAGCTTCGCGACAGTGAACCAATTGCGCAGCTTCGCGCATGGGTGTCGGCGCGGGCGAGCGACCTGCCCCCCGGCGGCCTCACCGAGGACCTGCCGCTGCTGGCCGGCCGCCACCTCACCTCGCTGCACATCCCCGAGCTGATCCTCTTCCTCGAGCGCCTGCGCCGGCAGCCGATCGACGTCGAGGTGCTCGGCGCGGGCGACTTCCGCGACGTGGCGACCATCGCGGCGCGGTTCCTGGACACCCTGCCGGCACGCACCGGCAGCGGCACCGGCAGCGACGGTGACGAGAGCGGCGACGCGCGATGAGCGGGATACGCACCGGACCGGATCAGACCACTGTCGCGGACCGGCTCGCCGAGCTCTCCGGCATCGGCCTGGGATGGAGCGACCGCGGCTACGCGGCGATCACCGGGCCGCTGCTGCGGCTGGCGCGGGAGTGCGACGCGGCGTTCCGGTCCCTCGCGGCGCGCTGGAACGCCCAGCCCGAGGAGCACGCCTCGTTCATCGCGACCGAGGATCTGGCGCCGGTGGGCTACCTCGCCTCGTTTCCGCACCTGGCCACCTTCGGCGTCGCCGTCAAAGCCGAGCCGGACGGCCTGCGGGCCTTCGCCGAGAGCGCCCGGGACGACGCGTCGGCCGCCCCCGAACCGGAGAGCCTCACCGCGCCGCGCGACGTGCTCACCCCGGCCGCCTGCTACCACGTCTACATCCACCACAGCGGCCGCGAACTGACCGCGCCTCTGCTGGTGACCACGAAGAACACCTGCTTCCGGCGCGAGGCGCACTACGAGCCGCTGCGCCGCCAGTGGAGCTTCCGGATGCGGGAGATCGTGCACGTCGGCGCCAGGCAGGAGACCGAGCGGTTCCTCGAGCGCACCCGCGGCATGGTCGACGAACTGGCCGTCCGGCTGGAGCTGCCCATCGAGTGGAAGCCGGCGTCAGACCCCTTCTTCGATCCCAAGGCCAACCCCGGATACCTGATGCAGAAGCTGCATCCAACCAAGTACGAAGCCTGCTACGGCGACCTGGCCATCGCCTCGGTCAACATGCACGAGGACCACTTCGGCGCCGCGTACGGCATCACGCACGGCGGCCGCCCGGCGACCAGCGGCTGCGTCGCGTTCGGCATCGAGCGCTGGCTCTACGCGCTGACCGACCGCTGGGGCACCGACCCGGACGGCTGGCCGGACGTCCGCGACGCCGCGCACGGCAGCGAGCGCGGATGAGCGGTCTGGTCCTGATCACCGGCGCCGACGGCTACGTCGGACGGCGCACCGCGCAGCGCATGCTCGCGGAGACCGACGAGCGGCTGGTGCTCTCGGTCCGCGCCGCCGACCGCGCCGAGTTCGCGGCCAAGCACGCCGGGCTCTCGAGCGCGCTGGGCGAGGCGGCCGCCGGGCGCATCCGGATCGTGCCGGCCGACCTGGCCGGGGACGCGCCGATGGCGGAGGTCACCCGCGAGGTCACCGTCATCGTGCACGCCGCCGCCCGCACCGAGTTCAACCTGCCCAGGCCGGACGCGCAGCGGGTCAACGTCGAGGGCACGGTGCGGGTCGCCGAGTTCGCGGCCGGGTGCCCCTCGCTGCAGCGCTTCGTCCTGGTGTCCACGCTCATCAGCGCGGGTCGCTCGACCGGAGTAGTCCCCGAGACGCTGCTGAGCGGCCACGAGGGCTTCGTCAACCACTACGAGTGGTCGAAGCACGAGGCGGAGCGGCGCGTGGCGCAGCAGTTCCCCGGCCTGCCCCTCACGATCGCCCGGCTCTCCACGCTCATCGCCGACGACGAGCACGGGCATGCCACCCAGCACAACGCTTTTCACAACACCCTGAAGCTCTTCTTCTACGGCCTGGTCACCATCGTCCCCGGCCTGCCCGACACCCGGCTGTACCTGGCGACCGCCGCGGCCACCAGCGGCGCGCTGGTCCATTTGGCGGACCCCGCCACGCCTGCCGGCGTCTACCATCTGGCCCCCTCTCCGGAGCTGGCGGTCAGCCTCCGCGAGACGGTCGACACCGCGTTCGACGTGTTCGAGACCGACGAGTCGTTCACCCGCCGACGGCTGCTGCGGCCGGAGTTCTGCGACCTCGAGGCCTTCCGCACGCTGGTCGCGGCGACGCAGATGCTCAGCGCGAGCCCCGCGGCCGGTGCGCTGCGCTCCGTCGCGCCGTTCGCCGAGCAGCTGTTCTGCCCCAAGTCGTTCGACAACAGCAGCCTGATGGGCTCCTGGCCCGGCGGGTCGTCGTTCGGAGCGGCCGGCCCCCTGGTCGAGGCCGTGTGCACGTCGCTGGTGCGCACCCGCTGGGGGCGCCGGAGCGCGGGGGAAACACAGCTCGCCGTCCCGATCGGAGCAACGCCATGACCCTGACCGAGAACGATCTCTGGCTGCTGAGCTACTACCGCAGCTCCGAGATCAACGGCGCGCTGTTCTTCGGCCGGGTCGCGCGGATGGTGCGCCCCGGCCGGCTGCAGGCCCAGCTGACCCACCACTTCGCCGACGAGGCCGGCCACGCCCGGTACTGGAACGAGTGCATCAACGACCTGGACTCCCACCCGATCAAGATGCGCGAGTCCTATCAGGACCGGTACATGGAGGCGATCGGCACGCCGAACAACCTCATGGAGGTCATGGCCATCACGCAGGTCTTCGAGAAGCGGGTGATCGGGCAGTACCGCCGCCAGGCGCGCGTGCCCGGCCTGCATCCGAGGGTCAAGCAGACGATCGAGCGGATCATGCTCGACGAGCGCTGGCACATCGAGTACGTGCGCAAGGCCCTGGAGGACATGGCCGGCCGGTACGGCGCCGAGCACATCGAGACCACGGTCAACCGGTTCACCGAAGCAGACCAGGAGATCTACGCCGCGGCGCTGGCCGAGTACGGGGAACGGGTCGCCTTCCTGCGCGGGGACGAGACGTGAGCGTCTCGCCCGCCCGAGCCCGCCTCCGGCACGCCGCCCCGGCCCTCGCCCAGAATGGAGCCCCCTCCCGTGGCTGACCGATCCTTCACCGAGCTGGCGCAGAAAGTCGCCGCGGTGACGTCCCTGCCCGCCTCCGGGCTCGCCCCGGACACCGCCATCGCAGACCTCGCACTCGACAGCATGACAACAGTCGAACTCGTGGTGGACCTGCAGGAGGACTATGACATCGCCCTGTCCAGGGAGGACTTCGCCGAGGTGCGCACGCTCGGGGACCTCGCCGACCTGGTCTTCTCCCGCCTGCCGGACCCGGCCGGGGCGTAAGGGCGGGCCATCGTGAACTCCGCCGTCCTGCTGCTCCTGCTGCTCGACTTCGTCCTCATCACCGCCACGCCCCGGCTCTTCTTCCGCGCCGGAGTGCTGAACCTGCGCTGGTGGCTGACGGCGCTGCCGATCGGGCTGTGCCCGCTCTTCATCGTGGCCTGCCTCATCGCCAAGGTCGGGCCGACGGTCCCCGCCGGCTGGCTGACGGCGACCGGCCTGGTCGCGGTCGTCCTGTTCACGGCGTCGGTCGCGATGGTGGCGCTGACCATCGGCACGCACCGGGTGCCGATCGCACTGTGGCACCAACCCGACGACGACCCGCAGCACATTGTCACCTGGGGCGCGTACCAGAAGGTCCGCCACCCCTTCTACCTGGCGTACCTGCTCGCCTTCGGCGGCGCCCTGCTCGCCTTCCCGCACTGGGGCACGCTCGCAGCGTTCGTCTACATGGCCGCGATGCTCAACTCCCTTGCGGCCAAGGAGGAGGGCAAGCTCAGCAGGTCCGAGTTCGGCGACGAATACAGGGACTACATCACCAGGACCGGCCGGTTCCTGCCGCTGGGAACCGGAATGCGCCGCGTCGAACGGGAGAGGGAGAGCGTCTCATGACCACGCGGCCGGCCGTCCTGATCACGGGATGCTCCTCGGGCGTCGGTGAGGCTGCGGCCCGGCGCTTCCTGCGCGCCGGGCACCCCGTCTACGCCACGGCCAGGAACGTCGGCGCCCTCGCGGCGCTCCAGGAGGAGGGAGCGGTGACGCTGCCGCTCGACCTCACCGAGAAGGACACCATGGTCGCTGCGGTCAAGCGCGTCGAGAGCGACCACGGCGCCGTCGGCATCCTGATCAACAATGCCGCCTACGGCATCCAGGGCGCGACAGAGCGCGTAGACATCGACGATGCCCGCAGGCTGTTCGAGACCAACTTCTTCGGCCTGGCCACCCTGACCCAGCTGGTGCTGCCGGCCATGCGGGCCCGCCGCAGCGGCCGGATCGTCAACGTGGCGTCGATGGGCGGGCACTTTTCCCTCCCCGGCGCGGGTTACCTGCACGCGTCCAAATACGCGGTCGAAGCATTCTCCGACGCGCTGCGCCTCGAGGTGCGCGGCCTGGGCGTCACCGTCGTCATCGTCGAACCAGGGCCCATACTCACCCCGTTCCCGGACAAGATCAACGAGACGATCCCGGGGCCTGACGGCGGAGTGTACGACCGCTTCCATGTGGACCTCGAAACCCGGGTCAGCGCCGCGTACAAGCCGAAGGCGGTGAGTTTCGCGCTGAGCGCCGATCACGTGGCCAAGGCCGTGGAACGCGCCGCCCTGCGCTCACGGCCCCGCGCCCGCTATCCCGTCGGAGCGATGGCCCGCGGCCTGATCGCGCTGCGCAGGCTGCTTCCCGACGCCGCGATGGACGCGATCACCCGCAACCAGTTCCGCTGCCCGGAGAACTGACGTCCGGCGCGTCCGCCGGGACCGAGTCATCACACAGATACAGGATGCCCACGCGCATGAGCCGATTCATCGACAGCCTGCTGGCCACCGCCGGGCGATCCGAGCACGGCATCGTCACCGGCGAGCGCGAGCATCCGCGGCGCAGGACCTGGGCGCAGGTGCACGACCAGGCGCGGGCCGTGGCCGCGGCACTGATCGCGGACGGGTTGGAGCCGGGCGGGGCGGTCGCCCTGCTCGCGGTCGACCCGGCCCTCATCGCGCCCGCCGCGCAGGGCGTGTGGCTGGCCGGCGGAAGCGTCACGATGCTGCATCCCCCCACCGCGCGCGGAAGCCTCGCCGAGTGGGTCGCCGACTGTGTACGGGCACTGAAGATGATCGGGGCCGGGACCGTCCTGCTCGATCCGTCGTTCGAGCTCGTGGTTCCGCTGCTCGACGAGCACGGCGTCGCGCATCGGCCGCTGGCGGCGCTGGCCGAGGCGTCAATGCCCGACGACGAGCGGCCCGTCGTGCCCCGCGGCGAGCAGGACACTGCGCTGCTCCAGCTGACCAGCGGTTCCACGGGCAGCCCGAAGGCGGTGCGGATCACCCACGGCAACCTCGTCGCCAACATCGGCAGCATCGCCGAGCGCACCCGCCTGGACCCGGACCGCGACGTGATGATGTCCTGGCTCCCGCTGTTCCACGACATGGGCATGGTCGGGTTCCTCGCGACGCCGATGGCGCTCGGGCTGGAGCTGGTGCAGATCACCCCGGTCGACTTCCTCAACGATCCGCTCATCTGGCCCGCGCTGCTGGATAAGTACCGTGCAACGGTCACCTGCGGGCCGAACTTCGCCTTCGCGCTGCTCGGCAGAAGGCTGGCCAGGGTGAAGGACCCGGACGCCTACGATCTCTCGCCGCTGCGCGTCGCGGTGAACGGCGCCGAGCCCATCGACGACTCGGCCGTGCGCGCCTTCACTGACGAGGCCGCCCGGTTCGGCCTTCGGGCGGAATGCGTGCTCCCCGCGTATGGGATGGCCGAGGCGACGCTGGCCGTCAGCATGGCGGAGCCGCTGACGGGCCTGTCGGCCGACGCGGTGGATCCGGCCCATCCGGATGCTGCGACTCTGGCGGCGCCCGCCGCGCCGGGCACGCCGGCGAAGCATCACGCGAGGCTCGGTAGACCGCTCAGCGGCCTGGAGGTGGCGGTCGTCGCCGCGGACGGCAGCGTGCTCGGCGAACGCCGGATCGGGGAGATCCTCGTGCGCGGCGAGTCCGTCACAGAGCAGTACATCACTCCTGACGGCCTGGTCGCCGCGCGGGACGAGCGCGGCTGGCTGCACACCGGCGACCTCGGCTATCTCGTGGACGGGGAGGTCGTGATCTGCGGGCGCAGCAAGGACGCGATCATCATGGCTGGCCGCAACATCTATCCGACGGACATCGAGCGGGCGGCGGAGTCGGTCCAGGACGTGCGGGCAGGCGGCGTCGCGGCCGTGCGGCTGGACGCCGGGACCGCGCGAGAGGGTTTCGCCCTGGTGCTGGAGTCCCGCCAGGCCGGCGACGCGGACGCCGAGCAGCGGCTGGTCCGCGAGGTCACCTCACGCGTCGTCGATGTCGTGGGTGCGCGGCCGGCCGCCGTCCGGGTCGTCAAGCCGGGTATGCTGCCGAAGACGCCCTCGGGCAAGCTGCGCCGGGCCGATGCCGCCAGACTCCTGGCGCTGACCGCCGCTTGATCGTAACGTGCTGGTCAGGCTCGACTGCAGTGTGTAAGCTATCAAACCACGATTATCCGTGGCGGACGAGTGGCAGCGCTGCAGGAGGAGCATCAGTGGGTGCGTCGTGCTGGGTGTTCTACGGCGATTTTCAGAAGGACGTCGCGTCGGTCCTCACCGAGGTGCAGACGCGGGTCTTCGCGCAGGGCGACTACTACTGGCCGTTCGTCGGCGACGACATCTTCCCCGAGCAGCCGCGGCCCGGCTCGGTGGACGAACTGTGGCAGGACCCGACGATGCAGGAACTGGGCACCCACTCGATCCTCGACGTGGACGAGGTCTGCGACGAATACGAGATCGAGCCCGCGCCGGGGTCCGTCTGCCCCCTCCAGGCGGTCGACATCGCCGACGTGTTCGGAACCGTCCGTCCGACCCGAGCCGACTTCGAACGCTGCGACGAGCTGGTGTGGAAGTATCTCACTCCCGACCGGTGGACCGCGTACTACCAGGTCCTCTACCGGGAGGACGCGCCCAGCGAGATCGTCTTCTGGGGCTGCTCCGGCGACTGACCCTCCGCCCGGCGGCCGCTCGAGCGGCCAGGCCAGGCGATGTAATGGCCTGACAATATTACCTTCTCCGGTTGATGGGCCGATCGGGCTAACCGGCGGACCGGCCCGGTCCGCGGGTCGCTACGCTGGGGCCGGTGCACGACCCATCCCCTGACAAGCACAGTCCAGGCGAACACAGTCTAGGCAAGATCGCTCAGCCGAGCAGATACGCAGCCAGATATCCCAGCGCGTTGGTGGCCCAGTGCAGTCCCATCGGCGCGAGCAGGCTCCTGCTTCGCCCGCGCAGCTCGCACAGCACGGCGCCGGCCGCGGCGGTGAACAGCACGGCGCCGAGGTCCACCACGGCCGCGCCGACCGCACCGCTCCCGAACAGCCTGGTGAACGCCGGTTTGTCAGTCGACAGGTGCAGCGAGGGCAGCACGTGCCAGAGCCCGAACAGAACCGAGGAGACGACGACGGCGCGCACCCGGCTGTACCGCCGCAGCAGCAGTGCGAGAAGCACTCCGCGGAACGCCGTCTCCTCCTGCAGCACCGTGCCGATCGGCACCTGGAGCAGCATCTGGTTCGCGACCTGGAGCCCGCTCAGGCCGCTCGTGCGCCGGTCGGCGAACAGCTCCCGGGTGAACGGCAGCGCGCCGCCGACCAGATACACCGCGGCGACGATCCCGATCAGGGCGAGCGCCCAGCGCGCCCCGGTCCCGAGGCCGGCGCGCCCGAGGCCGGCCTGCGCCCACGTGCCGCCGGACCAGAACCACACGCCGAGCAACAGGGCCGCCGTCACCGGTCCGGCCACCACGTTCCACCCGGGCACCCACCGGTTGTCGAACAGATTCGCGAGCACCAGAAGGCCCACCGTGACGGCGATGGCCGGGCGCGTGCCGAGCGTGTGGCGCGGCGCGGCCGCCGACCGGCGATGCTCGGACGCGCTAGCCATGGCTCCATCGTTCGCACAGCACGCCGCCGCCCGCAATGCAGGGCGGCACATCGCAGACACCTGTCATGAACCGCACCCGGCCGGATTCCGCGCCGGGCGCGGTGATCAGAAAAACCGCTGATCCACAAGAGAAGGCAGCGAATATGCACGCACGGCTCAGTGGAACAGCGGTGGTGCGCCGCCCGCCCGGCTGGGGCGGCACGGTCGGGGCCGTGACGTTCTTCTGCCTGTCGCTTACCCCGTCGCTCCTGCCGCGCCCGTGGTGGTTGCAGGCGGCGGTGGCGGCGATCACGGCCACGATCGGATACGCGTTGGGTGCGCTGATCGGGTGGGCCGTGCGCTCGCTCGGCGGTCGTCCGTCCCGCCGCGTCGCCCTCATCGGCTGGGTCGTGATGCTGGTGCTGGGCGTGGCCGCGATCGTGGCCGTCACCGCGCGCTCCGTCTCCTGGCAGGACGGCCTGCGCCGGCTGATGGAGATGAACCCGCACGTGAGCTGGTGGCAGTGGACGCTGATGCCGATCGTGGCGTTCCTGCTGTGCGCGCTCTTCATCGTGATCGGGCGCTCGGTCCGGCTCGCCACCCGCTCGGCGGCCCGCGGACTCACCCGCTTCGTCAACCCGCGCCTCGCCGCGGCGGCCACGGTCGTGCTGGTCGCCGTGGTCATCGTCGGGCTGGTGCAGGGGTTCCTGGTCCGCGGGGTGCTGAACGTGGCCGAGAACGGCGCCGCCCTGACCGACCGCGGCACCTCGGCCGGGATCGTGCGCCCGACGCTGCCGACCGTCTCGGGCAGCGCGCAGTCGCTGGTGTCCTGGTCCAGCCTGGGCGCCAAGGGCCGCGACTTCATCGGCAAGACCCCCAGCCGGGTGCAGCTCTCCGCCTTCGCCCACGCGCCCGCGATGGATCCCATCCGGGTCTACGTCGGACTGGCGTCCGCATCGACGCTCGAGGAGCGCGCCGACCTGGCCGTGGCGGAACTCGAGCGCACCGGGGCCTTCCATCGCAAGGCACTGGTCGTATTCGCCACCACCGGCACCGGCTGGGTCAACGAGAACCTGGCGAAACCGCTGGAGTACATGTACGACGGCGACAGCGCGCTGGTCGCCATGCAGTACTCGTATCTGCCCAGCTGGATCTCGTTCCTGACCGAGGGCGAGGCGCACGACGCGGGCGTCGCCCTGTTCGACGCCGTATACGAGCACTGGTCCACGCTGCCGGCCGACGCGCGGCCGAAACTCATGGTGTCCGGGGAGAGCCTGGGCTCATACGCGACCGAAGAGGCCTTCAACGGCCAGCTGTCCGAAGTCCTCGCCCGCAGCGACGGCGCCGTCCTGATCGGCCCCACCCCGCGCAACCCGATGTGGGGGGACATCACCACACAGCGCGACACCGGCAGCCCGGTATGGCGGCCGGTCTATCGCGACGGCGTCGCCGTGCGGTTCGCCCACCGGGTCACCGACCTGGCGGTCCCCGCGACCCCGTGGCACACACCCCGGGTGGTCTATCTGGAGAATGGATCCGATCCAGTCACCTGGTGGGTGCCCGACCTGATCTGGCAGAAGCCCGCGTGGCTCGACACGCCGCGGGCGCCCGACGTCTCCGGCGGCATGAACTGGTACCCGATGATCACGTTCTGGCAGGTCACCTGCGACCTCGCCGCGGCGGACAGCGTCCCGGCCGGCTTCGGGCACGGCTTCGGCACGCTCCCGGCCGCGGCCTGGGCGGCGGTCGCCGAGCCGGAGGGCTGGACCGCCGCGGACACCGACCGCCTCCAACAACTGCTCGCCGAAGAAGCGCGGCGAAACACCCTCTGACGCCCGCGCCACTCGTTCACCCGGACAGCGTAGTTGCGGAAGGTCACCTGGTCAGCGCCGTGGTAACACGGATACCGTCGGCGCGCGACAGCGCCGCGACTCGCCGGAGGCCGCGATGAACTTTCCGCTGCTCGACTCGTTCCTGACGATGCTGTGGTTCTTCCTGGGCCTGATGTGGCTGTTCCTGCTGTTCCGCGTCGTGCTCGACATCTTCCGGGACGACGCCCTGAGCGGCATGGGCAAGGCCGCCTGGCTCATCTTCATCCTGGTCCTCCCGCTGCTCGGCGTGCTCATCTACCTCATCGCGCGCGGCGCCGGAATGGGCGCGCGCGCCGCCGCCGAGGCCCAGACCCGCCAGAACGCCGTCGACGACTACATCCGCTCCACCGCGGCGAACGCCGCCGGCCCGTCCGACGAACTGGCCAAGCTCGCCGCCCTGAAGGCGGACGGCACCATCACCGAGCACGAGTTCGAGCAGGCCAAGAACAAGCTGCTCGCCTGAGTCGTGGCCGGTCCGGGCCGGATGCGGCGCGGGCAGCGAATCAGGACTCTTTACTACGGATCAGGGCTATGCGGCGGCGGGGCGAACGCGGATCGGCGCGCCCCGCCGCCGCCCGGCGCGTGCCGGTGCCGCTGACGACTGTCAGGACGAGCAGCCGGTGGGGGTGGTGCCGGTCAGGGCGAGCAGGCTGCACAGGCTCGCGTCGCCGACCACCCAGGTGCCGTTCTGGAGATAAGCCGTGCCAGTGGTCTTCGACAGCAGCGCGGTGCCGGTCGGGCCGTCGATGTCGTAGGTCACCGTGGCCTGGGTCGGCGAGCTGAACTTGACCGAGTCGACCTTGGCGGTGACCTGTCCGACCAGCGGGTTGCTGGCGAACTGCTGGATGGTCGAGGACATGGCGCTGCCGTTCTGCAGGTACTGCGCCTTCTGGGCCAGCGGCGTCGACTTGCTGAAGAACGCCTCCCAGTCCTTGGTCACCTGGGTGGTGGCCGCCGCGGTGTCCAGGCCCGAGGGCGAGGCCGAGGTACCCGCGGCCGGCGTGCTGCTCGAGCAGGCGGAGAGCGTCATGCCGCCCCCCGCCACCAGGATCAGCCCCAGGATCACCGCCGACCTCCCGCGACCGCCGCCGAGCCGGATGGCGCCGGGGCTGATTGAGCTGCGTGTGAACGAGTTCATGGCCCGAACCCCTTTGTGATCTCGTGTGCCGGTGAGGGCTCCTGCTCCTTCTCGCGTACCGCCGGTCGGCGCGGGTATGAACGCCGACGGCGCGATCAGAAGCCGAAGGGCCCTGTTTTTGACTCGAGCGGCCGGTGTGTGCGACGCGCGGGTCAAGATTGATCCAACAAGTCGGCTGTGCCACGCGGGCCGGGTGTAGTTCTGATAGCGGGCGGTCGGTAGTACGTCGGTGCGTCGGAGGCGTGGGTATGGCTGGTCGTACGGGAGCGCTGCAACTGTGGGCGGGCATGCTCGTGCGGCGGGCCGGCTGGCTGACCGCCGGGCTCGGCGTCGTGCTGCTCGTGCTCGGCTGGTACGGCGTATCAGGGCAGTCGGTCGTCGCGCAGCAGCTTCCTTATCTCGCCTCGGCGTCCATTCCGGGCGCCGCGCTGGTGATCGGCGGGCTGGTGCTGGCCGGGGCCGAACGGGTGCGCCGCCGGGCCGCCGCCGTCGACGAGGCGACCGCGCGCCGTATTGCCGAGCTGCACAGACTGCTCGTCGAACCAATATCCGAGGGCGAACACGGCTCCCAGGGCGAACACAGCTCCGACGACGGACGCAGTGCCGCCGCCGAACAAGGCCCTGACGCCGAACAGGGCCCCTGAAATGATCGCCCTCGAACTCGCGTTCGCCGGCCTCGCCGTCGGCTGCGTGGCCGCGCTCTGCGCGCTCGGCCTCATCGTCACCTACCGGGTCACCGGCGTGTTCAACTTCGGGTTCGGCGCGATCGGGATGCTGTGCGCGTATCTGCTGCGGCAGAGCGTCGAGGTCTGGCGTGTGCCGGTCGCGGCGGCGGCGGTGGTCGTGCTGGCGGTGGTGGCGCCGGGCATCGGGCTCGTGCTGGACCGGTTCGTGTTCCGGCCGCTGCGCCGGCGCTCGGCCGACCCCGCGGAGAATCTGGTCGCCACGCTCGGCGTCTTCGTCCTGCTGGTCGGCATCGTGGTGCTGCTCTGGGGGATCCAGGGGCGCTCGGCCCCGCCCTCGATCCTGCCCTCCGGCAGCGTCCGGCTGGGCGGCGGGGTGGTGGTGGCGGATCAGTCCGCCGGCGAGGTCGCCGTGGTCGTCGTCCTGGCCGTCGCGCTGTCGCTGCTGCTGCGGGCGACCCGGCTCGGGCTCTACGCCCGCGCCGTGGTCGACCGGCGGGACCTGGCCGAGCTCGTCGGCATCCGCAGCGACCGGCTGGCCGCGGCGAGCTGGGCGGTCGGTGGACTTCTCGCCGGTCTGGCCGGAGTCCTCATCGCGCCGTCGCTGGAACTGGACCCGTACGGTCTCAGCCTCGTGATGCTGGAGACGATGGGCGTGGCGGTGGCCGCCAGGTTCGCCAGCCTCACGACGGCCCTGGTCGCCGCGCTCGCACTGGGGATCGGGCAGAGCGAGCTCAGCCTTCTGCATCCGGGCGGCGACGCGCAGAGCGTCCTGTCGGCCGCCGAGGCGAACCTGTTCGTGATCCTGCTGCTGGCGGCGCTGCTGATCGTGCCCCGGCTCGACGGCGGCGCGCGAGCCGACGCGGGCGGCACCGACGCGGGCGCCATGCGGCGTTTCGCCACCCGCGGCAGTTTCCCGGCGCCCGCGGCGTGGTGGCTGCCTTTCCCCGTCCTGCTCGCCCTGCCGCTCGCGCTCGATCCCGTGGATCTCGAGGCGGCGCAGGCGGTTCCGGCGCTCGCAGTGATCTTCGTCTCGATCGTCGTCGTGACCGGATACAGCGGCCAGGTCTCGCTCGGCCAGGCCGGATATGCCGGGCTCGGCGCGCTGCTGTTCGGCCGGCTCGCCGCGCACACGCTGCCCGGGGCGCCGGCGATGCCCGCGCTCGTGGCGCTGCCGGTGGCCGCGCTGCTGGTCGGCGTGGTCGGCGTGCTGACCGGGTGGCCGATCATCCACCGGCGCGGGCTGTACCTCGCGCTGATCACCTTCGCGGTGGCGGTCTGCTCGAGCAGGTTCGTGTTCGAACAGCCGCTGTTCACCTCGGGCCTGTCGATCGGCCGTCCCGCTCCATTTATCAGTGACCGTACATTCTACCTGCTGGAGCTCGGCTGCCTGGCCGTCGCGCTGTGCGCGGTGCGGGCGCTGCACGGCGCCACGGGCGAGCGCGGCCGGGTCGGCCGGGCGCTGGTCGCGATCCGGGACAGCGAGCCGGCGGCGCAGGCGGCCGGGATCGACACCGCCCGGCTCAAGCTGGCTGTGTTCGCGGCCGGCGCGGCGCTGGCCGGGCTCGGTGGGGCGCTGCTGAGCATGTCGACGCTCGCCTTCGACTCCTCGTCCTTCGATCCGGTGCAGGGGCTCGTCTGGTTCGCGGCGGTCGTGGTGTGCGGCGCCGACAGCGCGGCCGGCGCGGTCCTCGGCGCGGGCGCAGTCGTCGCGCTGGACACGGCGGTGGCGAACGGCAGCTCGACGGTCGCCGTCGGGATCGGCGCGATCCTGCTCGGCTGGCTGCCCGGCGGGCTCGCGCTGGCGGTGCGGAGGGTCGGCGGCGAACTGCGCACGGCGGCCGCGCAGGGGACGATCCCTGAGGTGCCGCCGGTGTCGATCGAGGCCGTGCGCCTGACGCCACTCGGCGAGCAGGTCGCGTCGCGCGTCGCGCTGCGTCGCAGGGCCATAACACGCCGAGCGACTGAATCAGGGTCTGGAGAGCACGCATGACGGCGGCTGCAGCACCGACACCGGCACCGGCGTTGTCCGTGCACCGGCTGGTCCGCCGCTACGGCGGCAACGCCGCGGTCGACGGGGTGGACCTCGAGGCCGAGTCGCACCGGATCACCGCGCTCATCGGGCCGAACGGCGCGGGCAAGACCACGCTGTTCCACTGCGTCGCAGGGATCGAACCCGCCGACGCGGGCCGGGTCGCGCTGGCCGGCGCCGACGTCTCCCGGCTGGCCCCGCACCGCCGGGTGCGCGCCGGGCTGGCGTGGACTTTCCAGCGCATCGAGGTCTTCCCGACCATGACGGTCGCGGACAACCTCCGGGTCGGCGCCGACCGGCGCCGCCGGCCCGGCCCCGCCCTCGCGGACCTGCTCGAGCGGCTCGGCCTCGACCGGGTCGGGGACCGGCAGGTCGCCCGGCTGCCGGCCGGGACGCTGCGGCTGGTCGAGCTCGGCCGCGCGCTGGCCACCGCGCCGCGGGTGCTGCTGCTGGACGAGCCGGCCAGCGGCCTGGACGACGCGCAGACCGGAGCCCTCGCCCGGCTGCTGCCCCGCCTGGCGGCTGACGGGATGGCGATCGTGCTGGTCGAGCACGATATGAAGCTTGTCACGAGGATCGCGGATCGGGTCTACGCGATGGACCGCGGCCGGGTCGTCGGCCGCGGAACCGTGGACGAGGTTCGGGACGATCCGGCCGTCCGCGCGCTGTTCCCGGACGGGTCCCTCGATCGGCCCAACTCATGAGCGCCGTCACCAGCGCCGTCAGAGTTAAGCCGAACGAGTGGCGCGTGGCCGGCCTTTCCATCAGCGGACTGCGCGTCGGTTACGGTTCCCTCGAAGCCTTACACGGCGTCGATCTCACCATCCCGCGAACCGGCGTGACGCTCCTGCTCGGCCGCAACGGCGCGGGCAAGACGACGCTGCTGAACACCATCGCCGGGCTGCGGGGTCCGACCGAGGGCGCGCTCGACACATTCGCGGCGACGCCGCCGGGTGACGCGTCAGGCAACGAGGACCGAATCAGCCTGCTCACTCTCAGTACGGCCGAGCGCACACGCCGCGGCATCACACTGATTCCGGACCGCGCCGGAGTCTTCGGCCGGCTGACGGTGGCCGAGAACCTGGACCTGTTCGCACGGTTCGCCGCGGGCCCGCAGGCGGCGCTGGAGCTGTTTCCCGAGCTGCGCGAGCACCTGGGGCGGCGCGCTGGAACGCTTTCCGGCGGCCAGCAGCAGATGCTCGCACTTGCCCGCGCAGTGCTCGCCCCATGGCGCCTGCTCCTGGTCGACGAGCTCGGACACGGCCTGGCAGCCGGTGTCGCGGAACGCTGTTATGCCGCCTTCGCCGCGATGGCGGCCAATGCCGACGGCGGGCGCGAGCAGGGGGCAGCGGAGCCGCGCAGCATCGTGCTGGCCGAACCACACAGTGGCGCGGCGTGGGAGGCAGCCGACCATGTCGCGGTTCTACGACGAGGCGAGGTGTCCTTCGCCGGGCCGCGGGATTCCGTCGGGCCCGCGGCTCTGAACACTGCGATGGACTGAGCGGATCGGCGACCCCGTATTCTCGGCGCTGACCGTGCACGGCCACGTCGTGAGGCAGGAGGCCCGGATGGGCAGCGAGGAATCCGTGACCGGCGCCGCGGTGCCCGAGTCCGGACCCATCCGATCTTTGTGGGCGCGGTGGGAGGATTGGCTGGGCAGACACGCGCCGCAGCTCATGCCCGGCCTGGCCTCGCCCGCCGATGCGGCGACGCTGGCCGCGGCGCAGGCCCGGCTGGGGCAGGACCTGCCCGCCGCGTTGTGCGACCTGCTGGAAATCCACGACGGCGGCAGGCAGATCATCGGCGGCTGGGACCTGCTGAACGCCGATGGGATCGTCGATGCATATCAGCTCATCCAGCTGTACGCCGACGAGCCGGAGCGTGCGCCGGGGTGGATCCCGTTCGTCGACTCCGTGGCCGGGGATTATCTGTGCCTTGACATGAATCCCGGCTCCGGCGGCGGTGCCGGGCAGGTCTTCTGCTACCGCCACGACAGCGAGAACGGCCTGCCGATGGCCGCGAGCCTGGAGGCGTGGCTGGAGCGGATCGCGGCCTGCCTGGAGGCCGGGGACATCGTCTACGACGCGGCCCGCGAGGACTTCCTGCCCTTCTACGGGGCGACCGGATTCGCCGTGGCGTTCGCAGCCGACCCGCCGCTGCGGCTCGACGCCGCCCACCCCGAGGCGGCGGTCGCAGGCCCGCGGACGGTGAGCCTGGGGACGGTCGACTCGGCCGGACCGCTTCCCGGCGGCGCCCGGATCGAACTCGTCGAGGGCGGCACGGTCACCGCGCTCTGGGACCTGGACGAGCTGCGGGAGACCGCGGAATGCGCCACCGACTACAACATCCTGATCCTCGGGGCCGCCCCGTCGGGTCGCGTCGCCGAGACCGCCGCCCTACGTATGTCCGGCCTGACCAGCGCCGACACCGTGTGGATCCGCCTGGTCGGCGATCAGGGCGAGTAGGACAGGTTGGGCGTGACGAAGCAGTTGGTCGTCATGTCGGGGACCTGAGTCACCCAGCCGCCCTTCCCTCCGTCGGCCGAATCCTGCCAGCGTGCGACATTGAAGCAGTCGTCGATGGTCGGGGTCGGCGGCGTGACGGTGAACGCCGCGGGTTCGAGCAGGCCGCTGGCCGTGAACGGCGTCGACCGGTTCACGTATCGCTCGACGCACGCGCGGGTGACGTCGTGGCCGCACGAGGCGATCGCGTCCGTCAGCCATTCGGCGGAGTCCCAGCCTTCGAGCTCCCACTCCGACAGCAGCCCCTGACGGCTCGGGAAGTACTTCTGCATCGCCGCCCGGAATGCGGCCACCGCCGGATACCGGGTGTCCTCGTAGTTCAGGTCGCTGCTGGTCGCGTACAGGTGATTGCGGCAGTACGGCGCCGACGCGTAGGTCGAGGGGACCGTGTCGTCCCAGCTCTCGACCGTGGTGACCTTGGCCTGGATCGGCAGCGCGTTCTGGTCGACGGCCTGGCACAGCGCGGCGTTGCCGCCGGAGTCGAGCGCGTCGAAGACGATCTGCGCCCCGCGGGCCTTCATGTCCAGCACGGCGGTGGTCCAGTCCGGCAGCGCGAAGTCGATCTGCTCCATCACGACCGAATAGCCCTCGGCGCGCAGCCCCTCGGCCACGTAGTCGGCGTAGCGCTGCGAATCCGCCTGGTTGTAATAGACGACCCCGGCGACGTGCACGCCGAGCGCCTGTTTGAAGTACGCGTAGATCCCGGCCCCGCCGTACAGCTTGCCGTTCCACCCGATCGTGCCGTCGCGCGGCTCGTCGCTCCCGTAGATCGAGTAAAGGTGCTGGTACTGATCGTACGCGTTGGAGATGGGCTCGCCGCCGACGTCCGGCACGTCCTGGGAGCTGACGTAACCGGCCGCCGCATAGTCGTAGATACTGTTCCCTGCAAACGCGAGAACGTGGTCTGTGCCGACGAGCTTGTGCGCGCACTGCTCGTCCCCGCCGCCGTAACCGCCGTCGTCGCAGGCATCGATGCGGATCGTCCGGCCGCCGACGCCGCCGGCCGCGTTCAGGGCGTCGAAGTACGCTTCCGCGCCATACATCGGCCCGGAGAAGGTGTCCGGGCCGAGCGGGCTGCTGACGCTGTCGATCATGCCGACGAGCACGCTCGTCGCGGAGACGCCGTCCACCGTCGGGCCCGCGCTCACCGCCGCCCCGCCGCTCTGGAACGCGGACGGGGGCAGCCGCGTCCCGCATCCGCTCATGCCCACGGCCAGCGCGCCAGCCAGCGCCAGCGAGACCGCCGCCCGGCTTCGCGGCACCGATCCCGGCACCGTTCCCCGCGCCGACCCCGGCCGCCTCGAGCGCGAAGCGCGCGTTCGCTGTGCGGCGGCCCGGTGCAAGCTCGCCCCCAGTTCGTCCTCGTCGCGCGTCCTGGTCCCCCCGGATACAGACATGCTAGCCGCGGGCGCGACCAGGATCGATAACCCGGCGACCGGCGCCTGCGCCTATTCCTCGACGCGCGCCAGCCGGTTCAGTCCGTGTCCGCGCGGGCCGCGGGCCGGGTGCGGCGCGCCGGCGGCGTACGGCTGGCAGCGTGCGGCGAGGTGGTCGGGCAGTCCCAGCACTCCGGTCCACCAGGCGACCCAGTCCGGCAGCAGAGCCATGAGCTGGTCGCAGAAGTCCTGCTCGTAGAGCAGCCGGAGGTGCGCGGCGAAGTGCGCGATGCGGTGCGGGGAGCAGGTTCCGGCCCTGATGTCGTGCATCTCCTCGTCGCACCAGTTGTGGGCGAGCTCGGCGACTGCGTCCTCCGGGTCGGGCGGCGGCGCCGCGCCGCTGCCGAGGCGCTTGGTGCGCCATTCGGTGAACTGCCGACCGAACTCGGCCGGGTTCGGCATCCACGGCTCGGGGGAGTCGCCGGGCCGGCCGAGCTCTTCGCGCAGCGTGTCGGCCAGGCGGCGGCAGCGGTGGTACTCGGCGAGCTGCTGTGCGCTCTCTCCGTCCGGCGCCATCTCCGACCGCCTGGCCGGGAGCAGCCGGACCATGAACCCTGCGTCGTCCACGGGCGTCAGGACACTGTCCGCCGACGCGGCGGACCCGACCCCGGCCTTCCACGCCGCGACCGCCTCCTCCGCGCTGGCGAAATAGCCGCTGTACACGGTGAAGTGGACGAATGCGCAGGCATCGACGTCCCACAAGTACCAGCGCTGCGAACGCTCTGCCGACTGGGAGGGCGAGGCTGACCGGAACGGCACCACGACGGCGAAGCGGCTCCCGTAGCAGTCGCGCGTCCAGAGCGCCGGGCCGGCGACCTCGCAGGCTTCGAACTCGGGCAGCACCTCGCCGCCGCGCCGGGCGCGCAGCTTGGCGATCAGCTCGTGGGCGCGCTCGTCGTGCGGGTGCGAGGCGATCCGGGCCAGGGCGCTCAGCAGGCGCCAGGCCGGGCGCCACCGGTCGGGCTCGGCGTCCGGACCGTTGAGCGCCCGGCGCACGCCGTCGGCACTCGCGATCAGAACGGCGTCGATAGCCTGCCCCGGACTGACCCGGTCGTCCGCCGAACGTGCTTCGGCGAGCTCGTACATCAGGCCGCCGAGACGCTCGCACACCGCGTCCTCGAACTCTGCCCCACCGGGACCGGCGGCGAGTTCGAGCAGGCCGGGCAGCAGGGCGCCGGCCCGCGTGGCGGCGATCCTCCGGCGGTGCGTGTCGATCCGCCGCCGGTGCGAGCCCATGCCGTCCAGGGTCTCGATCAGCTCGGCGAGCTCGTCGGTCTGCGCGGGGCGCGCAGCCGGCGGTTCCCGCCACAGGTGGATCGTCGCACCCTGGCGGGCCGGCCCCGGATGCGGCGACTTCTTCTTGCGCGGACGTGATGCAGGCACCCCGAGATCCTACGGCCGAGAGCAAGAGCCCCCGGACCCCTGATCGCCGCGCGCCCCCGGCCGCCCCGCCCCGGAACCGTTTTCGGCGCGTCGGAGCCGGTCGCGCCACATGGTCGGAGGTTTCCCCGGCGGAACCCTTGACGCGGCCATTGGTCCAGACCAATCATCTAGGCAACACCGTGCAGTGCGGCGCTGCTCGCGGGGTGCCGGAGCCTGCTGAGGGCTCGAAGCATGCACGAGAGGAACGCACGATGGACCCCATCAGTCTCGAACCCCCGGTGCCGGCCGAGCCGCGCCGCGGGCGGAGGTACCGCAGCGCGGCAGTGGCGGCGGCGTCGGTCACCGGCGCGCTGGCCCTGGTGGCCGGCGGCATCGAGTTCGCCGGCAGCGCCGCGCAGGCCGCGAGTTCGATGTACGTGGCGCCTTACGTCGACATGTCCAACTCCAATGAGAGCATTCTCAACACCGTCGCCTCCTCGGACGGACTGCACGCCTACACCGCCGCCTTCGCCATCGGCGAGGGCTGCAGCGACATCTGGGGCGACACGCTGCCGATCGGCAGCGACCCGACGATCGGCGGCGAGATCTCCACGGCGAAGGCCGACGGCGCCCAGGTGATCGTGTCCTCCGGTGGCGCGGACGGCTACCCGATGTCGTTCACCTGTAGCACCCAGAGCACGATCGACGCCGCGTACCAGGCGATCATCAACGACTACGGCACCGACTACCTCGACTTCGACATCGAGGGCGCCGCCGAGGCCAACACCGCCGGGATCGACCAGACCATCCAGGCGATGAAGGACCTGAAGTCGTCGAACCCGGGCCTGGTCTGGTCGATGACCCTGCCGGTGCTGCCGTCCGGCCTGACCAACTACGGCACCGCGCTGCTGCAGGACGCCAAGAACATGGGCGTGACCATCCCGATCGTCAACATCATGACGATGGACTACTACGAGGGCACCGGCCTGGAGATGGGCTCGGCCGCGATCCAGGCGGCGCAGTCCACGTTGAGCCAGATGAAGGCGGTCAACTCGTCGTACACCTACGCGAACGTCGGGATCACCCCGATGATCGGCGTGAACGACGACGGGTCGACCTTCACCCTGGCCGACGCGACGACGGTGGCGAACTGGGCCGGCTCGAACGGTATCGGCCGGCTGGCGTTCTGGTCGGTGGACCGCGACAACGGCGGCTGCGCCGGAGGCGGCGCCGCCAGCTCGACCTGCAGCGGCGTGTCCCAGAGCACGGGTCAGTTCACGAAGAACTTCCTCGGCGGCAGCGGTGGCGGCGGCACCAGCCCGAGTTCCAGCCCGACGCGCAGCAGCAGCCCCAGCGCCAGCCCCACGCCCACCAGCGGTGGTGGTGGCGGCGGCAGTTGCTTCGCGGCCTGGAGCGCTTCGACCTCGTACGTCCCCGGCAATCAGGTCTCGTACAGCGGCGTCAACTACACCGCGATCTACTGGTCGACCGACGTGCCGCCCACGTCTGCCATCGCTTGGGACATCTGGCAGAGCGACGGCGCCTGCTGACGGTGTCCGCCGTGGTGTGAACGAACACTGAGTGAGCGAACACTGATTAGCGGAATTGCGGCTCGCCGGCTGCGCAGGCCGGCGAGCCGCCCCTGCGCGGGCGCCGTCAGCCGAGCCCGCGCGGCCTGCCGCGCACCGGGGTCTTCTCCTGCACCGGCATCTCGTTGGGCGGGATCGGGAAGTGCTTGGCCCGGTCCTTGAAGCCGAGCAGGATGTTGATGTTGCCGTCGATCAGTGCCCTAATGCCGCCGGTCTTGGGATTGGGCAGCTCCGGCCGTTCGTCGCGCGGTCCGCCGGCGAAGTCGAAGGCCGAGGTGAGGTCGCCGACCGTGTGCCGCCGCCAGGCCGAGACGTTCGGCACCGGCGCGCCGAACCGGCGCTCGACGAGGCGCAGCTGCGAGGTGTGGTCGAACACGTCCGAGCTGACGAGGCCGCCGCGCGAGTACGGCGAGATCACCAGGCAGGGCACCCGGAACCCGAGCCCGACCGGCCCGGCTATCCCGTCCGCCTCGTGCACGCCGCCGAGCGGCGCCGTGATGTACTCGCCGGGCGTCCCCGGCGGCGCGACCGGCGGGGCCACGTGGTCGAACAGGCCGCCGTTCTCGTCGTAGCTGACGATCAGCGCGGTCTTCTCCCACACCGCCGGGTTCGCGGTCAGGATGTCGAGCACCTGCATGATGCCGATCGCCCCGAACGCGGCCGGCAGCGCCGGGTGCTCGCAGGTCAGCAGGGACGGGATGACCCAGGAGACGGCCGGCAGGGTGCCGTTCCCGACGTCGTGCCGGAAGTCCGACGGGTACTTCGGCGCCACGCCCTTGGCGTGCAGCGGCGAGGACTCGTCCTGGAAGGTCTTGAACCGCTCGAGCATCCCGCTCAGGAACCGGCGGGAGAGCAGCTCGATCGTCTGGTCCTGATACAGCTTCCAGCTGATCCCGGCCTCTTCGAGCACCTCGGGATAGGTGGTCCAGGTGTAGGTCGGAGCGCCCGGATCGTCGGTGGGGGTGTAGAGCAGCGGGCCGCCGTCGCGCCCCTCCGGGTCGATGGAGCCGCTGATCCAGAACAGCCGGTTCGGGTCGGTCGGGCCCATCACCGAGCAGAAGTAGTGGTCGCATATGGTGAACGCGTCGGCCAGCGCATAGTGCACCGGAATGTCCTGCCGGGTGTAGTACCCCATCGTCGCCGGGCCGTTGTTCGGACCGTTCGCGGCGATGTGCGCGGCGACCCAGCGGTCCATCCTGCCGTTGTTCCAGGCCTGATGCTGCGGCGCCCAGTCGTGCGTCGGGTCGTTGATCGCGACGCCGTCCAGCGTCGTGCCGTGCGTGGTGTGGAGCCGGAACGGGTTCAGGTAGCCGGTCTCGGTCTCGCCGACCCCGGGCGCGAAGCCGTACTGGCGGAAGGCCGGGGAGGCGTCGTCGAAGCCGCGCACGCCGGACAGCGTGCCGAAGTAGTGGTCGAATGAGCGGTTCTCCTGCATCAGCAGCACGATGTGCTCGATGTCGTGGAACCCGCCGACGCCGGCCGGATCGGCCGCGTGCGCGCGCTCGATCAGCGGTCCGGCCATGTCCTTGATCACGTGGAACGCCTCGTGGGCGGCGGATCTGTGCAACGCGTCCACGTGCAGGATCTCGGCGAACGGACTCGTTCTGGCCACGGCGTGCTCCCACTCCTGTGTTCAGTCAGCGCTGGCACGAGGCTAGTGCGTCCCGACGGCTACAGGAGTGGGTAACGCCGCAATTCCCGGATCATGCTCCGCATCGGTGCGCCACCGGATGGTTTGGCGGCGCAGTCGGTGGCGCACCGTTCGCGGCGGCTCGGTCAGTCCTCTCGGCGGGTGTGTGTCGCGGAGCTGCGATAGTCCGTGTACGTGTACGGATTGTCGAGGACCTTCGTCTCGACGACCTCCGGGTGCATCCCCCTGATCCAGGCCTCCTCGCCGAGCGAGGAGCGCAGGTAGTCGACCGTCGCCTCGACCTTGCGGCGGGCCGCGGCCAGGTCGATGCCGACCAGCCGGTTGTCCCGCTTCACGATCCGGCCGTTGACCAGCACCGTGTGCACGTCGCCGCGCTGCGCCTGGAACGCCACGTGGCCGTAGGGGTTGAGGATCGGGAACGAGACCGGCGAGTGCTCGTTCTTGATCAGCACCACGTCGGCGCGCCGGCCGGGGGTCAGGGCGCCGATCTCGCCGTCCCGGCCGAGCGCCCGGGCGCCGCCGCGGGTGGCGAAGTCGACCACGTGCTCTGCGCGCAGGCTGCCGTGGGTGACGGTCTCGCCCCGGGCGTGCGCTTCGTGGTGCTCGCGCGAGCGGTCGGCGCCGAGCGTGGTGCGCATGGCCGAGAACAGGTCGCCGCTCCACCAGACGCTGGTGTCCATGGAGAGCGAGACCGGGATGTCGTAGGCGCGCAGAGCCCAGGTGGGCGGGTATCCCTGGCCCGCGCTCTGCTCGCTCTCGGTGGCTACGGACACTGATCCGCCGGTCGCGGCGATGCGGTGGTAGGAGTCCGCGGACAGCGACGCCGAGTGCACGTAGATCGACTCCGGCGCCATGAGTCCGTTCTCGAACATGAGCCGGATGCCGTCGTCGTTGGTGGCGCCCCACACCCCGGCGTGCGTCGTGACCGCCACGCCGAGCTCCCGCGCGACCTCGAAGGCGGGCTTCTCCGGGAACGCCGGGTCGCCGGTGACGTCGAAGGCCATCTGGAAGCCGAGCATGTCGTCGCCGTGGGTGATGCGCCGCCGCACGAAGTCGCGGAACTCCGGCGACCCGCTCCACTGCGCCGGCGGCTGCTGGATGTTGCCGTAGGCGAGCACGAACCGGCCGGGCACCGCCTGCAGCGCGTCGACCGCGGCGTCGGCGTGCTCCGTGGTCTGCAGGCCGTGCGACCAGTCGACGACCGTGGTCACGCCGGCGTCGAGCGCTTCGATGGCCGCCAGCAGGTTGCCGGCGTATATGTCCTCCGGCCGGAAGAGCTTGCCGGATTCCAGGTAGTACCAGACGAAGTACTGGGTCAGCGTCCAGTCGGCGCCGTACCCGCGCATCGCGGTCTGCCACATGTGCCGGTGCGTGTCGATCATGCCGGGCATGATGATGCCGCCGGTCGCGTCGATCACCTCCGCGCCTTCGGGCGCCTCCAGACCGGGCCCGACCGCGGCGATCCGGTCGCCGATGACCAGCACGTCTGCGTTCTCGAGCACCCGGTGCTCGTCGTCCATGGTGAGCACCATGCCGCCGCGCAGCAGCACCGCTGCCTGCGCGGATCCGGCCGTTGTCTGGTGCGCTGCCTCGGTCATCTGCGCTCCTCCCATTGCGGCCCGACGACGGTGTCGGACTCGCTGGGCGGACTAGTGTCCGCATGTCGGCTACCTCGGATTGCCGCCACTCTTAATCCGCGCGGGGCCGGTGTCAAGGCATGCGGTGCGACGAGAGTGGTGCTAGCCAAGCCGTGGTCGTCCGTATGCCGGATGGCGGCCGGATCTCCTTGGACCGCGAGGTGAATGCGCCACATCGGTGACCGCGTCGCCATCGCAGTGAGCAGCCAGATCGCGTGGGATGCTTGCATTGCCCCGGTTCCATGGGATGCTCGGTCTGTGTCCGACAGGCGGACAACCAGGCAGTCGGGGCGCAGGATAAGCACGGGATACGCAAGGAGACGTGAATGCCGCGCGAGGGCACCGGACCGGACTTCATCGAGGCGCTGGCCCGCGGGCTCGACGTGATCACCGCGTTCACCCCGCGGCAGCGCGCGATGTCGCTGAGCGAGGTGGCGGCGGCGACCGGGCTCGCGCGGCCGACGGCGCGGCGGATCCTGCTCACCTTGCAGGAGCTGGGATACGTGCGCGCCGAGGGCTCGGCCTTCGCGCTTACGCCCCGCGTCCTCGACCTCGGTGTCGCCTACGTCCGCTCGATGGGCCTGTGGGAGATCGCGCGGCCGCACATGGAGATCCTGTCCGCGAGAGTCGACGAGTCCTGCTCGATCGCGCAGCTCGACGGATCGGACATCGTCTACGTGGCCCGGGTCGCGGTGCCGAAGATCGTGGCCTTGGCCGTGCAGATCGGCACCCGTTTCCCGGCCCTGCCGACCTCGCTGGGGAAGGTGCTGCTCGCCGCGCTGGACCCGGAGCAGGCCGAGGCGGTGCTGGCCGAGCCGAGCCGGTCCGGCCTGGCGCCGCGCTGGCAGCCGGGCCGGGCCGAGCGGGAGGCGGAGCTGCGCGAGGTGCGGGCGCGCGGCTGGGCGCTGACCGACGAGCAGCTGGCCCGCGGCATCCGCTCGGTGGCGGCGCCGCTGCGGGACGGCTCCGGCCGGGTGATCGCGGCGCTGAACGTCAACACGCACGCCGCGGAGACGACGGTCGAGCGGCTGGTCGGGCACCACCTGCCGCTGCTGTTGCAGGCGGCCGGCGAGGTCAGCGCGGATTTCGCCCGGCTGGAGACGGTCCCGCACGTCGTGCGGGCGTCTGCCGGCGCGGACAGGCAGCCCGCTTGACGTGATCGGCGAACCTGCGAGAATCGCTCGAACGGACATGTGTCCGCTGAACGGACGAGGAGGCGGCGGATGAACGACGACGCCGTGCCGGAGCAGGACCGGCCGAACCGGCCGGCGACGGCGACCGGCTCGCGGCAGGGCCCGCTCTCCGGCGTCCTGATCGCCGACTTCTCCCGGATCCTGGCCGGCCCCTACGCCACCATGCTGCTCGCCGACCTCGGCGCCGACGTGGTCAAGGTCGAGGGCCCGCGCGGCGACGACACGCGCAGCTGGATGCCCCCGGTGCGCGGCGGCGTCTCCACCTACTACCTCGGCATCAACCGGGGCAAGCGCTCGATCGTGCTCGACCTGGGCGCCGAGGCGGACGCGGCGGCGGCCCGGGAACTGGCCCGCCGCGCCGACGTGCTGATCGAGAACTTCAAGCCGGGCGGGCTGACCAAATACGGGCTCGACTTCGCCTCCGTGCACGCCGCGAACCCCGGCGTCATATACACCTCGATCAGCGGTTTCGGCACCGGCCCCGGCAAGGACGTGCCCGGATACGACCTGACCGTGCAGGCGACCTCCGGGCTGATGAGCCTGACCGGCGATCCGGCCGGGCCGCCCTACCGGGCCGGCATATCCGTGTTCGACGTCATGGCGGGCAACCACGCTGTGATCGGCATCCTCGCCGCGCTGCGCCACCGCGACGCGACCGGGCAGGGGCAGCGGGTCGAGATCAACCTGCTCTCCTCGGCGCTGACCGGGCTGGTCAACCACAGCTCGGCGTACGCGGCCGGGGGAGTGGTGCCCTTCCGGATGGGCAACGCGCATCCGAGCGTCTTCCCCTACGAGCCGCTGCCGACCGCCGACGACGACATCATCGTGAGCGCGGCCAACGATTTGCAGTTCCGCCGGCTGTGCGAGGTCCTCGGCGTTCCCGAGCTGGCCGACGACCCGCGCTTCGCCCGCAATGCAGACCGGACCGAACGGCGCGAGGAGCTGCGCCCGCTGCTGGTCGAGCGGCTGGCTGCGCGCGGCGCCGTGGAGTGGTTCGACCTGCTGGTCGAGGCCGGGGTGCCGTGCGGGCCGATCAACACGATCGACGGCGGCTTCGCGATGGCCGAGCGGTTCGGCCTCGAGCCGATCGTCGAGGTGGGCGAAGGAGATCGCGCGGTGCCCACGACACGGCACCCGATCCGCTTCTCCGAGACGCCGGTCGCCTACCAGCTCCCTCCGCCCGAGCTGGACGAGCACGGCGCGGAGCTGCGCAAGTGGCTGGCGTCGGGCGGAGAGGCGGACGACGATGGCTGATACGCGATCAGCGGACGGTGCCGCGCCCAACGGTTCGGCTCCGCAGTATCCAACAGCGCTCGGCGCATCGTCGCTCGACTCGATCACCCTGCTCGGCCAAGACCTGGCCCGCGACGTGATGGGCGAAGTCGGCTTCGGCGAGCTCGCGTTCTGGCTCGCCGCGCAGCGCCGTCCCACCCCCGGCGAGACACGCGTCTTCGAGGCCGTACTCGCCGCGCTGGCCGACCACGGCTTCACGCCCACCGCGATCGTCACGAGGCTGACCTACCTCTCCGCGCCCGACTCGGTGCAGGGCGCCCTCGCCGCCGGGCTGCTCGGCGGCGGCTCCCGCTTCCTCGGCGTCACCGAGGACTGCGGCCTGTTCCTGCACCGCGTCCTGGACGCGCTCAGCGGCCCCGGCCCGGCCGACGACGCCGGCTGGGACGCGCTCGCCCTCGAGACCGTGCGGGCCCGGCGCGCGGCCGGCGAATTCGTCCCCGGACTCGGCCATCACGTGCACAAGCAGGGCGATCCGCGCACGGCGCGGCTCTTCCAGATCGCCGCCGAGGAAAACCTGTTCGGCCCGCACCTCGCGCTGTTCGCCGCGATCGGCCGGGTGCACCCGCAGGTGCTCGGCAGGACCCTACCGCTCAACGGCGCTGGCGCCTGCGGGGCCGCGCTGGCCGACCTCGGCCTGCCGCTGGAGCTGCTGCGCGGCTTCGCCCTGCTGGCCCGCGCCGCCGGGCTGATCGGGCAGCTGGCCGAGGAGCTGCGCCGCCCGGTCGGCAACGAGATCTTCCTGTCCGTGGACCTGAACAACCGGCCGGTTCCCCCCGAGCCGTACCAACCTTCCACCGACACACGTGGAGATCCGCATGGCTGAACTGGTCGCGGTCATCGCGTCCACTCATCACCCGTTCTACTTCCGCGCCAGCACCTCCAGCGGCCCGGACCGCCCGCCGTTCGCGGACGAGTGGGTGCGCAAGGTCGAGGCCTTCCGCGAGACCCTCGCCAGGGCCCGGCCGGACGTGCTGGTCATGGTCGGCTCGGACCACTTCCACCAGCTGTGGCTGGACAACATGCCGCAGTTCCTGGTCGGCAAGGCGCCCTTCTACGACGCCAACTTCTACAACGAGCAGCGCGAGTTCGGCCTGCCCAGGATGCTGATGACCGGCCAGGAGGAGCTGTCCACGCACATCCTGCGCGAGGGCATCGACGCAGGGTTCGACCTCGCCTTCTCCAACGAGCTGCGGATCGACCACTCGATCACCTGCCCGATCATCACCCTGCGGCCGCAGAACGACCTGCCGATCGTGCCGGTCTACACCAACATCTTCGCCCCGCCGCTGCCCCGGCCGAAGCGCTTCGTGCAGCTCGGCCAGACGATCCGGCAGCTGGTCGAGTCCTGGCCGGCGGACCAGCGGGTCGCGGTCATCGGCACCGGGCACCTGTCCCTCGAGCTCGGCGGGCCGCGCCAGTTCGGGCCGCACGGGCCCGACCCGGAGTTCGACCGCAGGGCGGTGGAGTGGATCGCCACCGGGGACATCGAGGGCTGCCTCGCCGAGGTGACGCTGGACAGCCTGCACCGGCCCGGCAACGCCACCCACGGCTTCATGGACTTCATGCTGATGATGGGCGTGGCCGGGGCCGGCCGGAAGGCCGACTACGTCGACACCTACGACCTGTTCCACACCATGGAGGCGTACTTCACCTGGTACCCGAACCCTGACGCGATCGGAGCCCGGGCGTGAGCAAGTACCTGCTGGACAAGTTCCTCTACACGGTCGACCGCGACCCCCTGCTGGTCGAGCGCTACCGGGACGACCCGGCCGGCGCGGTGCGGGACTGGGAGGCCGCGTACGCCAACCGGATCCTGAACTGCGCCGGCGGCGAGTCCTCCACCTGGCTGAGGTTCGAGGACGAGGAGCGGGCGGCGCTGGTCGCGCACGACTACCCGAAGCTGTTCGAGCTCGGCGCGCACCCGTTCCTGACCCTGACGCTGTTCATCGGCTTGTTCGAGCGCGACTACGAGGAGCCGCTCGCCTTCCAGCTCGAATACGCGCAGCGCCTCGCACACATGAAGTTGCCTTATCCGGACATAGCTACCTGAGGCGCCTGAGACACCTCAGACCCTCAGGCTGTTCAGGCGCTCGGTGCGCGGGATTTCGCCGAACCTGCCGGACCGGAAGTCGCGGTAGGCCTGCTCGATCTGCTCGTGGCTGTTCATCACGAACGGTCCTCCGGCCACCACCGGCTCGCCCAGCGGCCGGCCGGAGAAGAGCATGATCCGGGTCCGCCGGTCGCCATCCGGGGTGCGCAGTTTCAGCGCGCTCAGTTCCGTGCCAGCGCTGCCGATGAAACCGCCGACCGGGTCGGACCACGCGGTCTGCCCCTCCGCCACCTCGCGCCGCCCGATCGAGGCCGCGCCGGAGATGACGAACGCGAAGGCGCGGTCCTCGGCCGGGAGCAGGTGCGTGTAGGTCGTCGCCGGGTCGAGCGTCACCAGCAGGCCGGTGATCGGGTGGTGGTTCAGGGCCGGACCGGTCACGCCGATTCCCGCACCGGGGAGCACGGTGCCCGAGATCACCTGAAGCTCGACGCCGGGCTCCGCGTACACGGCGTGCTTCGCGGCGCGCAGGTCCTGGTAGCGCGTCTCGACCAGCTTGCTCTCGGCGGGCAGGTTCACCCACAGCTGCAGCGTGTGGGCGTGCTCGTCGCGGAAGGCCAGCTCGCGATGTATGATGCCGAGCCCGGCGGTCATCCACTGGACGTCGCCGGGCTCGAGCGCGCCGGCGTGGCCGAGGCTGTCGCCGTGCTCGAGCACGCCGTCGAGGACGAGCGTCACCGTCTCCACGCCGCGGTGTGGGTGCCAGTCGAAGCCGGGGGAGGAGAACCAGTCCTCCGCCAGCACCAGGAACGGGTCCGTCTGGTCGAACGCGTCCGGTGTCATGGCCAGGGCCTTTTTGTCGACCTGCTGGTCCGGGCCGAACATCCGCTTGGTGCGGATCCGGTCCACGCCGCGCTCGGTGATGTCCATCCGATCCTCCGCTCCGGTCGCCCGACCCGTCCGCCGGGTCATTCAAGGTTCAACCGGATCCGGGAGCGGAATATGCCGGCACCGGGTCCGTCACGGCCGGGTTTTGGGCGGGCGCGGTGCGGGCCGCGCGACGCGCACGAAGAGGCGCCGCTCGACGACCGCTCCGTCCTGGCAGAGCTCTGCGCGGGTGACGGTGCCCTGCGCGGTGACGGCGCCGAGCAGGCGGTCGGCCAGCAGCGACCAGAGGTCGGTGTCGTCGGTGGCCAGCTCGCCGAGCAGCGCGTCGTCCTCCGCGCGCAGGACGATCTGCCAGCGGTGCATGCGGCACGCGTGGTCGAGCTCGATGTCGGAATCCCCAAGACTCCCGGGAACGGGGTGCATCGTGTCTCCTTGGCGGACAGGGGCGCGCATCAGATCTGAAACAAACCAGAAACAAGATGTGGAAGTGATTGCAGCAGCGCCTTCCGGTAGCGTCAACTGTTCCCGGAACCCCTGACAGCTGCTGGGACATATCGTTACGATGGGGCAATGAAACAAACCGCTGTTTCAGAAACGGGGGAGCCGCCGCAGCGGGTCACGGTGCGCGCGGTGGCCGCGGAGGCCGGCCTGTCGATCGCCACCGTCTCGCGCGTCCTCAACGGCCAGGGCAACGTGGCCGCCTCGACCGAGCAGCGGGTGCGCGAGGTGGTCGACCGGCTCGGCGCCCGGGCCCCGGCGCCGCGGCGGCGCAGCCCCGCGCAGCGCGCGCCGGTGTTCGTGCGCTGCCCCTACCTGCTGACCGACTACTTCGGCCACATCGTCACCTCGGTGGCCGAGACCCTGGCGCTGCACGGCCAGCAGATGGTCCTCGACGCCGGCGACGCGCGCATCGAGTCCGCCGTGCTGCGCGAGCTGCCCGGCCGCCGGGACACCTCCGGCGCGGTGCTGATCCTGCCGCCCGAACCGCTCGAAGACCTCGAACTCGTCAAGGCGCGGCACTACCCGATCGTGGTGATCGACCCGCGGATCGCGATGCCGCGCGGCATGGTCTCCATCTCGGCGGCGCACTTCTCCGGCGCCCGCAGCGTGACCCGGCACCTGGTCGATCTCGGCCACCGGCGGATCGGCGTGATCTGCGGACCGCCCTACTGGCTCGCCCGCGACGACCGGGTGGCCGGGCACCTGGCCGCGCTCTCCGCGGCCGGCACGCTCGGCAGTCCCGAGCTGATGCGGCACGGCGAGCCGGCGGCCGAGACCGGGGTCGCGGCCGGCGGCGAGCTGCTCGACCTGCCCGAGCGGCCGACCGCGATCGTCTGCTTCAACGACAAGGTCGCGGTCGGCGTGCTGGAGGCGGCCGCGGCGCGCGGGCTGCGGGTGCCGCAGGACCTGTCGGTCACCGGGTTCGACGACATCGACGTCAGCCGGGCCACCACGCCGCAGCTGACCACCGTGCGCCAGCCGCTGCGGGAGATGGGGCGGGTCGCCATCACGATGCTGATGCGCCAGCTGGAAGGCCACGCGCACGACGCGCTGAGCATGGAGCTGGCCACCGAGCTCGTGGTCCGCGACAGCACCGGACCGGTCCGGATCAGACCGGCTGCCGCGGGCTGACGAAGCGCTCGAATTCCTCCGTCACGACGACACCGGCTTCGGCCTGCACGTGCGCATGCTCGGGAGTCTGCGTCTGCGTCCGCGCCTGGTCCCGTCGCGCGGCGTGGCCGATGAAGCTGTGGTGGCCCGCGACCAGTGCGAGCAGGCCGAAGAGCGACCAGGCCGCGAGCACGACGAGGTGCGCGACCGGCCCGTGCCCGCCGAAGTACGCCGTGCTGCGCAGCAGGCTCGCCCCGGCGCCCGGCGGCAGCAGCTGACCGATCTCGCCGACCGGCTTGGGCAGCAGCTCCGGCGCCGAGGTCGCGCCGGAGAACGGGTTGCCGACGAAGACCATCAGCGCCGAGCCGAGCCCGAGCCCGGGCGTCCCGAACAGCGCGACCAGCCCGGCCACCGTGCAGCTCATGGCGAACACGGTCAGCGAGAGCACGCCCCACGTCTCAAGATGCTGGTTCGGCAGCGCGCCCAGGAAGCCCTGGGCGACCAGGAAGGCGGCGAGCCCGGCGGCGGCCGAGAGCACCGCGAGCCCGATCAGCTGGCGCCAGGCCGATTCCAGGCCGAGCAGCAGCGCGGCGACGGCCGCGACCAGCACGCCGCACATCGTGAGCGGCAGCAGCGCCGAGCTGATCACCAGCCCGCGCGGGTCCTGCGCCGAGGTCGGCACCACATCGAGCGTCACCACCTTCAGCGGCGCGACGTGCGCCGCGGACCGTCCGGCCACCGACTGCGCGACCTGGTCGATGAGCTGCGCGACCGTCGGACCGGCCGCGCTCGCGGTCAATGCGGTGACCGTGCCCTGAGACAAGTCCAGCGCGCCGTAGACCTCGCGGTCCTCGATCGCGGCCCGTGCGGCCGCCTCGTCCGGATACAGCGTCAGGTCGAACGCGCCCGGCTCGGCCTGCTGCAGCGCGAGCGCGGCGCTCTGGCCGGCCGACCCGGCGCCGACGATGCCGAGCGGCAGGTCCCGCGGCGCGATCCGGGCCGCGGGCCAGGCGAAGGCCAGCACGGCCGCGGCGATGACCAGCGGCAGCAGGACGGCGGCGAGCAGGGCGGCCGGGCGCGGCCCGGAGCGCTCGGTCGGGGTGGCGGCCATGGCGATCCATTCCAAACGACAACGACTGTTCTCTTTCTTCAGTGTGCCGCGCGGCGTGACCGAAAGCAAGACGAACGTTCGTTTTTCTAGTACCATCGCGGCATGCCCAAGGTGAGCGCGCAGTATCGGGACGCCCGGCGGGAGCAGATCCTCGACGCGGCCCGCCGCTGCTTCCTGCGCAACGGCTTCCACGAGACGTCCATGCAGGACCTGTTCGCCGAGGCGGGCCTGTCCTCCGGCGCGTTCTACCGCTACTTCGCCGGCAAGGACGAGCTGATCCTCGCGATCGCGCAGGAGAACTTCCGCGACGTCCTGGCGGCGCTGAGCACGCTCGTGCAGGAGGGCGAGGCCTCGCTCGGCGACGCCATCGCCCGCGCCGTCGACCTCATCGACGCAAAGCATGCGGACGAGGGCATCGGCAGCCTCGCCGTGCAGGTCTGGGCCGAGTCGCTGCGCAACCCGGAGCTGGCCGCGCGGTTCGCCGGTCTGCTCCAGGAACTGCACGACCAGCTCGCCGAGGTCGTCCGCCGGCACCAGGCCGCCGGCGAGCTCCCCGCGGACATCTCCGCGAAGGCCCTGACCAGCGTGATCGTCGGCACCGTTCCCGGCCACGTGGTCCAGCTCGTGTTGCTGGGCCCTGATGCGGTGGCCGGCTCTCCCGACGCCCTGCGCGCGCTGTGGCCGAAGCCCGCCGCATCGGATCCGGCGCTGAGTAATGGCGGCCGCGCCGGATCGGCGGCCGACCGCGAACGCGGTATGCCGAACCATTCGGGAACCGATCCGGTTCGCGGCTGAGCCGAAGGCAATGTGACGAAGCTCACTGCGCCCGCGCCGTCCCTCTGCGCGGTTCCGGCCTTACTTTCCGTTCCCGCGCCGTGGTTTTCGGCCCATTGAGGCAAAGCTCTGCTTTGCGCTCTGTTTCCGGGTGCACACGCCGAGTCGCTTTATTTGCCCGGCCCGCCCCTCGAGTAAAAGCTCTGAAATTCTTTCTCCGGCCGCCCCCGGATGGTTTTGCGCGCCGCGCGCGGACGGTCCCCCGCCGCCGCGCGCGATCCGCATGCGAATCAGTGCTCTCGTAAATTCGGCCGCCGATCCGCGGAATCCGGGAAAATCACATCCACTGTCACAGCGGGCATCGCCGACCACCGGGAATTGCAAGGTTATTAAGGGCCCGGCTCCGCGTTCCGGTCAGACATGGCAAATCGGTCCGGCGGCTCTTCTCGGACGGGCTCTGCCTCAGCGCTTGAAGGCCACCGCCCCGTAGGCGCCGGCCTCGTTGTCCGTGATGTCGTACACGTCCTCGTCCTCGTCCGGCCGCCAGCGGAACGTCGCGGTGATCCCGGGCTCGACCAGCTCCCAGCCGTCGAAGAACGCGGCGACCTCGGCCAGGGTGCGGCCGGTCACCGCCGTCCCGGCCGACCGGTAGATGTCGCTGGCCCGTTCGTGCAGGTCCCGGTTCAGCGAGAAGTCCAGCGTGCCGTGCGTGATCACCAGGGCGCTGCCCGGCGGCATGGCGTCCTTGAGCGCGGTCGTGATGGCCGTGGCCCGCTCCTGGTCGACGATGAAAGGCAGCACCGCGATGAGGCTCAGCGCCACCGGCTCGCCCAGGTCGATCGCATCGTGCAGCTCCGGGGAGCCGAGGATCGCCGCCGGGTCGTTCAGATCCGCCTGGACGTACGCCGTGCGGCCCTCCGGACGGCTCTGCAGCAGCGCCTTCGCGTGGGCCAGCACGATCGGGTCGTTGTCCACGTAGACGATGCGCGCGCTCGGCGTGACGCTCTGCGCCACCTCGTGCAGGTTGGGCCTCGTCGGGATCCCGGTGCCGACATCGAGGAACTGGCGGATGCCCTGCTGCGCCAGGAATCTGGTGGCGCGGTGCATGAACTCGCGATTTGCCCGGGCCCCCACCAGAACGGTCGGGACCAAAGCCATGACCCGGCCCACCGCCTCCCGGTCGGCGACGAAGTTCGTCCGCCCGCCGAGGTAGTAATCGTACATTCGGGCGGAATGCGCCCGGTCGAGTTGCAGATCGACCGCCGGCTCCTCCACAGAACCCTCCATTACTCCCGGCTTACTTCCGGCATACTCACGGTACGCCGCGCCGAATCCGACGATTCCAATTCGGTGGCGGTACTTTCCGAACCGCCGAATGCGACGTACCGTCAGATCGGCGGTAGCGCCGCGCGGAAGTGCTCCCACGCGACCGTACCGCCGGGTACGGCGGGCGAACCAGTCTCGCGGTGCAATGGCTCGGCGCAATGGTCCGGCGCACCGGGCCGCGCCCCCGCCGGACCGCCGCGCGGGAAGAATTTGGCAAGCTCTTGCACAACGCCAAGGTTCGTCTGGTTTCCTGAATGGGAACCAGGGATTTCAAGGCTCTGCGCATCGGGATCCGTCGCGGGGCCGGCACAGCGAGTGAACGAAGACGGTGACGTTGTTGAACCCGTGCATCGGACCGGGGCCGGTCGGGTGGGCCGGCTCCAGCGCGCACAAGGACGTGCGCGCAACCGTTCATGCCTCGGCTCTTGCTGTGCGTGCGCGGAAGGGCGGTGTCGGGTGACCGTCGACCGCTCCGCCGCGACCGGCATCCCGGGGCTGACACCGAAGACGGCCACCGTCTTCGAGGCCTTCTACGAGACGCATCAGGTGACCTGGCTGCGATATGCGCACGCCCACGTCGGCTCCGGCGAATACGCCGAGGAGATCGTCGACGAGGTCACGGCGCAGCTGGCGCGCACCTGGCACCATGCGCTGCGGCAGCAGTCGAACGTGGAGAGCTACGCGTGGGCCCTGCTCAAGACCGCGGTGGCGCGCTGGCTCGCCGAGCGCGGCGCCGAGCCCGCCTTCATCCAGACCAGCGTGTTCGACCGGGTCGTGCGCACCCTGGACCGCGCGCGCGAGAAGTTCGGCGTGATGGAGGAGTCGCTCGGGCTGTACAGCGCGATGCTGGAGCTGCCCGAGCGGCAGTACGATGTCATCGTGCTGCGATACGTGCTCGGCTACTCCGACCATCGCACCGGCTCGCTGCTCGGCATGGATCCGCGCACGATCCAGTCGCACATCCGGCTCGCCAAGCAGCGGCTGGCCCGGCGGTTCGGCGTCGCCTGTGCGGCCTCCGGCCGGGACGCGGGCTGATGGCCCAGCAGCGCAAGTCCAGGACCGAGGACGTGTACACGGACATCGAGGCGCTGCTCGACGACGCCTGGGTGCTGGTCGAGGACTACAACGGGTACATGGGGCCGACCGCTGCCGAGCGGATCGCGCGGGCGGCCCGACGGGCCGAGCTGGCGGCCGCGCGCGACCCGCGTGAGGCGGCCGCGCACGCCGGCCGGCCGGCCGCCGCGGCTCCCGCGCACAGCACCTCGGAGCACGAGCAGGCGCAGTACGAGCTCGACCTCACCTCGACCCTGGTGCTGCACATGCCGCAGGCGGCGGCCTGCCTCGCCCGGCTCGCCGACGAGCGGTACATCGACGCGGAGGGCGCGCTGATCTTCGCCTGCCTGCTGCATCTGACCGACCGCCCGGACGCGGCCCGGTTCTGGTGGCAGTTCGCGGCCGGCGGGGAGAGCCACACCGCGGCGTACTGCCTGTGCCTCCAGCACCGCTGCAACGCCGAGTTCCGGGACGCGGACTACTGGCGCAAGCAGGCGCAGCGGCTGGAGAGCGCGGGCACGCCGACCGGGATCCGCAAGGGCTTCGTGGTCGACCGGCCGCTGCTGTCCGAGGACGTGCGCAAGGACATCCTGGTGCAGTGCCACGACGGCAAGCACCCGCGGCTGCCGCTCGCGGTCGAGGCCGTGGTCAACCGGCTGGCCGTGGAGGCCGACGACCCGGACTTCGGCGAGATCCCGAAGCCCTCGCAGGGCCTGGCCGGGGAGCTGGCTCCGGAGCAGGACGGCGGCGCGGGCGAAACAGACTCCTGACCGCCGGCTGCTGCGTTGCATTCCGTCCTCCGGGTTGCGCCCGCGCTTGTCAGCCTTCGTCGGCGGTGCGCAGATCCTCCGGCAGCAGCGCGGGCGGGCAGTCCTGGTAGACCACCGGCGCCAGCCAGCGCCGGATCGCCGCCGAGCCGACCGAGGTGTACGCGGGTGCCGTCGTCGCCGGGTAGGGCCCGCCGTGGTGCTGCGCGCGGGTGACCGCGACGCCGGTCGGCCAGCCGTTGAACACGATCCGCCCGGCCAGCTGCTGCAGCCGCCTGGCCAGCTGGCCGGCGAGCGCGACGTCGGCCGCGTCCTGCGGGTCGAGGTGGATCGTCGCGGTCAGATGGCCGGTGCCGAGCGCGCCGCGGTCGATCAGCTCGAGCAGCGGATGAGAGCCCTGCGCGCCCTGTGAGCCCTCGCCCGGGTAGTCGACGACCAGCCCGACCGGGCCGAACCGCTCCTCGCGCAGGAAGTCCGAGTCCGCGGCGAACACCGGGAGGCCGACCTCGAAGACGACCGGGCCCGCGCTCCACGGGCCCTCGGCCGGCTTCCCGGATGCCAGGACCTTGACGCCATCGCGCTCGCCGAGCTCGGCGGTCGCCGCGTCCAGCGAGTCGTGCATCCGCTCGGCCAGCATCGGGCCGCCGCCGGTCTCCGCCACGGCCGCGCCGATCTGCTCCTTCAGCGCGGCTGCGGGCACGAACAGCAGGCCCGGATTCGTGCAGAACTGGCCCACGCCCAGCGTCAGCGAGGCCGCATATCCGCGCGCGATCTCCTCAGGCCGCCCGGCCGCCGCGCCGGGCAGCACGAAGACCGGGTTGACCGAGCCGAGCTCGCCGTAGAACGGGATCGGGTGCGGCCTCTCTGCGCACGCCTTGGCCAGCGCGAGGCCGCCGCGCGCCGAGCCGGTGAAGCCCGCCGCGGCGATCGCAGGGTGCTCGATCAGCGTGACGCCGGCTTCGAACCCGAACACGATCGCGAACACGCCCTCCGGCGCGCCGGCACCGGCCAGCGCGACGGATACCAGCTCTGCGGTGCGCAGGCTGGTGCGCGGATGCCCTTCGTGCGCCTTGACGATCACCGGGCAGCCGGCAGCGAGCGCCGAGGCCGTGTCGCCCCCGGCGACCGAGAAGGCGAACGGGAAGTTCGAGGCGGCGAAGACCGCGACCGGGCCCAGCGGCCGGCTGATCCGGCGCAGGTCCGGGGTCGCCCGCGCGGCGTCTGCGGGCTCGATGACGATGTCCTGATACCCGCCCTCGCGCAGCACCCCGGCGAACAGCCGCAGCTGCCCGGTGGTCCGGCCGACCTCGCCGCCGAGCCGGACCGGGCCGAGCGCAGTCTCGCCGTCCGCGAGCGCCACCAGCTCGTCCTTGTGCGCGTCGAGGCTGTCCGCGACCGCGTCGAGGGCCGCGGCCCGGCCCTCCCGGCCGAAGTCGCGCCAGGCCTCGAACACCGCGGCGGCCCGCTCGGCCGTGCGCGCGACCTCGCTCTGCGTGGTCTGCGGCACCGGCTCGCCGAGCGGCGCCCCGGTGCGCGGATCGCGTCCCTGAACCGTCTGCGCTGTGTTGGCTGTCATGGCGATGGTGCACTCCTGTGTCGATGGGTCTTCCAGGCGGCGCCGGAGACGGCGCGCTAAGCCGTCGCGTGCAGCAGTGAACTGAGTTCCCGCGCGTGCCGCCGCACCGCGTCCAGCACCGCCGCGGCGTGCTCCGGATCGTCCAGCCGCACCAGCGGAACCGAGCAGCTGATCGCGTCCACGGCCGGGTGCCGGTAGTCGAGCGCCACCGCGAAGCAGCCCAGGCCCTCGGTGTTCTGGCCGCGCTCGGTCGCGTAGCCGCGGGCGCGCGTGGCGGCCAGGTCGACCAGCAGCGTCGCACGCTCGGTCAGCGTGTGCGGGGTGACCTGGACCAGCTCGGGCGGCAGCAGCTCGTCCACCTCGCGGTCGGTGCGCTGCGCCAGCAGCGCCTTGCCCAGCGCGGTGGCGTGCGCGGGCAGCCGGCGGCCGACCCGGGAGGTGAGCCTCAGGTGGTGCGTCGACTCGCGGCTGGCCAGGTAGACCACGTCGGCGCCGTCGAGCCGGGCCAGGTGCACGGTCTCGTCGATCTCGCCGCGCAGCTGCTCGAGCACCCGCGCCGCCGCGCGCACCACCGGGTCGCGGTCCAGATAAGCGGTGCCGACCAGCAGGGCCCGTACGCCGATCGAGTACCCGGTCCCGCGCCGGTCGGTCTCCACCCAGCCGCGCGCGACGAGCGTGCGCAGCAGTACGAACAGGCTCGACTTGGGATAGGACAGCTCGCGGTGGATCTCGCTGAGCGTCATCGGCTCGCCGGTGCGGGCCAGCAGCTCGAGCAGCTCCACGGTGCGGTCCGCGGACTTGACCGCCGCCGGCGCGGCGTCGCCTTTCACGGCGGCTTTCATGGCGTCTTTCATAGGCGCAGTGCCTGCATCGCCGTACAGCCTCTCTGGTCGCGGCGCTCCGCCGCCGGTCCGCTGCCTAACCCCGCCGGTGCCGCCTGACGCCGCCTTGACGTCCTGGAACAGCGGTCACTACAGTCGGAACTGTTCACAACCTAGCATGTTGTTCATCTATCTGAAAGCCGCTAGTGCCCGTCGGGGCACGCTCCGAAGGGACACGGACCGGTGCCGCACCACGCTCAGCCCGATGCCGCACACGGTACGCCCACCGAGCGCGCGGCGGCGCAACCGGTCCAGCCGGCCGACCGGCTGCACGGCCTGCTGTTCTTCCCGGTCACAGCGTTCGACGAGAAGGGCCGGTTCGCGCCCGACGCCTACCGGGCGCACGTCGACAGCCGGATCGGCGACGGCGTCGGCGCGGTCTTCGCGGCCTGCGGGACCGGCGAGTTCCCAGCCCTCGCCCCGGCTGAATACGAGGACTGCGTCACCGTCGCGGTCGAGGCCGCCGCCGGCCGGGTGCCGGTCGTCTCAGGCTGCGGATACGGCACGACGCTCGCGATCGAGTTCGCCCGCGCCGCCGAGCGCGCCGGAGCCGATGCCGTGCTGGTCCTGCCGCCCTACAGCGCGGACGGCGGCCAGGAGGGCCTGCTGCGGCACTACACCGCGCTGGCCGAGTCGACCGCCCTCGACCTGATCCTGTACCAGCGCGACGCCACCGTGTTCGAGCCGCAGACCGTCGCCCGCCTGTCAGAGGTGCCCAACATCGTCGGCTTCAAGGACGGCCGCGGCGATCTCGACCTGATGCTGCGCATCGTCAGCGCCGTGCGAACCGGCGGCGCGCCCGGCTTCCGCTTCTTCAACGGCCTGCCCACCGCCGAAGCGACTCAGCAGGCTTATCGGGCGATCGGCGTGCCGCTCTACTCCTCCGCGGTCTACTGTTTCGCCCCGGACATCGCGCTGGCGTTCTACCGCGGTCTCGAGGCGGAGGACAGCGCGGCCCTGGCCACGCTGACCGACGTATTCTTCCGGCCCTACGTCGAGCTGCGCCGCCGCCGCCCCGGCTACGCGGTCTCCCTGGTGAAGGCGGCCACCCGGGCCGCAGGGCACTCGGTCGGCGCGGTGCGCGCCCCGCTGGCCGAGCCGGAGCAGGCCGACCTGGACGAGCTGCTCCGCCTGGTCGTGCAGGCCCGGGAGCGCATAGCGGGCCTGGGATGAGCGGCGCGCGCCCGGCCGCGGGCGTCAACCTCTATCCCTGGGACGTCGTCGGCGATCCCGCGTGCGCCGAGCGCGTCGCCGGGCTCGGCGCCGACCGGGTCGCGCTGGCCGCCACCTACCACACCGTACGGGCCCTGACTCCCCGGCATCCGGAGCACAAGGTCGTCACCGCGGCCTACTCGGCGGTCTACTACGAGACCGATCCGCGCCGCTGGCAGGGCCGGCGGCTCCAGCCGGTCGAGGCCTACTGGTCGCAGCGCTCGTTCACCGAGGCCGCCCCGCGGCTGCGCGCGGCCGGCCTGTCCGTCTACGCCTGGACCGTGCTCGCGCACAACCAGCGCCTCGGCTCGATCGAGCCGGAATGCAGCGTCGCCAACGCTTACGGCGACCGGTTTCCGTGGGCGCTGTGCATCTCGCAGCCGGCCGTGTGTCAGTACTGCGCAACGCTCGTCGCCGAGGTGGCGCAGCAGCCGCACATCGACGGGATCGAACTCGAGGCCTGCGGCTGGTACGGCTTCAACCACCTGCACGCGCACGACAAGACCGGCGGCGTCGCCTTCGACGGCGCCGCGGAGCTGCTGCTCTCGCTGTGCTTCTGCGAGGCCTGTCTCGGCGCCTATCGCGGGCACGAGATCGACCCGGCGCAGCTGCGCGGCGAGGTGCGCAAGGCGCTGGACGCCGTGATGGCCGGCGAGACCGGCCCGGCGACCGCCCTCGACCCCGAGCTGGCCGCGCGGGTCGCCCGGATGCGCGTGGCCGCCGCCGACCGGATGCGCGGCGAGGCGATCGCCGCGGTCCGGGCGCAGCGCCCCGACCTCCCGGTCCTCGTGCACACGCACCCCGATCCGCTCGCCATGGGAGCGAATGCGGGCACTGTTCTGGAGACGCTGTACGGCGAGGGCGGCGCGGACGGCGCGATCCTCGCCTGCGGCGTGCGGTCCGCGGCGGCGCTGGCGAACGTGCGCCAGTGCGCCGCGCTGGCCGGCCCCGGACCGGCCGGCGCGGCGCAGGCCGTCGCCGCGACCGTCTCCGCGGTCCGGGGGCTCGGCGGCCGCCCGGACGACCTGCCCGCCTGGTGCGCCGACCTGCGCGACGCCGGGGCGAGCGAGCTGCGCTTCTACCACGCCGGAATCGCCTCCGACGCCGACCTCGCCGCCGTGCGCGAGGCGATCGCCACCTATCGCGCCCCGGAAAGCCGAGCACCATGAGCGAGCACCACCAGAACCAGGACACTGCGAACGGACGCCGCGGCGGCCCGAGGATCACGGAAGTCGCGATCACCCCGGTCGCGGTGAAGGACCCGCCGCTGCTCAACGCCTCCGGCGTGCACCAGGCGTATCAGCTCCGCTCGATCATCGAGCTGCGGACGGACGCCGGGATCGTCGGCCTCGGCGAGGCCTACGGCGACGACCCGACGCTGGCCAACCTGCGCAGGGCCGCCCCGGCGCTGGCCGGGCTGGACGTCTTCGACCTCAATGGCCTGACGAGGCGGGTCGCGGTCGCCCTCGGCGCGGTGGAGCCGAGCGCCCCGACCGACCTGCTCGGCGCGGCCACCCGGCAGAAGACCGTGGCCCAGACCATCGGCGCCTTCGAAGTGGCCTGCTACGACGCCCAGGGCAAGGCCACCGGCCTGCGGGTGTGCGACCTGCTCGGCGGCCCGGCCCGGGAATCAGTGCCCTTCAGCGCCTACCTTTTCTACCGCTGGGCGGAGCATCCCGGGGGCGCGGCCCCGGCGGGCTACCCGGACGACGAGTGGGGCGAGGCGCTCGACCCGGATGGGATCGTCGCGCAGGCCAAGCAGATGGTCGGCGTCTACGGCTTCGGCTCGCTCAAGCTCAAGGGCGGCGTCTTCGAGCCCGAAGCCGAGGCGGACGCGATCGTCGCGCTGCGCGAGGCCTTCCCGGAGCACCCGCTGCGGCTCGACCCGAACGCCAACTGGTCGCTGGAGACGGCGAAGCGGATCGCGCCGCGGCTGGAGCCGTACCTCGAGTACCTGGAGGACCCGGTCAAGGGCAACCCGGCGATGGGCGAGATGGCCCGGGCCACCTCGCTGCCGCTGGCCACCAACATGTGCGTGACCAGTTTCGACGAGGTCCCCGAGGCGGTCGCGCTGGACTCGGTCTCGGTGGTGCTCTCGGACCACCACTACTGGGGCGGCTTCCGCGCGTCCCAGCGGCTCTCCGGGCTCTGCGAGACCTTCGGCTGGGGCCTGTCGATGCACTCGAACACGCACCTGGGCATCTCGCTGGCCGCCATGGCCCAGCTGGCCGCGGCCACGCCGAACCTCACGTACGCGTGCGACACCCACTCGCCATGGCAGCGCGAGCAGGTCGTCGACCCGGCCGCACTGGTCTGGGAAGCCGGCTCGCTGCATCTGCCGCAGGGCCCCGGCCTCGGCGTGGAGCTGGACCGGGACGCCCTCGCGCGGCTGCACGAGCAGTACGAGGCCTGTGGGATCCGGTCCCGGGACGACTCGGTCTCGATGCGGCTGCGCGACCCGGGCTGGGTGCGGGTGACGCCCAGGTTCTGACGGCACCGCGCGGCGGCGGGTCGGCGCGGCGGGTCGGCTACGGCGAGACCGGGTTCGAGACCCCGGCCGAGCTTGAGCTCGATACCTCCGTGCGCCAGCTGTACAGCGGCCGGTATCCGAGCAGGCAGCGCGCCTTGTCGATGCTCAGCAGCGTCTCGTGCTCGCTGACCGCCCGCTTCAGCGGCACGTCGGGGAACACCTCGGCCAGCAGCTCCTGGTTCGACCGGCTCATCACCGTGTCGGGGCTGGCGATCACGAACACGTCGGCGCCCTTGGCCTCGTACTCCAGTGCCCGCCGCACCGCCTGCGCGCCGTCCCGCCCGTCGATGTACGCCCACAGGTTCCACTTGCGCATCTGCGGGTCCGCGTCGAAGGACGGGAAGGCGGCGTAGTCGGCCGGATCCATCACGTTGGAGAAGCGCAGGCCGACCATCTTCAGCTCGGGCTCCCAGCGGCAAAGCTGCCGGGCCATCTCCTCCTCGAGCGTCTTGCACAGCGAGTAGGTGCTGTTCGGCCGCGGCGCGTACTCCTCGTCGACGGGCACATAAGGCGGTGGCTCGTCAAAGGGCAGACCGAGCACCGTCTCGCTCGACGCCCAGACGATGTTGCGGATGCCCGCGCGGCGGGCCGCGGAGAACACGTTGTAGGTGGTGGTGACGTTGTTGTGAAAGGTCGCCACGTCGGTGCGGATGCCGGGCGCCGGGATCGCGGCAAGGTGCACCACCGCGTCCACGGCCTCGGAATACCACGAGTCGACCCCGGTGAGAGCGGAGAGGGTCTGCCCATAGTCGGACAGATCGGCCAGGATCGTCTCCTGCGCGCGGTCCGGGTCCGGCGAGGGCTTCGTGTCGAGGCCGATCACCTCCCAGCCGGCGCCGGCCAGCTCCCGTACGACGTGCCTGCCGAGCTTTCCGCTGCTGCCGGTGACCACTACACGCGCCATGCGGGCAAATCCCCTGCTCTGTCCGGTTGTCGCTGATGGCTGGTTCGTCTCTGGGCCGGTCCAGTATCCCAGAGTCCGGATGATCGATCAGTCCGTTCGGGAACGACAGAGCCGAACGGGCGAATGCGAAAGATGAATGCAGCGCAGCGCGCCTAACGCTGGCGCTTCACCCGTTCCGACGCACGCAGGATCGACTCTGAGATCTCCCGCAGATGCGCGTGCTGCTCCGCGTCGAGCGGGTCGAAGACCATCGTGCGCACCTGGCGCACGTGCCCGGGCGCGGCGTCGACGAGCACGGAGTACCCGATTTCGGTGAGCGAGACGAGATTGGTCCGCGCATCGGTCGGCAGTTTCTCGCGCCGGATCCAGCCGCGCGCCTCGAGTTTGGCCGCGACGTGCGAGAGCCGGCTGGCCGAGAACCACAGCAGCTTGGCCAGCTGGGACATGGTCAGCGTGTTGTCCGGCGACTCGGAGACCATGGCCAGGATCAGGTATTCGGTGTGCGAGACCCGCGAGTCGCGCTTGAGCTGCTGGTCGAGCTGCTCGTGCAGCACCTGGACCGCGGACAGGAAGGCCCGCCAGGTCTGCTGCTCGTCCGGGTCGAGCCACCGCGTCTCGTCCATGCCTGGATCTTACTGTGACGGTTGAGGCTTCAAGCGTGGACGGCTATCGTCAAAGTTGAAATCTCAAGCAAACTTTCGCCGGGCGTAGTCGGCCCGGAGCGGGAAGCAAGAGAAGCAGGCAGCCGGCTGGAGCAAGAGCAACAAGAGCAAGAAGCAGGGGACGCCAGTGAAGGTCGACCAACTGGGCCATGTGGTCCTCTACGTCCGCGACGCCGAGCGCTCGGCCCGCTTCTACCGCGAGGTGCTGGGCTGGCGCGAGATCCTCCCGGCCGACGCCGGAACCGAGTCCGAGACCGGTGCCGAGCCCAAGCGCCGTCAATACGCTGCGTTCTCCTCGCCCAACGGCCGCACCCATCACGAGCTGCTGCTCATCGAGGTCGGCGAGGCCGCGGCCGCGCAGCCGCCGGCGCCGCGTGTGGGCATGTACCACTTCGGCGTCAAGATCGGCGACACCGACGACGAGCTGCGCGAAGCGGTCGCAAGGCTCGAAGCCACCGGCACCCGCCTGATCGGCTCGGCCGACCACGGCGTGACCCACAGCCTTTACATCCTCGATCCGGACGGCAACGAGGTCGAGCTCTACATCGACGTGGCCGACATGGACTGGCGCACCGACCCGAGCCTGATGTTCTCCGCGCCGAAGCCGCTGGCCCTGTAAGGCCCAGTAACGCTCAGTAAAGCCCTGAATGGCCGTCAACGGCCCGGCGGAGTCCAGTCTGCGAGCTGGGCCATCTGGCGGATCAGAACACCGGAACCCAGTCGACCGGTGAGCCGAACGGCGCTGTCGCGGAAGGCGACGGCCGGCGCGGCGGACCACTGCTGGAACCTTCCGGTACGCGCCGACTGCCTGGCGATCCTGCTGGCGCGGGGGAGCCGGTCGGCCGTGTAGGCCGCCAGCGCCGGCCCCACGGCGGCCTCGGGATCGCGCAGGTGATGCGCCAGAACGACGGCGTCCTCGATCGCCTGGCAACCGCCCTGGCCCAGGTTCGGCGTCATCGCGTGCGCCGCATCGCCGAGCAGCGCGATGCGCCCGCGGTGATAGGCCGTCAGCGGCTCGGCCAGCCACTGCGCGTCGTTACGCAGCACGGCCTCCGCCGGAACCGACTCAAGGATCTCGGGGATGGGTCCGTGCCACGCCCCGAATCGGCGCAGCAGCTCAGCATGCTCATCCGGGTGGGTTACCCCGGAAGGCAGATTCGCGGTCGCATAGCAGTAGAGCCGTCCCCCGGTCATCGGAACGGCGCCGAATATCTCTCCGCGCCCCCAGGTCTCACTCGGATCGAACGGCTCTAGCGGCGCGGGTGCGATGAAGCGCCACGTCGTGAAGCCCGCATAGCGCGGTCCCGGATGCTCGGGGAACAGCGTGGCGCGGGTCTGCGAGCGGATACCGTCCGCCGCCACCACGATCTGCGCAGCCAAATCGCCGCTCCCGGTGCGGACAATCGCAGATCCCTGTTCCGGTCCGCGGGCGGCGTCCGAGTCAGCCGCGTTGGCCGAGTCAGCCGAGTCGTCAGAATCGCCGGATCCATCCGTTCCGCCTGCGCCGCCCGGCGTCACGCCGAGCACCGGGGTCGCGGTGCGGACCGAATCCGCGGGCAGTTGCGCCGCCAGCAGCTCGATCAGCTCCGGGCGTGCGGCGATGATGATCGGCCAGCCGAAGCGGTCCTCGATCGCGGTCAGCTCCGTGCGCACGAGCCACGTTCCGTCCGGCCGCCGCACCCCGCCCGAACCCTGGATCGCCGCCATCGCGCGCACGTCCGAACCGAGCCCGACCGAGTCGAGCGCCTTCAACGCGTTGGGCGCCAGCGCGATCCCGGCGCCGACCGGTTCGAGCGACGTCGCCCGCTCCAGCACCGTGACCCGCCAGCCGCGCCGGTGCAGCGCCACCGCCGCGGTCAGCCCGCCGATCCCGGCCCCGATCACCACTGCCCGACCTTGGCCCCGCTGCTGCGCCATCATGTCCTCCGGCCACTGACACTACAGGTGTAGTCAGTGGACCTGTGCGCCCTCTACGACGAGGCCGGCCGCCCGGCCCGGGAGCCGGCCGCCGCGCTGCTCGCCGCGCTCGGCTCGTCCGCGCCGCAGCGCCATGCCAGGATGCTGATCGCCTGGTGCGAGGGGATCCAGTTCGACTCGCTGGCCGGCGCCGGGAGCGCCAACCCGCCGGATCTCGCGGAACTGCAGGCGGATCTGCGCCAGTTGCTGCACGGCATGGTGGTTCCGAGGCCGTCGGCCTGATGCCGCGTCATTCTATTCCGCCGCGGTCGAGACGAACTCCGGCTGGTCGAGCAGTCGCAGCCAGGAGCCGTCCGGCTGGCGCCGGACCACCTGCGCCCGCGCGCCCGCACCGTCCTTCGGCGGGGTCGAGGTGAGCGCGATGTCCCCGCTGACCAGTGTCGGCAGCGGCGTCTCGGGCGTGAAGTGCGGCGCGTTGGCCAGCATCTTCTCGTACAGGCGGTGGATCGCCTCCCGGCCGACGGTCTG
>DASYAE010000215.1:0-1732 GCA_036501535.1 Actinocrinis sp. | reverse complement strand
CTCGCGCGCGTGCGCGCCGTGCGGGACCGCGGCGCCCTCCGGATCCGCGCGCACCAGGTCGAGGACGCCAGGGTCGGCGATGAAGCCGGTCTTGATCACCTCGGCCAGCCCGCTGACGTAGTCCTCGCGCGGCAGCGTCTCGAGCGTGACCAGGTCGGCGAGCACGCCGGCCGGCGAGTGGAACGCGCCGACCAGGTTCTTGCCCTCGGGGATGTCGATGGCGGTCTTGCCGCCCACGGCGGCGTCGGCCATGCCGAGCAGCGTGGTCGGGACCAGCACCACCCGGACGCCGCGCAGCCAGGTCGCGGCGACGAACCCGGCCAGGTCGGTGGCTGCTCCCCCGCCGATGCCGACCACGCAGTCGGACCGGGTCACGCCGTGCCGGGCCAGCTTGGACCACAGCCCGGCCGCGACGTCCGCCGTCTTGGCCGCCTCGCCGTCCGGCACCGGTTCGGCGTGCACCGTCAGGCCGGCGGCGCGCAGCGCGCCGCACGCCGGGCGGGCGATCTCGCCGAGGCCCTCGGCGTGGATGACCACAACAGTGCGTGCGCCCCGCGGCACCAGGCCGGGCAGTTCGCCCAGGATGCCGACGCCCACGATGACCTGGTAGGCCGGGCCGCCGTCGGAGGGGGTGACGTCGATTCTCGTCGCGGTCATCACGCGGTGATCTCGGCTGCGATCCGGTCCGCGAGCTCGGCCGGGTCCAGGTCGTCGGTGGGCACCGTGATGGCGGCGAGCCGCTGGTAGATCGCGTCCCGCTCGTCAAGCATCGTGCGCAGCATGCCGCGCGGATTGCCAGGGACCACCACCCGGGGCCGGTCCAGGCCGATCCGCCGGGCCACGGTGCTGAAATCGGCGGACAGGTAGAAGACCGGCAGGCCTTCGAGCAGGGCCTGGATCCCGGCGTCGAGGACCGCACCGCTGCCCAGCGCCAGCACGCCGCCGTGTTCCCGAAGCGCATCAAGCGCGCTGGCGGCCGCGGAACGCTCGAGCTCGCGAAAGGCCTCCTCGCCGTTCTCGATGTAGATGTCGCCGACCGGCTTGCCCGCGGCCGCGCCCACCTCGGCGTCGGTGTCGCGGAACTCCACCCCGAACCGCTCCGCGAGCAGCGGCCCGACCGCGGATTTGCCCGCCCCCGGCGGGCCGATCAGGACAATGCGGGGTCCCTGCGGGGTCACGAGATCACCAGGGCCTTGAGATAGGACTCGGCGTTGCGGCGCATCTCGTCGGCCGAGTCGCCGCCGAACTTCTCCACCGCGGCCTCGGCCAGCACCAGGGCCGCCATCGCCTCGGCCACGACCCCCGCCGCGGGCACCGCGGTGGCGTCGCTGCGCTGGTTGATCGCCTTGGCCGGCTCACCGGTACTGGTGTCGATGGTGTCCAGCGCGCGAGGCACGGTCGAGATGGGCTTCATCCCGACCCGCAGCCTGATCACCTCGCCGCTGCTCATCCCGCCCTCGATGCCGCCGGCCCGGTTGGTGCGCCGGCCGACGCCGGAGTCCGTGGTCTCGATCTCGTCATGGGCCACCGATCCGCGCCGGCCGGCGGTGGTGAAGCCGTCGCCGACCTCGACGCCCTTGATGGCCTGGATGGACATCAGCGCCCCGGCCAGCCGGGCGTCCAGCCGCCGGTCCCAGTGGGTGAAGCTGCCCAGGCCGGGCGGCAGCCCGAACGCCAGCACCTCGACCACGCCGCCCAGCGTGTCGCCCGTCTTCTTGGCGTCGTCGATCTC
>DASYAE010000214.1:0-10940 GCA_036501535.1 Actinocrinis sp. | reverse complement strand
GCCTGATCGGAATCGGCATCGCCGGCCTGGCCGGGCTGTGGATCGGGCGCACCGCGCTGCGGCCGGTCGAGCGGCTGACCGAGGCGACCGAGTACATCGCCCGGACAGGTGACCTGCAGCAGATCGAGGTGACCGGCGACGACGAGCTGGCCCGGCTGACCGAGAGCTTCAACACGATGCTGCTCGCCCTGGCCCGGTCCCGGGAGCACCAGAAACGGCTGGTCGCCGACGCCGGGCACGAGCTGCGCACCCCGCTGACCTCCATCCGGACCAACCTGGACCTGCTGGCGCAGGCGACCGCCGAGCCGGACAACCCGCGGCTGTCCGCGGACGACCGGGCCGAGCTGATGAGCGACGTGCGGGCCCAGATGGAGGAGCTGTCCATACTCATCGCCGACCTGGTCGAGCTGTCCCGGGACGAACGGCCGACCCACGCGGTCGAGCTGATCGACTTCGCCGACGTGGTCGACCGGGCGGTACAGCGGGTACAGCGGCGGAAGCCGTCGCTCGTCTACGACGTCGAACTCGAGTCGTGGTACCTGGACGGCGAGCCGTCGGCGCTGGAGCGCATGGTCACCAACCTGCTCGACAACGCGGCGAAGTGGTCGCCGCCCGGCGGGACCGTCACCGTGCGGCTGCGCGAAGGCGCGCTGCGCGTCGCGGACCAGGGTCCGGGTATCGCCGAGCAGGACCTTAAGCACGTGTTCGATCGGTTCTTCCGGTCCCCCGAGGCACGCACCATGCCGGGCTCCGGCCTCGGCCTGGCCATCGTGCGGCAGGTGGCAGAGAACCACGGCGGCCGGGTGGCCGCGGCGCGCGCGCAGGGCGGCGGTGCGCTGCTCGGCGTGTGGCTGCCGGGGAACCCGGGCTCGATGGCCGGCGAGATCGAGCCGCTGGCCGTGCTGGCGCCGGCCTCGAACGGCGATCAGCACGTTCTCGCGCAGAGCAGCCACGCCCATACCGGCCCGGAGGAGACGCTGGGATCAGCCGCCGCCGCGGAGCCGACGGTACCGCTGCCGGACGACGGCCCGACGATGCCGGACCAATACGACCAGCGCGACCAGCGCGACCAGTACGACCAATTCGACGAACACGATGAATACGACGAATACGAGCTCGAGCGCGATCCGGACCCGCCCGCGAATCCCCACGTACCGCCATTCGAGGGACCCTCCTCCGGCGGACCGACGCCGCCGAACGGAGAACCGTCCGGAGCAACCCGTACTGCGCCGGGTTCGACTGGTCCATAAGCTCGAGCGGAGAAGCTCTGACCCAGCGCCGCCAGGTTCTGCGCACGCCAGCCTCAGCCGTCACACAGGCAGTCCGAAGAGAGTCCTTTGCATGAGCGAGACCCCCGCCGACCGCAACGCGAGCGATCACGGCCCGGAGACGCGGCCGGACCGATCCGCCGACGAGCCGTCAGGCGGCGAGAACACCCTCGCCTTCGGGACCTCCGGCAGCTCCGCCGAGCCTGCCGGTGAGCGGGCCCCGGCCTCCGCGGCGTCGCCGTCCAACGGGCCGGTGACCTACCGCGCGACCGCCTGGAACTCCGCCCCCTCGATCCCCGCGGCCGCAGCCTCGCAGGGCCTGGCCTGGCCCAGGGCCGGCTCCGGCGCCGAGGCGGGCACGCCGAACTGGACGTCCCCCGCGCCGACCGGCCTGCCCTCGTTCAACGGCCGGGGCAACGGCAGCGGCGCCGAGCCGCCGCACGGCACCGGCTCCAGCTCCGGCACCGAGCGCGGCGGCCTGCGCCGCGGCGTCCTCGCCGCCGCGGTCGTCGCGGGGCTGGTCGGCGGCGGCGTCGGGGCCGGGATCACCTACGTCGCGACCGACAACGACTCGTCCGCCTCGTCGAGCAGCACCAGCGGCTCCGGCGGCTCCAGCGGCCTGAACACCGGGTCGCCGAACGCCACCGCGGTCACCAGCGTGGCGGCGAAGGTGCTGCCCTCCGTCGTGCTGATCGTCGTGTCCAACCCGGACGGGTCCGCGGAGCAGGGCACCGGCATCGTCGTCTCGGCCGGCGGCGAGATCCTGACCAACAACCACGTGATCCAGGACGCGGCCACCTCGGGCGCGCCGATCTCGGTCACCTTCGACACCGGCCGGATCGCCCCGGCCTCGGTCGTCGGCCGGGACCCGACCAGCGACCTGGCCGTGATCAAGGCGGCCGGGGTCAGCGGGCTGACGCCGGCGCAGCTGGGCACCTCCTCGTCCGTGGTGGTCGGCCAGCAGGTGGTCGCCATCGGCAACCCGCTGGGCCTGTCCGACACGGTCACCAGCGGCATCGTCTCGGCGCTGAACCGGCCGGTGACCACGCAGAGCGGCTCCGACGCGACCGGCACGCCCGCCTCCACCGTGCTCGACGCGATCCAGACCGACGCGGCGATCAACCCGGGCAACTCCGGCGGCCCGCTGGTCGACATGTCCGGCGCGGTGGTCGGCATCAACACGGCGATCGCGACCGCCCCGGTCACCGGCGGGCTCGGCGGCTCGTCCGCCACGGGCAACATCGGCATCGGCTTCGCGATCCCGATCGACCAGGCGAGCTGGATCATGCAGGAGCTGATCGCCAACGGCGCCGCGACGCACTCGATGCTGGGGCTGAACGTCTCCGATCCGGCCAGCAACGCCACGCAGAGCGGCGCGGTGGTCCAGTCGGTGACCGCGAAGAGCCCGGCGGCGCACGCCGGCTTCAAGGTCGGGGACGTGATCACAGCGGTGGACGGCCAGCAGATCAACGGCGCCGACGCGCTGGTAGCCGCGATCCGCGCGTACAAGCCGGGCACGCAGGTCTCGATCACCTACCAGCGCGGCACGCAGACCGAGACGGTGAAGGTCACTCTTTCGGCGGCATCCAGCTAGGCACGCCAACCAATCGGACGGCCGGTTCTGACGACGCGCCGGATCAGGCGCGCAGCAGCACACGCACGATGGTCGCTGTCAGCGCCGGCGAGGGCGCACCGTCCTCGCCGATCCAGGAGCCGTCCGGCTCCTGGATCGCCACGAGCTGCGCGGCGACGCGCTGGGTCCAGCGGTCGCCCGGCGGGGTGTCCGAGCCGAACCAGGCCAGGTCCACCGCGTCGTAGCCCTCGTAGAAGTGCCCGACGACGTCGAGGATGCGGCGCGCGGCGAGGTCGCGGCCGGTGGCCCGGAAGACCCGGGCGGTCATCCACTGCGCGGCGGCCGGGCCGGGCAGCCGGCCGTGCGGGTTGAGCGAGTACTCCAGCAGCTGCGCCGCCTGCTCGACCGCGTCCTTGCCCACGCCGTAGACGAGCAGCGTGCGGGCACAGCTGGCGGTCAGGTACACCTTGGCCTCAGGGGAGCCCGGCATCATCCAGCGCGGCGTCAGGTCGCTGAGCCCCTCGCTCCACGAGCCGTCCGGCAGCTGGGCCGCGGTCAGGAAACCGAGGGCGGCGGTGAAGTCGACGCCGGGCACCGCGCCCGCGTCCGCCACCGGGTCGGCGGCGGCGGCGCCGAGGATCGGGCCCACCCCCGGCACGCCGAAGTCGGAGAGCTGGTCGAGCAGGAAGCAGGTGGCGTCGAGGCTGGACGCGCCGGCCGACCAGGGGGCCGCCCAGCCTCCGTCCGGGTTCTGCGGCTCGGGCGGCGCCGGCCGCTCCCCCGCCCCCGCGGCTCCGCCGCCGAGTACCGCCTGGAGGCCGGAAAGCCCTGCGGCCGCCCGGCCCGCGACACTGATCAACGAGGTCAGCCGCGCCTCGGCGAACCGGTCCGCGCCGCCCCGGATGAACTGTGCCGCCCGGGCGATCGGTCCGGCCATCTGCTCTGACGTTTCGTACACAGAGCCGACCGTACCCGGGTGAATGACCCCCATGGTCACCGATGAATAACGAATATCTTGGTCCACGCCCGCTGACCGGGCAAAACGGCCGCGACGGACTTCCGTCGCGGCCGTTCACTGCTTGATATGTACACTGCCTGATATGGTGCCCGGTTGTCATCCCTCGGCCGAGCCGGCCTGCACCGGGACGCGGGCCTCCGGCTCGCCGGCGGACCGGTCCGACGGGTCCGGGCCTGCGGCGCGACCGCCCTTGGCGGGCCGCTCCGGCTCCTCGACCGGCACGCCCCGGAAGCTCAGGAAGCTGATGAATGCGGCGATCACGAGCGCCGCGGCCGCGAACAGCGCCGCGCGGTCGAGGCTCTGGTCGAAAGCCGCGCGGGCCGCGGACACCAGCTGCGCGCCGGCCTGCCCCGGCAGGTCCTTGGCCGCCACCAGCGCGCCGCCGAGCGTGCTGGTGGCCTCGGACTGCAACGCCCGGGGAAGCCCGGCGGGCAGCGTGGCGCTCAGCTCGTGCCGGTAGAGCGCCGCCCCGATGCTGCCGAGGACCGCCATGCCGAGCGCGCCGCCGAGCTCCGTGACCGTCTCGATGACCGCCGATACCGACCCGGCGCGCTCCGGCGGCACGTCGCCGAGCATCAGCACACTGGCCACAGTGATCGCCGAGACCAGGCCCGCGGCGTACATCAGCGCGCCGACCAGCACCAGCCACAGATGCGTGTGCGGGTCGATCCGACTGAGCACCAGATATCCGCCCGCGGCCAGCAGGAACCCGCCGCCGGCCACGTACGCCCGGTCAAGCTTCGCCATCAGCACTGTGGTCAGCGGGGCCACACCGCCGGCGCCGGCCGCCGGCAGGATCGACCAGATGGCGGCACGCAACGGGCTCATGCCGAGCGCCGACTGGAGGTACTGGGTCACGAAGATCGCGAAGCCGACCAGGGCGAACATGGCGAACATGTTGAGCACGATGGAGCCGCTGAACCCGCGGCTGCGGAACAGCTTCAGGTCGATCATCGGCGCCGCGGCGCGCCGCTGCCGGAGCACGAACAGCACGCCCATCGCCACGCCGAAGCCGACGCAGCCGAAGCGCTCGCCGCTCGCGCCGTTCTCGGCGATCTCGTTCATCCCGTAGACCGCGGGCAGCACCGCGCCGAGCGAGAGCAGCGCGCCGAGCAGGTCGAACCGGCCGGGCGAGGCCGGCTTGTACTCCGGCAGCAGGAACGGCGCCGAGCACAGCAGCAGCGCCATGATCGGGATGTTGATCAGGAAGACCGAGCCCCACCAGAAGTGCTCCAGCAGCACCCCGCTGATCACCGGGCCGAGCGCGACGCCCGAGGTGGTGCCGGCGGTCCAGATCCCGATGGCGGTGCGGCGCTGCTTCTCGTCGTGGAACATGTTGCGGATCAGGGCCAGCGAGGAGGGCATCAGGGTCGCCCCGCCAATGCCCAGCACCGCGCGGGCGGCGATGAGCTCCCCGGCCGAGTGCGAGTAGGCCGCGGCCAGCGAGGCGAGGCTGAAGGCCACCGCGCCGGCCAGCAGCAGCCGGCGCCGGCCGATCCGGTCGCCGATCGAGCCCATCGTGATCAGCAGGCCGGCCAGCACGAAGCCGTACATGTCGTAGATCCACAGCTGCTGGGTGGCGCTGGGCCGCAGCTCGCGGCCGATGAACGGGACCGCGAAGTAGAGCACGGACACGTCCATGCTGGCGATCAGCAGCGCCAGCAGCAGGACGGCGAGTCCGGTCCACTCCCGGCGGCCGGCCCGGGCGGCGGGCGGCTGCGCCGGGGACGTATCACGGTCCGGATGCGCGGCGGTCGGGGACGGATCCGGGTCCTGACCCTGGCGCGGCGTCGGGCTCGCGGGGTTCTGATTCGTCGTCATGCGAAGAACCGTACAAGCGTCTTGGACGCTTGTCTAGTACACATGTCTTAATCGTTCGATCGCATGAGACGTTCGTGCAAGACGGATGTCTTAGCAGGGTGTAGGCTTGCCGCCATGGGAAATCGCGAGGAGCTGCTTGCAGGCGCCAAGCGCTGCCTGCTGGAGAAGGGCTACCTGGAGACCACGGCCCGCGACATCGCGAAGGCGGCGGGGGTCAGCCTGGCCGCGATCGGCTACCACTTCGGCTCCAAGGACAACCTGATGAACCAGGCGGTCTACGAGACGATCGGCGAGTGGGGCGACAGCTTCGGCGACATCGTGAACGCGGTGCCGAAAGGCGCGCCGCCGCAGGAGCGGCTCGAGGCGCTGTGGACGTTCATGGCCGAGTCGTTCAAGGGGAACCGGCCGCTGTGGGTCTCGCAGCTGGAACTCATGATGGTGGCCGAGCGCCGGCCGGAGATCAAGAAGTTCTTCGCCGGGGTGCTGCCCGCGGCCTGGCACGGCCTCGGAGCGCTGTTCCAGGGGATCGACGAGGACGACGCGTCGCGGGCCGGCGAGGCCACCACGGCCGGGAAGTTCTATCACACGATCCTGATCGGCGCGATGGCGCAGTGGCTGCTCGCGCCGGATGTCGCGGCGACCGGAAAAGACCTGCTCGAAGGGCTGAGGCTGGCCGCGGGGAATCTCGCGGGCGGGGGTGGCAGCGCTGGCGGGCCCGGCGGCGAGAAGCCGCCCCAGCCGTCAGCTCGCTGACGGCTGGGGCGGGGCCGAGCCCGGTCAGCAGCGCAACTGCTGATCCTTCGTCACATAGCCGTGATCGGCCGCGATGTAGTGGTGGTAGCACGGACTGCCGGGCGACACGGCCTGGTAGTCCTCGGAGTCCTTGCCGTCGGCCTGCAGGGTCGCGCCGCTGTCGTCCCTCTGGAGGATTCCGCTGCCGGTGACGTGGTCGGCCAGGTACGCGGTCTGCTGCCAGCCGCGGCCGACCGCCTTCTCGGTCGAGGTGTACCGGGCCACGTCGGCGCTGCCCCTGAGCAGGAAGCCCGAACCTGTGGTGTCCGGCTGGTAGACGCTGGTGACGTCGATCGGGTACGACCAGGTCTGCCGGGTCGCGCTCGGTGCGGCGCGGCCGCCGGCGGTGTCGATCTCGGTGTGGCCCTGGTCCTTCTGGTCGACCGTCTGCGCATCACCCGCCTGGGTCACCGTGTCCACGTTCGAATAGTTCGTGTGCTGGGTGACCGTGGTGGTGATCCGGCCGCGCGACGTGTCGACGTACCCGGAGACGGTGTACTGCCGCGAAGCCGTCGTGGTGATCACGTCGGTGGTGCTGTTCGGCGAGGCCACCGTCGAGGCCAGGTCGGGCGCGGCGGCGATCGTGTCGGTCAGCAGCCCTCCGCCGGTCTGCGCGGCGCCGTGGTCGGTGGTCAGGAACAGGCTGCCGTCGATCGTCCACACGTCGGTGATCCCGGCCGGCGGCAACAGCGTGATCGTGTGCGGCTTGCCGTCGGAGAGCAGGCCGGCGAACGGGGTCAGGTCGATCGAATAGGCCTGCGTGCGAAGCGAGTCGACGCTCATGATCGGCCGCCACATCAGCGGATTGATCCCGCCGCTGTAGACCGCCGGGAAGGGCTGCGCCACCCCGGCGAGCTTCCCGTCGACCTCGACCTGCACTTCGCGGTAAGAGCCGCCGCCGCACAGGTCGTAGCTCGGATGCTCGGCGTTGTAGGAGTCCGGCACGTTGGTGTACCAGAACTCCTCGCAGCCGCCGCCCCGGGCAAGCACCTCGAGGTCCACCCCGGTCAGGTTGCGCGGAAAGGTGACCGGCTCGCTCGCGGTCTGCCCGGCGGTCAGCGACCACCAGCCGGCCGAAGTGGTCGACTGGCTCAGCGGGATCACGTCGTCCGCGGTCGCGGCCGGCGGGTTCGCGCGGTCCGCGGTGTAGTAGGTGACGGTCAGGGTGATGTGATAGATGCCGGTGTACTGGCTGTTGACGATGTTGCCGAGGTCGACCACGAGCGGCTGCGACGTGCGCAGCAGCGGGACGAACGGCGAGATGTCGGCGTCGACGTGCCAGGAGATCCCGGCCGGGTCGGGCTCGGGGGTGCTGGTGCGCAGCACCTCGGCGCCGCCGATCCACACCCCGGCGAGCCGGTCGTACTGCACGCCGGCCACGCTCCCGGACCAGTCGAGCACGACCTTCGACCACGGCCCGGGGCAGGCGGACGGGGGTGTCAGGGTGCCGACGAAGGGGGCACCGTAGCTGTTGGCGAAGTCGTGCTGCATCGCGTCGACCGTGCAGTGCGGCGTGTCCGGGCGGCTGACCGGCTGCATCGCCGAGACGGGGTTCTGATAGTTGGTCTCGACGCCGGTGTCGGCGCTGCTCGCGGCGGCACCCGCGAGCATGGTCGCGCCGGCGGTGGCGAGGACGAGGCCGGTGCTGAGGCTACGTCGCGTCAGCGTACGTCGCAGCGGCATACATTGGGGGCGGGTGTGGAGTCGGAGCCCGGGTCGAAGCGCGGGCCAGAACGTGGGTATCCGGATTCGCATATTCGTGCACATCCCTCATCGGGTCCGGGTTCTCGGAGTCGGGGATCGGATCAGCGTGTCCGATAGGACCCGGGCGCGCAAGGGGTGAAGCCAGCTCAGCCCTGTTCAGCCCTGAGCCATCCGGGCGATCAGCCGGTCCCTGGCCGCCGGCCACTCGTCGGCCAGCAACGAGAAGTAGACCGTGTCGCGCAACGAGCCGTCCCGACGCCGCAGCTGGTGCCGCAGCGTCCCCTCCCGGACGCAGCCGAGCCGGGCGATCGCGTTCTGCGAGCGCTCGTTGCGGCAGTCGGTCTTCAGCTGGACCCGGTCGAAGCCGAGCTCGTCGAAGGCATGCCCGAGCAGTAGCAGCTTCGCCTCGGTGTTGACCGCGCTGCGCCAATAGGCGCGGCTGTAGCAGGTCGCGCCGATCTCAACGCTCTCTGGAAACAGCGGGACGTCCATGTAGCAGGTGTGCCCGATAGCGCGCCCGGACCCCTGATGCACGACGGCGAACGGAGTCAACTCCCCTGCTTCCAGCGCCGCCAGCATGCTGACAGCCCGCTCCCGCATCAGCTCGATCGTCGTCGGCACCGACCCGGGAATCCAGCGCCAGACCTCCTCGTCGCCGCCGAGCGCGTCAAACAGATCGGGCACGTGATCGAGCGTCAGCGGCTCCAAGCGCACGTGGGTGCCTTCAAGGACGACGGGAGCAGGCATCTTCGAAGTCACGCCCGCAGCCTATCCAGACGTTGGCTCCCGGCCGACGGATTATTCGCGGCGCTGTCGGAGGCGGATGACAGCATGGAGACCATGACCGCGATCAAATCCACAACCGAGGCGAATCCCTCCGCCGAGACCGGCGCCCCCGCGTCGCAGCCGACTCCGACCAGCGCGCGCACGCGAGAGCAGCTCGCCGAGATCGTCTCCGCGGGCCGACCGGTGAAGTGGCTGATGTTCTGGGGCCACCAGCCGCAGCCGGACGGAAGCATCGGGCAGGGCTGCCTGAGCCAGTGGTGGCCGTGCCGCTTCACGGTCGACGAGGTCGAATACGCGTCGGCGGAACACTGGATGATGGCGGCCAAGGCCCGGCTCTTCGACGACCCCGAGTCGCTCCCCCAGATCCTCGCCGCGAGGACGCCGGCCGAGGCGAAAAAGCTCGGCCGCCTCGTAAGCGGCTTCGACGAGCAGATATGGACAGCGCAGCGGTTCGACCTGGTCGTGCAGGGCAACGTGGCCAAGTTCGGCCAAGACGAGGCGCTGCGCAGCTTCCTGCTGTCCACGGGCAACCGGGTGCTGGTCGAGGCGAGCCCGCGCGACCGCATCTGGGGCATAGGCATGGGCGCGGCCAACGAGGCGGCCACCGACCCGGCACGCTGGCGCGGCCGCAACCTGCTCGGCTTCGCGCTGATGGAGGCGCGGGAGCAGTTGACGGCCGCGCAGCAGTAAGCCACATCGGTACAGCGCACGGACGGCTGAACCGGGCTGAACCGGTAGCCGACCGGTCGGTCCCCTCAGCGCTCCAAGCTCTGCATCAGGACCGGAACATGGCTGTGCTCGGCGTCCTTGACCGCAGTCAGCAGCGTCACCGTCCGCTCAGCGGCCTGTGAGCGCAGCGCCGCCAGCCGGTCCTGCAGCTCGGGAGCATCGAGCTCGGCGGCGTAGCGCGCGGCGAATTCGTCGTACCGGCCGTCGCGGTCCGCATGGAACCACTGCCGCAGCTCACCCGAAGGGGCTACATCCTTGGCCCATTCGTCCACCTCGGCACGCTCCTTGCTGATGCCGCGCGGCCACAGCCGATCGACCAGCACCCGGAAACCGTCCTGCGGCGACGGGTCGTCATACACGCGCTTCACCTGGAAACGCGCGCCGGAACCCGCGCCCGAGCCGGAGCCGCTCTTGCCATCGACCATGCCGTCCACCTCCGAATCGGGCCGAAGCATCCCCACCGAGTATCCGATCCGCCGCCACCCCCCGCCAACCAACCAGCCATCCCTCCAGCGCCGCCAGCCAGAGTCCTGAGCGAGTCATGCCCACGCCGACACGATGTCCCGCATGTCATCCGCGATATCGGCCAACGGCTCGGTATTGCCGATCGTGGCGAACCAGTCCCACAACTCCAGCGCGTGATAGAGCCGGTAAAGCGCGAGCCGCTCCAAGGCGTCGTCGGCCAGCGGCCCATAGCCGTCGACGAGCGCCGCGAACTTGGCCGAGTCGCCGCGAATGGAGTAGCACTCGGTCTTGGCGAGATCGAGCAGCGGGTCCGCGGCGATCGCATTCTCCACATCGATGATCCCGGTCACCGACCAGCCGTCCGCCCCGGGGCTGACCAGCACATTGCCCTCGTGGAAATCGTTGTGGCACAACACCGGCGCCGCACAGGACGCAAACAGCCCGACGTGCCGCTTGACATATATCCGCAGCGCACCGCGCAGGGCGGAATCGCCGCCGAGATCCCGGAACTCGTCCAGCTTCTTCGCGAACTGACGCGTCATATAGGCGGTGTTGTCCGGCACGGGCTCCAGAATCCGGGTCGTCAGATACCCGTAGCCCTCCTGCCCGATCCGATGCATAGCCGCGAGGTAGCTGTTCAGCGGGGGTGACGTGAGCGAACTCGGGTCAGGCCGCTGTGGTGGGTGTCGGGCCAGGTGGGAGCCATGCGCCGGTGGTGAACAGCCTGGTGAGGACGTCGAGTCCGTCCAGGCCCCATTTGCCGGCGGTGGATAGGTAGGACTGG
>DASYAE010000213.1:0-11177 GCA_036501535.1 Actinocrinis sp. | reverse complement strand
GGCTGGGTGGTGTGGGTCAGGGTGATGTTGGTGGCGCTCCACTCGATGTGCGGGGTCGGGATCGGGGCGTGCAGGGTGGCGGGCAAGGTGGCGTGGTGCAGGGCGAGGGTCATTTTGATGATGCCGGCGATGCCTGCGGCGGCTTGGGTGTGGCCGAGGTTGGATTTGATCGAGCCCAGATGCAGGGGCAGTTCGGGAGCGTGGGCGGTGCCGTAGGTGGCGGCCAGTGCCCCGGCCTCGATCGGGTCGCCAAGCGTCGTGCCAGTGCCATGCGCCTCGACCGCGTCCACTTCGTCGGCGGTCAATCCGGCGCTGGCCAGGGCCTGGTGTATGACAGCCTGCTGCGCCGGGCCGCTCGGCGCGGTCAGGCCGTTGCTTGCGCCGTCCTGGTTGATCGCGGAACTGCGCACAAGGGCCAGAACACGATGCCCGTTGCGCTGCGCGTCGGAGAGTCGTTCGAGCACGACGACGCCCGCGCCCTCGGCCCAGCCGGTCCCGTCCGCGTCCGCCGAGAACGGCTTGCACCGGCCGTCCGCGGACAGGCCACGCTGCCGGGAGAACTCGATGAACGTGTTCGGCGTCGCCATGACCGTCGCTCCGCCGGCCAGCGCGAGCGTGCACTCGCCGGTGCGCAGTGCCTGCGCCGCCAGGTGGATGGCGACGAGCGACGAGGAGCAGGCGGTGTCGATCGTGATGGCCGGCCCGGTCAGCCCGAGCGTGTAGGAGATCCGCCCGGACGCGACACTGGTCGTGTTCCCGGTCAGCAGGTAGCCCTCGAAGCCGTCTGGGGCCTTGCCCAGCCGGGTGCCGTAGTCGTCGTACATGATGCCGGTGAACACGCCCGTCGGCGTGCCGTGCAGAGTGCTCGGGTCGATGCCCGCGCGTTCGATGGCTTCCCACGCGGTCTCCAACAGCAGGCGCTGCTGCGGGTCGGTGGCGGCGGCCTCGCGCGGGGAGATGCCGAAGAATTCGGGATCGAATTCGGCGGCGTCGTGCAGGAACCCGCCGTATCGCGTGTATGCGGTGCCGACGTGCTCGGGGTCGGGGTGGTAGAGCCCTTCCAGGTCCCAGCCGCGGTCGGTCGGGAACTCGGAGATCGCGTCGGTCTCGGTGACCAGCAGCTGCCACAGATCCTCCGGGCTGTGCACGCCGCCGGGGTAGCGGCAGCCGATCCCCACGATCGCCACCGGCTCGTCGCTGGCGACGGCCGTGACGACGCGGGTGGCGATCGCGCCCGCGGCCGTGCGCGGCCCGGTCCCCTCGCCGATCGTTTCAGAGAGCTGACGCAGCAGCAGGGCGGCCAGCGCCTCGGGCGTCGGATTGTCGAAGACCAGGGTGGCCGGCAGCTGTAGCCCGGTGGCCGTGACCAGCCGATTGCGCAGCTCGACCGAGGTCAGCGAGTCGAAGCCCAGATCCTTGAAGGCCCGGCTCGCGTCCAGGCTCGCCGGGTCCGGGTGTGCCAGCACCAGCGCGACCTGCTCCTGTACCAGTCCGGTGACGAACTCCAGCCGGTCCGCCTCCGCGACGCCGGCTAGCCTGGCCGCCCACGAGGCAGGGTCCTGACCGGAGCCTGCGTCCCTGGTTTCAGCAGAGGCCTGCGGCAGCGGGGCGCGTACCAGGGACCGGAACAGCGGCGGCAGCGCCCCGCGGGCCGCGGCGTCGCGCAGCGCGGCCAGGTCCAGTCGGGCCGGGACCAGGGTGGGGCGGTCCGCAGCCAGCGCGGCGTCGAACAGGGCCAGGCCCTCCTCGGTCGGCATCGCGCCGATCCCGGCCCGCGCCATCCGGGCCACGTCTGTGCGGTCCATCCGGCCGGTCATCCCGCCCGGCGTGGCCCACAGGCCCCAGGCCAGGCTGATCGCGGGCAGTCCGGCCGCGCGCAGCTGCTCGGCATAGGCGTCGAGCACCGTGTTCGCTGCAGCGTAGTTGCCCTGACCGGCGCCGCCCGCGGTGCCGACCACCGAGGAGAACAGCACGAAGGCGGCCAGTCCGGCGTCCCGGGTCAGCTCGCCGAGCCGCACCGCGGCCTCGACCTTGGCCGGCCACACCGAGGCCAGCTGCTCCGGGCTCAGGGAGCTGATGGTGCCGTCGTCCAGCCGGCCGGCCGCGTGCAGCACCGCGGTCAGCGGCCGGTCGGCCGGGATCTCGGCCAGCACGGCGGCCAGCTGCGCCCGGTCGGTCACGTCGCAGGACTCGATGAACGCCTCGGCACCCAGCGCGGCCAGCTCGTCCACGAGGTCGAAGGCGCCGGGCGCCCCGGCCCCGGAGCGGCTGAGGAGTAGCAGCCGGCGCGCGCCGTGCTCGACCACCAGGTGCCGGGCCAGCGCGCCGCCGAGCCCGCCGGTCCCGCCGGTGATCAGGACCGTGCCGGCCGGGGCGAGCGCGATCGGGGCGGCGGCCGGCCGGGTCCGCGCCAACCGCGGCGCGAAGGCCCCCGCTGCGCGCAGCGCCAGCTGCGGCTCGGCGCACGACGGCGCAGCCGCGGCGGCGAGCGGCAGTGCACTTACTCCTGCACCGTCCGCATCGCCGGGCAGGTCGATCAGGCGGTACCGGTCCGGCTGCTCGGTCTGCGCGGTGCGCACCAAGCCCCAGACCGCGGCCTGCGCCGGATCTGCCGGCTCTGCGTCAGCATCCTGTGTTACTGCGCCGCGGGTGACGAACACCAGCCGGGCGCCGTCGTAGCGCGGATCGGCCGACCAGCGCTGGATCAGATCGAGCGCGCGGGTGGCCGCGGCGAGGGAGTCCTGCACCAGATCGGCCGATCCGCCGCCGACGGGCGCCAGGATCGCCTCCGGCACCGAGGCGCCCGCCTCCACAGCGGCCGAGAGTGCGGCCAGGTCGGCGTACGGCGCCGCCACACCTTCGCCAAAAGCTGCGACGAGGTCGGCCGCGTCGTCCGCGAGCACGGCCACGCGGGCAGGGCTCTGCGATGCGTCGAGCCGCACCGGCTCCCACGCCACGTGGTACAGCGGCGGCCCGCCGGCCCGGCGCGCCGCGGCCAGGCGTGCCGCGGAGATCGGCCGCAGCGCGAGTGTCCCGATCGACGTGACAATCCGCCCGTCCGCATCGGTCAACTCGATGCCGACCGCGTCCCGGCCCTGCGGGCTCACGTGCACGCGCAGCGCCCGGGTCCCGGCCACCGCGAGCCGCACCTGCTCGAACGAGAACGGCAGCGCGATCTCCCCGGCGCCGAGCTCGATCGAGTCAACGATCACGTGCAGCGCCGCGTCGAGCAGAGCCGGGTGGATGCCGTACTGCGCCGCCTCAGCAGACTGCTCCTCGGCCAGCGCGATCTCGGCGAACCGCTCCGCGCCGCGCTGCCACGCTGCCCGCACGCCCCGGAACGCAGGGCCGTAGCCGTATCCGCGCTCCGCGAGCCGACGGTAAAGCTCTGACACGTCGAGCGCGGTCGCGTCGGCCGGCGGCCAGGCCGCGGTGGCCGCAGTGGCCCCGGCGGCCTGCCCGGCGCCGATCTCGGTCTCGGGCTCTTCGGCCACGAAACCGGCCGCGTGCCGGGTCCAGACGCTCTCCGCCGCACCGTCGTCAGGGCACGAATGCACGGTCACCGGTCGGCGACCGGCCGCGTCCGGGGCCGCCACGGCCACCTGGATCCGCACCGCGCCGCTCTCCGGCAGCACCAGCGGCTGCTCCAGGGTCAGGTCGGCCAGCCGGTCGCAGCCCGCCTCGCGCCCGGCGCGCAGCGCCAGTTCCACGAACGCGGTGCCCGGCAGCACGACCGAGTCGAAGACCGCATGGTCCACCAGCCACGGCCGGCTGTGCGCGGACAAGCAGCCGGTCAGCAGTACTCCGCCGTGCTCGGCGCTGGCGACCGACGCGGACAGCAGCGGGTGCTCGGCTGCGTCCAGCCCGGCGGAGGCCACATCGGCCGCGGCCGACGGCACGTACCAGTAGCGCTGGTGCTGGAAGGGATAGGTGGGCAGGTCGGTTGTCGCGGCGGTCGGCAGGTGCCAGTCGACCGGCAGGCCATTGGTGTGAGCGTTGGCCAGCGCCTGCTGGAAGTCGGTTGCGGTGCCGTGGTCGCGTCGCAGTGTGCCGAGCGTCAGGACATTGGCTTTGTCGATAGTCTCGGCGATGGCGTGGGTGAGAACCGGGTGGGGGCTGGTTTCCAGGTAGGTGGTGTGGCCTGCGTTGTGCAGCAGGGTGATGGTGGAGTGGAACTGGACCGGGTTGCGGAGATTCTGGTACCAGTACTCGCCGGTCAGGGTGGTCGTGTCGATCAGTTCCGCGTGCAGCGTCGAGTAGAACGGGATCGCCGAGGCCTGCGGCGCTATGTCAGCGAGCTGTTCGAGCAACGTGTCGCGGATGGCTTCGACAGCCGGACCGTGCGAGGCGTAGTCGACCGGGATGATGCGGGCCCTGATTCCGTGGCTTTCGCAGTAGGCGTGCAGCGCAGCGACCGCGTCGGCCTGTCCGCTGACGACCGTGGCCTGCGGGCCGTTGTGTGCCGCGATGTGGAGCTGACCGTCGTGCCCGGTGCCGGCGATCAGGGCGTAGACGCCGTGGGCGGCCAGGCTGACGTTCAGCATGCCGCCGTGTCCGGCAAGGGTGTGGCGGATCGCCTTTGCACGCAGGGCATTGATTTTCGCAGCGTCGGCCAGCGACAGGGCCCCGGCGGTATAGGCGGCGGCGATTTCGCCTTGGGAGTGGCCGATCACAGCGTCGGGCTCGATTCCGTGGTACCGCCAGAGCGTGGCCAGCGACGTCAGGACCGCGAACAGCGCAGGCTGCACGACATCGACGCGCTCGAGATCAACCGTGACAGTGGCCGGATCCGCGGTCAGCGTGTGGTAGACGGGCCAGTCCAGGTGCGGGGCCAGTGCGTCACTCGCATCCTGCAGTGCCTGCCGGAAGACCGGTGAGCTGGCGGCCAGGTCGCGGGCCATACCCGGCCACTGCGATCCCTGACCGGGAAACACGAACACGGTCTTGCCGCGCTCCCGCGCCTCGCCCTCGACCACGACCGCACCGCCGGTCGCCGCCCGCTGCGCGGCCAGCGCCGCGAGCCCTTCCAGCAAGCTGGCGGCGTCCGTGCCGATCGCGGCGGCGCGGTGCGCGAACGCTGTGCGTGTGTGTGCCAGGGACGCGGCCACCTGCGCAGGGGTCCAGCCCGGTTCCGCGGTCAGCCGCTCGTGCAGCCGTGCCGCCTGCTCGCTCACCGCCGCGCGACCGTTCCCCGACAGCAGCCAGACATGCGACTGTTGCGACTCCTGGTCCTGGTCCTGGTCCGGCGCATCAGCCCCAACCGTTTCAGGATCCTGCGCTCCGGCCGCCGGAGCCTCCTCGAGCAGCAGATGCGCATTCGTCCCGCTGATGCCGAACGACGAGACGGCGGCGCGGCGCGCGCGGCCGTCCCCGCGCGGCCACGGGACCGCCTCGGTCAGCAGCCGCACCGTCCCCGCCGACCAGTCCACGTGCGGCGTAGGGGCGTCCACGTGCAGGGTGCGCGGCAGTTCCTCGCGCTGCAGCGCCATCACCATCTTGATCACGCCGCCGACACCCGCCGCGGCCTGCGTGTGCCCGATGTTCGACTTCAGCGAGCCGAGCCACAGCGGCCGCTGCGCCGTCCGCCGCGCGCCATATGCCGCGAACAGCGCCTCTGCCTCGATCGGGTCGCCGAGCGTGGTGCCGGTGCCGTGCGCCTCGACCGCGTCCACCTCGTCTGCGGCCAGCCCGGCGTTGGCGAGTGCCTGTGAGATCACCCGCTCCTGCGCAGGGCCGCTCGGCGCGGTCAGGCCGTTGCTGGCCCCGTCCTGGTTGATCGCCGAGCCGCGGATCACGGCCAGAACACGGTGCCCGTTGCGCTGCGCGTCGGAGAGACGTTCGAGCACGACGACGCCCGCGCCCTCGGCCCAACCCGTCCCGTCGGCCGCCGCGGCGAACGGCTTGCACCGCCCGTCGGCCGCCAGTCCGCGCTGCCGGCTGAACTCGACGAACATGCCCGGCGTGGCCATGACCGCCGCGCCGCCGGCCAGCGCCAGCGAGCACTCGCCGTTGCGCAGCGCCTGCGCGGCCAGGTGCAGCGCGACCAGCGAGGAGGAGCAGGCGGTGTCCACGGTGACGGCCGGGCCGCCGAGCCCGAGCACGTAGGCCAGCCGGCCCGAGGCGACGCTCGCCGCGTTGCCGGTCAGCGTGTAGCCCTCATAGCCGCCGGCCGCCTCGTGCAGCCGCGGGCCGTAGTCCTGCGTGCTCATCCCGACGAACACGCCGGTGTCGCCGCCGGCCAGCGAGCCGGGCACGATCCGGGCCCGCTCCAGCGCCTCCCACGCGGCTTCCAGCAGCAGCCGCTGCTGCGGGTCCATCGCCGCGGCCTCGCGCGGGCTGATCCCGAAGAAGGCCGGGTCGAAGAGGTCTGCGTCGCCGAGGAATCCGCCGGCGCGGGCGTAGGAGGCGCCGGCCCGGCCGGGGTCCGGGTCGAACAGCTCGTCCAGGTCCCAGCCGCGGTTCTCCGGGAACGGGCCGACCGCGTCCACGCCGTCCGCGACCAGCCGCCAAAGCCGTTCCGGGGTGTCCGCGCCGCCCGGGTAGCGGCAGGCCATCCCGACGATGGCGAGCGGCTCGTCCGCTGCGGCCGCGGCCGCGGACCGGCCTGCGGCGCGCGACGCGGTTGCGTCAGCGCTCGACGACGCCCCGGCCAGCAGCGTGCGCAGGTGGCGGGCGACCGCGGCGGGCGTCGGGTGGCTGTAGACCAGCGTGTTGGACAGGCGCAGACCGGTGACCGCGGCAAGCCGCTCGCGCAGCTCCAGCGCGGTGACCGAGTCGAAGCCGAGGTCCTTGAAGGTCAGCTCGGCGTCGACGGATTCAGGAGTCGCATATCCGAGCACGATGGCCACGTCCGCGCGCACCGCGTCCAGCAGCACCCGCTCCTGCTCCGTGGCTGACAGGCCGTCGATCCGCGCGGCGAGCGGGGCGCGCTCGGCGGTCGGCGCGGCCTCGCTGTCCGTCGCCTCTTCGGGCAGGGCGCGCGTCGTGATCCGCGTGCCGGAGAGCCAGTGGCGCTCGCGCTGGAACGGATAGGTGGGCAGGCCGTAGCGGGCCGCGGCCGCGGTCGTGCCGTGGGCGGGCGATTCGTCGGCCGGTGCGTGCAGGTCCAGGAAGGATTCCCAGCGCACTGATGCGCCCGAGACATGCGCCCGCGCCAGCCCGGCCGCCAGCGCGGCGGCCTCCGGCCGGTCCTTGCGCAGCAACGAGACCGCGACCGGTGCCGCGCCCCCCGCTGCCGCCGCATCGTCCTCGGCGCGGTGTGCCACGATCTCGCGCACCATCCCGGTGAGCACCGCATCCGGACCGAGCTCGACGAACACCGACGTGCCCAGCTCGAGCAGGCGCTGCACGCCGTCCATGAACCGGACCGCCCCGCGCACGTGCCCGGCCCAGTAGTCCGCAGAGCCCAGATCCTCGTCGCCGGCGATCCGGCCGTAGAGGTTGGAGACCACCGGGATCTGCGCCGGGCGGAACTCCAGCCGGTCGGCGATCTCGCGCAGCTCGGCCAGGATCGGGTCCATGTGCGGGGAGTGGAACGCGTGGCTCACCTTCAGCAGCCGGGCCTTGCGCCCCTGCGCCCGCCAGGCCTCGGCCAGTTCGCGCACCGCCGCCAGATCCCCGGAGACGACGACGCCGTCCGGTCCGTTCACCGCGGCGACGCCCAGCTGCGCCTCCTGGCCGGCCAGCCGCGGCAGCACCTCGTCCAGCGTGCCTTCGAGCGCTGCCATGCCGCCGTCCGCCGTGACCGACTGCATCAGCCGGCCGCGCGCGGCGACCAGCGTGCACGCGTCCTGCAACGACAGCACCCCGGCGACGTGCGCCGCGGCCAGCTCGCCGATCGAGTGGCCGATCAGGTAGTCCGGGTGCAGCCCGGCCGACTCGGCCAGCCGGTACAGCGCGACGCCCAGGGCGAACAGGGCCGGCTGCGTGTATGAGGTCTGATCGAGCAGGGCGGCCCGCGGGTCGTCCGGCTCCGCGTGCATGACCTCGAGCAGCGGCTCGTCGAGCAGAGAGTCGAAGTGCCCGCACACCTCGTCCAGCGCGGCGGCGAACACCGGCGAGGCCGCGCGCAGCTCCCGGCCCATGCCGGGACGCTGGCTGCCCTGACCGGGGAACAGGAACGCGACCGGGCCCGCCGCAGCGCCCGCGCCGCGCGCGCGTCCGGTGACCACCGCGGCCGTCTCCCGGCCCTCGGCCAGCGCGGCAAGCGCCTCCCGCAACTCGGCGCCGTCCGTGGGCAGCAGCACCGCGCGCTGGGCGAAGGTGGTGCGGGTGGTGGCCAGGGCGCGGGCGAAGCCGGCCAGCGCGCCGGGCTGGTCCGGCAGGGCCTGCGCCGCGGCGCCGAGCCGCTCGGCCTGGGCCCGCAGCGCCTGCGCGGTGCGCGCCGAGACCGGCACCGGAACCACCGGTATCAAAGAAGTCTGCGACGCATCCGCCGGACCCGCGTCGGCCGCCGGCGACCGTGTCTCAGCAGGCTTCGGCGGCGCCCCGAGCACCACGTGGCAGTTCGTGCCGCCCATGCCGAACGAGCTCACCCCGGCGATCAGCGGCCGGCGCGGCCGCGGCCAGGGCCCGAGCTCGGTCTGCACCCGCAGCTTCAGCTCGTCCAGCGGGATCGCCGGGTTCGGCGCGGCGAAGTTCAGGCTCGGCGGCAGTTGCCGGTGCTCGATCGCCAGCGCGGCCTTGAGCAGGCCGGCCACGCCTGCGGCGCCCTCCAGGTGCCCGATGTTCGTCTTCGCCGATCCGACGGCCAGCGCGGTGCGCCGGTTGTGCCCGGTGCTCAGCGCCGCGCCCAGCGCGGCCGCCTCGATCGGGTCGCCGACCGGCGTGCCCGTGCCGTGCAGCTCGACGTACTGGACGTCCGCGGGGGAGACCCCGGCCTGCCGGCAGGCGCGCTCGATCACCTCGCGCTGCGCGGTCGCGCTCGGCACGGTCAGGCCCGGCGTCGCGCCGTCGTTGTTCAGCGCACTGCCGAGGATCACACAGTGGACCCGATCGCCGTCCAGCAACGCCCGGGTCAGGGGCTTGAGCAGCACCACCGCGCCGCCCTCGCCGCGCACGAAGCCGTTGGCCCGCGCGTCGAAGGTGTGGCAGCGCCCGTCCGGCGAGAGCGCGCCGAACCGCGCCGCGGTCAGCGCGCTGTCCGGCAGCAGGTTGAGGTTCACCCCGCCGGCCAGCGCCAGCGCCGACTCGCCGGCGCGCAGGCTTTCGCAGGCCAGGTGCACCGCGGCCAGCGACGAGGCCTGCGCCGCGTCGACCGTGATGCTCGGTCCGCGCAGGCCCAACGTGTAGGAGACCCGGTTGGCGATCACGCCGCGGTGCAGGCCCGTCATCGAGTGCTTCGACACCGCCGCCGGGCCGTACTGCGCGGCCAGCTTGGCGTAGTCGTCCCACATGTTCCCGACGAAGACGCCGGTGTGGCTGCCGGCCAGCGACTGCGGGACCGCCCCGGCGTCCTCCAGCGCCTCCCAGCTCAGCTCCAGCAGCAGCCGCTGCTGCGGGTCCATCGCGGCCGCCTCGCGCGGCGAGACCCCGAAGAACGCCGCGTCGAAGCCGGCCACGTCGTCCAGGAAGCCGCCGCGGGAGATCCGGCCGGCCTCGTCGGCGGTCGGGCCGCCGTCGCTGTCATCGCTGCCGTCATTGACGCTGTCGCCGGCGCGGTCCGCCGGGGCCGGGCAGATCGCGTCGGTGCCGGTGCGCAGCAGCTCCCAGAACGCGTCCGGGCTGCCTGCCTTCGGCAATCGGCAGGACGCGCCGATGATCGCGATGGGCTCCCGCCGCGCGTCGTCGGCCACGGCGGGCTCGTAGTGGCTCTCGGCCATCGTGATCAGCTGCCCTTCTGGGACGACGGGGCCGGAACCGCGCGGCGGGCCCCCGGGCCCGGGCGCGCGGCGGGCGGGGGAATCGCGGAGGGTGCGGATGCGCGCGCGGCCCGGCCGGCTTGCACCGCGGTCGCCGCCTTCAGCACCGGGAGCGCGAGGCGCAGGGCCGCCCGCTGCACCGGGCGGGAGCGGTCCATCCGCAGCAGCGCGTGGACGAGCCAGGGCCCGGTCACCGCGGTGTGCGCCGGGGAGGCGTGTACGTCGTCGAACTCGATGAGGTCGAGCCGGCCGGCCCACTGCCGCAGGAAGTCGATCTCCATGGCCGGGATGACTTCGTCCCGCCGGCTAGACACGTACGCCACGGGCAGTCGCAGGTCCCTGAGCCGTCCCAGCGGCAGCGCCCGCTCGGCCAGCAGCGCAGAAACGGTGCCAAGGTCCGCATCGGGCCGCCCCATCAAGTGCGCGAGCGTGTCGACGGTGACCCGGGGCAGCCGCCGGTGCCACTCCGGCCGGGCGAAGAAGGCGTGCACCGGTGCGCCCACTGTGATCAGGCCCGTGATTCGCGGGTCGGCCAGCGCGCACTGCAGCGCCAGATGGCCGCTGAAACTCATCGCCAGCGCGTAGACCGGCACCGCCGCGCGGCCGCCGCCGATGCGCCTGATCCCGGCCGCGTCCAGCACCGCCGACAGCATCGCGCCGTTGTCCACCGCGTAGGGCAGCGTGTTCTCGCCGACGCCGGGCAGTTCGGCCACGATGCCGCACAGGCCGAAGCGGCGCAGCCGCAGCAGCGTGGGCGCCCACTGCTCCTTGGTGCTCACGATGCCGCCCATCAGCACGACCACCGGCCGATCCGGCGGCGCGGCCGCGCCGGGCCCCGTGCGCAGCCCGGTGGTCCAGCAGCGCACCAGGCCGCCGTCCAGCTGCACGTCCAGGCGGGTCAGCGGCGCCCCGGCCGCCTCCCGCCAGTCCGCGAAGCTCGCGCGGGCCAGTTCCTGCGCCTCCTGCCGGGCCGGCCCGTCGCAGTAGGGGAACCTGGCCATCGTGTAGAGCCGGCTCGCGGCGAGCGGATCCCCGGCGGCGCGGGCCTGAGCCGCGGCGCGCGACCACTCTGCGGCCCACGACCCGTCGCCCGGCTCGTCGTGGCTGATCCGGCCCAGCACGCCGGCGCACACGTCCGGCGCGATCTGCTGGGCCCTGGCGTGTACGAGCGCGAACTGTGCGAGCTCCCCGAGATCGTTCAACGTCAGCCGTCCTTCGTGCCGGAGGACACCGGTCCGGGCAGCGCGGCGGCCGGAGACGGCGATCACTCGCTCGAGTCTGCGAACAGCCGCTGTATCGGATCTAATGCGGATCTAG
>DASYAE010000212.1:0-17872 GCA_036501535.1 Actinocrinis sp. | reverse complement strand
CGTGTAGCCGGGCAGCAGCAGGACGCCACCCTTGTTGTCGAACGGCTGCGTGTTCACCGTGCACGCCCCGGACGCGGTCGGCACCGCGGCGGCCGGCGGCTGCGCCTGCGGGGTGAACGCCTCGACCGAGTGGTCGAACTCGAACGCGCCGGAGTCCTCGCTGCTCCCGTCCCCGGTCGCGCCTCCGTGCCCGCCGCCACCGCCTCCGCCTCCGCCGCCCCCGCCGTTGTTCGGCGCGGTGGTCTGGTTGGCCGGCTGGGTCGGGTCGGTGATCGGCCCGGTCGACGCCCCCGGCCCGGACCGGCCTACCGGCGGGCTGGTCGCCGCCATCACGGGCATCGGGGTGAGGACCGCGATCGCGACCAGGACCACCGCGGCGATCACCGCGCTGATCAACCCGCTCAGGGCGACGACGCGCCGCCGTGCGCGCCGGGCGGACCGGGGGGAAGGCTGCGGTCCGGACGTGCTGGCGTCCGGCGGAAGGCTGGGAATCGGCACGGCCTGAGTTACTCCGTCTTGTCCTTGTCGTACTGCGTCGACGCGATGCGCCCGGTGCGGATCGCGCGGTCCGCGGGGGCTTTCCGCGCTGCGCCGGCTGTCGCCGGTATCGAGTCCCGGTCGTCGCGGTGCTCCGCGTCGCATGCGGTGGCTTCCTCGTCCCGGCCGCGATCGCCGCTCAGACGACGACCGGCTGGCCGGTCACCGGGTCGTGCGGTGCCGGGTGGTCGTCGAGCCGGTGTCCGCGCCGGTAGACGAGGACCGCGGCGAGGATGCCCGCGATCAGGCCGCACAGGTGGGCCTGCCAGGAGATGTTGTAGGCCTTCACCTCGGCGCTCGGGTAGAGCAGGACCAGCGTCCACTGGTAGTACACGAACACGCCGACGCCCACCGCGAGCTGCCAGACCGCCGACCAGGCCGAGCGGGCGAACACGCCGCGCACCGCCACGTAGCCGAGCAGCCCGAAGATCAGGCCACTGGCACCGACCGTGTACACGTCGGACGGCGAGATGAGCCAGGTGCCCAGCCCGCCGAGCACGATGATCAGCGCGCCGGCGTACAGGAAGCGCCTGAACCCGCCGAGCGCGGCCAGGAAGGTCAGGATGGCCAGCGGCGGCGTGTTGCTCTCGATGTGCTGCAGGCTCACGTGCAGGAACGGGCTGGTCAGGATGTACGGCAGCGAGGAGAGGGTGCGCGCCTTGAGACCGAGTTCCGGGTCGAGCCGGTAACCGTCGAGGACGTTGACCGCCTGCACGATCCAGATCACGCCGATCAGCACGGCCGTGGCCTCGGCGGCGACCTTGAGCTCGCCGAGCACAGCGATCCCGCGCTCCTTCACCACGCCGCTCATGCCGGGCGGCTGGTCGGTCATGGACACCCTGGTGCTCCCTCCCAAGCGCAGGTCCTGCCGGGCCCGGCAGTGTGGCGCATGTGATGATGTGAACCATAGCGCCAGCTTCCAAACAAAGGGACGCGCTACTGCATCGTATGGTTGTCGTTCTGTCACAGTTTCTGGGGCCACTAACTTCTTGGGCCTCACAAGCGGGTCTCATGGTCGACTGCCTAGACTCGAGGGGTCCTCCTAAAGCGTGTCACCCATACTCAGGAAGCAGGGAGCCTGGCGTGCGAAAGGTATTGATCGCGAATCGGGGCGAGATCGCTGTGCGCGTCGCGAGGGCCTGCCTGGACGCGGGGGTCGGCTCGGTCGCGGTCTATGCGGACCCCGACCGGGACGCGGTACACGTGCGCGCCGCCGATGAAGCGTTCGCGCTCGGCGGCGAGACGGCGGCGGAGTCGTACCTGGTGTTCGACAAGATCATCGGTGCGGCCGCGGCCTCGGGGGCCGACGCGGTGCACCCGGGGTACGGATTCCTGTCGGAGAACGCCGATTTCGCGCAGGCGGTGCTCGACGCGGGCCTGGTATGGGTGGGCCCGCCCCCGGCCGCGATCCGCTCGCTCGGCGACAAGGTGGCCGCACGCCACATCGCGCAGCGCGCCGGGGCACCGCTCGTGGCCGGCACCCCGGATCCGGTGTCCGGCTCGGACGAGGTGGTGGCGTTCGCGCGCGAGCACGGCCTGCCGGTCGCGATCAAGGCGGCGTTCGGCGGCGGGGGACGCGGCCTGAAGGTGGCCAGGACGCTGGAGGAGATCCCCGAGCTGTTCGACTCGGCGGTGCGCGAGGCGGTGGCCGCGTTCGGCCGGGGCGAGTGCTTCGTCGAGCGGTACCTGGACCGGCCGCGGCACGTGGAGACGCAGTGCCTTGCGGACACCCACGGCAACGTGGTCGTGGTCTCGACCCGGGACTGCTCGCTGCAGCGGCGGCACCAGAAGCTGGTCGAGGAGGCCCCGGCGCCGTTCCTGACGCAGGCCCAGCGGGCGCAGCTGTATTCGGCCTCGAAGGCGATCCTGCGCGAGGCCGGCTACGTCGGCGCCGGCACCTGCGAGTTCCTGGTCGGCCAGGACGGCACCATCTCGTTCCTCGAGGTGAACACCCGGCTGCAGGTCGAGCACCCGGTCAGCGAGGAGGTCACCGGCCTGGACCTGGTGCGCGAGCAGCTGCGCGTCGCGGACGGCGAGCCGCTCGGCTACGACGACCCGGAGATCCGCGGGCACAGCATCGAGTTCCGGATCAACGGCGAGGATCCGGGCCGCAACTTCCTGCCCGCCCCGGGGCCGGTGGCGGTGTGGAGGCCCCCGTCCGGGCCGGGCGTGCGGCTGGACGCGGGGGTCGAGCAGGGCAGCGTGGTCGGGCAGAACTTCGACTCGCTGCTGGCCAAGCTGATCGTGACCGGCGCGGACCGGAAGCAGGCCATCGAGCGGGCCCGCCGCGCGCTGGCCGAGTTCGAGGTCGAGGGGCTGGCCACCGCGCTGACGTTCCACCGCGCGGTGCTGCGCGAGGCGGCCTTCGCCCCCGAGCTGGAGGGCGCGGACCCGGCGGCGCCGTTCACCGTGCACACCCGGTGGATCGAGACCGAGTTCGACAACACCATCCCGGCCTACGACGGCTCGGCCTACGCCGGCCAGGGCACTGACACCGAGGCGCCGCAGCGGGAGCGGGTGACCGTCGAGGTGGGCGGCCGGCGCCTCGAGGTGGTGCTTCCGGCCGGGCTCGGCGTCGGGGGCGGCGCGGGCGGCGGCGCCGGGGCGGGCGCGGCCCGGAAGGCGGCTCCGCGGCGGGCCGGCGGCAGGACCGCGACGACGATCACCGGCGACGCGCTGACCTGCCCGATGCAGGGCACCATCGTGAAGGTCGCGGTGCAGGAGGGCCAGCGGGTCGAGCAGGGCGACCTGGTGGTGGTGCTGGAGGCGATGAAGATGGAGCAGCCGCTCAACGCGCACAAGGGCGGTACGATCGTCGGCCTGAACGCGACGGTCGGCACCGCCGTCACCGCCGGCACCGCGCTGTGCGAGATCAAGGAGTAGGGACAGTCCCCGATACCTGATACGTGTATGCCGCACCCGCGCAGGCCAGGCGGGTGCGGCGCTGCGTAACTGTGTACGAGGTCGGGTATCGCCGTATCAGATCAGGAACACGGCTCACGTATTCGGCAAATCCCCTCACGCACGGCATCCACCGCGCGTAGGCTGCCCGCGACCACGGAGAAGGCGGGTGGGGCTGCGATGGAGCATCTGCGCGCGATCGGCCGGAAGGCGATCGGGGACTTCAGCCGGCTTCTGTCCGCGCCGGGGGTGACCGGCCTGCTGGTCGAGACCGAGCCGCTGCTGCTGCGGCTCTGGCGGATACACACCACGATGACGCGCGCGGACTGGGAAGCCTTCGACGCCTGGCTCGCCCGGGCCGACCTCTACTGGCGCGAGCGGCAGGGGCTGCCGTTCGGCCTCGGCTACGAGACGCTGCGCGACTTCCCCGACGTCATGCCGAGTCATCGCACGCTGCCCTGCGACCCCGACTGGTCCTGCCGCACCTTCGACGAGTTCCGTCGGCACGATCGCGGGCGCACGCAAGGCCAATCCGGCCCCGGCGTCGTCTTCACAGTGCTTTACGAGCCCTCGATACCTGTAGCCGCGTTCAATGCGCTGGCGGCCGAGGCGAGCAATGTGCCGTGGCGCACGCGCTTCGCCGCGCGCCCGATAGCCAACGCGAACGCAGGGCCCCGCGTGCACCACAATCCGGTGATCGGCGGCATATCCGTGGGAGCACAAGGGCGGGAGGCCAACGGCACGCTCGGCGGGATCCTGGTCATCGACGGCACAAGCTATGCGATCACCTGTGGGCACGTCCTCGACGCGCTATCGCAGGCAGTTCAGCCGAGTGTGCCTGATGGCGGTTCGACGGTTATCGGTACTTGTGTGCGCTCCACCGACGGCAGCCTTACTGATTCCGGTACGCAGTCTTGCGCGATAGGCGCAGCGAATACCGTCGATGCGGCGCTTGTGGAGATCGACGTGACGGCCTCCACATCCGTACGGAACGTCGGGCCGGTAGTCGCGACAGTTCCATTCAGGGATGTCGCCGAAGGCGAGATCGTGCGCGTATCCGCGCGGTCCGGCACGCGCTCGCTCGAGATCGGGGCGCTCGCGCTGCGTCGCAGCATTCAGATCCGGGATGCGGCCTACTGCTTCCAGGACCTGATGGAACTGCGCCACCCCGGCGTGCATTGGGCGCAGAAGGGCACGATCGAGCATCCGACGAAGAGCGGCGACTCCGGCGCCTGGGTGCTGCGTCCCGAGACCGGCGCGAACAGCTGGGTCGGCATGGTCACCGCCGGCGACGGGCCGTCGGGCTACGCACAGTTCGCCGAGACCGTCGAAGCCTGGGCGAACGCGGTCGTGCCGGCGCGCTGAGCCTGCCGAGCCGAGTTGCGCCGTGCGCGGGTCAGTCCTCCTCGCGGTGCAGCCGCCGCGCGGCCTCGGCGACCGAGCCGGACAGCGACGGGTACACGGTGAACACGGACGCCACCTGATCGACCGTCAGATGCAGGTCGACGGCCATGGTGACCGGGTGGATCAGCTCGCTGGCGCGCGGCGAGACCACCACGCCGCCGAGCACCGTGCCCGAGCCGGGCCGGGCGAACAGCTTCACGAAGCCGTCGTGGAAGCCGAGCATCTTGGCCCGCGGATTGGTGTCCAGGGGCAGCTTGACCACGTCGAAGCGCGGATCGTCGTTCTCCGCGTTGAACGTGGTGCGGCCGACGGTGGCGATCTCGGGCGCGGTGAAGATGTTCGCGCAGACCCGCTTGAGGTTGATCGGCCAGACCGCCTCGCCGAGCGCGTGGTAGACCGCGATCCGGCCCTGCATCGCGGCGACCGAGGCCAACGGCAGCAGGCCGGTGCAGTCCCCGGCGGCGTACACCCCGGCCGTGGTGGTGCGCGAGACGCGGTCCACGACGATGTGGCCGGATCGGTTGACCTCGACGCCGGCCTCGGACAAACCGAGCTGTTCGGTGTTAGGCAGCGAGCCGACGGCCATGAGGCAGTGCGTACCCTCGACGGTCCGGCCGTCTTCGAGTTCAACAGACACCCGGTCGCCCATACGCACCGCGGAGGCCGCGCGCGAGCGACTGAGCACCTTCATGCCGCGCCGGCGGAATACGTCTTCAAGGACTTCGGCCGCGTCCTGGTCCTCGCCCGGCAGCACCCGGTCCCGCGATGAGACCAAAGTCACCTGCGAGCCGAGCGCCTGGTACGCCCCGGCGAACTCGGCGCCGGTCACCCCGGAGCCGACCACGATCAGCTCCTCGGGCAGCTCGTCGAGGTCGTAGAGCTGAGTCCAGGTCAGGATCCGCTCGCCGTCGGGCACCGCGGTGACCAGCTCGCGCGGACGCGCTCCGGTCGCGATGATCACGGCGTCGGCAGGGACGCGCTCGATGCCGCCGCCGTCGGCCAGTGTGACCTCGACCACCGTGCCGCCGTCCACGAGCCGGCCCGAGCCGGACAGTACGGCGACGCCGCCCTTGATCAAGCCTTCGGCGATATCGTCGGACTGCTTGGCGGCCAGCATCTTCACCCGGGCGTTGACGCGCGCTAGATCGACGCCGGCCACTCCCCCGTCGCTGCGAACGCCGAGTTCGCCGGCGCCTTCCAGCGTCGTCATCACGTCGGCGGTGGCGATCAAGGTCTTGGACGGCACGCAGTCGGTGAGCACCGCGGCGCCGCCTATTCCGGCGCGCTCGATGACAGTCACCTGCGCTCCGAGCCGGGCGGCGACCAACGCCGCCTCATAGCCGCCGGGACCCCCACCGATGATCGCTATCCGTGTCACGAATCAAGTCTAAAGCCGCACGCAGGGCAGATCGTGCGCGGCGGGCCGCTGCGATATGCAGCCCGCGCAGCGTGATGGAGCACCGACAACGTTGCGTGTCGGCCCGTGCACGCTCGAAACTAAGTGGCATCGCCGCCTGTGCCTCGGATACCGTCGAAAGGTCCGCTTGGGCCCAGGGAGCATTACGCCGATGTCGCCGTCAGTATCCGTCCGCCGCCTTAGGCCTGCCGGCGTGTTTAGGTATCGCGACTTCCGGCTGCTGCTGATCGACCGCTTCCTTGCGCCGTCGGCGTTTCAGATCTCCGTCGTGGGCGTGTCCTTCGCGGTGCTCGCGCTGACCGGGTCCACAGCCGACCTGTCCTACGTCCTCGCCGCGCAGATAGCGCCGACTCTCGTGTTCGCACCGATCGCCGGCGTGGTCGCGGACCGGATCAAGCCGCAGTACATCGTGGCCGCCGCCAACCTGATGGTGGCGCTGTGCGAGGGCACGCTGGGGCTGCTGGTGCTGACCCACCACGCCCGGATCTGGGAGATGCTGCTGCTCGAGGCCGGGACCGGGACCGCGGTCGCGATCTTCTACCCGGCCTCGCAGGCGCTGCTGCCCCGGCTGGTGCCGGACGCCGATCTGCAGCAGGCGAACGCGATCAGCCGCCTCGTCCAGAACGGCGCGACGATGGGCGGCGCGGCGATCGGCGGCATCACCGTCGCCGCGGTCGGCCCGGGCTGGGCGCTGTTCGCCGACGCCTGCGGCATGCTCGCCGCGGTCCCGCCGAACCTGCTGATCCGGGCCGCCGCGAACGCGCGCGAGCAGGCCCCGCGCTTCTTCGGCGAGCTGCGCGAAGGCTGGCAGGAGTTCAAGTCGCACACCTGGCTGTGGGGCATCGTGTGCGAATACGGGCTCGTACTGATGGCCTGGTACGGCTCGTTCAGCGTGCTCGGGCCGGCGGTGGCCAAGGCGCATCTGGGCGGCCCGGCGGCCTGGGGCGCGATCCTGTCCTCCGAGTCGATCGGCCTGATCGCCGGCGGCGTGATCGCGCTGCGGTTCAAGCCGAGGCGGCCGATGCTGTTCGTCTCGGCCTCCGGCGCGGCGATCGCGCTGCCCTCGCTGGGCCTGGCGATGCTCTGGCCGCTGTGGCTGATCTGTGCCGGGACGCTGCTCGGCGGGGTCCTGCTGGAGATGATGATGGTCCAGTGGAACCTGGCGATGGCCCGGCACATCCCGCCGGACAAGCTGGCCCGGGTCTCCGCCTACGACGTGCTCGGCTCGGTGGTGGCGATGCCGGCCGGCGCGCTGCTGGCCGGGCCTATCGCGGGCTCCGTCGGTATCTCGGCGACACAGTACGGCGCGGTCGTGCTCATCGTCGGGGTGTCGCTGATCGCATCGCTGCCGCGGGACATCCGCAGCCGACGCTCGTCCGACGTGCCGGCGTGGGTACTCGCGGAACGCGAGGAGACTGCGGCGCGCGCAACTGCGGACGGCACGACAAGTGATGCGACAAGTGACGCGGTGTATGCGGCTGCGGACGATAACGCTGCGGGCGATAAATACGTGGGCGGCGTGAGCGACGGTGCGACGGGCGCCGCCGAGCCGGTCGCTATATCTTCTGAGGCGTGAGCGACCTAAGAAGCGAATCAGATCCCTACACAGCAGCCCAGGACGCGGCGAAGGCGCTGACCGACCGGCTCGGCGCGGCGCCGGAGGTGGCCCTGGTGCTGGGCTCCGGCTGGGTGGCCGCGGCGGACGCGCTCGGCGCGGCCGAGCAGGAGTTCCCCGTCACCGGCCTGCCCGGCTTCGCGATGCCCACCGCGCTCGGGCACGCAGGGCGGGTACGCGCGGTCCGCCTGGAAGGATCGGGCAAACTGGCCGTGGTCTTCCTCGGGCGCACGCACCTCTACGAGGGCCACGGCGTCGCGCAGGTCGTGCACGGGGTGCGGTCGGCCGTGGCCGCCGGCTGCTCGACGGTCGTGCTGACCAACGGCTGCGGCGGGGTGAACGCCGGATACTCGGTCGGCCAGCCGGTCCTGATCTCCGACCACCTCAACATGACCGCGACGTCTCCGCTGGTCGGCGCGCGCTTCGTCGATCTGACGGACCTTTACTCGGCGCGGCTGCGCGCGCTGTGCAAGCAGGTCGAGCCGTCGCTCGCCGAGGGCGTGTACGTCCAGCTGCCCGGTCCGCACTACGAGACCCCGGCCGAGATCCGCATGGTGCGCACGCTCGGCGCGGACCTGGTCGGGATGTCCACGGCGCTCGAGGCGATCGCGGTGCGCGAGGCGGGCGCGGAGGTGCTCGGCATCTCGCTGGTGACGAACATGGCCGCGGGGATGTCCGGCAAGCCGCTCGACGCTCAGGAGGTCATCGACACCGGTAACGCGTCGGCTGCGCGTATCGGCGCCCTGCTACGTGATGTGCTCGGCCGTATCAGCCGCATTTGAGCCTTCTGAAACGCTGAGAGGACACCCGGTGGAAAGCCTGCTCGCCGACGCCCGCGCCTGGCTGGAAGAGGACCCCGACCCGGAGACCCGCACGGAACTGCACGATCTGCTCGAGCACTGCTCAAACGCCGACGGCGCCGCGGAGAAATCGTGGGCCGACCTGGCGGACCGGTTCGACGGCACGCTCCAGTTCGGCACCGCGGGACTGCGCGGCGAACTCGGCGCGGGCCCCAATCGGATGAACCGGGTGGTCGTCATCCGTGCGGCGGCCGGTCTCGCTCAATACCTGAAGGACACCGGCCACGCGGGTGAAGCGGTGGTCATCGGCTACGACGCGCGGAAGAACTCCGACGTGTTCGCCCGGGACACCGCCGAGGTGATGACCGGCGCCGGGCTGAGCGCGATGGTCCTGCCGCATCCGCTGCCCACGCCGGTGCTGGCGTTCGCGATCCGGGAACTTGGCGCGTGCGCCGGGGTGATGGTGACGGCGAGTCACAATCCGCCGCGCGACAACGGCTACAAGGTCTATCTGGGCGACGGATCACAGATCACCCCTCCGGCCGACGCCGAGATCGCCGCGCGGATCGCCGAGGTGGGCCGGTTGAGCGAGGTCCCGCGCGGCGAGGAGTGGCAGACGCTGGACGACTCGGTGGTCGGGGCGTACGTCGAACGCGCCGTGCACGCGCTCGACCCGAACGGCCCGCGGGCGCTGAACATGGTCTCGACGGCGCTGCACGGCGTCGGCGGCGCGGTGCTGGCGACGGCCTTCGAGCGGGCCGGGTTCGGCGCGCCGGTCCCGGTCCCCGAGCAGCAGGACCCCGATCCGGCGTTCAGCACCGTGGCGTTCCCCAACCCCGAGGAGCCGGGCGCGATCGACCTGGCGCTGGCGCTGGCCGAGAAGACCGGCGCCGACCTGGTGATCGCGAACGACCCGGACGCGGACCGGTGCGCGGCCGCCGCCCCGATCGGGCCCGGCGGCGCCTGGCGGATGCTGCGCGGCGACGAGGTCGGCGCGCTACTGGGCGCCTATCTCGCCGAGCGCGGCGCGGCGGGCGGGGCGGGCGCAGAGGGCGTGTTCTCCACCACCATCGTGTCCTCCAGCCTGCTCGGGAAGATCGCGGCGGCGCACGGCATCGCGTATCAGGAGACGCTGACCGGCTTCAAGTGGCTGTCGAAGGTCCCGGGCCTGGTGTTCGGCTACGAGGAGGCGCTCGGGTACTGCGTCGATCCGGGCGGCGTGCGGGACAAGGACGGGATCACCGCGGCCCTGCTGGTGGCCGAACTGGCCGCGGCGATGAAGGCGGCCGGGAGCGACCTCGGCGAGCAGCTGGAGCGGATCGCCGCGCGCTATGGCCGGCACGCGACCGACCAACTGTCCGTACGAGTGAACGACCTGGCGGCCATCCCTCGAATGATGGCCTCGCTGCGGGCTACTCCGCTCGAGCGACTCGGCGATTTCACGGTCACCTGGATCGACGACCTGGAGCAGGGCGCGGACGGGCTGCCGCCGACCGACGGACTACGCCTTGTGCTCGACGGCGGCGCGCGCGTGGTCATCCGTCCGTCCGGCACCGAGCCGAAGCTCAAGTGCTACCTGGAGGTGGTCACCGAGGACTCCGCGCAGGAGGCGGCTCGGCTGCTCGCGGGGATCAAGACCGACCTGCAGGCGCGGTTCGACGCAGCCGACTGACTGACGGCTTGCGGCTGACGGCCCGCAGGCTGCGCGGATCGGCTACTTCGCGATGGCCGCGATGATGATCAACAGCACCGGCACGGCGATCAGGGCGAGCGGCACGACCGACCATTTCACGGTCACGGCCGTGTCCGGTGCGGTCGTCGCGGTCTCCGGATCCGTAGTGCCGGCGGCCTGCGCGGTCGCGTCGGCAGCCTTGTCGGCGGTGTCGGCGTTCTTGTCGATCCTCTTGCCGGCGGGGGTGAACCCGTGGGCGCGGGCGATCTCCTCCCGCTTGAGCCGCGAGGCATAGGTCTCGCGGCGCCCGTTGATCTCCAATACGGCCTGGTCATGGTACAGACCCTGTTCGGGTCCGTCGCCGCCTGCGCCGCCGCCCGACGTCCCCGAGCCGAACGCGCCGCCGCCACGGCCCGAGGCGGCGCGGGTCGCCTCGCGCTGCCTCCTGGACGCCGCGCGGTAACGCTGTTTGTCCGCCTTGCGCATGTCCCGCAGCGAGACCGGGATGGCATAGACCGTGTACTTGCGCTGCCCGGCGAAGACGACGAAGGACAGGCCGGTCTTGACGTCGGTGATCGTCGGCCAGGGCAGCTCGATCGCCCGGAACGGGTTGCGGATCCGCAGGCCGTCCTCGCCGGAGAAGGCGGCGGGATAGGGTCCGAAGATCACCGCGATGCCCGCGACCAGCAGCAGCACGGCCGCGCCGACCAGGTCGGCGGTGCCCACCTCGACCACGAGGTCCACCGCCGAGGCGACGCAGAGGGCTGCGATGATGCCGCCGAAGGCGAGCGCGGAGCCGCCGCGGTAGACGGTCGGGGATCGCTCGGCGGAGGGGCTCTGGGTCACGAAGGGAGATTCTGCCCCATGCCCTCGGGCGAAGCCACAGGCCGGGGTCTTGTGCACCGGAGTTATCCACAGGTTTCGAACGGGGCTGGCGCAGAGGTCGCAGGCCGTGGTTAATGTGGATGCCGTGACTGGATCGACCGAAATCGCAGCGGAGCCGCGCCGGGCGCCCTCGGCGCGGCCCGGCGCGTCCGGGCCGCCCGGAACCGGCGCGCCGCCCGAATCGACGCAGCCTGAATCAGCCCCGCCCGGATCGGCACCGCCCGGGTCGGCACTGCCCGGATCGGTGCCGCCCGGATCGGCGCTGCCGGGCCCGGCGGCCCTGCCCGGCTTCACCGGGCCCGTTCCGCACGCGGCGGGCGGGGGGCCGCTCCCGAACGGGGCCGTCGGCAACGAGTCGGCGCTGCGCGGCTTCCTGCACGGCCTGCCGGGCGTGGACAAGGTCGGCCTCGAAGCGCGCGTCGCCCGCCTCGGCACCCGCTCGATCAAGACCACCGCGAAGGCCTACGCGCTGGACCTGGCGATCCGGATGATCGACCTGACCACGCTGGAAGGCGCGGACACGCCGGGCAAGGTGCGCTCGCTGTGCGCGAAGGCCCGCCGGCCGGACCCCTCGGATCCGGGCTGCCCGCCGGTCGCCGCGGTCTGCGTGTACCCGGACATGGCCGCGATCGCGAAGCACGAACTGGCCGGCTGCGGCGTCCACGTCGCCTCGGTGGCGACCGCGTTCCCGTCCGGCCGCTCCAGCCTCGAGGTGAAGCTGGCCGAGACGCGCATGGCGGTCGCGGCCGGCGCGGACGAGATCGACATGGTGATCGACCGGGGCGCCTTCCTGGCCGGGCGGTACGGCGCCGTGTTCGAGCAGATCGCCGCGGTCAAGCAGGCCTGCGGTCCGGCGCACCTGAAGGTGATCCTGGAGACCGGCGAGCTGGCCGCCTACGACAACGTGCGCCGGGCGAGCTGGCTGGCGATGCTGGCCGGCGCGGACTTCATCAAGACCTCCACCGGCAAGGTCGCGCCGGCCGCGACGCTGCCGGTGACGCTGGTGATGCTCGAGGCGGTGCGGGACTTCCGGGCCGCGGGCGGGCGCCGGATAGGGATGAAGCCTGCGGGCGGCATCCGCACCGCGAAGGACGCGATCAAGTACCTGGTGCTGGTGAACGAGACCTGCGGCCCCGAGTGGCTGGACCCGGACCTGTTCCGGTTCGGCGCCTCGTCCCTGCTCAACGACCTGCTGATGCAGCGCCAGAAGCTCGCCTCCGGCAGCTATTCCGGCCCGAACTACGTGACGGTGGACTGACGCCGATGCCCAAGCCCAAGACAACTCAGACCAAGACGACACCGACGAAGACTGCACAGACGAAGACGACGCAATCGAAGACAACGCCAACGAGGACAGCACAGATAAAGACGGCGGCGCGGCACGACGGCGTGGCGACGACGTCCCCCGCCGCGCCCGCCGAATCAGCCTTCGGCGATGCGGGGCCGTTCGCCTATGCGCCCGCGCCGGAGAACCGCGCCCTGGCCACGATCAAGCAGAGCTACGAGCTGTTCATCGACGGACGGTTCGTCCCGGCGACCGGCGGCGCGCTCAAGTCGATCAACCCGGCGACCGAGGAAGTGCTCGCCGAGGTCGGCGTCGCGTCGGCGGCCGACGTCGATCGGGCGGTCGCCGCAGCCCGGCACGCCTACGACCGGACCTGGTCGCGGATGCCCGGGTCTCAGCGCGCGAAGTACCTGTTCCGGATCGCGCGGATCATCCAGGAGCGCTCGCGCGAGCTGGCGGTGCTGGAGTCGATCGACAACGGCAAGCCGATCCGGGAGACCCGCGACATCGACCTGCCGCTGGTCGCCGCACACTTCTTCCACTACGCCGGCTGGGCGGACAAGCTGTCCCACGCGGGCTACGGCCCCGACCCGCGACCGCTCGGCGTCGCCGCGCAGGTGATCCCGTGGAACTTCCCGCTGCTCATGCTGGCCTGGAAGATCGCGCCGGCACTGGCCTGCGGCAACACGGTGGTGCTGAAGCCGGCCGAGACCACGCCGCTGACCGCGCTGGCGTTCGCCGAGATCTGCGCGCAGGCCGACCTGCCGGCGGGCGTGGTCAACATCGTCACCGGGGCGGGCGATACCGGCGCGGCGCTGGTCGCGCATCCGGGTGTGGACAAGGTGGCGTTCACCGGCTCGACCGAGGTCGGCCGGCAGATCGCCCGCACCGTGGCGGGCACCCCGAAGAAGGTGACGCTGGAGCTCGGCGGCAAGGCGGCGAACATCGTGTTCGACGACGCGCCGATCGACCAGGCGGTCGAGGGGATCGTCGACTCGATCTTCTTCAACCAGGGCCAGGTGTGCTGCGCGGGCTCGCGGCTGCTGGTCCAGGAGTCCGTGGAGCAGCCGCTGCTGGAGGCGCTCAAGCGGCGGATGGCGTCGCTGCGGGTCGGCGACCCCCTGGACAAGAACACCGACGTCGGCGCGATCAACTCGGCCGTTCAGCTGGCCCGCATCACCGAGCTGGCCGCCGTCGGCGAGCAGGAGGGGGCGCTGCGCTGGTCCGCGCCCTGCGCGCTGCCGGATTCAGGGTTCTGGTTCACCCCGACGATCTTCACCAACGTCTCGGCGACGCACCGGATCGCCCGCGAGGAGATCTTCGGACCGGTGCTCTCCGTGCTGACCTTCCGCACGCCGCAGGAGGCTGTGGCAAAGGCGAACAACACGCCGTACGGCCTGTCGGCCGGCGTGTGGACGGAGAAGGGCTCCCGGATCCTGTCCATGGCGAAGCAGCTGCGGGCCGGCGTGGTCTGGGCGAACACCTTCAACAAGTTCGATCCGTCGTCGCCGTTCGGCGGCTATCGCGAGTCCGGTTACGGGCGCGAGGGCGGAGTGCACGGTCTGGAGGCCTACCTCGATGTCTGAGCCGACGGAACACGCTGCGCCGATGCGCCTCGCCGTGCGCAAGACCTACAAGCTCTACATCGGCGGGGCGTTCCCCCGGTCGGAGAGCGGACGGAGCTTCGAGGTGACCTCTGCGGACGGGGCGTTCCTGGCGAACGCCGCGCTGGCCTCGCGCAAGGACGCGCGGGACGCGGTGAAGGCCGCACGCGGCGCCTTCACCGGCTGGTCCGGCGCGACCGCGTACAACCGCGGACAGATCCTGTACCGGATCGCCGAGATGATCGAGGGCCGCCGGGAGCAGTTCGCCGACGAGGTCGCCGCGGTGGAAGGCACGGCCCGCGAACCGGCGCTGGCCCAGGTGGACGCGGCGGTGGACCGCTGGGTCTGGTACGCGGGCTGGTCGGACAAGATCAGCCAGGTGCGCGGGGCGGTGAACCCGGTGGCCGGGCCGTTCTGGAACGTGTCCGCGCCGGAGCCGACCGGCGTGGTGGCGGTGTTCGCGCCGGTCCGGCCTGCGCTGCTGGGCCTGGTCTCGGTGCTCGCGCCGGTGATCGTGACCGGCAACACGGCGGTGCTGGTCGCGCCGGACTCGGCGGCGCTGCCCGCGATAACCCTGGCCGAGGCGCTGGCCACGTCCGACCTGCCGGCCGGCGTCGTCAACATCCTGACCGGCCGCCCGGCCGAGCTCGGGCCGCCGCTGGCCGCGCATCTCGACGTCGACGCGCTGGACCTGACCGGCATCGTGTTCGAGGGTGCCGGTGATGCAGGCCCCAGTGACAGCGTTTCCGGTGACAGCGTCTCCGATGGTGCTGCGCTGGCTGTGAAACTCGAACGGGCCGGGGCCCAGAACCTCAAACGGATACGCGGCCGCAGTTCCGCGACCGCCGCCGCCCCGGACTGGAGCGCGGATCCCGGTCTCGGGCCGATGACCGCGTTCCTGGAGACCAAGACCGTCTGGCACCCCGTCGGGGCCTGACACGGCGTCGGCCGCCTGCCGGGCCGCCGGCCGGCGAGCCGTCGCGCGACCTGGCGGGCCGTCACCTGATCGGGTGGCGCCGTCGCTTGCCGCGCGGTGCCGCCCGGGCCTCGCATCCCGAGCGGCACCGCTTCGCAGACCGTTGTGCTGCCGAGCCGGAGGCTGTCGTGCGGCCGGTGTCGCTCGGCGGTCTGCGGGCTCTGCGCGATCCGGCCTACGAGCCCGAGCCCAGCAATCCGCCGACCACCGGCAGCGAGTTGACCGGCAGGCCGCCCCCGAACACCGATGAGACGCCGCCGAGGCCGCCGAGCGAGCTGGACAGCGGGTCCGTGCTGCCGCCGGCCGGCGCCTCGGCGGCCCAGGCCGCGGCTCCCAGGCCGACCACACTCGCGGCCAAGCCGCAGACCGTCAGCGCCCGCACAGCTGCCGGGTGCTTCCTGAACGCCGAGTCGGAATTACCCATGTGTCCACCTTCGCCGAATTCCACTGATCGGGCGTACCTCGCACCGATACGTGGACAACAGCCGCCGGTGGCGCCGGGTTACGGCCGCCATTCGAGTGTCACACCCGCGGAGCAAACGCACCCGTGCGGCGGACCGGGAGCCGGGACAGAACACAGGTCCGCCGCTCGACTGTCTCGAGCGGCGGACCTGGCTGTACTGGCTAGCTGTGCCGACCGGCTGTACCGACCGGCCGTACCGACTGTTTTGGCGCCGCCTACTCGGAGCGCCAGTCGCCGATGCCGAACGGGTTGTCCCGCTGTTCCTGGGTCGGCTGCTGCTGCGGGGGCTGCTGCTGGCCCTGCTGTCCCTGCTGGCCGGGATCGCCGGAGGGCGAGGCGCCGCCCGGCGACCACGGCTGAGCCTCCGGCTGCTGCTGGAAGCTCTGCCCGCCCTGCTGCGCGCCCTGGCCCTGGTACGGCTGCTGCCCCTGGCCCTGGCCCTGCGGCTGGCCCGAGACCGGCTGGATCATCTGGGTGCGGTCGTCGCCGCGGAACTGCTGCTGCTGCGGGACGCCGCCCTGCCCGCCGCCGGCCGCGCCCGGGTTGTACGCCTGCTGCGGCGTCCAGCCGAAGCCGCCGGGAGGCGCGCCCGCGGGCTGCTGCGCCGGACCGCCCGCGGCGCCCTGGCCGAACTGGCCCGCGGACGGCTGGGCCTGGTACGGCGGGGCGTAGCCGCCCTGCCCGCCCTGGCCGCCCTGCCCGCCCTGGCCGGCGTTGTTCCACTCGTTGCCGGCGGGCTGCGCCGGGGCCGCCACGGCGGCGTGCCGCTGCCAGCTGAGCCAGGAGTACCAGCCGGCCACGGCGATCAGGAACCCGCCGCCGACCGCGGCGAGGAACTGGGCGAACGTCTGGTCCCCGGACACCGCGTTGGCGCCGAACAGCGCCAGCGCGCAGATCACGCCGAACACCGCGGCGACGCCCGCCTCGATCAGCGCGACCAGCGTGATCAGCCGGGCCCGGGCGAGCTGCGGCGCGATGTCGTTGGCCAGCAGCACCGCGATCGCGATCGCGGCCGCGACGCCGAAGTTCAGGAAGGCGCCGACGTCGTCGAACGCCCGGTCGCCGAACGCCTGCGAGATCCCGGCCGCCGACGGCGGGAAGAGGAAGTCGATCACCGCCGCGAGCAGGGTGAGTCCCGCGTAGGCGAGGGCGGCCAGCGCAGCCGGCTCCCGAAGCCTCTTCAAGATGTCTGACATGACGGTGCGGCACTCCTGGTCTCGGTGGCGGTCCTGTTGCCGGCCAAGACTTGCACACTACCCCCGGCGCGAAAAAGCCTCCTCAGGCCCCGCGGCCACCTCACGGCGGGGTTCGGGGACCGGCCTTTGCCGACAATTTGCCGACCCGTGACCTTCTCTCGCCCAACCCGAGCGGGAATCCTGCTCGAGTGGCTGGCCACGCGCGTGCAGATCCGCCGGAGTTGTAGGGTGCACGCGCGTTGCCAGGTCGGCGAACGCGGTGTGCGGGAGGTTCGATGACTGTCAAGCTCGCCTGCGTGGTGTTCGACTGCGCCGACGCTCTCGTGGTCGGCCGGTTCTGGTCCGCGGCGATCGGCCGCCCGCTCGATCCGGAGACGTCGGGCGAGTTCGCCAGCATCGGGTTCCACGGGCGCCGGGATAGGGCGGGATGGGGGCCGGTCGAACGCGACGCCGACCCCACGTGGCTGTTCGCCCGCGTGCCGGAGCCGAAGGCGGTCAAGAACCGCATGCACCTGGACGTCATCGCAGCGGATCTGGAAGCCGAGATCGCGCGCCTCGTCGAACTCGGCGCCACCCGCGTCGCCGACCGGGACGAGTACGGGTACACCTGGACGCTCATGACCGACCCGGAAGGCAACGAGTTCGACCTCGGGAAGGCACTGTGAGCGCCCCCGCGTCCCCAAGTCGGCCCCAGCGATCAGAAGCCTGCGATATTCTCGCCTCTTCGTGAGCGGGACACCGGTCCTGAGAGGTAGGGCGGAGCGGTATGGACCGCTGGATCGGCATCGCCGGCCTTGTCGTCGGAGTAGCGGCGCTGTTCAAGGTCAGTATCGACATCCGCCGAAGGGCGAGATGGCACCATGTGGTCAAAGCGTTCAGGAAGCTCGACAACGAGATCAGGCACTACCGCATCGATACCGTCATCGGGCTGTCGGACGGTCTGGTTCCCGCCGGAATCCTGGCCTTGAACTACAGGGTCAACGACATCCACTTCATCAACTCGCCGGTCGGTCGCCGCTCGGGTTGCAGCGTCTCGCACATCCCGGATCTGTCCGGGAAGACCGTGGCCCTCATCGACAATCACATCTACACCGGCGCCAGCATGCGTGACGCCATG
>DASYAE010000211.1:0-19801 GCA_036501535.1 Actinocrinis sp. | reverse complement strand
GCGAAGAACAACGGCATCACGTACCCCTCGCTGCAGGACCAGGACGAGGCGCTGCTGCTCCAGTTCAAGTCGATCCTGCCGCCGACCACCATCCCGTCCACCGTGATCCTGGACCGCTCCGGCAGGGTGGCCGTGCGGATCCTGGGCGGGACCACCGCGCCCCAGCTCGAGCAGCAGATCAGCACGCTGCTCAGCCAGGGCTGAGACGGGGCCGGGATGTCCGCCGCCGGGATCGCCTCGGTCATCGACAGCGGCTCGCTGCTGCTCGCCGTCCCGCTGGCGATCGCCGCCGGCGCGGTGTCCTTCGCTTCGCCCTGCGTCTTGCCGCTCGTGCCGGGATACCTCTCGTACGTGACCGGCATGTCGGCGGTCGACGCGCAGTCGGTCGCGGCGGCGCGGCAGCGCGGGGAGCACGCGCCGCAGGACGCTCAGGAGCAGGAACAACAGCGCGCGCACTGGACCCGCGGGCGCACGGTGACCGGCGCGTGCCTGTTCGTGCTCGGCTTCACCGCGGTGTTCGTCTCCGCGGGCGCCGCCTTCGGGTACGCCGGCTCGGACCTGATCGGGCGTCAGCGGCTGCTCGAGGTGATATTCGGCTCGTTCATGGTCCTGATGGGCGTGTTCTTCGCCGGGCTGGTCCCGCAGCGGTGGAGCGGCTGGCTGATGCGCGACGCCCGGGTGCACTACCGGCCGGCCGTCGGCCTGGTCGGCGCGCCGCTGCTCGGGGTGCTGTTCGGGGTCGGCTGGACCCCGTGCCTCGGCCCGACGCTCACCGCGGTGCAGGCGCTCGCATTCACTCAGGGCTCTGCCGGCCGCGGGGCCTTCCTGTCCGCGGCGTACTGTGTCGGACTGGGCCTGCCGTTCATCGTGACGGCCGTGGCCTTCCGCCGCGCGATGGCGGCCATCGGCTGGATCAAGCGGCACTACACGGCGGTGGCCCGGATCGGCGGCGGGATGCTCGCCGTGGTCGGGCTCGCGATGGTCAGCGGCGTGTGGAACCAGGTGATCGCCCTCATGCAGAGCTGGGTGCACGGCGCCAGCCTGCCGCTGTGAGGGGACACACCGTGAGCAGGCTGAGGATGAGGCAGGAGCATGTCTGAGCAGACCGCCACCGAGACCGAGGCGGAGACTGAGGCGCCCGACGGCGTCGTCAGCCACCTCGAGGAGGCCGGCCGGCTGACCACGCAGCCGCGGGCGGAGCGCGGGATCAACCTGCCCCGGCTCGGCAGCCTCGGGATGCTGCGCTGGATGTGGCGCCAGCTGACCTCGATGCGGATCGCGCTGATCCTGCTGTTCCTGCTCTCGCTGGCGGCGATCCCCGGCTCGCTGCTGCCGCAGCGGGAGATCGACCCGGCGAAGGTGGACCAGTTCTTCATCGCGCACCCGGGCTGGGCCCCGTTCCTGGACCGGCTCGAGCTGTTCGACGTGTTCGAGTCGGTGTGGTTCGGCGCGATCTACACGCTGCTGTTCATCTCCCTCGTCGGCTGCATCGTGCCGCGCTCGTTCGCGCACTTCAAGGCGATGCGCGCGGCGCCGGTGGCCGCCCCGCGCAACCTGCGCCGGCTGCCCGTGCACGCCTCGTTCACCACGGCGGCGAGCGCCGACGACGCGCTGGCCGCGGCCCGGGCCCGGCTCAGGAAGCGCCGGTTCCGCACCTCGGCCGGCTCCGGGGCGGGCGGCCGGTGGATCTCGGCCGAGAAGGGCTACCTGCGCGAGAGCGGCAACCTGCTGTTCCACCTGTCCCTGGTCGGCCTGCTGATCGCGGTCGCGATCGGGCACTTCTTCGGCTTCAAGGGCGCGGTCCTGGTCACCCAGGGCTCGGGGTTCAGCGACACGGTGGCCGGCTACGACTCGCTGACGATGGGCCAGCTGGTCGGGCCCTCGGACCTGCCGCCGTTCCAGATCAGCCTGAACAACTTCAGCGCGACCTACGAGACGGCCGAGGCGCAGTACGGCGCGCCGCGCACCTTCAACGCGTACGTGACCTACAAGTCGACCCCGACGAGTAAGGCGGCCAACGACGACCTGCAGGTCAACGAGCCGATCACGGTCAACGGCACCCGGATCTACCTGGAGAGCCACGGCTACGCCCCGGTGGTCACCGTGCGCGACGGCAAGGGTGACGTCGTGTTCGACGGCCCGGTGGTGTTCCTGGAGCAGAACGCGATGTTCACCTCCTCCGGCGCGATCAAGGCCCCGGACGCGCAGCCGCAGGGCCTCGGCTTCCAGGGCTTCTTCCTGCCGGACGAGGCGCAGCTGGACGGCAGCATGCCGTTCTCCGACTTCCCGGCGGCGGACCACCCGATGCTGATCCTGAACGCCTACGCCGGGAACCTGAACATGAACGGCGGCGAGGACCAGAACGTCTACACCCTCGACACCAGCCAGATGAAGCAGCTGCAGCTGAAGTCGCCGAACGCGCCGGCCGGGGACGCGAACGCGATGATGCTCAACCTGCACCAGACCCAGAAGCTGCCCAATGGGCTCGGCTCGATCACCTTCGACGGGGTCGACCAGTGGGTGCAGTTCAACACGGCCTACGACCCCGGCCAGTCGATGGCCCTGGTCTGCGCGGTGCTGGCGATCCTCGGGCTGATCGGCTCGCTGGGCATCCGGCGGCGGCGGATCTGGGTGCGGGTGACCGCGCGGCCGGACGGCACCGCGCTGGTGGAGGTGGCCGGCCTGGCCCGGACCGAGGGCGCGACGCCGACCGCGGAGGTGACCGCGACGGCCGAGACGCTGGCGCAGCGGCTCGGTGTGACCGATCCGGCGGAAGCCGACAAGGAGGCGCAGACCGAGCGGGACGCGCAGACCGAGCAGAGCGAAGAGATCGACCAGGACGCGGACGAGGCCGACGCACAGCCGACCGCGACCACAGCGCGCATCAACAACGACGAGCAGACCGACGAGCAGACCGACGACGCCCTGGCCGGGCGCCCGACCGAGTAGCGACGAGCGCCAGGAGAGCCCTGCCGTGCCCATTGACTCCACCCTCGCGAACGACAGCAACATCTTCATCGTGCTGGCGCTGGTGGCCTACGCGATCGCCTTCATCGCCTACTGTGCCGAATGGGCGTTCGGCAGCAAGGATCCAGCCCAACGCGTGGCAGCTGCGGTAGGCAGCAGCGTGCGTGTAGTCACCCAGTCACGAGGCGCTGTAAAGGCTTCGGCCATCACCGTGACAGTCAACGGCGCGCCTGACGAGCCATCAGGCGGTGGTGTGACCGTGCTGACCCGCACGGCTCCGGAGAGCGAGGAGCCGACGGTGGCCGGCGACTCGATCCGGGCCGAGGTCATGGGCCGGTTCGCGGTGATGGCGACGCTCATCGGCTTCGGCTTCCACGCCGGCGGCGTGCTGCTGCGGGGCCTGGCGGCGCACCGGGTGCCTTGGGCGAACATGTACGAGTTCTCCTGCGCGGCCGCGCTGGCCATGGCCGCCGCGTACGTGGTGCTGCTCGCCGTGCGCCGGGGTTCCGCGCGCTGGCTCGGCCTGCCGGTCTCCTTCGTGGTGCTGGTGACGCTCGGCCTGGCCTACACGGTGCTCTACGCGCCGGCCGAGGAACTCGTCCCGGCGCTCAACTCATACTGGCTCTACATCCACGTGACCGCCGCCATGATCTCCACAGGCGCGTACGGCGTGGCGAGCGTCGCGACTGCGCTGTACCTGGTCAAGCTCGCGGTGGAGGAAGGCAAGCTGCGCCGCCTGGCGCCGTCGCTGGGCCGGCTGCCCTCGTCGGTCGCGCTCGACCGGATGGCATACCGGGTGATCGCGTTCATCTTCCCGCTGTGGACGTTCGCGGTGATCGCCGGCGCGATCTGGGCCGAGAAGGCGTGGGGCCGCTACTGGGGCTGGGACCCGAAGGAGACCTGGTCGTTCATCGTCTGGGTGGTCTACGCCGCCTACCTGCACGCCCGGGCGACGCACGGCTGGAAGGGCAAGGCGGCGGCGTGGATCGCGCTGGTCGCGTTCGCCTGCGTGCTGTTCAACTATTTCGTGGTCAACACGCTTCTGGCCGGACAGCACAGCTACGCCGGGCTCTGAGCGGGGGCGGCCGGGCAGCCCGCCCGGCGGACTCTTCACGCCGCGCGCCGTAAGATAGTCGCTTTGGATGTACATATCCGGACGCGCGACGCATCCGCGGCTTTTCCCGCCGGCCGGGCGCAGGTCGCTGCGCGGCAGGTCGTTGCGTGGTTGTGACGCGCTTATCGAGCGACTGCGGAACCAGTGCGGCAGGCTGGGCGTCCTGGAAATGGACAACCGGGTTAAGCACGGGGAAACGGACAGCCGGTTCTGCGCGCCGCCTCACGTGGAAGGACGCCTGCGGGATGAGTGACGATCGCAGCTGGTACACGGGCGACGCCTATCCCGGCGACCGCCCCGAGACACAGCGTGGTCGCGGGCAGCGTGGCCGCGAGCCGCAGAGCGCCAACCCTTACGAGCAGGCCCCTCAGTACGGACAGGACACCCGCGGCGGCGCCCCGGCCGGCGACCCCGACGCACGGCAGTCCGGCGCGCCCTCCGGCTACGGGCAGCAGCGGCCCGGCCGGGCCCCGCAGCCGGGACGAGGCGCCCCGGCCGGCTACGGCGCGGAGTACGACGGTTACGGGCAGCCTGGCGCGCCTGCGACGCCCGACCGAGGGCGCGGCGGCGACTGGAACGGCGGCCAGCCCGGTGGCGGCCAGCAGCCCGGCGGAGGCCGGCGCCGCCCGGACTACGACTACGAGGCGCCCGCCGATGCCTACGGCACCAGCCGCCGCGGGCGCGGCGGCGCGGCGGAGGCCGGCGCCTGGAGCCCCCCCAGCTCCGACAACGACGCCGACTCCGACTACGCCGGCCCGCGGCGCCGCAACTCCAGGCCCTCCAGCGGCGCCGACTCGGCATGGTCCCCCGGCTCGGACGGTGACGAGCGAGACGCGGACGAGACGCGCGGCGGCCGGCGTGGCCGCGGGACGTCGTCGCGCCGGTCCGCCGGCTCCGGCGCGGTCGGCCTCGACGAGCCCGCAGCCGTCGGCACCATCAACCCCGACCTGGACCTCGACGAACTCGACCCCTCCGGCAAGGCCCGCAAGGCCGCCCTGGGGAAGGCGGGCCCGAAGAAGAAGCAGACCCGCGGGCGCAGGATCCTGAAGTGGACCTCGATCAGCGTCGCGAGCGTCATGGTCATCGTGCTCGGCGCGGCGGCGTACATCTACAAGACGACGATCGGCGACATCAAGCACACCGCCCTGCTGCCCAACGGCGTGACGCAGGCTCCGCTGCCGGCCGACCCGTTCGGCAACACCGCGATGAACATCCTGCTCATAGGCTCCGACACCCGCGACACCGCGTCCGACTGCAGCCTTGGCGGCGACTGTTCGGACGGCCCGAACGCCGCAGCCGCGAACGTCGGCGCGAACGCCGACTCGGAGATGCTGCTGCACGTCTCGGCCGACCGCACGAACGCGACGGTGATGTCCATCCCGCGCGACACGATGTACAACCAGGTACCGGTCTGCAGCACCGACAGTTCGGGCAACGTGACCGTCACCGGCTACGCCGACGCGCAGATCAACTCCGCGCTGCAGTACGGCCCGGAGTGCCAGGTCGCCGCGATCCACATGCTCACCAACATCACCATCACCGGCTACATCATGTTCGACTTCACCGGTGTCGTGACGATGTCCAACGCGCTCGGCGGCGTCCCGGTGTGCGTGACCACCGCGGTCGACGACGTCGGCTACCAGACCGGCTCCGGCCTCGTGCTGCCCGCCGGGACCTCCAACGTCCAGGGCATCCAGGCGCTGGAGTTCCTGCGCACCCGCGACTCCTTCTTCGACGGCTCCGACATCGGCCGCGAGGAGGCGACGCACTACTTCATGTCGCAGCTGATCCTGACCATGCGCAAGGACGTGAACCTCGGCAGCGCGCTGACCCTGCTGAAGATCGGCCAGGCCGCGGCGCAGGCGACCACGGTCAGCAACAACTTCTCCGGGCTCTCGAACCTGGAGGGCCTGGCCGAGAGCCTGAGCAAGGTGCCGACCGCCGCGATCACCTTCGTCACCATGCCGTGGGGCGAGGACCCGAACAACACGTCCAAGGTCGTGACCTCCGCCGGCGCCGAGCAGATGTTCCAGAACATCCAGAACGACGTCTCGTACACCAACAACGCCGCGGCGTCCTCGTCGTCCGCCGCCCCGGCCAAGACCAGCAGCGCCCCGGTGACGAGCGCGCCGCCTTCGGTGGACAAGGCCGCCTACACGGTCAACGTGTACAACGCGGACGGCGTCACCGGCCGGGCAGGCGTGATCGCCCAGGCACTCGCCTCGGCCGGCTTCACCTCCGCCGAGGCGGTCGGCGACGCGTCGCAGCAGCAACAGCAGACGCAGATCTTCTACCCCAGCGGCGACGCCGACGCGGCCGCCTCGGTCGCCGCCTCCCTGGGCATCCCGAGCGCGCAGGTGCAGGAGTCGAGCAACTACTCGCACGTGACCGTCGTGATCGGCACCGACTTCGAGAACGGAACCACGTACTCCTCGTCGTCGTCCGGCACGACGGCGGCGGCCGCCGCCCCCACCGCCGGGGCCGCGAGCGCGCCGTCGAGCTCCTACGAGTCGAACGCCAACGGGAGCGCCAACGAGTGCATCCCGTCCGGCACGCACGGCACCAACCCCGGCACGCTGCAGATGGCGAGCAAGTAAGGCCGCGCACGCAGGCCGCGGCTGACGGGGGCTCAAGACCGGGAACCCCGGTTGGTGATGCTGCGTCTATAAAGGCGAGTGCAGAGTGGTGGACGGGGCACGACTCTGCGCACGCTCAGTCACGTCGGTGCGTATTCGAAGACGGGGCAGACGCATGAGCGAGGAAGGGTACTGGATCGACGACGGCGTCGATTCCGACGACGATCGCGGCTTCGATCCTGAGTTCGACGACTACGAGCCGGAGCCGGTCGACCCGGTCAGGCGGCACGGGGTGCTCAGGTTCCTGGTGCGGACCGCGCTCGGACTGCTCGTGGTGCTGGCCCTCGTCGCCGGGTTCGGTCTGTACGTGTTCAGGACGACCGTCGCCGACGTCAAGCACACCCCGCTGCTGCCCGAAGGGGTGACGCAGTCGCCGCTGCCGGCCGGCCCCGGCGGCGCCCCGATGAACATCCTGCTGATCGGCTACGACACCGGGAACAGTGACACCGGGAACAGCGCCGACCGTGTCGCCGACGTCGAGATGGTGCTGCACGTCCCGGCCGACCGGTCCGACGCGACCGTCATGTCGATCCCGCGCGACACGGACACCGAGCTCCCGGTCTGCTCCACCGCCGAGAACGGCGCGGTCAAGGTCACCGGCCAGGCCGAGGGCCAGATCGGCCAGGCGCTGAAGGGCGGCCCGCAGTGCCAGGTGGCCGCCGCCCACATGCTCACCGGCATCACCTTCACCGGCTACATCATGCTCGGCTTCTCGGCCGTGGCGAGCATCTCCGACGCGCTCGGCGGCGTGCCGGTGTGCGTCACCACGCCGGTGCACGACAAGGACTCCGGGCTCGAACTGCCGGCCGGCACCAGCTACATCGAGGGCCAGCAGGCGCTGGCGTTCCTGCGCACCCGGAACTCCTTCCTCGACGGCTCCGACCTCGGTCGCGAGGAGGCCCAGCACTACTTCCTGGCGCAGGCGATCCGCACCCTGCACGGCAAGCTGCGCCTGCTCGACGCCCGCACGCTGCTGTCCCTGGCGCAGGCGCTGTCGCAGAACACGACGGTCAGCGACGGCCTCAGCGGCCTGTCCGCGATGGAGGGGCTGGCCCGGGCCCTGGCGGACGTGCCGGCCGGCGCGATCACCTTCCTGACCATGCCGTGGCAGCCGGACCCGGCCGCCGCCGGCCGGGTCGTGCCCGAGCAGCCGGACGCGAGCGCGATGTTCCGCAACATCCAGAACGGCGTGGCGTACACGAACACCGGGACAGGGCAGCCCGGAGGCGCCGTCGCGCCATCCGCCTCGCCCTCGGCATCAGCCTCAGCTTCGGCATCGCCCTCGGCTTCGGCCTCGCCGACGCCCACGCCGAGCCCGCCGGTCCCGCAGGCGCCGGCCGGAGTGGACAAGGCGGCCATCCCGATCGCCGTCTACAACGCAGATGGCATCGCCAACCGGGCCGGCGCGATCACCGGCGACCTGAACGGCGACGGCTACTCCGGGGCGTTCATCGGCGGCGACCGGAAGAACCAGGGCACCACCGAGATCTACTACCCGCCGGGCAGCACCGGCCAGGCCGACTCGCTCGCCGCCACGCTGCACATCCCCACCGCGCAGGTCGAGCAGACCAGCCAGTACACCCAGATCACCCTGGTGATCGGCACCGACTGGGACTCCGGCGCCGCCTTCACCCCGGTTCCGGTGCCGGCCGACACCGCCGGCGCGGCGACCGCCCCCGCGCAGTCCTTCGAGCTCAACGCGAACACCGCGGACGTGTGCATCCCGGTCGGCTCCGGCACGCAGGCGCTGGGTTGACCGGCGCTGGGTTGATGAACATTGCGTTGACACCGCCTCGACCACGTGGGGCCGCCGCCGGATCCGGGAGAATGGATCCGTGCCCGAACGCCCTTACACGATCCTGAGCTGCGCCGCCTCGCTCGACGGCTACCTGGACGACGCCGGCGCCGACCGGCTGCTGCTGTCCAACCGGGAGGACTTCGACCGGGTCGATGCGCTGCGCGCCTCCTGCGACGCGATCCTGGTCGGCGCCGGCACGGTGCGGGCGGACGACCCGAGGCTGCTGGTCCGCTCCGCGCAGCGGCGCGAAGAGCGGGTCCGGCGCGGGAGGCCGGCCAGCCCGCTGCGCGTCGTGCTCGCCGGGCGCGGCGGGATCGATCCCGCATCGGCCGTGCTCACCGCGCAGGGCGCGCAGACCGCGGTGTACGAGGGCGCGCCCGAGCTCGGATCAGTGCTCGACGATCTCGGCCGGCGCGGGGTGCGCCGGCTGATGGTCGAGGGCGGGGCGGCCGTGCTGACCCGGTTCCTGGCCGAGGACCTGGCCGACGAGCTGCAGTTCGCCGTCGCCCCGTTCCTGGTCGGCGACCCGGCCGCGCCGCACTTCCCGGCCGCGTCGGCCGGGCCGGGACCGGCCGCGCCGGGAGCGGGAGGAGCGGCGAGAGCGGCGGGCGCCGGGTTCCCGCAGGCGCCGGACCGGCGGATGGTGCTCGGCGAGGCGCGCGCGATCGGCGACATTCTCTTCTCCCGCTACCTGATTCGCCGCGCAGCACAGGACGCGCCACACGGCGTCGGCGGCAGTAGCGCGGCTGACGCCGCCCTACTGCGCATGGCCGTGGAACTGGCCCGCTCCTGCCCGCCGTCACCCACCGCCTACTCGGTCGGCGCGGTCATCGCCGACGCCGGGGGAGCGGTGATCTCCACCGGCTTCTCCCGCGAACCGCTGCGCGGCCTCGGCGACCCGGACAGGAACCACGCCGAGGAGGTCGCCCTCGCCCGGCTCGACCCGGCCGACCCCCGGCTCGGGCACGCCACCGTCTACACCTCGCTCGAGCCCTGCTCGCCGCGCTCCTCGCGCCCGCGCAGCTGCACCGACCTGATCCTGGCCGCCGGCATCCCTCGGGTCGTGCTGGCCCTGCGCGAGCCGGCCCTGCTGGCCGTGTGCGACGGCGCGGACCGGCTGCGCGCCGCCGGGGTCGAGGTGGTCGAGCTGCCCGGGCTCGCCCCGGCGGTCCGCGAGGTCAACGCGCACCTGCTCGGCTGACGCGCGATCTCAGACCAGCGAGCCGCGCCACGCCTCGTGCAGGCCGGCGAACCGCCCGGTGCCCGAGCCGAGCAGCTCGCCCGGCGTGCCGTCCTCCACGATCCGCCCGTCCTCCATCACCAGCACCCGGTCGGCGATCTCCACCGTGGACAGCCGGTGCGCGATGACCAGCGCGGTGCGCTCGCTCAGGATCGTGCGCAGCGCCCGCTGCACCAGCCGCTCGCTCGGCACGTCCAGCGAGGAGGTCGCCTCGTCCAGCACCAGCACGGTCGGGTCGGCCAGGAACGCCCGCGCGAACGCGATCAGCTGCCGCTGGCCCGACGAGAGCCGGCCGCCGCGCTTCTTCACGTCCGTGTCGTAGCCCTCCGGCAGTGCGCTGATGAACGCGTGCGCGCCGATCGCCCGCGCCGCCCGCTCCACCTGCTCGTCCGAGGCCTGCGGCCGGCCGAACCGGATGTTGTCCGCCACCGACCCGGTGAACAGGAAGTTCTCCTGGGTGACCATGACCACGGCGCGGCGCAGGTCCGCGTCGCTCAGGTCGCGCACGTCCAACCCGTCGAGCCGCACCGCGCCCTCGCCCGGGTCGTAGAACCGGCACATCAGCCGGGCCAGCGTGGACTTGCCCGCCCCGGTCGCCCCGACCAGCGCGACCGTCTGCCCGGCCGGGATGACCAGGTCGAGCTGCGGCAGCACGGTGCGCTCGGCGGCTGACGCGGCGTCGGAGTCCTGCCCCCGCTTCGGATACGCGAACCGCACCCGATCGAAGCGCACCTCGCCGCGGGCCGGCTGCGGCAGCGGCTTCGGCTCCAGCGGCTCCGGCACCGCCGCCTCCTCTTCCAGCACCCCGGACAGCTTCTCCAGCGCCGCGGTCGCCGACTGGTAGGAGGTGTAGAACATCGCCAGGTCCTGCAGCGGGTCGAAGAACCGGTTCAGGTACAGCAGATAGGCCGTCAGTACGCCGACCTGCAGCGCCCCGTCCATCACCTGGAAGCCGCCGAAGACCAGCACCACCGCGGTGAGCACCCCGCCGACCGCGGTGATCGCCGGCATGAACCAGGCCATCAGCCGCATCGCGTCCGCGTTCGCCGCACGATAGTCGTCGCTCAGGCCGTGGAAGATCCGGTTGCCGCGCCCCTCGCGCCGGAAGGCCTGCACCGCGCGGATCCCGTTGAGCGTCTCGACGAAGTGCACGATCAGCACCGCGATCGTCTCGCGGGTGCGCCGGTACGCCACCCGCGAGCCGCGGGTGTACCAGCGCAGCAGGAGGAACAGCGCCGGCAGGCTGACCGCGAGGAACAGCGAGAGCTGCGGGTCCAGCCAGCCCAGCAGCACCCCGATGACGGCGATGTTGAGCACCGCGTTGATCAGCCCGTCCAGGCTGGCGTTGACCAGGTCGCCGAGCGCGTCGAGGTCGTTGGTCAGCCGGGAGATGACCCGGCCGGAGGTGTACCGCTCGTGGAACGCGATCGGCAGCCGCTGGAACTGCCGGAACACCCGCTCGCGCAGGTCCAGCAGCACGTCCTGGCCGATCCGCCCGGCCAGCTTGAGGAACCGCAGCCGCAGCGCCGCACCGAACACCGCGGTGGCCAGGATCGCGCCGACCGCCACCGCCGCCGGGGCCCAGTCGCCGCGCCGGATGCCCGGGATGCCGGAGTCGATGCCGACCGAGACGAGGTAGGGCCCTGCCATCTCGGCCACGGTGACCACCACGATCAGCACGCTGGCCAGGGCCAGCTCGGCGCGGTGTGGGCGCAGCAGCGAGCCGAGCAGCCGGCGGGAGCGGGCGCGCAGGAAGACCCCGCCGCTGGTCGAGACGTCGTCGGTCTGCTCGGTCGCGACGCCGCGCCAGCTTTCCTCGGTCTCGGTCTCATCAGGCAGCGGCGGCGTGGTGTCGAGGACGGTCATCGGCTAGTCTCCTCCACCAGCTCAGAACTCTGCGACAGCAGGTCGCGGTACACCGGATTGCTTTCCAGCAGGTCGTGGTGGGTGCCCTGCGCGGCGACGGTGAAGCCGCCGAGCGGGTGCGGGCCGAGCACCGCCACCCGGTCGGCCAGCAGCACCGTGGACGCCCGGTGCGCCACGACGATCCCGGTGGTCAGCGCCAGCACCTCGCGCAGCGCCTCCTCGACCAGGCCCTCGGTGTGGATGTCGAGGGCGGAGAGCGGGTCGTCGAGCACGAGCACCGGCGGCCGGCCGAGCACCGCGCGGGCCAGCGCGAGCCGCTGGCGCTGCCCGCCGGACAGGGACAGGCCCTGCTCGCCGACCCGGGTGTCGAGGCCCCACGGCAGGTTGTGCACGAACTGCGCCTGGGCCACCTCGAGCGCCTCCTCGATCTGCGCCTCGTCCGCGTCGGGCCGGCCGAGCAGCAGGTTCTCCCGGACGCTGGCGGAGAACAGGGTCGGGTCCTCGAAGGCGCAGGCGACCTGGGCGCGCAGCTCGGCCAGCGGCATCTCGCGCACGTCGGCCCCGTCCAGCAGGATCCGGCCGCCGGTCACGTCGTAGAGGCGGGGCACCAGCGAGGTGAGCGTCGTCTTGCCGCAGCCGGTGGGGCCGACCACGGCCAGCGTCTCGCCGGGGGCCAGGGCCAGGTCGACGCCGGTCAGGATGGGCGCGCCCGGGTTCTCGGGCCCGGCCGGCAGGAGCAGCCGGGCGCGCGCGGACGCGGACGCGCGGCCCTCGTCGCCGCGGCTGGCCGGGAAGCTGAAGGAGACGTTCTCGAAGACGAGCCGGGCGTCCGGGGCGCCGGGCGCGGTGCCGACGGCGCGGGCGGGCCGTTCGGTCGCCGTGAAGGCGGCCGCCCCCGGCAGATCCTTGATCCGCGGCTCGGCGTCGAGGACCTCGAAGACCCGCTCGGCCGCCGAGTTCGCCTCCTGGGCCGAGGCCAGCAGCCAGCCCATCGACTCGATCGGCCAGACCAGCAGCTGGTAGAGCGAGATGACGGCGACCAGGGTGCCCAGCGAGAGCGAGCCGTGCGCCACCGCGACGCCGCCGCCGAGCACCACCAGGGCCAGCACGATCTGCGGCTGCGCGATGATCAGCGACCAGATCTCGGACAGCGTCTTGATCTGGCGCAGCTGGAGCCGGCGCAGCTCGGCGGACTTGTCCAGGTAGCGCCGGGCCAGGAAGTCGGCCCGGCCGAAGGCCTTGACCGCGCGGATGCCGAGCGCCGACTCCTCGACGTCGGTGGCCACCTCGCCCTGCTGGTCCTGCACCGCTCGGATCCGCTTGCGGTAGATCCGCTCGTACTTGAAGACCGTGTAGCTCAGCGGCACGCCGAACACGATCACCACCGCGCCGATCAGCGGGTTGATGACGAGCAGCAGGATCCCCACCACGGCGAAGGTCACCGAGTTGACCACCAGGAAGATCAGCGCGAAGCCGAAGAAGCGCCGGATCGCCGAGATGTCGCTGGTCATCCGGGCCACCAGCTGCCCGGACTGCCAGGAGTCGTGGAAGCCGACGTCGAGCCGCTGCAGATGTTCGTACAGCCGGTCGCGCATGTCCTTCTCGATGCCCAGCGCACTGTTGGCCAGGGTCAGCCGGCGGGCCAGGATGAGGGCCGCCTCGGCCAGGCCGAACAGCAGCGCGTAGAAGCCGAGCAGCCACAGCCCCGCCCGGTCGCCGTGCTGGATCGGCCCGTCGATCACCGCCGCGGTCAGCAGCGGCACGCCCACGCCGACGAGGCTGCTGCCCAGCGCGACCGTGAACATCAGCAGGATCTGCCAGCGGTATGGCCGCACGTACGGTTTCATCCGCCAGAGGGACGCGAAGGAGCCGTCATGCGGCGATAGGGGTGGCATGGTAAGGAACGTAGCGCCTTCCGAGACTTTCGCGCATCGGGTTTTCGACCCGGCGTGCGGTGCGCTCGCCAGCGCGATCGGCGGCGCGCGGGCGGCGGCGCGGGCCGTGGCGCGGTCCTGCTGCGGGTTCGCCGCGGGCCGGGTTGGATAATCGACCCATGGCTTATGAAGACCTGCGCTCGTTCCTCAAGGTCCTGGAGCGCGCCGGCGAGCTGCGCCGGATCGCCGCGCAGGTCGACCCGCACCTGGAGGTCGGCGAGATCACCGACCGGGTGCAGAAGGCGAAGGGCCCGGCGCTGCTGTTCGAGAACGTGAAGGGCTCGCGGCTGCCGCTGGCGATGAACGTGTTCGGCACCGAGCGTCGGCTGTGCATGGCGCTGGGCCTCACGCGGCTGGACGAGGTCGGCGAGCGGATCGGCGAGCTGCTCAAGCCGGAGCTGCCGCACGGCCTGTCCGGCATGCGCGACGCGCTCGGCAAGGTCGCGCAGCTGCGGTCGGTGCCGCCGAAGCACGTCAAGTCGGCGCCCTGTCAGCAGGTCGTGCTCACCGGGGACGAGGTGGACCTGGAGGCACTGCCGGCGCTGCACACCTGGCCGGGGGACGGCGGGGCGTTCTTCAATCTCGGACTCACCCATACGAAGCATCCGGAGACCGGGCAGCGGAACCTCGGCCTATACCGGCTGCAGCGCCATGATGCGCACACGATCGGTATGCACTGGCAGATTCACAAGGACTCCACCAACCATTACGCAGTCGCGCAACGGCGAGGCGAGCGGCTACCGGTCGCTGTCGCGTTCGGGTGCCCACCGGTCGTTACGTACGCGGCTACGGCGCCGCTGCCGGCCGACATCGACGAGTATTTGTTCGCCGGGTTCGTCCAGCGCGAGCGCGTGGAGCTGACGGATTGTCACACGGTGCCGCTCCAGGTACCGGCGCACTGCGAGGTGGTACTCGAGGGGTGGCTCGAGCCGGGCGTCACCCGTCCGGAGGGTCCGTTCGGCGACCACACCGGCTTCTATACGCCGGTCGAGCCGTTCCCGGCGCTGACCGTCACGGCCGTGACCATGCGCCGGAACGCGATGCTGCAGTCGACGGTCGTCGGCCGCCCGCCGATGGAGGACGGCCCGCTGGGCAAGGCGACCGAGCGGTTCTTCCTGCCGCTGCTCAAGACGATCGTTCCGGACATCGTCGACTACGACCTGCCGGAGACCGGCGGTTTCCACAACTGCGCGATCGTGTCCATCGACAAGCGCTACCCGAAGCACGCGCAGAAGGTGATGCACGCGATCTGGGGCGCACACCTGATGTCGCTGACGAAGCTGATCATCGTGGTCGACGCGGATTGCGACGTGCATGACTATGCAGAGGTGTCGTGGCGGGCATTCGGGAACGTGGACTATGCGCGGGACGCAGTACATGTCGAAGGGCCGGTAGACCACCTCGACCACGCTTCGTACCAGCAGTTCTGGGGCGGGAAGCTGGGTCTCGACGCGACCGCCAAGCTGCCCGAGGAGGGGTATGCGCGCGCGGGCGGCTGGCCGCGGATGATCACGCCGGATCCGGAGACTGCGGCGCTGGTCGACCGGCGGTGGAAGGAGTACGGGCTGTGACGGGGGGCGGAGCCGAGGGCGGCGGGGCAGTAGCCGAGGCTGTCGCCAGGGTCGTCGCGCGGGCGGGTTGGGCTGAACGGGCGATGCAGGGTCGGGCGGCACAGGATCGGGCAGTGCGGGATCGGGTGCAGTCGGGCGTGGTTATCCACAGATTTGGAGATATTTCGGTGGTGGGGCTTGACAGCTGGCATGATGAGATAGGGGCTGCCCCCCTGGGAGGGCGGGGGCTGTGACGACGGATGTTCTGCCGGCTCTCACACTCGGGAGCAGGGCCAAGGCCTTCAAGAACCTGGTGCTGCTCGAGCACTCGGTGTTCGCCCTGCCGTTCGCCTTCATCGCCGCGCTCACCGCGATGTTCGACGCCTCGCGCACGGTGCACTGGCGGCAGCTGGCGCTGATCACGGTCGCCATGATCGGGGCGCGCACCTTCGCCATGGCGGCGAACCGGATCATCGACCGCGAGTTCGACGCGCGCAACCCGCGCACCGCGAAGCGCGAACTGGTCACCGGCGTGCTGACCGTGCGTACCGCTTGGGTCGGCGCGGTCATCGCGCTGGCCGTGTTCCTGTGCGCCGCCGCGCTGCTCAACCCGCTCGCCTTCGCGCTCTCCCCGCTGGCCGTCATCCCGCTGACGGTGTATCCGTACGCGAAGCGCTTCATGAGCGTGCCGCACGCGGTCCTGGCCGTGGCCCAGGCGGTCGGCCCGGTCGGCGCGTGGATCGCGGTGACCGGCGCCTGGTCCTGGCCCGCGGTGGTGCTCGGCCTGGCGGTCGGGATCTGGATCGGCGGCTTCGACCTGATCTTCGCCTGCCAGGACGTGGAGACCGACCGGGACCAGGGGCTCGGCTCGGTCCCGGCGCGCTGGGGCATCGCGGCGGCGCTCTACGGGGCCCGCGGCTCGCACGTGGCGGTGATGGCGCTGTTCGTCTGGTTCGGGCTGCTGGTCGGCGCCGGACCGCTCTGGTGGGTCGGCCTCGCCGTGGTCGCGGGGGCGTTCGTGTACGAGCACTCGCTGTTGCGACCCGACGACCTCTCGAGGCTCAACCGGGCCTTCTTCACCGTCAACGGATTCGTCGGCATCGCATTGTTCTGCTTCGCGGTGGCCGATCTGGTGGTCCGGGGACTGCGGCTGTAAGGTCGGCGTCACTCGACAGCACTACGGGGGAGAAGCAGCGTGAGCACGAACGATTCGGGTGGTTTTCCGCAGCCGCAGCAACAGCCGTGGCCCGGGAGCCAGCAGCCGCAGCAGCCGGTGCCGGGTGGCGCGGTGCCGCCGTTCGCGCAGTCACCGCAGCCGCAATACCCGCAGTATCCGCAACCGCCCGGTCAATCGCCGCAGTTCGGGGCGTTCCCGCAGCAGCCGGGACCGTACCAGCAGCCCTACGGCGGCTACCCGTCCGCGCAGGCCGGCTACGGCGCGCTGCCCATGGCGCGTCCGCCGCGGCCGCTCAGCAGGATCCTGCCGATCCTCGAACTCGTGTTCGCCGCCGCCTACATCCTGGTCGGCCTCGGCATGATCCTCGCCCTGAACCACCGCACCTCGCTGGCGAACCAGTTCGCGAGCGGCTCGCTCAGCCCAGCGGCCGAGGCGGCGGCCGTCGGCACCGCCCGGTCCGCGGACAACCTGATCAGCACCCTCAGCTGGGTTGCGATCGCGGTGTTCCTCGGCGCGCTGATCGTCTTCGCGGTATGGCGCCAGTCGCTGCGCGACTCGCTGGCGCCCTCCGGCCAGTTCGGGCCGGTGCTGCGGCAGTCCGGATACGTGGTGTTCCGGGTCGTCTGGCTCGCCTCGATCCTGCTGAGCTTCGTCGCGACCAGCACGAGTTCGCCGGATACGCTCGACGGACTGGTCAGCCTGGACAACCGGCTGATGCTCTACTACGCGCTGCGCACGGCGGCGGGCGTCGTCCTGCTCGTGCTGACGCTCCGTCTGATGCAGATCTCGCAGAGGGTCTACCGCCAGCAGTACTTCGGGCCGAACGTCCCTGTCGGGTTCTGATACCCCGGCTTGCCCGGATTGCGCCGTACGTCGGCGTGTCGATCACTCGGGAGCAGTAACCGTGCGCATATGATCGCACGCGTCGAGTCGTGGAACCGGAGTGATCGACTTGACGGGACTGCTGCGAACTGGGCATACTAACCGTCAGTTGTTGCCCGCCCTCCTCCGGGAGTGGCGGGTAATTTTTTGCGTGAAAGGTCGGCACTGCGGCACCCACCCGGCTTCGCGTGCCGGGTCGGTCGTGGGGCAAGCTGGTCGAGTGAGTGAGACCGAGGTGGCGGCCGAGCCGGAGCCGGGTCAGCGTTCCGGGCGCCGGCCGTGGGTGGTCGGGGTGTCTGGGGCTTCGGGGACGCCCTACGCGGCCGCGGCCATCGAGGCGCTGCTTGATGCGGGCGAAGCGGTCGATCTGGTCGTGAGCCGTGCTGCGCGCCTGACCCTGATCGACGAGACGGGCGTCGCGTTCCGGGACGGGACCTGGCGTGCGGATCTGGCCGCCTGGCTCGGCCGGGAGCCGGCCGACCCGGCCTTCGACGCGGTCCGCTACTGGGCTGCGGGGGACTTTGCGGCCGGGCCGTCCTCAGGCAGCTACCCGGTCAAAGGCATGCTCGTCATTCCCGCCTCGACCGGGTCGGTCGCCGGGATCTCGCTGGGGCTGTCGAAGGACCTGCTCCAGCGTGCAGCCGAGGTGAATCTCAAGGAGCGCCGGCCGCTGGTCATCGTGGTGCGCGAGACTCCGCTGACCACGGCGACGCTCGAACAGCTGGTCTCGCTCAGCCGCGCGGGCGCGGTGGTGCTGCCCGCCTCGCCCGGCTTTTATGCGGGCGCCGCGGCGGTGCAGCAGCTGGTGGACTTCGTCGCCGGGAAAGCGCTGGACGCGCTGGGCGTCCGGCATGGTTTGCTGCGGCGCTGGGCCGGGAATCTCGGGGTCGCGCGGGTGGAGGGCGGTGCCGGCACCGCCGAGGGAAGCGGGATGGAGGCGCACGTTGCCGCGGAGTGAGGGATCCAAGGCCGTCGCCTGAATGTATCTTGCTTTCCAAGGTGTCATGTCGGAGTCTTGCCTCATATTAAGATCATTAAATCGTGGCGGTAGCCTGTCCGACGAACAGGAGGTCCTGACCTTGGACACGGTGGACCGCACCCTCGTCGAGGCGCTGCGCGCCAACGGCCGTGCGACCTACGCGGAGCTGGCCCGGCAGGTCGGCCTGTCCGGTCCCAGCGTCACCGACCGGATCAACCGGCTCGAACAGGCCGGCGTCATCACCGGCTACCGGGCCACGGTCAGCCCGGTCGCCGTCGGGCTCGGTGTCACGGCCCTGATCGGGGTGCTGCTCTCCGATGCGGCCGACCTGGAGGACGTCGGCCGGCGGCTGAAGGACGTGCCGGAGATCGAGGACTGCTGGTTCGTCGCCGGCGAGGAGTCCTACCTGCTGAAGGTGCGCGCGTGCGACCCGGCCGGGCTGGAGAAGATCATCGGCAAGCTCAACCGGATCCGCGGTGTCGCGCGCACCCGCACCACGGTGGCGCTGTCCACCAAATGGGAGGGGCGCGAGCAGCCGCTCGGCAACGAGTTAGGCACGGGCCCTGCATAGGGACCCGGATCTGCGCCGCATAGACTCTTAAGCCGATGCCGGGGTGCGAACCCCGGCGGGACGCGGGACGAAAGGCGGCGGCGCGGAATGGATGCCGGACTCAAGCGCGAGCTGGAGGCCAAGGTGCTGGCCGGGGAGCGGCTCGGCTACGACGACGGGGTCGCCCTCTACGCGACCGACGACCTGGCCTGGCTCGGCGAACTGGCCCACCACGTGCGCACGGTCAAGAACGGCGACCGGGTCTTCTTCAACGTCAACCGGCACCTGAACATGACGAACGTCTGCTCGGCCTCGTGTGCCTATTGCTCCTTCCAGCGCAAGCCCGGCGAGAAGGACGCGTACACGATGCGTATAGAGGAGGCGGTGCGGCTGGCCAGGTCGATGGAGCCGGACGGCATCACCGAGCTGCACATCGTCAACGGCCTGCATCCCACGCTGCCGTGGCGCTACTACCCGAAGTCGATCAGGGAGCTCAAGGCGGTCCTGCCCGGCGTGTCCATCAAGGCGTTCACCGCGACCGAGATCCACTGGTTCGAGAAGATCTCCGGGCTGACCGCGGATGCGATCCTGGACGAGCTGATGGACGCCGGCCTGGAGTCGCTGACCGGCGGGGGCGCGGAGATCTTCGACTGGGAGATCCGGCAGCGGATCGTCGACCACGCGACGCACTGGGAGGACTGGTCCCGGATCCACCGGCTGGCGCACTCCAAGGGGCTGCGCACGCCCTCGACGATGCTCTATGGGCACATCGAGGAGCCCAGGCACCGGGTCGACCACGTGCTGCGGCTGCGCGAGCTGCAGGACGAGACGCACGGCTTCGCGGTGTTCATCCCGCTGCGCTTCCAGCACGACTTCCACGACTCGAAGGACGGCAAGGTCCGCAATAGACTGATGAACCAGCCGATGGCCACCGGGGCCGAGGCGCTGCGGACCTTCGCCGTCTCGCGGCTCCTGCTGGACAACTTCGACCACGTCAAGTGCTTCTGGGTCATGCACGGTCTGACCACGGCTCAGCTGGCGCTCAACTACGGCGCGGACGACCTGGACGGCTCGGTGGTCGAGTACAAGATCACGCACGATGCGGACA
>DASYAE010000210.1:0-2052 GCA_036501535.1 Actinocrinis sp. | reverse complement strand
TGGTCGCGCCGCGGCTGCCGGCGCTGGCGGCCGCGATGTACTCGGACGCGGCCAACTGCGCGACCACGACAAGTTCCTACCTAGAGGCGGAGAGGCTGGCCTGGCGTGCGGCCGGGCTGCTCCCGGCCGACGCCGATCCGGCCCTGCGCGGAGCGGTGCTGGGGATGCTCGGCTGGGCGCTGCTGCTGCGCGGGAAGGCATCACGGGCACGCCGGGTTCTCGGTGAGGCGACCCGCCTCGCCGAGGGCGACGATCCGCTCGGCCCGGACTGGCTGTCGCTGCACCTCATCCTGCGGTGCCAGATTCCGCTCGGCGAGTTCGAGCGGGCCCGGGCCGAGAGCATGGAGCTGTGCCGGCGAGCCCGCGAGGCCGGCGCGGCGTCCGCGGTGGGTGGCACGCTGCTGATCGCCGCGGACGCCGCGTTCCGGCTCGGCGACTGGGACGCGGCCGACGCCGCGGCCCTGGAGGGCCTCCAAGCCGCCGGCGAGGTCGGCCAGCCCGCCATAGCGGGCTGGTTGCTCACGATCAGGGTGCGGATCCTGGCGGCACGGGGACGGCACGAGGAGGGCCGCGCGGTGGCGCAGGCGGGACTCCGGATCGCCGAAGCCGACCGGATCAGCGCCGGGCTGCGATACATACACGCCGCCCTGGGCTTCCTCGAGCTCGGCCTGGACCGGACCGGCGCGGCGATCAGCGAGCTCGAGACGGTCGAGCGGCTGATCGAGGGCACCGGCCTTGAGGAACCGGTGATCGTCCCGTGGGAGCAGGATCTCGTCGAGGCTTACGCCCGCCAGGGCCGGGCCGGTGACGCCCGGCGCGTGCTCGCCCGGCTGGAGCATCTGGCGGACCGGACCGGCAGCCCGGTCGCGCAGGCCGCCGCGGCCCGGTGCCGCGGCATGGTCGACGACGACTTCGAGCCGGCCTTCACCGCCGCGCTCGCGCTCGACGACCAGCGACCGATGCCGTTCGAGCGGGCCCGGACGCTGCTCGCCTTCGGGCGCCGACTGCATCGCGCCCGGCGGCGCGCCGAAGCGCGCGATCGTCTCATCCAGGCGCGGTCCGGCTTCGAGCAGCTGCGCGCCGACGCCTGGGCCGCGCAGGCCGAGGCCGAGCTGCATGCGGCCGGGGCCCGCCGCCGCCGGGAGCCTGATGACAGCGCCCTGACGGCTCAGGAACTCCGGGTCGCCGCGGCCGTGCAGCGCGGCGCATCCAACCGCGACATCGCGGCCGACCTGTTCCTGTCGCCGAAGACGGTGGAGTTCCATCTGCGCCAGATCTACCGCAAGCTCGACGTCCACTCCCGGACGCAGCTGATCGTGGCGCTCGCCGAGCAGGCGCCGCCGAGTACCGGAACGTGACGGCTACCGGCAGGACGCGGCGGCAGCTTCCCCGGCGGAGTTAACCGGAGGCGGGTGGGCGACCGCCGCGTAGGTCGTCCAGGAAACTCCGGGTGGCGGAGACGGCGCCGGCTGTCCGCCGCACGAGGTCGGCGGCGGTTCGGATCGCGGCCCCGCTCACGCCGGGCATGACCGCGGTGGCGTCGGTGAATGGGTTGCCGGTCTCTTCCACGACCCGGACGCCAGGCGGGACGTGCAGCCGGAACTCGCCGGGGTCGCCCGGCTCCGTGCCGACGTCCTGCAGCTCCCACCAGGCTGCGGGCTGGTCGCCCGCGTACGAGATCAGCCTGAGCAGGCAGCCGGTCTCGGCGTCCACGATCGCGTCGGCCGGGAAAAACATCAGCGGTCCGGGGTGCAGCCAGCTGGGGCCGCGGGTCACCCGGAGCTGATAGGCGCGGCGGCCGCGGTAGGTGATCTCGGCGCCGCCAGACAGCCGATATCCGAACAGCCAGGAGGAGTCGATCAGGCTCGCGATGTCGTACGGCGGCGGCGCGGCCGGGCCCACCATGGTCTGGTCCTCATACACCTGCCAGCGGCGCTCTCCGTCGCAGGCGACCGTCTTCGGGTTATTCCGGACCCGGCGGGTCCGGTAGTCGACGCGGTACCGATCCGGGCCGCCGACGCGCAGCCGGGCCACCTCGTGGGCCACGGTCTT
>DASYAE010000209.1:0-98360 GCA_036501535.1 Actinocrinis sp. | reverse complement strand
TGCGGATCGCCTTGAGGCAGTCCGCGGTGGTCTTGATCGAGCCGGCCAGCGCGTCCAGTCCTTCGAGGTAGGCGCCGAGGGCGGGGCCGAAGCGCTCGGCCTCGGGGCCGTGCCAGGCCTCGCGCAGCGGCGTGGCGGCGGCACGCAGTCCCTCGGACGCCTTGCCGACCTTTTCATAGGCGGCCATCCACGCTTCCTCGGCGCGCCGCAACTCGACCGCGTCGCCGGTGATGCGCTCCAGCGCCTGGAACGGGTTCGGCGCGCCGGTGTGCTCGCAGGTGAAGAAGACGAGCTTCTTCTCCAGCGTGCTCAGGCCGTAGACCCGGACGGACGGCAGCCGGATGTGGGACATGTGCTTGCGCCCGATCTCGGCCAGGGCCTCCTGGTTCAGCGGCTCGCGCTCGTGGTCGCGGTACTCCTCCGGGTGATCGCACACCCGGTCGTAGTGGTGGAACCAGTGCTCGACGAAGGACTCGTCGTCCTCGCGCTGCTGCGCCGCCTTCTCCTCGGCCTCGGTCTCGACCGCGATCGCAGCGGCCTGCGCGGCGTCGCGAGAGGCCTCGTCCAGCTTCTCGGTTATCCCGGCGTCTGCTCCGACCGCGGCCGCGGCTTTGGCACGGACGCTGTGCCGGGCGAAGAAGCCGCGGAGTCGGGCGAATAGGCTTCGGATGCTTCGCATGCTGACGCGGTCTCCTGTTCCCGATCGACTGAAGGTTCGGCGGCTGACGGGGCGTCACCCTGCGGTGCAGCCTCCGGCGGGGCGAGCTCGGTGGAGAACTGGCCCAGCACGGCGAGCGCCTCGGCCAGGTTCACCTCGGTCGCAGGCAGCCGGTCGTGGTAGGCGTCGCGGACCTTGTCCGCATCGATGAGCCGGCCGAAGGCCAAATCGTGCACGCGGGCACCTTCCAGGTGCCCGGTGATGCCCCGCAGTGCCGCGTCGGCCGCTTCGAGCGCGTCGACGAACGCCTCGACCGTCTGCGCCGGCACCCCTTCAAGCCGCCTGGCCCGAGCCCTCGCCTCGGCCATGGCCGCGCCCCCTCTCCGCGCGACGACACCCCCGTGTCCTCGGGAGGACTACAGACGTCGCGCTCCGGGAGCATATCGCTCCACGCGATTCAGCGGCAGAGTGAATCCAGGCGGTGATCACCTGAAAGGCCGTCAGGAAGCCTCAGGCGGCTGCCGTGTCGCGCAAACGCTGCGAAATCACGGTCGTGATTCCGTCGCCGCGCATGGAGACGCCGTAGAGCGCGTCGGCGACCTCCATGGTGCGCTTCTGGTGCGTGATCACGATCAGCTGCGAGGACTCGCGCAGCTCCTCGAAGATCCGGATCAGCCGCTGCAGGTTGGTGTCGTCCAGCGCCGCCTCGACCTCGTCCATCACGTAGAACGGCGACGGGCGCGCCTTGAAGATGGCCACCAGCAGCGCCACCGCGGTCAGCGAGCGCTCGCCGCCGGAGAGCAACGAGAGCCGCTTGACCTTCTTGCCCGGCGGACGGGCCTCGACCTCGATGCCGGTGGTGAGCATGTCGTCCGGGTCGGTCAGGAACAGCCGGCCCTCGCCGCCCGGGAACAGCCGGGAGAACACGCCCTCGAACTCGCGCGCGGTGTCCGCGTAGGCCTCGGCGAAGACCTGCTGCACCCGCTCGTCGACCTCCTTGACCACCTGGAGCAGGTCGGTCCGGGTCTTCTTCAGGTCCTCCAGCTGCTCGTTGAGGAACTTGTACCGCTCCTCCAGCGCCGCGAACTCCTCCAGCGCCAGCGGGTTGACCTTGCCCAGGGCCGCGTAGTCCTTCTCCGCCTGGCGCAGCTTCTTCTCCTGCTCGGCGCGGACGAACGGGGTCGGGGCCAGCCGCGGGTCGTCCGGGGCGAGCTGCTCGCCGAGGTGCGAGCCGCCGAGCAGCGCGGCGGCCGGCGGCACCGGCTGGTCCGGGCCGTACTCGACGACCAGGGTCTCCACCGTGATGCCGAACTCCTCCATGGCGCGGCCCTCGAGCTGCTCGATCCGCATCCGCTTCTCGGCCCGGGCCACCTCGTCGCGGTGCACCGAGTCGGTCAGCTTCTCCAGCTCGCCGGCCAGCTCGCGGACCCGGCCGCGCAGCAGCTGGAGCGCCGCCTCGCGCTCGGCCCGGTCCCGCTCGGCCGCCTCGCGCTGCGCGCCGGCCCGGCTGAGCGAGACCTCGAGGCAGGCCAGGGTCTGCTTGAGCCCGGAGGCGACCGCCAGGGCGACCTCGGCCTGCCCGGCGGCCCGGCCGCGCCGCTCGGCGGCCCGGGCCCGCGCCTCGCGCTCCTGGCGGGCGGCCCGGTCCAGCGCGTCGGCCCGGCCGGCCAGCGAGCGGGCCCGCTCCTCGCCGGTGCGCACGGCCAGGCGTGCCTCCATCTCGGCCGCGCGCGCCGCGGCGGCCTCTTCGGCCAGCTTGTCGCGCTGCTCCGGGCCGAAGCCGTCGTCCTCCAGCGCCTCGGCCGAGGCCTCCGCCTCGGCGTGCTGGATCTCCAGGTCGGTGAGCGCCTGCAGGTCCTTCTCGCGGGCCTGCTCGGCCGCCTCGATGGCCTTGACGTACCGCTCGACCTCGCCAAGCGCCCCGCGGGCCTGCCCGCCGAGCCGGCCGAGCTGCTGGGCCACCTGCGCCTTGCGGGCGTCCGCGGCCCGCCGCTGGGCCAGCAGCGCGTCGAGCTCCTGCTTTGCGGCGCGGTGCAGCTCGCCGCCCTCCTCGAGCTCGGCGCGCAGCCGCTTGGCCCGGTCGCCGGCCTCGAGCAGCTTCTCGGCCGCCTCGTCCACCGCGGCCTGCACTTCGAGCAGCGAGGGGGCGCTGGACGAGCCGCCGTGCGCGATGTGCTTGCCGAGCACGTCTCCGTCGCGGGTCACCGCGGTCAGCTCGGGGTGCCCGTCGAGCAGCGCGCCGGCCGCGCCGAGGTCGTCCACTATCGCGATCCCGTGCAGCAGCCGGTGCACCGAGGCCTTCAGCTCCGGCGGCACGGACACCAGCTCGGTGGCGTACTTGGCGCCGGGGGGCAGCGCGGCCGGCAGCGCGGGCAGGATGTCGTCCTCGCCGGCGTAGTGGCCGCCCACGATCATCGCGGCGCGGCCCTTGTCCTCGGCCTTGAGCAGCCGGATCGCGTTGACCGCGACGTCCGGCGAGGCGACCGCGACCGCGTCGGCGGCCAGGCCCAGCGAGGCGGCGATCGCCGCCTCGGCGCCCTGCTCCACGGTCAATATCGCGGCGACCGAGCCGAGCAGGCCGGAGAGGCGGTCCGTGGCGGCCAGCAGCGCGCCTGCGCCGTCCTTGCGGTTCAGGCCCAGCTCCAGGGCCTCCTTGCGGGCGGCGAAGGCGCCCCGCTCGCGCTCGGCGTCCCGCTCGGCCGAGCGCAGCGCCGCCAGCCGGTCCTCGGCGGTGGCCACGGCCTCGGTGGCGGTCTCCACCTCGGCGTCCAGGCCCTCGCCGCCGTCCACGCCCTCGACCTGGGCCCTGAGCTCGTCGTACTCGCGCTGCACCACGCCCGCCCGGCCGCGCGCCTCCTCGTGCGCGGCCCGCAGGCGGCCGATCTCCGCCTCGGCCGCGCCGGAGCGGGAGCGCACCGCGCCGACCCTGCCGGCCAGCTTGGCCAGGTTCTCCCGCCGGTCGGCCGCCGAGCGCACCGCCGCGGCCAGCCGCTTCTCCTCGGTGGCCAGCGCCGCCTCGCTCTCGCCGCGCCGCCGTACTGCGTCGGACAGCAGGTCCTGCGACCGGTCGATCTCCTCGGCCAGCGTCTCCTCCTGGGCGCGGACCCGCTCGGCCTCCTCCTGCATCTCGTCCGGGTCGCGGCCGCGCCGCTCGTTCGGGTCCTCGCCGTGGGCGGCCTGGTTCAGGTTGCGGACCCGCTCGCCGGCCAGCGAGGCGGTGCCGCGCAGCCGCTCGCGCAGCGAGGAGAGCCGGTACCAGGCCTCCTGGACCGCGGCCAGGTGCGGGACCAGGTCCTGCACCTCGTGCTCCAGCTCGGTCTCGCGGGCCTGCGAGGCGGCATACTCGCGCTCCAGCTCGGCCCGCAGGGTGCGCACCGCGGAGTCGTCCGCGGTCTCCTTCTCGTAGGCGGTGCGCAGGCTCACCAGGTCGTCGCCGAGCAGCCGGATCCGGGCGTCGCGCAGGTCGGACTGGATCACCGCGGCCCGCCGGGCCACCTCGGCCTGCCGGCCCAGCGGCTTGAGCTGGCGGCGCAGCTCGGTGGTCAGGTCGGCGATCCGGGTGAGGTTGGCCTGCATCGCGTCGAGCTTGCGCAGCGCGCGCTCCTTGCGCTTGCGGTGCTTGAGCACCCCGGCGGCCTCCTCGACGAAGGCGCGCCGCTCCTCGGGGCCGGCCTGGAGCACCGCGTCGAGCTGGCCCTGGCCGACGATCACGTGCATCTCACGGCCGATGCCGGAGTCGGAGAGCAGTTCCTGGATGTCGAGCAGGCGGCAGGCCGAGCCGTTGATCGCGTACTCGGAGCCGCCGTTGCGGAACATGATCCGCGAGATGGTGACCTCGGTGTAGTCGATCGGCAGCGCGCCGTCGTAGTTGTCGATGGTCAGGGTGACCTCGGCCCGGCCGAGCGGCGGGCGCCCGGCGGTGCCGGCGAAGATCACGTCCTCCATCTTGCCGCCGCGCAGCGACTTGGCGCCCTGCTCGCCCATGACCCAGGCCAGCGCGTCGACCACGTTGGACTTGCCGGAACCGTTCGGCCCGACCACGCAGGTGATCCCCGGCTCGAAGCGCAGCGTCGTGGCCGAGGCGAACGACTTGAAGCCGCGCAGCGTCATGCTCTTCAAATACACGTCGGTCGGAGTCCTAGCGGGTGCGCGTTGAACGGGACAGCATCGTCTGAGCGTACCCGGCCCCGCCCACGGGACCGGTGGTTCCCGGCGGCTCCCGCGCCGTGCGCGGCGAAAGTCGTATTTGCCCGGGTCGTCCGCGCCGGGGACCCGCCGCATGACGGCGGCGAGTGCCCGGCCGCAGCTGGATCATGCGTCCAGACGCGAAGAAGGGACGCTGATCGCGTCCCTTCGCAGAGATCCCCCGGCCGCCGGGTCGTCTGGCCCGACTGGCTGGGGGAGGGGTATCCACCGGGGGCGGAGTCGCAGCCGCCGCCGTGAGGTGGATCAGAGGGCCGGAATGCTCACCCGGCTCCATGTTGTTGTCGCGTTGCTCTGTTGTGTTGCCGCTGTTGAATTGCGGCTGTGCGGGTCGTGGCCCGGACCGGCGCCGTCAGGTCAGCGCCGGCTCACGTTCCGCCACGGCGGCGTACAGCTCACTGTCGAACGAGGCCGCACGTGCGGCCGCGGCCAGCGAGTCGTTCTCCGCCTTTACTCGCATCAGCTGATCCTCGAGGTCGCGCACACGCTGCTGCAACCGCCGCATCTCGGCGACCATCCGCGGGTCCGTGCCCCCGATGTGTCCGAGTAGCGCCTTAGCCATTCCTTCGGTCCTCCACGCTTCGGTGACCGACGCGGCGTCCGCTCAGCCGCGTCCCGTGAGTTGTGGTACGCGCCGTGTCATTCGCGTCGGTGTTGCGGGTAACGGTGGGGGCCGGATTTGCCCGGCCTGTGCCGTGGTCCGGCATCCGGGCGCCGGTTCGGCCTCTTCGCAGAGTCGGGCTCCGGTGCCCACATGCCGCCTCCGGCGCGGGCCGCGCAGGCGCGGCGCCCCAGGGCTCTCCATGCACGCAAAATGACAGGTGCGCGGGCTTCTAGAGTCTCACTATCCCCCCTGCCGGTCAAATCCGAGACCCCCGAATACGGCCCGGGCAGGTTTGGACACGCCGAAGGCTGGGCACCGTCATGTGCCGTCGCCGCGACAGTAAAGTCGCGGTCGTGCACCATCGAAGTCATCGGGCCGAGCGGAGCCGTCACAGCCCCTTGCTCCTGGCGCTTGCCGCAGCCGGCGGGCTGCTCGGCACCGGGGCCGCGCTGGACGTCAGCGGGTGGACCCGGCCTCAGGGCCTGCTGGTGGCCGCCGATACGGCGCCGCCGGCCACGGCCGACGGCAAGACCGCCGCGCCGGATCAGGCCGGTGGATCGGGCCAGATCCCTGTCGCGGACGTGATGGCCACCCGTGCCGCGACCACGCCGGGCGACGCCGGACCGCCCCAGAGCGGACCGCCTGCTGCCCTGCCGGCCTCCGCGAGCGCTGGCTCAAGCGCTGACACGAGCGCGGCCGGCGGCCCGGGCGGAGCAGACCAAGGCCCGTCCGCTTCGGCCGCGTCGGCCACGCGGGCCCCGGCGGCGGCCGCCGCCCCGGAAGCCGCCAGGCTTGGACAGAGTTACGCCGCCCAGGTGATGGATCTGGTGAACGAGGCGCGGCGGGCGAACGGCTGCGACGCCCTGCGCCAGAACCCGGCGATCGCGCAGGCCGCCGCCGACCATTCGCGGGACATGGCGGTGGCCGGCTACTTCGGCCACGATTCACCCGCCGGAGTGACCCCGTGGACCCGGATGCAGCGGGACGGATACGACGCGCCGGGCGGCGAGAACATCGCCCGCGGATACGCCGAGCCGAAGGACGTGGTGGCCGCCTGGCTGTCCTCGCCCCAGCACCGGTCGAACATCCTGAACTGCAAGTTCCGGTCCACCGGGGTCGGCTATTACCCCACCCCGGTGGCCGGAGCGTCGCGGGACGACGCGGGCCCGTACTGGACCCAGGACTTCGGCTACAGCTGACCTGCGATCAACCCTGTGCCTATTAGCCCTGTGCCTATTAACCCTGCGGCAGGCCGGCCAGCTGCGCGGTGATGCGCTCGGTCTCCGCCTCGGCGGCGGACAGGCGGGTGCGGATCTTCGCCACCACCGCCTCCGGCGCCTTGGCCAGGAAGCCCTCGTTGCCCAGCTTCGCCCGCGCGGAGTCGATCTCCTTGTGCGCCGCGGCGAGGTCCTTGGCCAGCCGGGCCCGCTCGGCCGCCACGTCGATCACGCCGGACAGGTCGAGCTCCACCTCCGCCTCGGCGGTGCGCAGCGTCGCGGTGCCGGCGAACGACCCGCCGGGCTCGGCCAGCCGCGCCAGCGCCCTGATGTCGGCTTCGTGCTCGGCCAGCGCCCCGGTCAGGGTGAGCCGCGCGGGCACCCGCTGACCCACCTTCAGGCCCTGGTCGGCCCGGAACCGGCGCACCTCGGTCACCGCCTGCTGCAGCGCGGCGATCTCGGCCTGCGCGGCCGGGTCGAGCAGCGACGCTTCGGCGGTCGGCCAGGCGGCCACCACCACCGAGGGCTCGCCGGTCAGCACGGTCCACAGCTCGTCCGTCACGTACGGGATGTAAGGGTGCAGCAGCCGGAGCGTCACATCCAGCACGTGGCCGAGCACCGCCTGCGTGGTGCGGCGCGCCTCGCCGCCGGAGCCGAGCGGGCCCTTGGACAGCTCCACGTACCAGTCGAAGACCTCGTCCCAGGCGAAGTGGTAGAGCGTCTCGCAGGCCTTCGCGTGCTGATAGTCCTCGATGTACGCGTCGACCTCGGCGGTCACCGCGGTCAGCCGGGACAGGATCCAGCGGTCCACGGAGGACAGCGGCCCGGCCGAGCCGAGCCGGCCGGTCTCGGCGCCGTTCATCAGGGCGAACCGGGTGGCGTTCCAGATCTTGTTGCAGAAGTTGCGCGAGCCCTGGCACCACTCCTCGCTGGTGGCCAGGTCCGCGCCCGGGTTCGCGCCGCGGGCCAGGGTGAAGCGCACCGCGTCGGAGCCGTACTTGTCCAGCCAGTCCAGCGCGTCGACGCCGTTGCCCTTGGACTTCGACATCTTCTTGCCGAACCTGTCCCGCACCAGCCCGTGCAGGGACACGGTGTGGAACGGGACCGAGCCCTCCGGCCCGCGGTCCTTCATCGCGTACAGGCCGAACAGCATCATCCGCACGACCCAGAAGAACAGGATGTCGTACCCGGTCACCAGCACGGTGGTCGGGTAGAACTTGCGCAGGTCCTCGGTATCGTCCGGCCAGCCGAGCGTGGAGAACGGCCACAGGCCCGAGGAGAACCAGGTGTCGAGCACGTCCGGGTCCTGCGTCCAGCCCTCGGCCTCGGAGCCCGGCGGCTCCTCGTCCGGGCCGACGCACACGGTCTGGCCGTCCGGCCCGTACCAGATCGGGATCCGGTGCCCCCACCACAGCTGCCGGGAGATGCACCAGTCCAGCAGGTGGTCGGTCCAGGCGAAGTAGCGCGGCTCGAGCTCCTTCGGGTGGATGCGCACCCGGCCGTCGCGCACCGTCGCGGAGGCCTCGGCGGCCAGCGGGGCCACCTTCACCCACCACTGCAGCGACAGCCGCGGCTCCACCACCGTGTCGCAGCGCGAGCAGTGCCCCACCGAGTGCAGGTAGGGCCGGCGCTCGGCCACGATCCGGCCCTCTTCGCGCAGCGCGGCCACGATGGTGGAGCGCGCCTCGAACCGGTCCAGGCCCTCGAACGGGCCGTGCGCGGTGATCGCGGCGCGCTCGTCCATGATCAGCAGCGAGGGCAGGCCGTGCCGCTGGCCGATCTCGAAGTCGTTCGGGTCGTGCGCCGGGGTCACCTTCACCGCGCCGGTGCCGAACTCCGGGTCCACGTGCGCGTCGGCCACCACGGGGATGCGCCGACCGGTGAACGGCAGCTCGATCTCGGTGCCCACCAGGTGCCGGTAGCGCTCGTCGTCCGGGTGCACGGCCACGGCGGTGTCGCCGAGCATCGTCTCCACCCGGGTGGTGGCCACCACGATGGAGCGGTCGCCGGCGCCGTAGCGGATCGAGACGAGCTCGCCCTCGTCGTCCTGGTGGTCCACCTCGGCGTCGGACAGGGCGGTCAGGCACCGCGGGCACCAGTTGATGATGCGCTCGGCGCGGTAGATCAGGCCGTCGTCGTAGAGCCGCTTGAAGATGGTCTGCACCGCGCGCGACAGGCCCGCGTCGAAGGTGAAGCGCTCCCGGCTCCAGTCCACCGAGGTGCCCAGGCGCCGCATCTGGCCCAGGATCTTGCCGCCGGTCTCGGCCTTCCAGTCCCACACTTTGGCCACGAAGGCCTCGCGGCCCAGGTCGTGCCGGGAGATGCCCTGGTTGCCGAGCTCCTTCTCCACCGCGTTCTGGGTGGCGATGCCGGCGTGGTCCATGCCGGGCAGCCAGAGCGCCTCAAAGCCCTGCATCCGCTTGCGGCGGGTCACCGCGTCCTGCAGCGTCATGTCGAGGGCGTGCCCGATGTGCAGCGACCCGGTCACGTTCGGCGGCGGGATCACGATGGTGTGCGCGGGCCGGTCGCTCTTCGCGTCCGCCTCGAAGTAGCCGGCGGCTACCCAGCGCTCGTACAGCTTCCCCTCTACCTGCGCGGGCGCATATTGCGGCGGCAGGGTGGCGGCGGCGGCAGCGCTGCTGTTCGCGCTGGGGGCGCCCGGGCTCGGGAGGGGGCTGGATTCGGTCACGCTTCAATTCTAGGGACCGTAGGACACCGCTCTGTGCTATTTACGGCTGAGGGGCCTCGAGCCGACGCGAGGGCGCGGGCACGGTGCCCTCGCGGCCTGCGCGGACAGCGGTCGGACACTACACCGTGCAGGTCATAGCTCTGATAGTGTGCGCCGACGCTGCTGTCGCACAAACGAATAACAGGGGGAACGGACGTGGGTCCGCAGGAGCTGTCACCAGAGCCCGAAGACCGGCTACCGCAGGCGCAGGACTCGCCGGAGGGCGGGCCGGAACCGCAGGCGGAACCGGCGCAGCCTCAGGCCGCCGAGCCGGCAGAGCCCGCGGCGGCAGCGGACCCGGGGCCGACCCCGTTGGAAGCGGGGGCGGCGCAGGAGGCGCAGCCGGCCGACGGTCAGCCGCAGCCGCAGGATATGCCGCCGCAGGCGATGAATCCGCCGCAGCCGATGCCCATGCCGATGCCGACCGACCCGAACGCGGTGTCCTCGCCGACCGCGATCCTCGGCGCACAGCCGCCCTACCCCGGCGCGGTGCCCTATCCGTACCCTTACCCCTACCCGCCGAACGCCCCCGTCCCACCGTTCGGAGACGCCGCGGCGGCCGCACAGTACGCCGCGCTGTACGGCGGAGCTGTGCCCCCGCCGGGCGTCGTGGCCCAGCCGGGCATGCCCATGCCACCGTACCCGCCGCAGTATCCGTATGGAGCGCCCTACGCCCAGCAGCCCTTGCCGCTCTATCCGGGCCAGTGGCCGGGATATGTGCCACCGGGTTATGTGCCGCCCGGCTACGTGCCGCCGGGCGGCCAGCCGCCGAACCGGAAGCGGACCGGCGCGATCGCGGGCGGCGCCGCGGCGGTCATCGTCGTGATCGCAGTGATCCTCGCGATAGCCCTGTCCGGCTCGAACAGCCCGGCGGGCCTCGGCGCGTCGCCCTCGCAGAGCGGCCAGCCCACGTACTACCCGCCCGTGGACATCCCGACGAACTTCCCGACCGGACTGCCGACCGCCGACCTGCCCACGGCGTCCGGCCCGACGTCGATCACGCTGCCCGCCACCGCCGGCCCGTACACCAAGCTGACGGACTCTCAGGCGCAGAGCCTCGTGGCCTCCGTGCAGAGCACCGTGACGGCGCAGCAGACGACGCTCGGCGGCCCCCTCCAGGTGGGCGTGTACGGGAACGGCGGCGAGTCGACCGGCTCACTCACCGCGATCGTGATCGGGAACGCGGTCGGCGCCCTGCCGACGCTGACCCCGACCATCGACTCGGCCAACTACAGCACCTACGTCCACGACTTCGCCCAGCTGGCCGGCATGCAGGATGCGGTGTACGGCTGGATGGGCTCTTCCGAGGGCTCGGTCTGCGGCGGCGCGCCGGCGTCCGACGGCTCCACGATCGCCGAGTGCGTGTGGATCGACGACGAGACCTTCTGCATCGTCGAGTTCAGCCCGGCGATCACCGGGAACGTGACGGGCGAGCTGAACTTCGCCGAGTACGACGCGCAGGAGCTGCGCAGCGCGATCGACACCGCCTGACGCGGGCCGGACGCGGCGGACACATACTGCTGGCCGCTGGCCGCCGCGGGCCGGCGGCCTGACGGGCGGGTCTCAGGCCGACTTCTCCCGCGGGGTGCGCGGCTGCGTGCCGCGGCGCTGGGCGTCGCGCGGGATGAGCGTCGGGTTCGCGTGCTCCTTGACCGACTCCGCGGTGATCAGGACCTGGGCCACGTCGCGGCGGGAGGGCACCTCGTACATCACCGAGAGCAGCACCTCCTCCATGATCGCGCGCAGGCCGCGGGCGCCGGTGCCGCGCAGGATGGCCAGGTCCGCGATCGCCTCGATGGCGTCGTCGGAGAACTCCAGCTCGACCCCGTCCAGCGCCATCAGGTGCTGGTACTGGCGGATCAGCGCGTTCTTCGGCTCGACCAGGATGCGCCGCAGCGACTCCCGGTCCAGGTTCTCCACGCTGGTGATCACCGGAAGCCGGCCGATGAACTCCGGGATCATCCCGAACTTGATCAGGTCCTCCGGCATGACCTCGCCGAAGACGTCCTGCGCCTCGAGGTCGGCCCGGCTGCGCAGCGTGGCGCCGAAGCCGATGCCCTGCTTGCCCACCCGGCTCTGGATGATCCGCTCCAGGCCGGCGAACGCCCCGCCCACGATGAACAGCACGTTCGTGGTGTCGATCTGGATGAACTCCTGGTGCGGGTGCTTGCGCCCGCCCTGCGGCGGGACCGCCGCGATGGTCCCCTCCAGTATCTTCAGCAGCGCCTGCTGCACGCCCTCGCCGGAGACGTCCCGGGTGATCGACGGGTTCTCGCTCTTGCGCGAGATCTTGTCCACCTCGTCGATGTAGATGATCCCGGTCTCGGCCTTCTTGATGTCGAAGTCGGCCGCCTGGATCAGCCGCAGCAGGATGTTCTCGACGTCCTCGCCGACGTACCCGGCCTCGGTCAGCGCGGTGGCGTCGGCGATGGCGAACGGCACGTCCAGCATCCGCGCCAGGGTCTGCGCCAGGAAGGTCTTGCCCGAGCCGGTGGGGCCGAGCAGCAGGATGTTCGACTTGGCCAGCTCGACGCCCTGCTCGCGCGAGCCGCGCCCGGCGTCGCCGGCCTGGACCCGCTTGTAGTGGTTGTACACGGCGACCGACAGGGCCTTCTTGGCCGCGTCCTGGCCGATCACGTACTGGTCCAGGAAGTCGTAGATCTCCCGCGGCTTGGGCAGCTCGGCCCAGCGGTGCTCGGCCGACCCGGCGAGCTCCTCCTCGAGGATCTCGTTGCACAGGTCGATGCACTCGTCGCAGATGTACACGCCGGGTCCGGCGATCAGCTTCTTGACCTGCTTCTGGCTCTTCCCGCAGAACGAGCACTTGAGCAGGTCGCCTTCACCGATGCGCGCCACGGGGTGGTTCTCCTTCGCCTCGACGCCGGGACTACTGGCCAGGTGCCGACAAAGCCCTCATGCCAAGAAAGGTACCGCGTCCCCGCCGGGAACGGGGTATTGCCGAGCGCCGTGCCGCGGGAAAGCCCGGCCGGCGCGAAGCGGGTCGCCCGGAGCGCACGCCCCGGTTGCGCCCCGCCCGCCCCCGGCCCGGACGCCCGTACCCGGACGTCCGGCGGCAGCGGCGCCATGCGGACTCAGACCCCCGAGGTCGAGGCGAGCACCTCGGCCCGGTTGCTGAGAACCTGGTCGATAAGACCGTACTCGACTGCCTGCTCGGCGGTGAGGATTTTGTCCCGCTCGACGTCCTCGCGCACCTGCTCGGCGGTGCGGCCGCTGTGCCGGGCCAGCATCTGCTCCATCAGCGAGCGCATGCGCAGGATCTCGTTCGCCTGGATCTCCAGGTCGATCAGGTCGCCGCGGCCGCCCTCGACGTACGGCTGGTGGATCAGGATCCTGGAGTTCGGCAGCGCCAGCCGCTTGCCCTTGGTCCCGGCGCCGAGCAGCACCGCGGCCGCGGAGGCGGCCTGGCCGATGCAGACGGTCTGCACGTCCGGCTTCACGTACTGCATCGTGTCGTAGATCGCGGTCAGCGCGGTGAACGAGCCGCCCGGCGAGTTGATGTACATGATGATGTCCCGGTCCGGGTCCATCGCCTCGAGCGTGAGCAGCTGGGCCATCACGTCGTTGGCCGAGGCGTCGTCGACCTGCACGCCGAGGAAGATGACCCGCTCCTCGAACAGCTTCGCGTACGGGTCGTACTCGCGCACTCCCTGGCTCGTGCGCTCGACGAAGTGCGGCAGGACGTAGCGGCCCTGGTGCGCGCCGACGTTGTCAAACATGGCTACCCATTCTTCTCATGTCGCTGCCTCGTGACACTGCCCTGGTCTCGCGCGCCGGTCAGGCCCCGACGCCGTTGTGGCTCACCGAGGTGATGATCGCGTCGATCAGCCCGTACTCCCGGGCGTCCTCCGGCGCGAACCAGTGGTCGCGCTCCGAGTCCTTCTCGATCTTCTCCGTCGTCTGGCCGGAGTGCTGCGCGGTCAGCTCGATCATCCGCTTCTTGCTGCGCAGCAGCCGCTCCGCCTGGATCTTGATGTCCGAGGCCGAGCCGCCGATGCCGGCCGAGCCCTGGTGCAGCAGGATCTCCGCGTTGGGCAGCGAGAAGCGCTTGCCCGGCGTGCCCGCGGTCAGCAGGAACTGGCCCATCGAGGCGGCCATGCCCATGGCGACGGTGGCCACGTCGTTGTCGATGTACTGCATCGTGTCGTAGATCGCCAGGCCCGCGCTGACCGAGCCGCCGGGCGAGTTGATGTACAGCCAGATGTCCCTGCGCGAGTCCTCCGCGTTCAGCAGGATCAGCTGCGCGCACAGGCGGTTCGCGATCTCGTCGTCGACCTGGTCGCCGAGGAACAGGATGCGGTTCTGCAGCAGCCGGTTGAACACCTGGTCGCTCAGGCCGCCGGGGCTGTCCCCTCCCGCCATCCGGTGGGAACCGCCCGAGTACGGATTCGTCACGTCATCCACCTGTCTCGCTTCGGGGACTCGAAACCATGAAACGACCCTAACCCGTCCACCTTGCGCGGAGCTGGATTAGGGCCACTTGTTCGCTCTAGGCGTAGCAGCCCGGCGGTATCCGCCGCGACTGCGCCGGTCCGACGGCGCCGTTCCGAAATGAAAGAAGGCATGCGCGCCGCCGCCTCCGCGGGACCGGGGGCGGCGGCGCGTGCAAGGATCCTCATACGGGGCCGGGCGTCCGGGCGGACCGGCGTAGCACCGGCAGACCGGCGCGGCCCGGCCGGCGCGGATCAGTCGTGGTCGTGGCCGTAGTGCTCGTCGCCGGGCTCGCGGCCGAACGGGTCCATGCCGGTGGACTGCAGCTCGTCGAGCTCGTTGAGGTCCACTGCGTTGCCCGAGGCGTCCTTGATCTGCGCGGCCTTCAGGATCAGCTCCAGCGCCTTGCCCCGGCGCACCTCGCCGACCAGCGCCGGGATCTGCCCGGCGTCGACCACCTGCTTGGCGAACTGGTCCGGGGTCAGGCCCGAGCCGGAGGCGCGCTGGATCAGATGCCGGGTCAGCTCGGCCTGGTTGACCGACAGCTCCTCGGCGTCGGCCACCTTGTCCAGCAGGAACTGGGCCCGCATCCCGTCGCGCACCTGCTTGTCCTGCTCGGCGGCGAAGCTCTCGGCGTCCTGCTCGCGCAGCGAGAAGTAGGCCTCGCGGGTCAGGCCGGCCGCCTCGATCTGGCGGTCGATCTGCTCGCTGCGCCAGGCGATCTCGGACTCCACCGCCTTGGCCGGCAGCGGGAAGTCGACCGCGCCGATGACGGTCTCGAGCACCTTGTCCCGGGCCTGCGCGCCCTGCTCGAACTTCCGGGCCCGGCCCAGCCGCTCGCGCACGTCCGCGCGCAGCTCGTCGAAGGTGTCGAACTCGCTGGCCAGCTGGGCGAACTCGTCGTCCAGCGCGGGCAGCTCGCGCAGCTTGACCGCGCCGATGACCGCCTTGACGTCCGCGTTCTGCCCGGCGTGCTCGCCGCCGACCAGCTCGGAGGTGAAGTCGACCGTCTCGCCGGGGGCGTGCCCGGTGATCGCCTCGTCCAGGCCGTCCAGCATGGTCTCAGAGCCGACCTCGTAGGAGACGCCGTTGGCGACGCCGTCCTCGAGATCCTCGCCGTCGATCGACGCGGTCAGGTCGAGGGTGACGAAGTCGCCGGACTCGATCGGCCGGTCCACCCCGACCAGGGTGCCGAACCGCTTGCGCAGCTCCTCGACCTGCTCGTCGACCGCCTCGTCCGTCACCTCGGCGTCGTCCACCTCGACCTCGACGCCCTTGTACTCCGGCAGGTCGAACTCGGGGCGCACGTCCACCTCGGCGGTGAACTTCAGCTGCTCCCCGTCGTTGAACTCGGTGACCTCGACCTCGGGCTGCCCGACCACCTCGAGCTTGTTCTCCTGCACCGCCTTGGCGTAAAGGTCGGGCAGGGTGCTGTTGATGGCCTCCTCGAGCACCGCGCCGCGGCCGATCCGCTGGTCGATGACCCGGGGCGGGACCTTGCCGCGGCGGAAGCCGGGGACGTTCACCTGCTCGGCGATCTTGCGGTACGCCGTGTCGAGGCTGGGCTTGAGGTCGTCGAACGGTACCTCGACGGTGAGCCGGACCCGGGTCGGGTCCAGGGTCTCGACGGCGCTCTTCACAGCAGTGATCTCCTCGCTGGGACTTCTCATGTCGTGGGGCAAGCGCCGCGCCCGGGTGGTGATCACGCCCTGACTTAAGCGCTGCGGCGGGCTGCGTACCCGAAGGTATGCATGCCACGCCGCGCTTGCGGTGGGTATCGTACCTTGCGCGCCCCTGAGCGGTGGCAATCCACCAGATCAGCCGGTACACGCGAGAGGCAGGTGCCCGGCGGCGCGAAAGCCGCGCCATCGACGCGATACTACTCCACTACGCCGAACCAGCGATAAGTCGTAATTAGTTGGAGTGATAACGCCCGCCCCGCGTTGGGCGCGGCAGAGTTCGGGTGAGCATGCGTCCGCTGATTCGGCCGGCGATCCGCGCGACCCGCAGCATAATCAGAAGCCTGATCACTTGGCTGACGCTGCGTCAGCTAGCGCAACGCTGCGGAGCTGGCAACGCCCGGCAATGAGCGGACCGGTAGTCCAACACCGCCGAGCCGATCCGCCGTATTCTGGAATCAGACCAGCCAGGGTTGACGAAGGGAGGCCGTTGTGACGGCGAACCGTGCTGACGCGCCACAACCGCCGAGGAACGACCACGAGCCGACGCTGGAGGAGATCATCCGGGCCAAGCGGCCGCGGCCGGTCCAGTCCGTGGACGAGCTCATGGCGCGCGACGTGTTCCCCTCGGAGGACGAGGTGGACGAGTTCATCGAGGACTACCGCAGGGAGCGGCAGGCGAGTTTCGGGTGACCGCCCCGGTTCGTCCGGTCGTGCTGGACACGGACGTCGCGTCCGCCGAGTTCAAGGGCAAGCCGCTGCCGATCCTGGTCAAGCTGGTGGGCTGGGACCCGGTCGTCACCTTCGTGACGCTGGGCGAGTTGGTGAAGTGGACCGAGCGGCGTGCATGGGCCCCGCACCACCGTGCCGCACTGGACCGTTGGCTGTCGGCCACCCCGGTGCTGCATAGCACGGACGCGGTAGCGCGGACCTGGGGACTGTTGTCCGCGGCTGCGGCGCAGCGGGGTCGGCCCCGGCCGCAGAACGACATGTGGATCGCCGCCGCCTGCCTCACCCACGGTATCCCGCTGGCCACGCTGAACTTGAAGGACTTCGCCGACTTCGAGGCCTACCACGGCCTGCAGATCATCAAAGCGTAGGCCACTTTGACACGGCGCTGGTCAAAGGGTCGGGGTGGCGGGATTTGAACCCACGGCCTTCCGCTCCCAAAGCGGACGCGCTACCAAGCTGCGCCACACCCCGTTGACAAGACGGGGGAAGCGTACCGGTTCGGCGGGGCACTGCGCACAGCGGATTTCAAGTGCGGCTCGCCCTGCGCCCGGGAGCGGTATCGCGGGTGACCGCACCGCGGCGAGTATGGCAAGATGATGGCCCAGCGCGGACGTAGCTCAATGGTAGAGCCCCAGTCTTCCAAACTGACTACGCGGGTTCGATTCCCGTCGTCCGCTCCAGGGATGCCGTCGCGAACCCGTTCGCCCGGCCCGAGCCCGGGCCGCCGCGGCCCGGGCTTTTCCCGTTCCCGAGCATAATGAGAAACGCCCTGTGCAGCCGCTGCGCGGGCGCTCGTCTCTGTGGTGATCAATCGCACTTCCCGGGCGGGAAACGCAACGGTCGGGGCGCGGAGAGCGTCTGTAGAGGGTGCGCCGCGACGCCGGGTGGGTGCCCGCGGTGCAGGTCGGCTTACGGCCGGAGTAGGGAGGATTGTCAAAGTGACGGACGAAACCGGACGGGGGCGCCTTTACGGCGTCGGCCCGGACGGCGCGAAGCCTGGGGCGGCTGAGTCCGGCGAGACCACGCGGGTAGGCGTGCGGAAGCCGGGGGCGTCGGGGCAGGGAGCGTGGACTCCGGGGCCGATGGCCGGCCCTGAGCCGGACGCGGACGCCGGGTCACCGGACGCGAGCGCTGAGGCCGAGTCGGCGCCGAGGAACGAGGCGCCCGAGCGACCGCGCGTTTCCGAGCCGGCGCCGCGCAGTGCGGGCAATAGTGCAGGCAATGCAGAGGGCGGCCGCGAGCGCGAAAGGCTCAGATTCGAGGCGCGGTCCGAGGAGACGCAGGTGGTCGCCTCCAAGGCGGAGCCAGGGGCGGGAGGGCCCCGACCGGCTTCGGGGTCCGGCGCTGCCGCCGGGCCCGGGTCCGCCACCGAGCGCATCTCCGCGAGCGCTTCCAGGTCCGAGGCCGCGGGTTCGGACGACTCGGAGATCGACTGGTTCCGGACGGACGCGCGGCGCAGTCCGGGCGGCGGCGATGCCAGGGGCCCGGCCTCAGGCGCGAGCTCCGGCGCGGCGCCCGGCTCGGGCAGCGGCTCGGGCGGCTCGTGGAACGCCGACGAGGGCGGCCGCGGTGAGGGCGGCCGCAGCCCGGCTCCCGAACGGCCGGTCCGCTTCGACATGCATGACATGCAGTCGGCTCCCACGTCGGTCATCGCCGCCCCCATGGCCGCAGCCTCGGCGCCGTCCTCGCCGATGTCGGCCGCGCCCTCGGAGCCGTCGGGGCCGTCCTCCCCGTCGTCCATGGACGAGACCGCGGTAGCGCCTCGCGTCGGCGGGCGCACCGAGCCGCCGACCGTCCGGGCGGAGGACAGCTGGCGGCCCTACGGCGCAGCCTCGTCCTCGGATTCGATGTCGGCGCCGCCGCCGTCTGCTTCTCCCCCGCGGCGGCCTGATCGCCCGACGCTGCGCTACACCGAGCCGGCCGAAGTGCCGGAGGCGTGGAGGCCGGACGGCGGCTCTGAGGCCGCTGCGCCGCCGCGGCCCGGCGCCGGTCTGCGGTCTGACGCGGAGACCGACGTCATGCCGCCGGACGCCGGTATGGCAGTGCGCGGCGGGTCGGACCGGCCGCCGTTCGACGAATACCGGACCGGGCAGGACTACGACCGCTCCCGGTCCGCCGTCGAAGGGCTGAGCGTCAGCGAGCGGATGGCCCGGTTCGAGCGGATGTCCTCTCCCGCCGGCACCGCCGCCGGAGGCTGGGGCAGCGTTCCCGGCGGGGGCGAGGACGACTTCGACCAGTACGAGGAGCCGGACGGCCCGGGCATGGCCCGGCGGCCGCCCGGTTCCGGCAGCGGCACCGGCGGCTCGGGCGGCGCGCCCCGCTCGCGGCGCAGGCGCGGGCTGCTGATCTCCGGCGGCGTCGCGGCGGCCATCGTCGCGGTGGCCGCAGTGCTGGCGCTGACCGGCGCTGTCACCCTGCCCGGCCTGGCCGCCAAGCCGGTGCCCACGGTCGGCTTCTCGCCGAACTCGGCGGCCGCCGGCAGCCCGGCCGACCAGACCGGCAACGCGTTCCTGAACGACTGGATGGCCGGCAACGTCAAGGCCGCCTCGAACATCACCGACAACCCGGCCGCCGCGCTGACCGCGCTGACCACCTACAAGAAGGACCTGCAGCTGAGCGGGCTGACGATCTCGCCGGGCAGCGCCGGGTCGGCCGGGTGGCTGACCTTCGGGGTGTCCGCGCAGGTCGGCAAGCCGGCCAGCACCTGGACCTACAACTCCGGGCTGGCCGCCTACCAGGGCAGCGTCGAGGGCGTAACGCGCTGGTTCGTGAAGTGGAACCCGGACCTGCTGTTCACCGACCTCAAGGCGGGCCAGCACCTCACGCTGGGCACCGTCCCGGCCACCGTGACCCAGATCGCCGACTCCAGCGGCACCCCGATCACCAGCGCCAACGCGCCGAGCCTGACCAACATCGCGGCCGCGATCGAGAAGAACACCAGCGGCGCCGGGGGCACCCCGGGCCAGACCGTGCAGATCGCGAACGCGGCCGGCGCCGTGGTCTCCACGGTCAGCACGGTCTCCCAGCCGGTCAGCGGCGCCCCGCCGAAGACGACCATCAACCTGAGCATCGAGGCCGCCGCGCAGCAGGCGGCGGGCCAGGCGGCGAACAGCTCGATCGTGGTGATCCAGCCCTCCACCGGGGACATCCTGGCGGTGGCGAACAACCCGGCCTCGGGCCAGGACACCGCGATGGTCGGCGCGGTGGCGCCGGGCTCGACCTTCAAGACCATCACCACGACCACGCTGCTGGACAAGGGCCTGGTCACCGACCTGAACCAGTCGGTGCCGTGTCCCGGCACGCTGAACGCGGGCGGCATCACCCTGCACAACAGCGAGAACGAGTCGGGCGCCGGCAACAGCTTCCTGGACGACTTCGCCGCCTCGTGCAACAACGCGTTCAGCAGTTTCTACAACCAGGTCTCCACCTCGGACCTGGCCAGCTCGGCGCAGACCTACTACGGCTTCAACGAGCAGTGGGACGTCGGCCTCGGCCAGCCGACCACGTACGGCAAGGTGCCGGACGGGGCGAACAACAACGTGGCCGAGGAGCTGGTGGGCCAGGACCAGATCCAGACCTCGCCGCTGGCCATGGCCTCGGTGGCGGCGACCATCGCCACCGGCTCCTTCCACCAGCCGATCCTGGTGCCGGGCACCAAGCAGGTCGCCGCGACGGCGCTGCCCTCGGCCACCGACTCGGATCTGAAGACCCTGATGCACGCGGTGGTCACCTCGGGCACGCTGGCCGGGGTCTTCAGCAACGACAGCGGCGTCTACGGGAAGACCGGCACCGCCGAGTACGGCCCGCAGAGCCAGTACGACAACAGCTGGACGATCGCGTTCAAGGACGACTTCGCGGTCTGCGCACTCGCGGTCGACGGCGGCTTCGGCGCCGCCACCGCGGGACCGGAGGTCAACACCGTCCTGAACATGATCGACCCGAGCTGACCGCAGCAGGCGCTCAAGCGCAGTAAGCGAACCGACGCCGCGTCACCCGATCGGGGGTGGCGCGGCGTCGTTTCACGGCGCGGGCGGGAGTTCGCCGGTGTTCTCGAAGCGGGTCAGCATGTCGATGCGGCGCTGGTGCCGCGGCTCGCCGCTGAACGGGGTCGCGACGAAGAGCTCGACCAGATGCGTGGCCTCCTCGATCGAGTGCATGCGCGCCCCGATCGCGACCACGTTCGCGTCGTTGTGCTGCCGGCCGAGCTGCGCGGTCTGGTCGTTCCAGGCCACCGCGGCGCGCACGCCGGGCACCTTGTTCGCGGCGATCGCCTCGCCGTTGCCGGAGCCGCCGATCACGACGCCGAGCGAGCCCGGCTCCTGCACCGCCGCCTTGGCCGCGCGCAGCACGTAGGGCGGGTAGTCGTCGTCATCGTGGTACTCGTGCGGACCGCAGTCGACCGGCTCGTGCCCGAGCTGCTTGAGCCGGTCGATCAGGTGGTTCTTCAGTTCGTAGCCGGCGTGATCCGAGCCGAGGTAGATACGCATGCGGCCAGTTTCCCACGTCGCCGGGCCCCCGGCGCGGACGCCCGCGCGCCCCTGGTGAGTCAGCCGCCGAACTCAGCGCGGCCGGCAATGATTAATATGCTGATTTCATCGGCCGGCCTTCACAATCCACACACAAAACCATCACCGTACCTGCACACGGAATCCGACCACGGACACGTCCTGCCGGGTTGGCCATCAGCTAGCTTCTGATCAGGCCAAAAGGCCCCCGAGGGATGGGGTTCGAACATGTCAGAGAACATAGGCGCCGGGGCGGCGGGCGGTTCGGCGCGGAGTGTACCGCCGCCGGTGTTCGCAGGGCCCGAGGACCAGCGGCCATGGACGATGCCGATGCCGGCGCCGCCGCAGCCACTGCCGTACTGGCCGATACCACCGCAGGCTCCCAGGATCCCGCCACCCTGGGCCGCGGTGTATTCCGACCCGGCTCCGGCGATGCCGCGAGTGGCCGCGTTCCTCGTGCTGGCGACCGGAATCGCCGCCTCGTGGCTGCTCGGCGCCGGATACGGGTTCAACATCCCGGGGCTCGTCTGCCTGCTGGCGGCCACCGCCGTGGTCACCGGGCGAACGACCGGCCGCCGGCCGGGCTGGTGGAGCGGGCTTTGGGGCGTTTCGGCACTCGGGCTGCTGTGCCTGGCGGCATGGCGTGCAGAGCCGGGGCCGTACTGGCTGGCCGTGTTCTGCGCGCTCGCACTCGGCGCCCTGGCCGTGCACGGCGGCCGAACTTGGGCCGCGGTGGTGCTCGCGCCGGTCAGCTTCACCATGCGCTTGGAGAAAGTGGCAGCGTGGACCAGGAATGCGATCAGCAGCCTGAAGGTGCTCGGCCGTTCCCGAGCCCGCAACGGGATCTACGCGGCGGGCGCGGCGCTGGCGCTGCTCGTCGTCTTCGGCGCCCTGTTCGCCGGCGCCGATCCGGTCTTCGCCCGGTTCTGGGACGCGGTCGGCTCGGTGTTCTCGGGATGGTCGCCGCTGCCGGTGCTGTGGTTCCTGGTCGGCGGCGCAGGGGCGCTGATCGTGGGCTACGGCGCGGCGGCCCCGGTGCGGTGGGACCGGCTCCCGGCCCGCACGTCCAAGGCGCTGGACCGGAACCTGTGGCTCGCCCCGCTGGCGGTCATGGCGGCTTTGTTCGCGGTCTTCGACGGCATTCAGGTGTCTGTGCTGTTCGGCGGCTATCGGGCGGTGCTGAAGTCGACCGGGATGAGTTACGCGGACTATGCCCGGCAGGGCTTCTGGCAGCTGATCGCGGCCACCGTCCTGACGCTGGTCGTGATCGGCCTGGCGATTCGGTGGTCGCCGCGCAGTGGGCGGCGCGATGGCTTGGTCGCGTCGATCACGCTGTGCACGCTGTGCGTCCTGGCTCTCGTCATCGTCGGATCGGCACTGCGGCGGATGGAGCTGGACATCGACGCGTACGGCCTGACCCTGCCGCGAGTCGCGGTCGTGGCGATCGAGATCTGGCTGGGGCTGCTCTTCCTGGTCCTCGTCGCCGCACGGTGCCGGCCGGCGGTGGCCTGGCTGCCGCGCGGGGTCGCGCTCAGCGCCGTGATCGTCCTCGCCGCTTATGTGGGGATCGGCCCGTCGCACCTGGTCGCTCAGGTCGACGTGAACCGCTACCTCAACGGCCAGTACATCGATCTGACGTATCTGGGCGACCTCCCGTCAGACGCCCAGCCGGAGCTCGATCGGCTGCCTCCAATGGTGCAGGCTTGTATCGCCGATCCGCAGATTTATCCTGCGGGCACCTGCTGATCAGTCGGCTTGCATCACCTGGCGTACTTTGTAGGTGGTTCCATTCACACAGGCGACTGCCAGGAATCGCACAGGCTGGGCACAGCGCAGGTGCCTAGCCTGAGCGGCGCCGTCACGGGTACAGGCGGCATCCAGCGTCGATCATGCAACGGACGAGGGGGTTGCGGATGCCGGACCGCAACGGCGGGAAGCCCGAGGCGCGGATCCTGGTCGTGGACGACGAGGCCGCGATCACCGACCTGCTCGGGCTCGCCCTGCGCTACGAGGGCTTCGAGGTGGCCACCGCGTCCAGCGGCCGGGAGGCGCTGGCCGGCGCGGTCGAGTTCGTGCCGGACCTGGCCGTGCTCGACGTGATGCTGCCGGACCTGACCGGCCTGGAGGTGTGCGGCCGGCTGCGCGCGCAGGGCCTGAAGCTGCCGGTGGTCTTCCTGACCGCGCGGGACGCCACCGAGGACAAGATCAATGGCCTGACGGTCGGCGGGGACGACTACGTGACCAAGCCGTTCGCGCTGGACGAGCTGATCGCCCGGATCCGCGCGGTGCTGCGGCGCACCCGGCCGCAGCTCGAGGAGGTCCGGCTGGAGTTCGCCGACCTGATCATCGACGAGGACGCGCACGAGGCGCGGCGCGGCGGGACGGCGCTGGACCTGACCCCGACCGAGTTCAAGCTGCTGCGCTTCCTGTTGCTGAACGCGGGCCGGGTGATGTCGAAGGCGCAGATCCTGGACCACGTCTGGCAGTACGACTTCGGCGGCGGGGACAACGTGGTCGAGACCTACATCTCCTACCTGCGCAAGAAGGTGGACAAGGACCGCGAGCCGCTGATCCACACGGTGCGCGGGGTCGGGTACGCCATGCGCATGCCGAAGAGCTGAACCGCGACATCAGGACTATGACAGAGGATTAACAGAGGGTTGGCAGGGGTGAGCCATCGGTGAGACTGCGGCTGCCGCACCCGCACCGCCCGGCGTCGCTGCGCAGGCGGCTCATGCGCACGCTGCTGTCACGGCTCGCGATCGGCCTGATCGTGGCCAGCGCCTGCACCTTGTACGCCGTGCACACGGTGCTGGTCGACCACCTGCAGGACCAGCTCAACGCCACCGCCATGGCGACCGAGAACTGGACCCGCAGCCTCCCGCCGGGCCAGTACCCGACCCTGTCCGAGCAGGACGCCGAGGACCAGCCGTGGATCTCGATGTCCGCGGCCGGAGTCCTGCCCTCGTACATCGAGCTGCGCCGCCCGGGCGGCCAGGTCGCCGCGACGTTCGGCCGGGGCCCGCAGCTGCCCGCCGTGCCGGCCGTCGGGCCGCCGGGCACCGGAGCCCAGTTCGACGGGGCGGTCTTCTCGACCGCGGACCTCGGCCGGACGCGCTACCTGGTGCGGGCCTCGCGGCTGCCCGACGGGCGCGGCTACCTGATCCTGGCCAGTTCCGAGGCCGAGATCGAGAGCACGATGGAGTCGATGGCCAAGATCATGGCCGCGGCCTGCCTGTTGACCTTCGTGATGGTCTTCTGCCTCTCGACCTTCCGGATCCGCCGGCACATGCTGCCGTTCGAGCGCATGGGCCGGCAGATCATCGCCATCGGCGCGGGCGATCTCGACCAGCGCGTCCAGCCGGACGACCCGATCAGCGAGGTGGGCCGGGTCGGCGGCTCGGTCAACGCGATGCTGGCCCGGCTGGAGCAGGCGTTCGCCGAGCAGCGCGCCTCGGAGGACCGGCTGCGCCGCTTCATCGCGGACGCCTCGCACGAGCTGCGCACCCCGCTCTCCTCGATCCGCGGATACGCCGAGCTGTTCCGGCGCGGCGCCTCGACCCGGCCGGAGGACCTGGCGCTGGCGATGAGCCGGATCGAGTCCGAGTCGGCCCGGATGGGCACGCTGGTGGACGAGCTGCTGCTGCTGGCCCGACTGGACTCGGGCCGGCCGCTGGCCCGGGCCCGGGTGGACCTGGCCGCGCTGGCCGCCGACGCCGCGCGCGACTCGGAGGCGGTCGACCCGCGCTGGCCGATCGAGGTCGGCCGCTGCACGGACCACGCGGACCACACGGACCGCCCTGACCCCGCAGACGGGGTCGGCGCCGCACCGCAGCGTCCGATCGAGGTCGTCGGCGACGCGGACCGGCTGCGCCAGGTGCTGGCGAATCTGCTCTCGAACGTGCGCGCGCACACGCCGCCGGGCACCGAGGTCGCGATCTCGGTGCGGCGGGCCGGACCGCAGGCCGTCATCGAGGTCGCGGACACCGGGCCGGGCCTGTCCGGGGAGCAGCGCGAGCGGGTGTTCGAGCGCTTCTACCGCGCCGACGCCTCGCGCCGGCGCGGCGACGGGACCGGCGGCTCCGGCTTGGGCCTGTCCATCGTCTCCTCGGTCGCGGCCGCGCACGGCGGCTCGGCCGAGGTGCGCTCGGTTCCGGGCGCCGGCACCGTCTTCACGGTGCGGCTGCCGATCGACGGCGACGAGGCCGCCGAGACGAACGGGGCCGGCCCGCCGCCGGGCGGCAGAACACTCACAGGCGCCTCCAAGGAAGCGCACAGTGCTTCCGTATGCCGCGCTGCTTCGCTGTCCCACAGCGCGCCGAGCACAGAGCCGGCGCACGAGCGGGATGCGAGGGGGACGGACGCCATGGAGCGGCTCTCAGCTTTCGTCATCAGGCGGCGCAGGCTCATCGGCCTGCTGTGGCTGGTGGCCCTGATGGTCGGCGGGCTCGCCTCGTCGGGGCTGGTCAACCATCTGGACCAGACGTTCGCCATGCCCGGCCAGCCGGGCTACGTGGCGAACCAGGCGATCTCGGCGACGTACGGCAACGGCGGCTCGATGACGTCGCTGGTGCCGGTCGTGCAGGTGCCGGCCGGCCAGTCGGCCAAGAGCGCGCGGGTCGAGGCGGCCTTCAAGTCGCTGGACGCGATCCAGGGCATCCGCGTGGCGGACTACGCGGACACCGGCGACGCCCGGTTCGTCGGGAACGACGGGCGCACCACCTTCGCCGAGGTCTTCACGCCCGGCCAGAACAGCTTCAACTCGGCCGCGCAGCAGGCGGTGATCGCGACGCAGATCCAGCAGAAGCTGACCGCCGCGCTGCCGGCCGGCTCGCAGGTCGAGGTCACCGGCGAGAACCCGCTCTCCAACGGCAACTCCGGCTCGGGCAAGGGCGTGAACCTCTTCGACGAGGTCATGCTCGGGGCGCTCGGCGCGCTGGCGGTGCTGCTGTTCGTCTTCGCGTCCTTCCTGGCCCTGGTGCCGCTGATGGTCGCGGCGGTGTCGGTGACCACCGCGTTCCTGGCGATCCTCGGGGTGACCGAGGTGACCGACGTCTCGGAGATCGTGCAGTACCTGGTCGGCCTCATCGGGCTGGGCATCGCGATCGACTACTCGCTGCTGTTGGTGACGCGGTGGCGCGAGGAGCTGGCACACGGATACGAGAACCACGAGGCGATCCGGCGGGCCATGAACACCGCCGGGCGCGCGGTGGCCTTCTCCGGGCTGACGGTCGCGCTGGGCCTGCTCTCGCTGATGGTGCTGCCGGTGCCGTTCCTGCGCTCGATCGGCTACGGCGGCGTGATCATCCCGCTGGTCTCGGTGCTGGTGACGCTCACCCTGGTGCCGGCGCTGCTGGCCGGGGTCGGGCGGCGGCTGGACTGGCCGAAGATCCGGCACGAGGGCAGGGCCTCGCGCGGCTGGACCGCGTGGGCCCGGCTGATGGTCCGGCGCCGCTGGATCGCCGTGGTCAGCGCGCTCGCGGTGCTCGGCGTGCTCGCCGTCTCGGCGCTCGGCATGGTGCTCGGCGACGCCTCCTCCGGCGCGCTGGCGCAGAGCGGCCCGGCGCATCAGGGCGTGGTGATGCTCCAGGACGCCGGGGTGCCCAGCGGCGTCCTGACGCCGATCGAGGTGCTCGTGCCGTCGACCAGTTCCGCCGCGCAGGCACGCTCGGAGGCCGCCGGCGTCTCCGGGGTGGACCTGGCGGTGGCGCCGACCGGCGCGGCCTGGGACCGGCCCGGATGGACCCTGCTGACCGTGGTGCCGGACGCCGAGGGGACGAACAGCCAGGGCGAGGCGACCACGCGCGCCGTGCGCAGCGCCCTGACTCCGACGGCGGACGTGCTGATCGGCGGGCTCGGCGTGGGCGAGGTGGACATGATCCACGCGGTCTACGGGGACTTCCCGCTGATGCTCGCGATCCTCGCCCTGCTCACCTTCGTGCTGCTGGCCCGCGCCTTCCGCTCGATCGTGCTGCCGCTCAAGGCGGTGATACTCAACCTGCTGTCGCTGGCGGCGGTGTACGGCGCGATGGTGCTGATCTGGCAGAAGGGCTACGGCTCGAACGCGGTCTGGGGCATCCCGGCGACCGGGGCGATCACCGACTGGGTGCCGCTGATGGTGTTCGCGTTCCTCTACGGCCTCTCGATGGACTACGAGGTCTTCATCCTGGCCCGGATGCGCGAGGAGTACGACGCGACCGGGTCGACCGGCCGGGCGATCGTCACCGGCATCGGGCGGACCGGGCGCCTGGTCACCTCGGCGGCGCTGATCCTGTTCCTGGCCATGGCGGCGCTGGCCTCGGCGCCGGGGGCGCAGATCAAGATCTTCGCCTCGGCGCTGGGCATCGGGATCCTGCTGGACGCCACGGTGGTGCGCGCGATGCTGGTGCCCGCGCTGATCTCGCTGTTCGGCCGGTGGAACTGGTGGATGCCGGTGTGGTTCGCGAAGATCCTTCGGGTCGAGCCGTCCCCGGCGCGGCGCGAGGAGACCGCCGACGGCTCCGGCGCGACCGGCGAAGTCGGGCACGCGGGTACGACTTCAGTGCTCGGCGATAGCGCCGCCGCGGCCGGATCGCCGCCCAGCACCGAACCGATAAGCACGTCGCGAGGCTGACGGGACGTCGGTTCCCTGGCCGGCGAGCGGTTCAACTGCGCACCGCGCCGGCCCGGGAACCGGCAGTTTCATCTACCCGGTCACTCAGTCGAAGATCGGCTCGCGCGTCCGACTGCGCTTGAGCTCGAAGAAGCCGTCGGTGCCGGAGACCAGCAGCACGCCGTCCCACAGCTTCGCCGCGGCCTCGCCGCGCGGGATGGGCGAGATGACCGGGCCGAAGAAGGCGTTGCCGTTCACCGAGATCACCGGCGTGCCGACCTCGTAGCCGACCTGGTCCATGCCCTGGTGGTGGGAGGCGCGCAGCGCCTCGTCGTACTCGGTGGACTCGGCCGCGTCGGCCAGCGCCGCGGGCAGCCCGGCCTCTTCCAGCGCGGCGACGATCGTCTCCCGGGTGAAGTCCAGCTTCTCGTTGTGCCGCCGGGTGCCGAGCGCCGTGTAGAGCGGGAGCAGCGCCTTGTTGCCGTGCTGCTGCTCCGCGGCGATGCACACGCGCACGGGGCCCCAGCCCCTGGTCATCAGCGACTGGTACCGCTCGCCGAGGTCCTTGCCCTCGTTGAGCACCGACAACGACATCACGTGCCAGGTCACGTCGACCGGGCGGACCTTCTCCACCTCGAGCATCCATCGCGAGGTGATCCAGGCCCACGGGCAGAGCGGGTCGAACCAGAAGTCCGCCGCCGCCCGCGGGGTAACATCACGCTCAGTCATTACGCTCTCCCTCGTTCATCGCGCCGCCGCACGGAATAAGCGGCGGCGCCCTGCGCGCTGCATCGTCGTGCGGGAAACGTTTTGCAGATTGAAGGCATTCCACGGGTCGCGGACCGCGCGGATCCGGGTTCCCGCGTGCGAGGATCGAAGGAAACACCCCGCCTACCGGTAAGGAGCCGTGCAGCAAAGTGCCCGGTACCAATCTGACCCGTGAAGAGGCAGCGGATCGTGCGCGCCTCGTGTCGGTCTCGTCGTACAGCGTCGATCTCGACCTCACCACAGGCCCGGAGACCTTCGAGTCGGCCACCACCGTACGCTTCTCCGCCGAAGCCCACGCCGGCACGTTCATCGACCTGATCGCCCCGACGGTGCACGAGATCACGCTGAACGGGCGCCGGATCGACCCGGCGGCCGCCTACGCGGACTCGCGCATCGCGCTGGACGATCTGGCCGAGCAGAACGAGCTGACCGTGCGGGCCACCTGCGCCTACAGCCACACGGGTGAGGGGCTGCACCGCATGGTGGACCCGGTGGACGGCGGTGTGTCGCTCTACACCCAGTTCGAGGTGCCGGACGCGCGGCGGGTGTTCGCCCATTTCGAGCAGCCGGACCTGAAGGCGACGTTCCAGTTCACCGTCACCGCGCAGGCCGGCTGGGAGCTGTTCTCGAACTCCCCCACGCCCGAGCCGGAGCCGCTCGACGGTGAGGGTGGATCGGGCCGCGCGGTGTGGCGTTTCGCGCCCACGGAGCGGATCTCGGGCTACATCACGGCTCTGGTCGCCGGCGACTACCACGTGGTGCGCGACACGTACACCTCGGCCTCCGGCACGGTCGTCCCGATGGCGGTGGCCTGCCGCAAGTCGCTGGCCGACCACCTGGACGCGGCGGACATCCTGGACACCACGAAGCGCGGCTTCGACTATTTCCAGGAGCTGTTCGACCAGCCGTACCCGTTCCCGAAGTACGACCAGCTGTTCGTGCCCGAATACAACGCCGGGGCGATGGAGAACGCCGGCTGCGTCACCTTCCGCGAGGACTTCATCTTCCGCTCCAAGGTCACCGAGGCGGCCTACGAGCGGCGCGGCGACGTGATCCTGCACGAGCTGGCGCACATGTGGTTCGGCGACCTGGTCACCATGCAGTGGTGGAACGACCTTTGGCTCAACGAGTCCTTCGCCACCTACGCGTCGGCCCGCTGCCAGGCCGAGGCGACCCGCTGGATCGGCGCCTGGACCACCTTCGCCAACGTGGAGAAGACCTGGGCGTACGGCCAGGACCAGCTGCCCTCCACGCACCCGATCGTGGCCGAGATCCGCGACCTCGAGGACGTCTACGTCAACTTCGACGGGATCACCTACGCGAAGGGCGCCTCGGTGCTCAAGCAGCTGGTGGCCTACGTCGGCGACGAGGGCTTCGTCAACGGCCTGCGCACCTACTTCCGCCGGCACGCCTGGGGGAACACCCGGCTGTCCGACCTGCTCGGCGCGCTCGAGGAGGCCTCGGGCCGGGATCTGGGCGCCTGGTCCAAGTCCTGGCTGGAGACCGCGGGCCCGAACACGCTGCGCCCGGTCTTCACCGTGGACGCGGCGGGCGCCTACACCTCGTTCCAGATCGCGCAGGAAGCGCCGACGGACTACCCGACGCTGCGGCCGCACCGCGTCGCGATCGGCCTGTACAACCGCACCCAGGAAGGCCTGGTGCGCACCCGGCGCATCGAGCTCGACATCGACGGCGACCTGACCGACGTGCCGGAGCTGGCCGGCGAGCCGCAGCCGGACCTGGTCATGCTCAACGACGACGACCTGACGTACGCGCGCATCCGGTTCGACGAGCACTCGGTCGCCACGCTGATCGAGGGCATCGGCGAGTTCACCGAGTCGCTGCCGCGCGCGCTGAGCTGGGTCGCCGCCTGGGACATGGTCTACAACGCCGAGATGGCCGCCCGAGACTACGTGGCGCTGGTGATGAACGGCGTGCAGCGGGAGTCGGACATCGGCGTGCTGCAGTCGCTGCAGCGGCAGGCGAAGGTCGCCATCGACAGCTACGCCGACCCGGCCTGGCGCGAGGAGGGCTCGGCCCGGTGGGCGGCGTTCGCGCACGCGCAGCTGCTCGCCGCCGAGCCGGCCAGCGACATCCAGCTGTCCTGGGCCCGCGCCCTGGCCGACGTCGCGCGCAGCCAGGAGCAGCTGGACCTGCTCTCCGGGCTGCTCGGCGGGACCGAGGCGCTGGACGGCCTGACCGTCGACACGGACCTGCGCTGGGCGCTGCTGCACCGGCTGGCGGCCACCGGCCGGGCCGGCGAGGCGCAGATCGCGGCCGAGCTTGAGCAGGACCCGACCGCGGCCGGCCGCCGGCACGCCGCCTCGGCCCGCGCCGCCCGGCCGACCGTGGACGCGAAGGCGGACGCCTGGTCCTCGATGGTCGACTCGGACGAGCTGCCGAACGAGACGCTGCTCGCGGTGATCCGCGGCTTCCGGCAGGCGGACCAGCGCGAGCTGCTGGCGCCCTACGCGGAGCGGTTCTTCACCGTGGTCTCGGGCATCTGGGCGCACCGCACGCCGCACATGGCGCAGATGCTCGTCGCCGGCCTGTATCCGCGGCTGATCTCGACGCAGTCCACGGTCGAGGGCGTGGACTCGGTGCTGGCCCGCAACGAGCAGACCGTGCCGGCGGCGCTGCGCCGGATGCTCGTCGAGGAGCGGGACGGCACACTGCGCGCGCTGCGGGGCCAGAACGTGGATGCGGAGTCCGCCCGCGCGGCGGCCTAAGGCTGCCTTGAACAGGAGAACGAGTGCCGTGTGGGCGCTCCCTGAACCGGGAGCGCCCACAGACACAGCGCACGATCAGGCGGCCCGGATCGGCCCGGATCAGCCCTCGGAATAGTCGTAGAAGCCCCGGCCGCTCTTGCGGCCGAGCGCTCCCGCGGTGACCATCCGGTTGAGCGTCTCCGGCGGGACGAACTTCGGGTCCTGCGTCTCGGTGTGGATGTTGCGCGCCGCGTTGCGCAGGATGTCCACACCGGTCAGGTCGATGGTGGCCAGCGGGCCCATCGTGTGCCCGAAGCCCAGCTTGCAGGCCAGGTCCACGTCCTCGGCGCTGGCCACGCCGTTCTCCACCAAGCGCACCGCCTCCATCGCCAGGGCGCAGATCAGCCGGGTGGTCACGAAGCCGGCCACGTCCCGGTTGACCACGACGCAGGTCTTGCCGACCGACTCGGCGAAGGCCCGCGCCGCGGCGAGCGTCTCGTCCGAGGTGTGATATCCGCGCACCAGCTCGCACAGCGCCATCATCGGCACCGGGGAGAAGAAGTGCGTGCCGACCACCGACTCCGGCCGCTCGGTCACCGCGGCGACCTGGGTGATCGGCAGCGCGGAGGTGTTGGTCCCGAGGATCGCGCCGTCCTTGCAGATCTTGTCCAGCTCGCGGAACACCGCGTGCTTGACCTCGATGTCCTCGAACACCGCCTCGACCACGACGTCCGCCTCCGCGGCCGCGCCGAGGTCGGTGGTGGTCGTGATCCGGGCCAGCGCGGCCTCGGCGTCCGCCTGGGACATCCGGCCCTTGGCCGCGAAGCGCGCGAAGGAGGACTCGATGCCCGCGATGCCGCGCGCGGTCGCCTCCGCGGTCACGTCCCGCAACACCACGTCGTATCCGGCCGCGGCGGACACCTGCGCGATCCCCGACCCCATCAGCCCCGCGCCGATGACGGCAAGCTGCTTGGCCACGCTGCCACTCTCCTCGCTCCTTGGTATCCGATCGCGTACCGGACGGTAACCCGGGTCTCCGGGCAGCGTATCCGGTCGGCCCGGACGTCATCCGAGCCGGGCCCGATACGCTGCGGGCATGGTGAATCTGACCCGCATCTACACCGGTACCGGCGACGACGGCACGACCCGGCTCGGCGACATGAGCAAGACCTCGAAGCACGACCTGAGGCTGATCGCGTACGCGGACGTGGACGAGGCCAACTCGGCGATCGGGGCGGCGATCGCGCTCGGCGGCCTGCCGGAGCGGATCGTGCAGGTGCTCGCCAGGATCCAGAACGAGCTGTTCGATGTGGGCGCCGACCTGTGCAACCCGGTGGTCGAAGACACCAAGACCCCGCCGCTGCGCATCGAGCAGCCGCAGATCGACGCGCTGGAGAAGGACTGCGACCGGTTCAACGACGACCTGCCCAACCTGCGCTCGTTCGTGCTGCCCGGCGGCACCCCGGGCGCGGCCCTGCTGCACGTGGCGCGCACCGTCGTGCGGCGGGCCGAGCGCTCCGCGTGGTTCGCCCTCGGGCCACACCGCGAGACGATGAACCCGCTGACCGCCAAGTACCTGAACCGGCTCTCCGACCTGCTGTTCATCCTGGCCCGGACGGCCAACCACATCGGCCCGGACGCTCCGGGCGACGTGCTGTGGAAGCCGGGTGCCGGCCGCGACAGCTGAGCGGCACCCCCGGTGACCCGGGAGTGCCGCCCGATGCACTCGGTCACCCGTAGCTGACGACGTTGCTGGGCCCTGCCGCCGACGACGAGACCGCCGCGCCGGTGCCGTTGACCACCGACTCGATGCCGCCCGAGCCGTTGAGCCACACGGTCAGCGAGTCGTGGAAGACGACCCCGGAGCTGTTCGGCGCCTGGATGCCCATCGCGTTCTCGATGGCCACGCCCTGGTCGAAGTACGAGTAGCTGCCCATCCCGTAGCCGGTGAAGCTGGTCACCGAGCTCGGGACGTAGAAGGCCGGATAGCCGTCGTGGCCCGAGCTCTCCATCCACGAGGCCTGGTTCGGCACCTCGTACGGGTTCTCGTTCTGGAAGAAGACGACCTCGCCGCCCTGGCCGTTCCAGACCGTCTCGTACTGCTGGAAGTGCTCGACGGCCAGGCCGTAGGCGGTGACGTTGCTGCCGTTGACGGTCAGGCCGGTCGCCGCGGTGTCACCGGTCCAGGAACCGGCTCCGGCGCCGTGGTCGGCGCGCCATGACCACACGTCGTCGAGCAGTGAGTTGTTGCTGTTGTCGATGAAGGCGTCGGTCACCGAGCCGGCCTCTTCGCCGCCGACGCGGAAGAACACGTCGTCGACGGTGACCGGGTCGGAGGAGTGGCTGACCGTCGAGCCCTGCGTTCCGATGGTCAGCAGCGTCGGCGAGGTCGTCGGGCCGGCGTCGAAGATCAGGCCGGAGATGTTCACGCCGTTGACGTCCGCGACGCTCATCGTGGTCTGGCCGGCGGTCGGGATCAGGGTGGCGAATCCGAGGCCGATGATCTTCGTGTCGGCCTTGGTGACGTTGATCGTCGAGGCGTAGCTGTAGACACCCGGCGTGAACAGCAGGTTGTCACCGGCCGCCAGCGCCGCGTTGATCGTGGTGATCGTGCTCGAGGAGTTCACCACGTAGAAGGTGCTGTTGACCGAGAGCGACGTGCCCGGGGTGCTGCCGCCGCCCCACGACGGGCCGCTGCTGTTCGTCCGCAGCGAGGGGACGAAGACCGAGTAGTTGTTCGCCGAGGTCTGATAGAGATACGGCTCCTCCTCGGTCGTCGGGCAGGTGCCCAGCGTCGTGTAGGGCTCCGGGCCGCCGTCCTCCAGCGAGGTCGAGCCGAAGCTCTGTGCCGGGGCGCCCGGGTCGCCGCAGAACACCTGGTTCCACACCCCGTTGCTCCACGAGCCGATGTTCGTGTCGCGGGTCATGAACTGCTGCTGCGATCCGTTGGTCACCGCGCCGTTGAGCTCGGAGTCGCCGATGAAGCCGCCGCTGGTCCAGCCGGGCGAGCCGTCGCAGTAGTCCATCAGGGTCAGGTTGCCGTTGATCTCCACCCGGCGCAGCGGCGCGGCCTGCGACACGGCCCAGACGTCGACGCCGGAGTCGCAGCCGGTCAATCCGGTCACGTCGATGGTCAGGTTGGAGATGGACCGCCAGAAGTTGGTCGTGGCGTAGCACTCGGACTGGTTGCCGCCGGTGCACTGGTTCCACGAGTCGATGGTGCCGTTGATCACGGTCTGGCCCGGGTTCTGGCCGAGGCCCTCGACGCTCTCGTAGTAGCCGACCTCGAAGTCCAGCGGGTTGGCGGTGGAGCCGTAGGTGCCGGGCTGGAACAGGATCTCGTAGCGCTGGGCGCCGAACTGGTCGGGCACCTGCTGCGCCCCGATCGCGTTGAGCTCGCTGGCGATCGAGCTGACCGACTGGCTGGGGCTGATCACGATCACGTTCGCGCCGAGGCTGCCGCCGGTCGGCGGGGCGGCCTGCGGTGTGGCCGCGTCCGCGACGGGACCGGAGGCGAACGTGCCGCCGAGCACCAGGGCCGCCACAGCGACGACGGCGCCGATTCCGTGCCGCCCGCGGGGCGACGGCCTTCTGGGTCTGATCATGGTTTCTGCTCTGCCTTTCCCGGTCGCGGCGGCGGTGCCCGGGCGCGGCGACACGTGCGTCACCGCGGTCCCGGGAGCGGATGATCCGCGCCGCGCGGCCGAAGGGGACCACCGGACGGTGGAGAATGCGAACTGGAATACACGAACTGCGTGGTGGGGCGGGGCGACCGGGCACGGCACGGCCGCAGGGCGCTGGCCCGGCCGGGGCGCCGTCGCGGAACAGCGCGGCGGTCACGGCCGAGGGTGTCGTCGGACAGGGACCGGCAGCCGGACGCGCGGGGACCGCATGGATGTCGGCCCGCCGGATTGACCGTCGGCATGGCATACCGGTTACGGGAGGCGGAGCGCCGTCACGGCTCCCGGTCTGTGGGCGTCCGTCGCAGCTGCCGAACAGGTGTCGGTGCTGGAGCTGGATGAGCGCCCTCGGACGCGCTCAGTGAACTGCCGCGGTTCGGGCGTGTCAAGGCTCGCTCCCGCCGGTGCGGGCCGCGCGCCGCCGGGGTCGCGCCTCCGCCGGCGGCGAAGGCTCTGCTCAGCGGCTCTGACCACGCATCCTGCGACACACTCAGACGGGGACCGCGGACGGGGGGATTGACGCGCTCGACCAGGATCCGGATAATCCCTGCGGAGGCGGTCCGGAAACGTTTCCGGTCGGGCCTGGTGTCGGCCCTCCCCGGACGCGTCCCGGATCGTTCGTATCCGTGCCGATGCGCGTGCGGCGCGGATGTCCCCCGGCGCGCTCGCGCGCGCCTGCATTCACATCAGGGTTGATATTCGTGCGTGCGGCGGAGCGGTGGCCTGCGCTCACGCCACGTGCTCACGCCACCCGGTTGACGTCCTGGCCGGGCGGGGCCGCCTCGAGCCAGGAGAGGAAGCCGGTCAGCGCGTCCGGGGCCATGGCCAGCTCGACCAGGCCGGAGCCGAACCGGCACTCCACGATGGTCCAGCCCGGGAACAGCGCCAGCTCCTCGCCGTCCACGGCCTCGCGGCGGGAGACCACCTCGAGGTCCCGGCGGGTCAGCACGGCCGCCGGCCGGTAGGCGTAGGAGAAGATCCGGTACCAGTCGATCCGGTCGTTCTCGTACTGGGCTATGCCGTAGGACCAGCCGCGCCCGGCGCGTACGCCCGAAGCGCTCCACGGGACCCGGGTGCCGCGCTCGGCCGGCGCGACGATCCTGCTCTCCGCCTCGGCGCCGCCCCCGCCGCCGGTCCCGGCCGGTCCCGCGCCGCCCGCCCCGGAACGCACCGCAGCCCGCGCCTCACCCTGCCGGGCCAGCCCTCTGGGGGCGTCCGGCAGCGGGGTCAGGCGCAGGCTGCAGTCGAAGGTCCCGCCGCGGCGGCGGATGGTCACCCGGCGGGCGAACAGCACCCCTATGGCGCAGACGAAGGCAAGGCAGAGGACGGCCAGGATCTCGAGCAGGTCGGTCAGCGCGGCCGTCATCGGTCACCGACACCGATGACGTACGGCGTCGACCACGGCGCCCGCCGGCGCCGCGCCTCTGCTCATCCGCGCTCCGTTGACCGACATCGCCTTCGCCAATCTCTCCCGTGTTACTGCGCGCGCCCGGCCGCGCGCAGGCGTACCAGCGCCCGCTGCTCGGCCGCCTCGGAGTCGGCGCCGAACTCGCCGGCCCGCGCCCGGGCCAGCGCGTCCTCGGCCCGGGCCACGTCGATCTCGTCGGACAGCTCCACGGCCTCGCCGAGCAGCGAGACCCGGTCGGAGTCCACCGAGATGAACCCGCCGTGCAGGGCGACCGTCAGGCTCTCGCCCGGCAGCCCGGCCTCGTCCACGGTGCGGATGGTGGCCACCGAGGTCTGCAGCACGGACATGACCGGCTGGTGCCCGGCCTTGATGCCGATGTCGCCGTCGACCGTCTTGGCCACGACGATGGACGCCTGGCCGGACCACACCTCGCGGTCGGCCGCGACCAGCGCCACTTCCAGATCGGCCATGCTGCGGCTCCTTCACTGCTTCTTCGGCTAAAGACTATCGAACTATCCGCGCCGCCCGGCACGCTCCCGGCGGATCGGGCGGCGGCTCCGGAAGCTGGCCGCCCGGCGGCGGCGCGCCGGGCGCTCCGGACGGCGCGCGGCGCTCTCCCCCGCCGGCTTCCCTACTTGGTCAGTTCCTTGTACTTGCGCTCGAGGTCCTCGAGCCCGCCGCACATGAAGAAGGCCTGCTCCGGCACGTGGTCGTACTTGCCGTCGGCGATCGCGGTGAACGCCGCGATGGTCTCCTCGAGCGGCACGAACGAGCCCTCGAGGCCGGTGAAGTTCTTGGCCACGAAGGTGTTCTGGGACAGGAAGCGCTCGATCCGCCGGGCCCGGGACACGGTGAGCTTGTCCTCCTCGGACAGCTCGTCGATGCCGAGGATGGCGATGATGTCCTGCAGGTCCTTGTACTTCTGCAGGATCGCCTTGACCCGCGAGGCGGTCTCGTAGTGCTCCTTGGTGATGTACCGCGGGTCCAGGATCCGGGAGGTCGAGTCCAGCGGGTCCACCGCGGGGTAGATGCCCTTCTGGGTGATCGGCCGGGAGAGCACCGTGGTGGCGTCGAGGTGGGTGAACGTGGTGTGCGGCGCCGGGTCGGTGATGTCGTCCGCGGGCACGTAGATCGCCTGCACCGAGGTGATCGAGTGGCCGCGGGTCGAGGTGATCCGCTCCTGCAGGTCGCCCATCTCGTCGGCCAGGGTCGGCTGGTAGCCCACCGCGGACGGCATCCGGCCGAGCAGCGTGGAGACCTCCGAGCCGGCCTGGGTGAACCGGAAGATGTTGTCGATGAACAGCAGCACGTCCTGGTTCTGCACGTCCCGGAAGTACTCGGCCATGGTCAGCGCGGACAGCGCGACCCGCAGCCGGGTGCCCGGCGGCTCGTCCATCTGGCCGAAGACCAGCGCGGTCTTCTCGATGACGTTGGTCTCGGTCATCTCCGCGATCAGGTCGTTGCCCTCGCGGGTGCGCTCGCCGACGCCGGCGAACACGGACACGCCGCCGAAGTTCTCCGCGACCCGGTAGATCAGCTCCTGGATCAGCACCGTCTTGCCCACGCCGGCGCCGCCGAACAGGCCGATCTTGCCGCCGCTGACGTACGGGGTCAGCAGGTCGATGACCTTGATGCCGGTGGTGAACATCTCGGTCTTCGAGTCCAGGTTGTCGAAGCTCGGCGCCTTGCGGTGGATGCCCCACCGCTCGTCGGCCTCGAACCGCTCGCCCTCCTTGAGGTTGAGCACGTCGCCGGTCACGTTGAACACGTGGCCGAGGGTCGCGTTGCCGACCGGCACCGAGATCGGGCCGCCGGTGTCCTTGACCTCGCTGCCGCGCACGAGGCCGTCGGTCGGCTTGAGCGCGATCGCCCGCACCATGTTGTCGCCGATGTGCTGGGCGACCTCGAGGGTCAGCGTGCGGGTCTCGCCCTGGAACTCGTAGTCGATGGTCAGCGCGTTGTACAGCTCCGGCATCGCGTCGACGGGGAATTCCGCGTCGACGACGGGACCGATGATCCGCGAGACGCGGCCGACGCCGGTCCTGGTCGTCTGGTCGGTTGTCGTCATGGTTCCTATTCGCTTCCCGCGGACGCGTCGGCCAGGGCGTTCGCGCCGCCGACGATCTCGCTGATTTCCTGGGTGATGTCCGCCTGCCGGGCCGCGTTGGCCTGCCGGGTCAGGTTCTTGATCAGGTCGGAGGCGTTGTCGGTGGCCGACTTCATCGCCCGCCGGCGCGCCGCGTGCTCCGAGGCCGCGGACTGCAGCATGGCGTTGTACAGCCGGGCCTTGAAGTAGGCCGGCAGCAGCGCGTCGAGCACCTCGGACGGGGACGGCTCGAACTCGTAGAGCGGGAACACGCCGCTGGGCGGCGGCTCGTGCGTCTCCTCGACCTCCAGCGGCAGGAACCGGACCGTGGCCGGGCTCTGCGTGAGCATCGAGACGAAGCGGGTGGACACGACGTGGATCTCGTCCACGCCGCCGTTCTCGCTGCCCTTGACGTACGCGTCGATCAGGGTGTCCGCGACCTCGGCCGCGTTGCCGTACTGCGGGTTGTCGGAGAACCCGGTCCAGTTGCCGGCCGGCTCCTGGCCGCGGAACCGGTAGTAGCCCAGGCCCTTGCGCCCGATCACGTATCGGACGACCTCCTTGCCCTGGTCCCGCAGCAGCGCGGCGAGCTGCTCGCACTGCTTGATCGCGGCGCTGTTGTACGCGCCGGCGAAGCCGCGGTCCGCGGTGATCAGCACGATCGCCGCCCGGCGCAGCTCGGGCCGCTCGCCGATCAGCGGGTGCCGGGCGTTGGAGTGCGAGGCGACCGCGGAGACGGCGCGGACGATCTCCTGCGCGTACGGGGTGGACTGGGCGACCCGCTGCTGCGCCTTGACGATGCGCGCCGTGGCGATCAGCTCCTGGGCGCGGGTGATCTTCTTGGTCGCGGAGACGGACGCGATCCGCCGCCGGAAGATCCGCAGCTGTGCTCCCATGGCCTAGCCCTCCTTCCTGGACTGCTCGGGGTGCTGCTCGGTCACGGTCGGATCAGCCCTTCGCGTGCCGGGTGATCTTCTCCTGGCCGACGTCGGACGGGTCGAGCGGGGACTCGGCCACGTCGCCGCGCAGCAGCGTGCCGTCGCCCTTCTCGAAGGTGTCCTTGAACCCGGAGACCGCGGACTTCAGCAGGTTGATCGTGTCGTCCGAGAGCTTCTCGGACGTGGTGGCGATGCTGGTGAGGATCTCCGCGTGGGCCGACTTGAGGTGGTCGAGCAGCTCGCGCTCGAACCGCCGCACGTCCTCGGCCGGGACCTCGTCGAGCTCGCCGGAGGTGCCCGCCCAGATCGCCACCACCTGGTCCTCGACCGGGTACGGCGAGTACTGGCCCTGCTTGAGCACCTCGACCATGCGCTGGCCGCGGGCCAGCTGGGCCTTGGAGGCGTCGTCGAGGTCCGAGGCGAAGGCGGCAAAGGCCTCGAGGTCGCGGAACTGGGCCAGGTCCACCCGCAGCGAGCCGGAGACCTGCCGCATCGCGCGCACCTGCGCCGCGCCGCCGACCCGGGAGACCGAGGTGCCGACGTTCACCGCCGGGCGCACGCCCGAGTTGAACAGGTCGGTCTCCAGGAAGCACTGGCCGTCGGTGATGGAGATGACGTTGGTCGGGATGAACGCGGAGATGTCGTTCGCCTTGGTCTCCACGATCGGCAGGCCGGTCATCGAGCCGGAGCCCATGTCGTCGGACAGCTTGGCGCACCGCTCCAGCAGCCGGGAGTGCAGGTAGAACACGTCGCCGGGGTAGGCCTCGCGGCCCGGCGGGCGGCGCAGCAGCAGCGACATGGCCCGGTAGGCCTCGGCCTGCTTGGACAGGTCGTCGAACACGATCAGCACGTGCTTGCCGGCGTACATCCAGTGCTGGCCGATGGCCGAGCCGGTGTACGGGGCCAGGTACTTGAAGCCGGCCGCGTCGGAGGCCGGGGAGGCCACGATGGTGGTGTACTCCAGCGCGCCGTTGTCCTCCAGCGCCTGGCGCACCGCGGCGATGGTCGAGCCCTTCTGCCCGATCGCCACGTAGATGCAGCGCACCTGCTTCACCGGGTCGCCCGAGGCCCAGTTGGCCTTCTGGTTCAGGATGGTGTCGATGCAGATCGCGGTCTTGCCGGTCTGCCGGTCGCCGATGATCAGCTGGCGCTGGCCGCGGCCGATCGGGGTCATCGAGTCGATGGCCTTGATGCCGGTCTGCAGCGGCTCGTTGACGCCCTGGCGCTGCATGACCGTGGGGGCCTGCAGCTCGAGGATGCGCCGGCCCTCGGCCTCGATCGGGCCGAGCCCGTCGATCGGCTCGCCGAGCGGGTCCACCACCCGGCCGAGGAACTTGTCGCCGACCGGGGTGGACAGGATCTCGCCGGTGCGCCGGACCGCCTGGCCCTCCTCGATGCCGGCGTAGTCGCCCATGATGACCACGCCGATCTCGCGCACGTCGAGGTTCAGGGCGATGCCCAGCGTCCCGTCCTCGAACTTCAGCAGCTCGTTCGTCATCGCCGAGGGGAGCCCCTCGACATGCGCGATGCCGTCACCGACGTCGGTGACGGTACCGATCTCGTCGACGTTCGCGGCCGAAGGCTCGTACGACGAGACGAAGCGCTCCAGCGCGTCCCGGATCTCCTCGGGACGGATTGTCAGCTCCGTCATGAGTCTTCCTAACTCCTCAAAGTTCAGTGTCGGGCCCTCGCCCACGAATGCTGCCTGGTTCGGTGTTCGGTGTTACGGGTTCACGACGCGGTGCGGGCGGCCTCGGCGATCCGGCCGGAGAGCGAGCCGTCGATGAAATCGTCCCCAATGCGGACGGTCAGTCCTCCGACGAGCTTTTCGTCCAGTTCCACGTTAAGCCGCACCTGCCGGCCGTAGGACCGGGTCAGGATCCGGGCCAGCCGGTCGCGCTGCGCCTCGGTCAGCGGCACCGCGGCGATGACCAGCGCGGTGAGCCGCTGGCGGCGCTCCGCGGCGATCTGGTTGAGCTCCTCGACGCCGGCGGTCACCGAGCGGCCGCGCGGGGCGCCGACCAGCCGGCGGATCAGCCGCAGCGAGGACGGGTTCGCCTTGCCGGCCAGCAGCGAGTCGATCAGCGAGGTGCGCTGCGCGGCCGGGATGCGCTCGGAGAGCGCCGAGGCCAGCTCGGGCTCCGCGGCCAGGATCCGGCCGAACCGGAACAGGTCGTCCTCCACCGCGTCCAGCGCCCCGGCCTTCTCGGCCAGCGCCAGCTCGGCCTCGGTGGCCAGCACGTCCAGCGCGTCGGCCAGGTCGCGCGGGCCGGCCCAGCGGGACCGCACCACGCCGGAGACCAGGTCCAGCGCCGGGTCGCCGACCTTGCCGCGCAGCAGGTCGCCGATCAGGGCGGCGCGCGCGTCGCCGGGCCGGGCCGGGTCGCTGAGCAGCCGGCGCAGCGCGACGTTGCCGTCCACGGCGGCGCCGATCGCGGCCAGGTCGTCGGACAGGGCGGTCAGGTCGGTGGAGCCGACCGAGGTCAGCGCGGCCAGCGCCTCGCGGGCCTGCTCGAGCGACTCCCGACTCGCGCCGCGCATCAGCCGGCCTGTTCCGGCTCGGCCGGCCCGGAGCCGGCGGCGACCGGCCGGGCCGCCGGGCCGCGCTCGCCGAGCCGGCTGTCGAGGTCGTCCAGGAAGCGGTCCACGATCCGCTCCTGCAGGGCCGGATCAGCGGCCCGCTCCCCGACGATCCGGTCGGCCAGCTCGACCGCGAGCTTGCCCAGGTCCGAGCGCAGCACCGCGACCGCGGCGTTGCGGTCGGCGGCCAACTGCGCCCGTCCCGCGGCGACGATCGACTCGCGCTGCCGGTTGGCCTCCTCGCGCGCCTTGTCCACCAGCGCCGCGCCCTCGGCCTGGGCCTTGGCCCGCAGCTCGGCCGCCTCGTGCCGGGACTCGGCGAGCCGCTGGGTGAACTCGGACCGGATCCGCTCGGCCTCGGCCTGCGCGGCCTCGGCCTTGGTCAGCCCGCCCTCGATCGCCTCGGCCCGCTCCTGCAGGATCCGGCGGATGTTCGGCAGGACCTTGCGATACAGGAAGAAGAAGACGATGACGAAGGCGGCCGCGCCGAAGGCCATCTCCTGCCAGTCCGGGACGATCGGGTTCGCGTCGGCGAGATATACGACTTTTGCGCTCACGGGGTGCCTCCCTGGCTGTCCGGGGGCGGCTTACTTGAAGATGAACGGGATGACGATGCCGAGCAGCGCCAGAGCCTCGGTCAACGCGAAGCCGATGTACATGTTGGTCTGGATCATGCCGCGAAGCTCGGGCTGCCGGGCCATGGCCTCGACGCCGTGGCCGAAGATGAGGCCGATGCCGACGCCCGGGCCGATGGCCGCGAGTCCGTAGGCGACGGCGCTGAGAGATCCGGTGACGTTGTTCTGTCCGGCGATGTCAACGATTGCGGAGGACATTGCTGGTTACTTTCCTTCGGGTCGAACCGGAGGGCTTTCCACCGGTTGGCTTGTGGTTGGTGCGCGAAGGCCGCGCGGGGCCGGCACGGTCAGTGGCCGGCCGCGTGCGACTCGCCGATGTACTGCGCGGTGAGCATGGTGAAGATGAACGCCTGCAGCGCCTGGATGACCATCTCGAAGCCGGTGATCACCACGATCATGACCGCGGAGCCGGCCGAGAACAGCGCGCCGATGGAGGCGCTGGCCAGGTACCAGGTGGCCGCGACGAACACGGCCACCAGCAGGTGCCCGGAGAACATGTTCGCGAACAGCCGGATGGTCAGGGTGAACGGCTGGATCACCAGGACCCTGAGCCACTCGACCGGGACCAGCAGGACCAGCACCCCGACGGGAACGCCGGACGGGATGATCGAGCGCAGGAAGCCGAAGAAGCCGTAGTGCTTGATCGCCTGGAACCAGTAGGTGACGTACACCATGGCCACCAGGGACATCGGGAAGGCGATCTTCGAGGTCACCGGGAACGCCGCGATCGGGATGATCTCCATCAGGTTCATCGTCCAGATGAAGAAGAACAGCGAGAACAGGAAGGGCACGAAGGTGTCCCCCTGCTCGCCGATCATCGGCCGGGCGATCTGATCCCGGATGAACAGGTAGCCGAGCTCGCCGACGTTCTGCGCGCCGCGCGGCACCAGCTTCGGCGCGCGGAACGCGGTGAAGAAGAACACGCAAACGCTGGCGGAGGCGATCAGGCACAGCAGCATCGGCCAGGTGAAGCCGAAGCCGCCGATCTTGAACAGCGGGCTGAACACGAAGCTGTCGGCGCTGGGTGCGGGGAAAGGGCACCCGGAGAACAGATGGCAGCCGGAGGCGAGCACGGTGCTCGCGGTTGCCGTGGTACTCACCGGTTCACTCCTTCGGCGGGCGGGGGCTGACTCGCCGTCTCATGGTGTCTGGGGTCTGTGGTGCTGGGCTCGTGGGCGCTGCCGGCGCGGCGCCGGGCCCCGGCCGGGCCCGCCTGCGCGGGGCCGTCCGGTGCCGCGCCGCGGCCGGGCCGCGGACGCCGTGCTTCACTTCGGCATGTTCTTGTTGGCCGTGTAGATCGTGTAGCCGAGCGACAGGACCAAGCCGAACAGGGCGCCGAACAACAACAGGATCGGGTGGCCGGTCAGCCGGCCGAGCAGGTAGCCGAGGCCGCCGTAGACGGTCAGCGCGGAGGCCATGTGGCCCACGATCCCCCACATCGCCACGTCGTTCTGGCGGGCGGCGGCGCGCTGCTCGTGCTCGTCGGGGGTTCCGGGCCGGACCGCGTCTGCGGGCCGCGCGGATCGTTCGGCGCCGCGGCCGGACGGGTCGGCCGGAGTCTCAGCCGCGGGCCGGGTCGTCGGGCTCATCGCCCGCACCGGTGCGCGCGCCGGTGTGCTCGCGGCACAGCTCCGCCCCGCGCCGACGCCGCAGCGCGTGGCCGGGCCGGGCCCGATGGCTGATCCGGGAGGCGGCGCGGCGCGGCGTGTGGGTCACGGCGGATCACAGCTCTCCGGCGTTCGGCTTCGACGGGGCCAGGGCCGGCGCGGCGGCCGGCACCGGGTCGAGCCGGAAGGTCCGGTCGGTCATCCACAGCCGCACCTGCGCGCCGGTCCAGGCCAGCACGCAGGCCACCGCGGTCAGGCCGAACACGCGGCCGTTGAAGACGGTGCTGTCGCGGAACAGGGCCACCAGCGCGATCAGGACAATGATCTTGGCGAGATAGGTGCCGAGCGCGGTGGGCATCATGGCCTGGAGGCCGGCCCGCGCCGCGCGGCGCATCGCCGCGAAGGAGATCAGGAAGAAGGCGTTCACCACCGCGAGGGCGATGACGGCTCCGAGGACGCCTTTACCACCGTCCGCCACGGCGCCGACGGCGGCCCCGGCAACGCCGACAGCCGCGGTCGTCACGGCACATTGCCGTAGCGCACGGACGTCATCGGCCTGCATTGTTGTGGCTCCGTCAAGTCGCTTCGTGGGGTCACAAGTTCGGTCGGGTGGTAAGGATTCGCTCTCCTGCCGAACGATTCGCCTTACGCTCGTGAAACCTATCACAAGTAACAGTGCGCGTCTTTACCGGGTCGGGGTGGCTTAGATCACGCACACTGTGCCGACGGATCGACAAGCGGTTGGCGGCAATCGGCGTATTCGGTTGCGGCGAACCCGATACCAGGTCAGACGCCTCGCCACGGGGGGGCCGAGTCGCTGTGCGCGTCCCCGCCGGGGCGCCTGTCTCGAGCCGCGCTGTGTGCGAAGTCCGGTGGATCTGTAGCCGCGGCGGTCGGCGGAGCCGCGCGCCAGAGCGCCGCATCCGACGCCGCACGGCCCGGTTCCGGGTGCGCCTCGGCCGGTTCGGCTGCGTCGGGCGACTGGACCTGCACCGTGGGTACATGCCGCCGGCCGCGGCGCCCGCCCCCGGACGGCCCGAATTCCCCGATGCCGCGCCCGATCCTGGCGGCCCGGTCGTCGATGTGCTTGCGGGCTCTGGGCAGCAGCAGGAAGACCATCGCCGCGACGAGCGCCACCATGGCGACCTCGATCGGCGCGCGGTGCGCCGGGGTGACCGTGACCCACAGGACCAGCGCGCAGATCAGCGCCGCCCACACGTACATGATCAGCACCGCGCGACGGGTCGAGTGGCCGATCTGCAGCAGCCGGTGGTGCAGGTGCTGGGCGTCCGCGGAGAACGGGGAGCGGCCGGCCCGGGTGCGCCGGACCACCGCCATCACCATGTCCATGATCGGCAGTGCCAGGCAGGAGAGCGGCAGCACCAGCGGGATGTAGAAGGCGAGGGTCTTGTGCGTGGCGCTGGTCTGCGATCCGGCCGCGGCCGAGACCTGGTCCGGGTCGACCTGGCCGATCAGCAGGAAGGTCGCGGCGAGCAGCAGGCCGAGCAGCATGGCGCCGGAGTCGCCCATGAAGATCCGGGCCGGGTTCCAGTTGTGGCACAGGAATCCGGCACACATCCCGACCACGATGGCGGCGACCATGACCGAGGGCGCGGCGCCGGAGATCTGGTACCCGTACCAGAGCCGGTAGTCGAAGACGAAGAACGCCAGCGCGGCGATCGCCACCATGCCGGCGGCCAGGCCGTCGAGCCCGTCCACGAAGTTGACCGCGTTGATCATGACGACCACGATCAGGATCGAGACCACGTCGGCGGTGTTCTGGTCCAGCTGGAGCACGCCGATCCCGGGGATCGGCAACCAGGTGATGTACACGCCGTTGAGCACCATCACCGAGGCGGCCAGGGCCTGGCCGGCGAGCTTGATGAACGCGTCGACGCCCCAGCGGTCGTCGATCACGCCGATCACCATCAGCAGGCCCGATCCCCACAGCAGGGCGCGGACCGTCGGCGACTCGACGAAGACCCACTGCTGCAGCATCGGGGTGTGGTCGGCGAAGGCGAGCGCGGCGAGCATGCCGAGGTACATCGCCAGGCCGCCGAGGCGCGGGGTGGGCACCTTGTGCACGTCGCGCTCGCGCAGCGCCGTCATCGCGCCGAAGCGGATGCCGGCGACCCTGATCGGGCCGGTCGTCAGGTACGTCACGGCGAACGCGACGGCCAGGACCATCAGATAGTCGCGCATCCGGTTCCGCTCGCCGCCTTTCGCACACTCGTCAGTCAGCCAACGCCATGACGGACCAAAACCACGACGCACACAGGCGCCCGCGATGCGGAACTTGTCCTTCACCGGTGCGCCTGGTGCTCAGGTTACGCCGCTCGGCCCGGCGGCGCGGCAGGCCGCGGCCGGGTGCCGCCGGAAGTGGAGACGCCGGAAGGCCGCCACAGGTTGCGTTGCGGCTCCGGGCTGCGCCGGGCGGCCTGGGCAGATACCATAGGGGGGTATAGTTTGGTGCGGGTGCCGGACACAGACACAGGAGACGCGGATGGGGCAGTACGGATACGCCGGGCGCAAGGACGACTACCTCAAACGGCTCCGCCGGATCGAGGGTCAGGTCAGGGGCCTGCAGCGGATGGTCGACGAGGACAAGTACTGCATAGACATCCTCACCCAGATCTCCGCGGTGAACCGGGCCCTGGAGTCGGTGGCGCTGGGCCTGTTGGAAGAGCACATCGGGCACTGCGTGGCCGGCGCGATCGCCGAAGGCGGGGAGAACGCGGCGGCGAGGGTCAAGGAGGCCAACGACGCGATCGCGCGGCTTGTGCGTTCGTGATGCGGATTCGATGAGCGGGGACAGAGCGGTGACGACGAAGACGACGACGAACAGCGAGCCGGGCCCCGAGCGGACCCGTGCGGCAACACCGAGGCAGCTGGAGATCAGCCTGACGGCCCACCCCGGCCAGTCACCCGTACGGACGCGCCTCGACATCGTCGGGATGACGTGCGCCGCGTGCGCGACCAGGATCGAGCGCCGGCTCAACCGGCTCGACGGGGTCACCGCGACGGTCAACTTCGCGACCGAGCAGGCGGCGGTGGAGCACGCGCCGGACGTCGCCGTCTCGGATCTGATCGAGGCCGTGCGCACGGCCGGATACGGCGCCGCCCCTGTGGATACCGGTGACCGGTCGGACCACGGCGCCGACGCAGACGGGACTGCCGCGAGGCTGCGCCGGCGCCTCACCGCGGCCGCCGTGCTCGCGGGCCCGACGGTCGCCACCGGGATGGTTCCCGCGCTGCAGTTCCCCGGCTGGCAGTGGCTCTCGCTGGTCCTGGCCACCGCGGTGGTGTTCTGGGCCGGCCTGCCGTTCCACCGGGCCGCGTGGACCAACCTGCGGCACGGCGCCGCGACGATGGACACGCTGATCAGCCTCGGCACGCTGGCCGCCTACTCCTGGTCCTTGTACGCGCTCTGTTTCGGCGGCGCGGGGCGGATCGGGATGCGGATGCCGTTCGCCTTCATCGACCGCGGATCGGCCGGCGGCCAGACCTACTTCGAGGCCGCGTCGGCCGTGATCGTGTTCCTGCTGGCCGGGCGCTACTTCGAGGCGCGGGCCAAGCGCCGGTCGGGCGCGGCGCTGGAGGCACTGCTGCATCTGGGAGCCAAGGACGTCGCGGTGCTGCGTGACGGGCACGAGGTGCGTATTCCGGCCGCCCGCCTGGCGGTGGACGACCTGTTCCTGGTCCGCCCCGGCGAGAAGATCGCCGCGGACGGCGTGGTCGTCGAGGGCTCGTCGGCGATCGACGCGAGCCTGCTGACCGGGGAGAGCAGCCCGATCGAGGTCTCCCCCGGCGCGGCGGTGACCGGCGCCACGGTGAACCTCGGCGGCCGGCTCGTGGTGCGGGCCGGCCGGGTCGGCGAGGACACCCGGCTGGCGCAGATCACCCGGCTGGTGGTCGAGGCGCAGTCGGGCAAGGCCGCGGTGCAGCGGCTGGCCGACCGGGTCGCCGCGGTCTTCGTGCCGCTGGTGCTGGCGGCCGCGGCGGCGACCGCGGCCGGGTGGCTGCTGGCCGGCGGCGGCTCGGGGCGGGCCTTCTCCGCGGCGGTGGCCGTGCTGATCATCGCCTGCCCCTGCGCGCTGGGCCTGGCCACCCCGACCGCGCTGCTGGTCGGCACCGGCCGCGGCGCGCAGCTCGGCATCCTGATCAAGGGCCCGCAAGCGCTCGAGTCGACCCGGCGGATCGACACGGTCCTGCTGGACAAGACCGGCACGGTGACCACCGGCGCGATGGCGCTGGTCTCGGTCGCCGCGGCGCCGGGCGAGGATCCGGCGCGGGTGCTGCGGCTCGCCGGTGCCGTCGAGGCCGCCTCCGAACACCCGATCGGCGCCGCGGTCGCCAAGGCCGCCCGGGCGCAGGCGGCGGGCGCGCTGCCCCGGGTCCGCGACTTCGCCGGCCGGGCCGGGCTCGGGGTGCGCGGGGTGGTCGAGGACTGCGACGGCGCTGGCGGCGTTGACGGCGTTGACGGCGCGCGGAAGTTCGACGTCTTCGTCGGGCGGCCGGGCGAGTTCGGGCTGGGCTCGGCTGCCGGTCTGCCGCCGGCGCTGGCCGAGGCGCGGGACGCGGCCGAGGGCGAGGGCCGCACGGTCGTCGCGGTCGGCTGGGACGGCGCGGTGCGCGGCGTCCTGGTGGTCTCGGACACGGTGAAGCCGACCTCCGCCGAGGCGGTGCGCCGGCTGCGCGCGCTGGGCCTCAAGCCGGTCCTGCTGACCGGCGACAATCCGGCCGCCGCGCGGGCGATCGCCGCCGAGGTCGGCATCGAGCGGGTCGTCGCGGGGGTGCAGCCGGAGCAGAAGGCCGCGGAGGTGGCCCGGCTGCAGCGGGAGGGCCGGACCGTCGCGATGGTCGGCGACGGGGTGAACGACGCGGCCGCGCTGGCCGGCGCCGATCTCGGCCTGGCGATGGGCACCGGGACCGACGCGGCGATCGAGGCGGCCGACCTGACCCTGGTGCGCGGCGACCTGCGCTGCGCGGCCGACGCGATCCGGCTGGCCCGGCGCACCCTCGCGGTGATCGAGGGCAACCTGTTCTGGGCCTTCGCCTACAACCTGGCCGCGCTGCCGCTGGCCGCCGCCGGCCTGCTCAGCCCTCTGATCGCGGGGGCCGCGATGGCCGGCTCCTCGGTGTTCGTGGTCTCCAACAGCCTGCGGCTGCGCCGGTTCCGGCCGGACGCCGGCTGAGCACCGGCTGAGCACTGCGGGCCGGGGCGACGGATCCCGCCGCTCCGGCCCGCAGTGTCAAACGGTGTCAGGGACCGCTGATCGAGGCTATGAACAGACGTTGCCGTTGATGAAGAACACGGTCGGCGCCGTGTCGAGCCCGGTGTCGGACCCGTTGAAGCCGATCGAGGTCGATCCGCCGCTCGCGTTCAGCGTCCCGTTCCATCCGGCGTTCACCACGGTGACGTTCTGCCCGCTCTGCGTCCACGTGCCGTCCCAGCCGTCGCTGACCGTCTCGCCGCTCGCCGGGAAGGCGAAGGTGAGCGTCCAGTTGCTGATGGCCGTGGAGCCGTTGTTCGTCAGGGTGACGTTCGCCCCGAAGCCGCCGGGCCAACTGCTGCTGATGGTGTACGTCACCGCGCAGCTGGCATTGGCGGGTGGAGGCACGGTGAACGTGACCGGTGTCGACGGCAGCGAGGTATTGCCCTGCGTATCGACGGCGACCACGTCATACGTATAGCTGGCGCCGATAGTCAGCCCGGTGAGGTTGAGCGAGAGGCCGGTGGTCGTCCCGGTCAGCGTGGTGCCGCCGCCGCTGGTCTCCTGGTAGACGTTGTACTTGGCGACCGCGTTGGTGCCCGCCGCCGCGGCGGTCCAGGTCAGCGTCGCGGTGCCCGAGGTGTTGCTCGACGTGCTCGACACCAGGTTCGAGACGGTCGGCTTGCCCGGGGCGCCCGGCGCGGTGACGCCGGTGCCGCCGCTGCCCGGCAGGTCCACCACGGTCAGCGTGTACGGCGCGACGGTCACCGAGCTGGTCGAGCTGCCGGTCGCGCTGGTGATCGAGGTGCCGTTGGCGCCGAGCGTGTAGACCGTCGGGTTGCCGCTCGGGGTGAAGCTGCTGTAGCTCAGCCCCACCGAGTACGAGTTCGACGGGTCCTCGTTGTCGATCAGGATCGCGAGATGCCCGTCGGCCCGGCGCACCGCGTGCACCCGCAGCAGCGAGTTGCTCGAGGTGCTGGTGACCATCTCGTCGCCGGACGCCTCGAGCTTGGTCAGCATCTCGACCGCGTAGTAGGACTCGAACGGCGTGTCCGCGGCCGGCTCGGTCACGCCGCTGTTGTTGGCGGCGTCGGAGAACATGCCGTAGTCGCCGTAGTCCTGCGCGCCGTCGACGGTGGTCGGGGTGAAGCTGCCGGGGCCGTTGTGCTCGTCCCACCAGTCCACGTTGGCCGCGCCGTTCTCCATCCAGGTCGTGTACAGGTCGGCGGCGAACAGGGCGCCGGGCTGCGTGTCCGGGTCGACCTGCGGGTTCGTCTCGGTCACCAGGACCGGCACCGCGGAGGCCGCGGAGGACGACAGGCCGCCGTACGAGCTCAGTTCGCTGCGCAGGGTGGACATGATGCCCGGGATGTCGCTCGTGTCGGACAGCATGCTCGCCGTGGAGTCGGTGCTCTGGGCCGGGTAGTAGTGCACGATGACGCAGTCGACCTTCGAGCCGAGCGCGGCGAGCACGGTCTGGTTCCACGACTCGGGGCTGGTGGTCGCGTTGGTCACGTTGTCCGGCCAGAAGCCCGGCGTGGTGACGATGGCGCAGACCTTGATGTTCGGGTCGACGGCCTTCATCGCGGTCATGTAGCTGAGCACGTTGGAGGCGTACGTGGAGGGCCCGCAGCCATAGGTCTGCGACGGCTCGCTGCCGACGGTGACCGGGGGGCCGCCCGCGGAGGTCTCGCAGTGGCTGTCGGTCTCCCAGTTGGCGCCGTAGGTGCCGTTGCCGTAGACCTCGTTGCCGATCTCCCAGTACTTGATCCCGTAGTTGTTGGTCACGTCGGCGTTCTGCACCCAGGCGGAGGCCAGGGCCGTGGTGCCGGTGCCGTAGTTGACCGTGATGATCGGGCTGGCGCCGGCGCCCTGGGCGGTGCCCATGAAGTTGGCGAAACTCGTGTTCGGCGCGTCGAACCCGCCCTGGGCGACGTTGGTCTGCCAGTTGTAGATGTCCGAGTACGAGCCGCCGGGGTAGCGCAGCGCATTGATGCCCGCGGACTTGAGCAGGCCCGCGATGGCGGTGTCGTTCATGTCGCTGTCGTAGACGGCGGTGTTCAAGCCGACCGCGTTGGCCGGGACGGTGCCCAGGCCGGAGGTGGCGTTGACGGTGACCGTGGCGGACGACGTGGCGGCCTCGGCGGGGACGGTGCCGGTCGCCGCGCACAGCGCGCCGCCGAGCACGGCTGCGCCCAGCCAGACGACGGCCCGCCGGCGTGTGCGGGGTCTTGCCTGATAGTGGGTCATGAATGATTCCTCGTGGTCGCGTTGACCTGGTGCACCCGCCGCACGGGGGCGGCCGGGACGGCCGTGGTGCGCGCGACACTGTCAGCGCCGGGCGCCGGGACGCTCGCGGCAGGGCGGGCGGCCGCAGAACGGCCGCCTGGTCACGGGATAAACCTGTTCAGGAACGCTGTCCACCTGGCCGCTCCGGGCGGCCGTCGGCCCCGGATCGAAGGCCGGCGGCCGTCTCGTCGAAGATCGTCGAACAGGCATGTCGGGAGTGCGCGGATACTGCTTCAGATATTCGATACTTGATTTTCAAGATGATGAAAGACGTCAAATCGCACGTGAAGGCGGACCGGCGCGCCGGCTGCCTAACCACCTGCCGCGCTCCTCACGCTCCTGGTCACTCTTTTCTCGCGCCCGCCGTCGGATCGCTGATCGACACACCGGCGACGGAGGCGGGCCGGGCGATCCGCGCGGCCCGGAAGCGGTCGAGGAAACGGCCCTCGAGCAGAGGCGGCAGCTCGGACCGGGCCTCCTCGGACCGGACACTGCCGGGCGGCGCGATCGACGGTGCGATCGAGGGCGAAGATCCGAGGTGCATGATCGTCAGCGGTGCGGGCCCCGCGACGAGCGGAGACCGGCTGAACGAGACGATCGCGGTCCCGAGGATCGTCGAGACGGCCACGTGGTCGCGAACGCCTTCGAAGGCCGGGCATTCCCGCTCGCTGATCTGCAGCGCCATCGCGTCGACGACGACCCCGTGGGCGCCGACGGCCGCGACCTCCCGCTCCAGCTGCTCCCTCGCGTCCCGGCGGGTATCCCTGACCAGCGCCGTGAAGCTGCGCACCTCGCGGTCGGCGACCGTGAATCGGCGGGTCTCCTCGCGGGTGTGCATGTCGTCGTGCCGCGCGCCGAGCGCGATGCCGAAGACCAGCGCCGCGGGAACCCAGCCGGACCGCAGCAGCCTGGCGAAGTCCTGCACCGCCCGGGCGAGCGCCTCCTACGCACCCCGTAGAGCTTCCGGCGCAGGACGCCGAACGGCCCGCCGGCCACGGAGGCGAGGTCGGTCCGCGGCGTGTATCCATACGAGCCCGAACACTTGCCTGCGCGGCTGGCATAGCCCAGATGCACCACGGTCGTGCCGCAGACCTGCCCGACCGGATCGAACCCCACGCCGACGAGGGCGGCGAACTGCTGGGTCGAGAGCAGCGAATCCCACGGCGCATTCGGGTCCGGCCGCTGCGACGGGACGCCCGCCGCGCCGAGGCCATCCTCTGTATCAGGACCCGCATTCGCAGTGTCGCCGGACATGGCCCGCCCCGTGTTCGTCCGTCAGAACCCGACGTTATGTCAGGAAGCGTAGTGCGTCGCGGCGGCGTCAACCAGATCCTCCGCGGCCCGCGGAACGTCAGGTAGTCGACGGCCTCATCGGCGCGGACCGGGCAATCCCTCCATCCGGCGTCATATCGTCGGGGCATGACGCAGCTCACCCTCCTGTTCGTCGTCTTCCTCGCGACGATCCTCTCGGTGCCGGTGAGCGCGCGGCTCGGGCTGCCCGCCCCGGTGCTGATGACGGTGTTCGGGGTCGGCCTCGCGCTGATCCCGAGCATCCCGAACCCGAGCATCGAGCCGGAGCTGATCCTGCCGCTGGTGCTGCCGCCGCTGCTGTTCGCGGCCGCGCGGCGCACGCACTGGCGGCAGTTCAAGGCGATCTGGCAGGCCATCCTGCTGCTCGCGGTGATCCTGGTGCTGGTCAGCACGGCGGCCGTGGCGGCGGCCTTCCGGGAGCTGGCGCCGGGGGTGCCGCTGGCGGCCGCGGTGCTGCTCGGCGCGCTGGCCTCGCCGCCGGACCCGGTGGCCGCGGTGGCGGTGGCCGGCGACGTGGGGCTGCCGCGCCGGCTGATCTCCATCCTGGAGACCGAGGGGCTGTTCAACGACGTCACCGCGATCGTCATCTACAGCGTCGCGGTGCAGGCGGTGGTGAGCGGCCACTTCTCGACCCCGGTCGCGCTGGCGGACCTGGCCCTGTCCGCGGTCACCGCGATCGTGATCGGCCTGGCCACCGGCTGGATCGCGGCGCGGCTGATGGGCTTCCTCGGCGACGCCACGCTCCAGGTCGCGCTCACCCTGCTGATTCCCTACGCGGCCTACGTGATCGCGGACCAGCTGCACGGCTCCGGCGTGCTGTCGGTGCTGCTGTGCGGGCTCTACCTGTCCGACCGGACCGATGCCGACGACGTGGCGTACCGGCTGGTCGGCACCGCGTTCTGGGACATCGTGGAGCTGCTGGTCACCGGCTTCGCCTTCGGCCTGATCGGCCAGGAGCTGCACTCGGTGGTGGACGAGGTGGGCGACCGGTGGACCGCGCAGCTCGGCGACGCGATGACGATCGTCGGCGTGGTGGTAGTCGTCAGGCTGCTGTGGCTGCTTCCGGCCGGCTGGCTGAGCAAGCGGCTCGAGCGGCGGCGGACGGCCCGCGCGGCCGCGCAGGCGCCCCCGGGCGAGGCGGGGGGCGCGGCCGGGCCGGACGGCGAGAGCGCGGACGAGGCCGGAGCCGAGGTCGAGGCCGATGTCGAGGCCGACGACGAGGACGAGCCGGGGGTCGAGGCGCCGATCTCCTGGCAGGAGACCGTCGTCATGTGGTGGGCCGGGATGCGCGGCGTGGCGACGGTCGCCCTCGCGCTCGCCGTCCCGCTCACGGTGGACGGCGGCGCGGCCTTCCCGGGCCGCGAGCAGATCCTGTTCACCGCCTTCGTCGTGGTGCTGTTCACCCTGGTGGTCCAGGGCCTCACGCTGCCGGTGCTGGTCCGGCTGCTGCGGGTCGGCGCGGACGACCGGGTGCGCGAGGAGGCCGAGCGGCAGCTGTGGCTGCGGGTGGCCAGGGCGGAGCTGGTCCGGCTGGACGAGCTGGCCGAGACCGGGGACCTGCCGGACGGGGTGTACGAGCGGCTGGCCGGGCGCGAGCACGTCCGGCTGGCGATCAACACCCCGGACCAGGTGGACGACGAGCTGCGCGCGGAGGCCCGGCGGCGGCGCGACGACGTGCACGCGGCCCGCCGGGTCGAGCAGGAGATGATCGCGGCGGCCCGCCGGGAGATGTACGCGGCCCGCGCCGAGCCGGACGTGGACCCCGCGCTGGTCGACAAGGTGCTGCGACGGCTCGACCTGCGCAGCGAGCGGCACTGAGCAGTGCTGACGCGGCGTCGACCGCTCAGCCGGACGGGGTCACTCCGGCCGGGACCCGGTCGCGCGGGGTCTGCTCGATCAGGTGGCCCCACCAGACCAGCCGGCTGGTGTCGACGTAGATCGGCGTGCACGTGGTCATCGTGATGTAGCGGCCGGGCGCGGTGTAGGCGGAGCCGGCCGGGATCGGGGCGACCGCGCCGATATCCGTCATCGGGACCGAGGGCGCCTCGCGGTCGAGCCGGTAGACGTACCAGCCGTATTGGGTCTCCACGTAGACGTCGTCGCCGGGCGAGAGCTTGTCGAGGTCGCGGAAGATCATGCCGTGGCCGTCCCGGTGCCCGGCCACCGCGAAGTCGCCGGCCGGGTCCCAGGGGTAGGCGGAGGCCGGATCGGTGTAGTGGCCGACGGCGCCGGTGTTGAGCACCTTGTACCGGTCGGTGCCCTGCATGATCAGGGCCCGCCATCCGGGGCCGAAGGCGGGGATGTACAGGAAGCCGAACGACTGGCCGACCGGGATCGCGTCGCTCGGCGCGGACGGCGCGGCCTCCCACCGGTGCAGCAGCGCCGCGGAGTTCTGCTTGATCTGCCGGTCGGCGGTGATGTTGGTCCACCACAGCTCGTAGGCGACGAAGAGCCCGATGAGCACGCCGAGGGTGATCAGCAGCTCGCCGGTCACGGACAGCGCGCGGGACCAGCGCGGCGGCGCGGCGGGATGCGGTGGCGCGGTCGGATGCGGTGGCGGCGGCTCCGGCCCGGACGGCCCGGTCATCAGGGCACTGTCGGGTCGGGGGTCCGCCGCGGGGGCGTCGTCGAGCATGCGGGCTCTCCTTCGGCTGCGCGGCCGATGCGGTCCGTCCCCGAGACTGGCGGCGCCATACTACCTTCTGCCACGAAATAAGAGGGTGGATTCCACACCACGTGGAATCCACCCTCTCATTCGCTTATCGGACCTCTGTCGCGGCCTACGACTTCGCCTTGCGGCGGGACCGCCGACGCGGGCTAAGGCTGGCGAGCGCGGCGCCGCCGGCCCCGAGGGCGGCCATCGCGCCGCCGGTGGTCGCGGGGACCGGCGTGCACGGAGGCGTCGGCGCACTGCTGTGCGGCGCGGGGGGCAGCGGCGCGTTCGGATGCACCGGCGGCGAGGGCGGCGTGCCCGGAGTCGTGGGGACCGTGGTGGTCGGCGACACAGGCGGCGTCGTGGGCGACGTCGGCGGCGTGGTAGGCGATGTAGGCGGCGTGGTGGGCGACGTCGGCGGGGTGGTGGGAGGGGTGAACGGCGGCGGAGGCGGAGGCGGTCCCTGCAGCGGCGCAGGCGGAATCATCCGTCCGCTGACGCACACGCCGTCGCTGTCCTTCAGCTTCTTGGTGACCGCGGCCACCTGCAGGTTGCAGATGTCGACCGGCACGTCGATCGGCACGGCGAAGGTGTTGCCGGAGACGAGGCCGCCCGAGCCGATCGTCACGCTCTTCGCCGCGGTGCCGGGCCCGGCCGGCGCCTCGCAGACCGTGCCGAACACCCCGTCGTGCACGCTGGCGACCGCGACCTGGTTGCCGCAGATCTCCACCGGCACGGTGATAGGCGTCTGGACCGTGTTGCCGGAGAGGGCGCCGCCGGAGCGGACGGTCACCGAGGTGGCCGTGGCGCCGCCGCCGGATTCGCGGCCGGGCCGGGAGCCGCCGCTGCAGTGCGCGCCCGCGACGAGGTTCTCCACGCCCGCGACGACGGCCTGGTTGCCGCACAGCTCGATCGGGACGGAGACCGGGGCCTGGAACGTGTTGCCGGAGACGAGGCCGCCGGACCGGTCGGTGACCGAGGCGGCGTGCGCGCCGGACGAGGCCCGGCCGCCGGTGGCGCACTTGGCGCCGGCCGCGACGTTCCCCTCGCCGGCGGCGACCACCTGGTTGCCGCAGAGGTTCACCGGGATGCTGACCGGGACCTGCAGGGTGTTGCCGGACAGGACTCCGCCGGAATGGGCGGTGCCGGAGACGGCCGAGGCGCCGCCGGTCTCGGCGCACTTGGTGCCGTGCACCGTGTCCTCAGCGGCCGCCGCGGCGACCTGGTTGCCGCACAGGTTGAGGCCGAGGTTGAGCGGGATCTGCAGGGTGTTGCCGCTCAGCAGTCCGCCGGAGCCCTGCACGGTGCTCTGCGCCGCCGAGCCTGCTCCTGGCGCCGGATCCGGCGCCGGGCCCTGGCCCGAAGCCGCCTGCACCGGCGTGTAACCGGCGCCCGCCAACAGCAGCCCGCCTGTCGCGACCGTGAAGGCCAGGCTTCGCTTGGCCGTGTCGTACATGGGACCTCACCTGATCAGTGGAGGGAAAAGGCGGATCGGAGAGATCCGCCTTCCCCTAGAACACCGTCAGGGCCGCCGGGGTTATGATGGACAGCGCCTTATGGGTGAATATTGATAAGTGATTATTGTTATGCCGCAGATCCAAAACCGGCGCCTGATCAGGCGTTTCGGTCTGCCTTGCGGGCGAGGTACGCGGCGCGCTTCTCCTCGAACCGGGCGGCCGCGGAGTCCAGCGCCTCGAGCACGGCGGCGAGCTCCTCGCGGTCCCGCTCGCCCTCGGCGCCGAACCCGGTGCGCTCGAAGACCTTGACGCTGCGCAGCACCGGCATCAGCACCTCGTCCCGGTGGATGCGCAGATTGTAGATCCCGGCAAGGGCGATCTGCACCGATTTGCGGGTGTAGTTCTCCACCGTCGCGCCCGGCATCTCGAACCGCTTGACCACGTCGAGCACCGCGGCCATGGTCTGGTCCGGCGCGATCTCCAGGGACGCGCTCAGCAGGTTGCGATAGAAGACCATGTGCAGGTTCTCGTCGTTGGCGATCTTGGCCAGCAGCTGGTCGCAGAGCGGCTCGCCGGAGTAGGCGCCGGTGTTGCGGTGCGAGATCCGGGTGGCCAGCTCCTGGAACGAGACGTAGGCGATCGCGTTGACCGCGTGGTGCGCGTGCACCGAGTCGTAGCCGGTGGACATGTGTGTCATCCGGGCCCGCTCCAGCGCGACCGGGTCCACCGCGCGGGTGGTCAGCAGGTAGTCGCGGATCGCGATGCCGTGCCGGCCCTCCTCGGCGGTCCAGCGGTGCACCCAGGTGCCCCAGGCGCCGTCCCGGCCGAACAGCCGGGAGATCTCGTGGTGGTAGCTCGGCAGGTTGTCCTCGGTCAGCAGGTTCAGGATCATCGAGGTGCGCGCGGTCTCGTCCAGCCGGGACTGCTCCACCTCCCAGGCCCGGCCGCCGAGCGGCCCGTCGAAGTCGGCGCCCTCGCTCCACGGGACGTACTCGTGCGGGAACCACTCCCGGGCGCTGCTCAGGTGGCGGTTCAGATTGTGCTCGACCACCGGCTCGAGTTCGTGCAGCAGCGCGGTCTCGGTGTATCCGGGCTTCGCCGGCGGCGCGGCCGGCTCGGGCCGCGGGTCGGTCGTGGTCTGGGGCACAACAGCTCCTGACGTGCTGGCGGGCGGATGGCGGATGGCGCGCGGTACCTTACGGCACCGTAAGTTACGCCAACGTAGCCGAAGATCCTGAGAGAAACCAGCGGGAGCGGTGAGAAAACCGCAAAGACCGCACCAGGCGCCGGGCACCCCGCCTGCATGCGGTCTGCCTGCGCGGATCCGGCCCCGGCAGCCTCGGGGCGCGCGGGCAGTGCCGGGCGGACCCGGCGGGCGCACCCCGACGCCGGCCGTTTCGACCCGGAAGCCGCCCCCGAGTTTTGTTGCGCGAGTTGACAAATCTCGTGATCTCGGCCACGCTCTGGTCTTGAGGGTGGGCCTCGGAGGTTCGATCGATACCACCGGAGCCCTGGTTCCCCACCGTCCGGCCCCTGAGTCCGAACGGTGGAAGAGAACTGAATAAGGAAGAACATCGCCGCATCGCCGCACCGATGCGGCGATGGCTTTTGTGGGGGGTTTCCGGGGTGCGCGAGCCGCCCCGCCCGGGCCGGCGCCGTCCGAGCGGTCCGATCCGGTCTGGACCACTGTTGCCGCGGCCCGGACTCGCCTACGCTCGGCCCATGCCGACCAAGTCCGCGCGCCCCGCCGATCGGAACCGGGCGAAGAAGAACAGGGCCACCCGCCAGGCCGCCGCCGCGCAGCGCGCCGTGGCGGGCGGGGAGCAGGCAGCGGCACGGCAGAAGACCGCCGGGTCCTCGGCGAAGCCGAAGAAGGAGCGCCCCAGCCTCGCGCTGTGGACCAGCGTCGCGCCCTCCGCGGGCGTGGGCGTGATCGTGCTGATCATCGCGATGCAGGAGGGCGCACCGTTCTGGGTGGCCGCGCTGGTGGGCGTGCTGATCGCGGCGGCCATCATCGGCATGCTGGCACTCAAGCGCGGCCTGTACGGAAACTGAGGCACCGCGGGTCAGGCACTGTGCGGGTCAGGCACTGCGGATCAGGCGCTGTGCGAATCAACCACTGTGCGGATCAGGAAATCGGCATCCCGGGATCGCCCGCCGCATTAAGCTGATCCGATCGCCGGATGATCAGGCCGGGGCGGCTCTCCGTCTCCGGCCGGGCCGCCCCGCCGGCACTCTTCCGATCGCCGCAGCATCGGCAGAACAGGACGCCACGGGCCGTGGAACCAGGGATCGTCGGCACCGCCTTCGCGGTGGTCTTCCTCGCCGAGCTGCCGGACAAGACCGCGCTGGCGACCCTGGTGCTGGCCACCCGGTACCGGCCGCAGCTCGTCTTCGTCGGCGCCGCCGCCGGATTCGCCGTGCAGGTCTGCATCGCCGTGGCGGCCGGCTCGCTGCTCGGGCTGCTGCCGCAGCGCACCCTGGAGGCCGTGGTCGCGGCCCTCTTCCTGGCCGGCGCCGCGCTGCTGCTGCGGCACGGCGCCGCGGACCCCGAGCCGGCCGGCGGCGGGCGCACCGGCGACCAGGCCGCGCAGCAGCCGGCCCCGGCGACCGCCTGGCGGGCGCTGCTGACCAGCTTCACCGTGATCGCCGTGGCCGAGTTCGGCGACCTGACCCAGGTCGTCACCGCCAACCTGGCGGCCAAGTACGACTGGCTGGACATCGGCGTCGGCGCGCTGGCCGGGCTCTGCTCGGTCGCCCTGCTGGCGATACTCGGCGGCAGGGCCCTGCTGCGGGTCCTGCCGCTGGCCTGGATCGTGCGCGCGGCGGCCCTGGTGATGGCCGTGCTCGCCGTGCTCTCCCTGATCGCCGCGATCCGCGGCTAAGCGCCGGGCGGGCCGGCGCCCACGCCGTCAGCCGAGGTAGTTCAACAGCCCGGCCGGGATCGCCTGGTCCTGGTTGATCGCGGTGCCGACCTGCTGCATCCGGCTGCTGTCCAGCAGCACCGCCGAGCCGATGCCGCTCACCTCGTAGCCCTCGTCCGCGATCGGCATCGTGCCGACCGTGCCGCCGTTGCCGACCACGCCCTTGAAGTGCCGGGCGAGCTGGGTCAGGTCCCACAGCGAGGTGCCGTTGTCCACCGCGATGGCGTCGAGGGTCGAGCCGAGGAACGGGTAGAGCGAGAACGGGTCGAAAACCACGCCCGGGCGCAGCGCCTGCTTGGCCACGGCCTTGATGAACGCCTGCTGGTCGGACATCCGGCTGATGTCCGAGTTGGGCAGCGAGTAGCGGGTGCGCACGTACTCCAGCGCCTGGGTGCCGTTCAGGGTCTGGCAGCCGGCCGGCAGGTTCGCCCCGGAGTGGCTGTCCGCGACCGGCGCGGAGAGGCAGATCGGCACGCCGCCGACCGAGTTGACAACGTTGACCACGCCGAGGAAGCCGATCTCGACGTAGTTGTCGATGTGCACGCCGGTGGCCATCTCCACGGTCTCGATCAGCAGCTGGACCCCGCCGTCCGAGTAGGCCGAGTTGATCTTGTTCTTGCTGGCCGCGTGCTGGACCCCGCTGGAGTCGGTGTACGCCGGGATGGTCACGTAGGAGTCGCGCGGGATCGAGATCAGGTCGGGGCCGCTCTTGCCGTAGTGGAACAGCAGCATGGTGTCGGTGTTGAGCCCTTGGTCGGCCCCGACGTGGTACTGCTGCTGCTGATCCGAGGACAGGTTCGAGCGGCTGTCCGAGCCGACGATCAGCCAGTTCGTGCCCGCGCCCTGGGCCGGCCGGTTCGGGTAGTCGCTGATCGCGCCGACGTGCTGGAGCTTGCCGTTCGCCCAGAACCAGGTGCCGATCACGGTCCCGGTGAACACCAGCACCAGCGCGAGCAGCGTGTAGAGCGCGGTGCGCAGCCAGTGCCGGCGGCGGCGCGGCGGCTTCGGCCTGACCGGCGGGCGGGTCGAGGCCGGCGGCTGGGGCGGATACGCGTCGAAGTCCTCGGCCGTCCTCCCCGCGTCGAACGGCGGCGGGCCGGCCGTGTCGAAGCCGCCGTAGCCGCGATCCGTGGGCTGCAGGGACAGCGGCCGCGCGGAAGGCAGCGGCTTGGGCGGCTTGGTGGGCTTCGAGGGCTTGTAGGACCGCGCCGGGGGCGTCTCCGGCGGGGCCGACCGCGGCGACTGCCACGAGGCGGGCCCGGCAGGTGAGCCGCCGTCAGCCGACGGCGGCTCACCTGCCGGCTTGCCGTAGAAGCGGTCCGAACCGTCAGTACTCACCCAGCCAAGGTAACCCGACCGGTTGCTCTGGGGGCCGGGGACGAAGGGCCGGACCCGGACCGTAGCAGCGGTGTTACCTACTGGCGACGGACCTATCGCTCAGCGCGTGGCGACGACCGTGCCGTCGAGCGCGGCCAGGAACACGGCCCCGACGGAGAGGTCGCGGGCCGGGGCGATCCGGTCGTCGGCGAGCGCCTCGGCCGCCGGCGCCGCGGAGACCACCGCGGCGGCCTCGAGCCCGTCGGCCCCGGCCGCGGCCGCCATCGCCACGGCCACCTCCAGCGCGGACAGCTTGAGCGCGGGCAACTCGACGGTCGCGGCAGCGTAGGTTCGGCCGGTACTGTCACGCACCGCGGCGCCCTCTGCCGCACCGATCCGGGCCCGGGCCGCGCGGGCCAGGGTGACGATCTTCGCGTCCTCCGGGCCGAGCTCCCGCTCCCCGCCGGCGCCCGCAGCGCCCTGCGTCTCAGCCATCACTCCGCCATCTTCTCCGCCGCCACCACTCCGACTCAGCCGTTCCTCGTCAGTCCTCGCCGCGCGCCTCGTCGTCGGCCTTCGCGGTATCGCGCTCCCGGTCCCGATCCCAGTCCCGGTCCCGGTCGCGCGCGGCCTCGTCGGTGCCGTTCACGATGTCGCGCACGCCCGCGCCGTCACGGCCGCGGCCGAACCCGCCCGCGCCGCCGTCGGCGGTCTTCGCCAGCTGGACCACGATCGTACCGATCCGGCGCCGCCGGCCCTCCGGGGACTCGGCGATCAGCCGCAGCCCGGCCACGTCGGCCCGCGCGCCCGGGATCGGCACCTTGCCCAGCTGCTTGGCCAGCAGCCCGCCCACCGTGTCCACGTCCTCGTCCTCGAGGTCCCGGCCGAACAGCTCGCCGAGCTGGTCGAGGCCGAACCGGGCGGAGACCCGGGCGCCCTCGGCCGCGTCCCCGGGGCGGCCGAGCCACTCCACCTCGGGCCGGCCGGTGTCGTACTCGTCGGTGATCTCCCCGACGATCTCCTCGAGGATGTCCTCGATGGTGACCAGGCCCGCGGTGCCGCCGTACTCGTCGATCACGATCGCCAGGTGGATGCGCTGCGCCTGCATGTCGCGCAGCAGGTCGTCGGCGTGCTTCGAGTCCGGCACGAAGGTGGCCTGCCGCATCACGGTGCCGACCAGGTCGCCGAGCGCGTCCCGGCTGCCGCCGGTGCCGGTGGCGGTGCTGGTGCCGACGCCGGCGCCGGCGCCGTCTGCGGCGAAGTCCTCGTGCAGCCGGCTGGCCAGGTCCTTGAGGTAGACGATGCCGACCACGTCGTCCTCGTCCTGCCCGGTCACCGGGATCCGGGAGAAGCCGCTGCGCAGCGCCAGCGAGAGGGCCTGGCGCAGGGTCTTGGCGCGCTCGATGGAGACCATCTCGGTGCGCGGCACCATCACCTCGCGCACCAGGGTGTCGCCGAGCTCGAAGACCGAGTGCACCATCCGCCGCTCGGCCGCCTCGATCTCGCTGTTCTGCTCCGCGATGTCGATCAGCGCGCGCAGCTCCGCCTCGGTGGCGAACGGCCCCTCGCGGAAGCCCCGGCCCGGGGTCAGCGCGTTGCCCACCAGGATCAGGCCGCGGGCCAGCGGGCCGAGCACGGTCGAGAGCGGCAGCAGCACCGCGCCGCCGGTCGCCGCGATGGCCTCGGCGTGCCGGCGGCCGAGGGTGCGCGGCATGACGCCGACCGCGATGTAGGAGACCACGATCATCGAGCCGGCCGCGAGGAGGCCCGCGCCCCAGGTCAGCCGCCAGGCCGAGACGCACACCATGGCGACCAGGACCGCGGCCGCCATCTCGCCGCTGACCCGGATCAGCAGCAGCAGGTTCACATACCGGGCCGGGTCGGCGGTCAGCCGCACTATCCGGGCCGCGCCGCGCACGCCCTGCGCCAGCAGCTCCTCGGCCCGCACGCCGGAGATCCGGCCGAGCGCCGACTCGACGCAAGCGGCCAGGCCCGCGACGGCCACCGAGGCGGCCGCGCCGAGCAGCGGCCAGGACGCCGCGGCGCTCACGCTCAGCGCCCGTCGTCCGGTTCGGGGCCGGCCGGCGGCGCCCCGCCCGCGCCGCCCTGCTCGCGCCAGCGGGCCAGCAGCTCGCCCTGCAACCCGAACATCTCGGTGCGCTCGTCCGGCTCGGCGTGGTCGTAGCCGAGCAGGTGCAGGATGCCGTGCACGGTCAGCATGTGCAGCTCGTCGGCGGTGGAGTGGCCGGCCGCCTCGCCCTGCTTGGCGGCCACCTCCGGGCACAGCACCACGTCGCCGAGCAGGCCCGGGGTGGGCTCGTTCTCGTCCTCGGCGCGGGACGGGCGCAGCTCGTCCATCGGGAACGAGAGCACGTCGGTCGGTCCGGGCTCGTCCATCCACTGGATGTGCAGCTGCTCCATCGCGGCGGTGTCGACCAGCAGGATGGACAGCTCGGCGAGCGGGTGGATGCCCATCTTGTCCAGCACGAACCTGGCCAGGGCGACGATGGCGGACTCGTCGACGTCCTCGCCGGACTCGTTGTTGATATCGATCGACATGCTAGGGATCATCCCACTTCGGTTCGCGGGCGGCCCCGCTCCCGCCGAGCAGCGGGAACAGGCGGCGGAAAGCCTACCGCCGGTGCGGCCTGCCACGGCGGCCGCCCGCGTCGCGCAACCCCGCAACGCGCTCCACCGGGACGCTCAGCGCTGCCGCGAGCGGGTGCCGGTGCCGGAGGCGCGGCGCTGTGCCCGGTTGCCGGGCGCCTGGTGGTCGGACGAGTCCTGCCCGCGCTGCGCCTGCCGCTCGGCGTCGTAGCGCCCGTACGCGTCGACGATCTGCCCGACCAGCCGGTGCCGGACCACGTCGTCGCTGGTGAGCCGGGAGAAGTGGATGTCGTTCACGCCCTCGAGGATGCCCTGCACCACGCGCAGCCCGGACTCGGTGCCCGAGGGCAGGTCGACCTGCGTGACGTCGCCGGTGACCACGATCTTGGAGCCGAAGCCGAGCCGGGTCAGGAACATCTTCATCTGCTCGGCCGAGGTGTTCTGCGCCTCGTCGAGGATGATGAAGGCGTCGTTGAGGCTCCTGCCGCGCATATATGCGAGCGGGGCCACCTCGATGGTGCCGGCCGCCATCAGCCGCGGGATCGAGTCCGGGTCGATCATGTCGTGCAGCGCGTCGTACAGCGGCCGCAGGTAGGGGTCGATCTTCTCGTAGAGCGTGCCGGGCAGGAAGCCGAGCCGCTCGCCGGCCTCGACCGCGGGCCGGGTCAGGATGATCCGGGTGACCTCCTTGGCCTGCAGCGCCTGCACCGCCTTGGCCATGGCCAGGTAGGTCTTGCCGGTGCCGGCCGGGCCGATGCCGAAGACGATGGTGTGCTTGTCGATCGCGTCGACGTAGCGCTTCTGGTTCACCGTCTTGGGCCGGATGGTGCGGCCGCGGTTGGACAGGATGTTCTGGGTCAGCACCTCGGCCGGGCGCTCGGCCGCGCCGGCGTCCCGCAGGATGGCGATCGAGCGCACCACCGCGTCCTCGGTCAGCGCCGCCCCGGTGCGCAGGACCAGCAGCATCTCCGCGAACAGCTGCTCGACCAGGTCGACCTCGGCCCGCGGCCCGGAGGCGGTGATCTCGTTGCCGCGCACGTGGATGTCCACACCCGGAAGCTGCTTCTCGATCACCTGCAGGATGCCGTCGGCGGCGCCGAGCACGGCGACCATGGGGTGCGCGGCCGGGATGGCGATCTTGACCTGGGCGACGTCCGCCGGCGGGGCCGGGGCGGTCTGCGCGCCGGGCTGTGCGCCGTTGTCGGGCGCGGAGGCGCCGTCGGTGGTGGGGCGGCTTCTCGGCGGGCGCGCGGTCTTCGCTGGAGGGCTCGACTTGCGGGGCTGCTGGGTCATGGGCCGGGCCGCTGTGGCCCCGAATCACGCCTTCTGTCGTTGCCGGATGTTGACGTGTTCCATCGTACCTGTGGACCACGTCTCAACTCGTGGGAATTGTTCCCGGCGCAGCACGCCGGCAGTCCGCTCGCGGGCGACTTCCTGACATCGGATCAGTGCGGCGCGCTGCCGAAGTGGCCGAGCGCGTCGCCGCCGAGCACGTGCAGGTGCACGTGGTAGACGGTCTGGCCGGCCGCGTCGCCGGAGTTGAGGACGAACCGGTACCCGCCGACGTCGGCGTGCTCGGGCAGCCCCTCCTGCCACGCCACCTCGGCGCCCTCGGCCAGCAGCGCCGCGGCGAGCTGCGGGTTGCCCGCTGCCAGCTCGCCCACGTCGCGGTAGCCGTGCGTCTTCGGGATGACCAGGACGTGCGTGGGCGCCTGCGGGGCGATGTCGCGGAAGGCCAGGAAGTGCTCGCTTTCGCGCACGACCGTGGCCGGGATCTGCCCGGCGACGATCCGGCAGAACAGGCACTGCGGGTCGGAGACGTGTTGCGCACCGACTGTCGTACCGGCCGGGATGGTTGCCCCCGGGGTCGCGGATTCGCTCGAACCGATGCCGTCGGCTACCACGTATGGGTCCTTTCCGTCAGGTCGGACCGATCCTAAGCGCTCTGACGGGTGCGTGACTGTGTACCGTTCCGATTCGTTCTGAAAAGTGATCAGATGTGCGCCCACCCCGCTCACGCCCGGAAGATCCGGAGAAATGCCTGTGGAACGCTTCGCCGTCCACGCCGTCGCCGCCACGGCGATCGCGGCCGTACTCGCCATGGCCCCCGCCACCAACCAGCACACTGCGGCGGACGACTCGCCGTCCGCCGCCGCCGCGGTCCGCGCGGCCCCGCCGCAGCCCTCTGACGCCGCGCCGACGCCGCAGGAGCGGCACACGATGATCCCCTCGTCAGCTCCCTGCTCCGACGCGCACCAGGTGGGCTCCACCGCATACGCGTACTACAACGGCACGACCAGCTTCTCGGTGAAGCTGTACTACTCGCCGGACTGCCGCGCCTACTACGGCTACGCGTTCCCCTGGCTCCAGTTCCGCCACAGCGCCACGCCGTACAGCATCGGGCTGGCCGTCTTCGACGTGACCAAGGACGCCATCGACGGCCCCGCCACGTTCGCCGACGGCGGCGGCGGCCCGGACTTCTGGTCGGCCTCGGTGCCCGCCGCGCACGGCGACTGCGTCGAGGGCACCGCGCATGTCTTCTACCAGCACTGGGAGACGGACACGTACACCGCCAAGTACTGCGGCTGACGCGGCTTCGAGCCGCACGCGTCAGGACCGGTAAGGACCGGTCAGGACCAGCGGCCGACGCGGGCGAGCAGCAGCGCGGCGGCCACGGTCCCGGCGGTCGAGGTGCGCAGGACCGTGGGACCGAGCCGGCAGCGGACCGCGCCGGCCTCGGCGAAGCGGTCCAGCTCGTCCGGGCCGATGCCGCCCTCGGGGCCGACGACCAGGACGATCCCGCCGGCCGGTGGCGGGTCCGTCATCTGCGCGTCTCTCATCGGCACGGCGGTCAGCGCGGTCTCGGCGCTCTCGTGCAGCACGACGGCCAGGCCGGCGCCGGCGAGCAGCTTCGCCGCCTCGGCGGTGGTGTGCTCCTCGGCCACCTCGGGCCACCAGACCCGCCGGGCCTGCTTGGCCGCCTCGGCCGCGGCGGCCCGCCACCGGCCGAGCGAGCGGGCGCCGCGGTCCCCGTGCCACTGGGCGACGGACCGGCCCGCGCTCCACGGCACGATCGCGTCGACGCCGACCTCGGTCATCGTCTCCACCGCGGTCTCGCCCCGGTCGCCCTTGGCCAGCGCCTGCACCACCGTGATCCGCGGCTCCGGCGCGGGCAGCTCGGCGAACTCGACGACGTCGAGGTCCAGCGCGGCGCCGTCGGCCCGGCGCACCGTGCAGCGGGCCAGCGCGCCCGCGCCGTCGGTCAGGTCCACCCGCTCCCCCGGCCGCAGCCGGCGCACCAGCGCGGCGTGCCGCCCCTCGGGCCCGTCCAGCCGGACCGCCGCTCCGGACCGCGCGGCGTCGGCCAGCGCCGCGCGGTCGGCGCGGAAGACGGGGGCGGTGGTCACGGTGGCAGTGTCCTTATGGGTCCCTCAACGCGCGCCGATCGGCCTCAGCGGTTGTTGATGGCGTCCTTGATCCGGGAGAACAGCCGCTGCTGCCCGGGCGCGAACTGGCCGGACGGGCGCTCCTCGCCGCGCAGCCGGGCCAGCTTGCGCAGCAGGTCCTCCTGCTCGGTGTCCAGGTTCTTCGGCGTCGACACGTCCACGTGCACCACCAGGTCGCCGCGGGTGGTGCCGCGCAGGTGCTGGATCCCGCGCCCGCGCAGCGTGATGGACTGGCCGGACTGGGTGCCCGGCCGGATGTCCAGGTCGCTCGGGCCGTCCAGGGTCTCCAGCGCGATCTTGGTGCCCAGGGCCGCCGCGGTCATCGGCAGCGTCACGGTGCAGTGCAGGTCGTCGCCGCGGCGCTGGAAGATCGCGTGCGGCTCCTCGACGATCTCGATGTACAGGTCGCCGGCCGGGCCCGCGCCCGGGCCGACCTCGCCCTCGCCGGCCAGCTGGATCCGGGTGCCGTTGTCCACGCCCGGCGGGATCTTCACGGTCAGCGTGCGGCGGGTGCGCACCCGGCCGTCGCCGGCGCACTCCACGCAAGGGCTCGGCACGACCGTGCCGTACCCCTGGCACTGCGGGCACGGCCGCGAGGTCATCACCTGGCCCAGGAACGAGCGGGTCACCTGGGAGACCTCGCCCCGGCCGCGGCACATGTCGCAGGTGATCGGGGAGGTGCCGGGCGCCGCGCCGTCGCCGTTGCAGGTCGGGCAGACCACGGCGGTGTCCACCTGGATGTCGCGCTGGGCGCCGAACGCCGCGTCGCGCAGGTCGATCTCGACCCGGATCAGCGCGTCCTGGCCCCGGCGCACCCGCGAGCGCGGGCCGCGCGAGGCGCCGCCGCCGAAGAAGGCGTCCATGATGTCGCTGAACGCGAACCCGGCGCCGAACCCGCCGCCGGCCCCGGCCGCGGAGGTGGTCCGGGTCGGGTCGCCGCCGATGTCGTAGACCTGGCGCTTCTGCGGGTCGGACAGCACCTCGTAGGCCAGCCCGATCTCCTTGAACCGGTCCTGCGTCTCCGGGTCCGGGTTCACGTCCGGGTGCAGTTCTCGGGCCAGGCGGCGGTAGGCCTTCTTGATCTCCTCCTGCGTCGCGTCGCGCCGCACCCCGAGGACCGCGTAATAATCGGTCGCCACTCGAAACTCCAGCCGGATCTAGGACGTCGCCTGAGCTAGGAAGCCGGATAGCCGGCGCCCTTGATGAACCTGACCGGGCCGAGCGGGCGCGGCGCCGGCTCGCGCGCCGCGTACTCCAGCCCGGTCAAGGCTACGCCACCCGGTTGAGCGGGGGTCACGCCTCATCGAGGACCCTGCCCACATATCTGGCAACGGCCGAGACCGCCCCCATGGTGCCCGGATAATCCATCCTGGTCGGGCCGAGCACGCCGAGCTGGGCCACCGCGTCGCCGTCCCGGCCGTATCCGCTGGCCACGAGGGATGTCGAGGCCAGCTCCTCGTACCCGGTCTCGTGCCCGATCCGGACCGTGAGCATGGACGGGCCGGTGGTCTCGCCGAGCAGCTTGAGCAGCACCATCTGCTCCTCCAGCGCCTCGAGCACCGGGCCGATGGTGTCCGGGAAGTCCTGCCGGAACCTGGTCAGGTTGGCCGTGCCGCCGAGCATGACCCGCTCCTCGCGCTGCTCCACGACCGCGTCCATCAGCACCGCGGCCAGGGTCCGCGCGACCGCCCGGTCGTCCGGCTGGAACTGCTCGCCGAAGTCGGCCAGCCGGGCCGGCACCTCGGCCAGCCGCCGGCCCACGATCAGGGCATTGAGCCGGGCGCGCAGCTCGGCCAGGGACTGCTCGGTGGCCGGCGCGGTCTCCGCGATCCGCTGCTCGACCCGCCCGGTGTCGGTGATCAGCACCAGCATGACCCGGCTCGGCGCGATCAAGACCAGCTCGACGTGCCGGACCGCGGACCGGGACAGCGACGGGTACTGCACCACGGCGACCTGCCGCGTTATCTGGGCCAGCAGCCGGACCGTGCGGGCCACCACGTCGTCGAGGTCGACCGCGCCCTCGAGGAAGGCGTAGATCGCGCTGCGCTCGGCCGAGGAGAGCGGCTTGACCGAGGCGAGCCGGTCGACGAACAGCCGGTAGCCCTTGTCGGTGGGCACCCGGCCGGCGCTGGTGTGCGGCTGGTGGATGTAGCCCTCCTCTTCGAGGGCTGCCATGTCGTTGCGTATGGTGGCCGGCGAGACGCCCAGGTTGTGCCGTTCGACCAGGGCCTTCGAGCCGACCGGCTCCTGGGTGGCGACGTAGTCCTGGACGATGGCGCGCAGCACGTCGAGCCGGCGGCGGTCGAGCCGTGGGTCCTCGGGGCGGCGGGGCTCGGGCTGCGCCGGCTCGCCCTGCCGGGGCGCGGAACGCGGATCGTCCGCCATCGCGTGTACACCTCCACCTTCCGGGCGCTGCCGCGGCGGTGGAGCAGCCCGCCGCGCTCCGACCGTTTCGAGCCGTTCGCGGGCCGCTTGGCACTCCGGAAGAACGAGTGCCAGCGGCTCACCCTCCAGTGTAAGGCCGGACCCGCGGAGAGTCTTCAGGCGATGTTCACCGGAACGCGGAAAAACCAGGTGGGCGCGGCGCCGAGGCGGCCGGCGGCCGATAGCGTGTGTGGGCATGGGTATTGATCGGACGGACCGGACCGGCGGCAGGACCGGCGGCCGGATCTGGGACAGCGGCTTCGGCCCGCGGGACCTGCCGCGGCCGGGGCGCGGCGCGCGGCCGCTGCCGGAGGTCGAGGCCGCGTCCGGGCTGGTGGTCGAGGAGGTGACCACGGGGTTCTGCGGGGCGGTGGTCCGGGTGGAGAAGACGCCGGGCGGCTACACGGTCACCCTGGAGGACCGCTTCGCCAAGCGCCGGGTCTTCCCGCTGGGCCCCGGCTTCCACCTGGACGGTGCGCCGGTGGTCCTGGTCCGGCCGCAGCCCGCAGCGACAGTAGGCGCGGCCGCGGCGACGACGCGCACGGCGTCCGGGTCGCGGGCCGTGACGGGCCTCCGGGCGCGGACCGCCCGGGAGAGCCGGATCTACGTGGAGGGCAAGCACGACGCCGAGCTGGTCGAGCGGGTCTGGGGCGACGACCTGCGGATCGAGGGCGTGGTGGTGCAGCTGCTCGACGGCGTCGACGAGCTGCCCGGCATCGTCGAGGCCTTCGACCCGGGTCCAAGCCGACGACTAGGCGTCCTGGTGGACCACATGGTGGCCAACTCCAAGGAGACTCGAGTCGCGCAGCAGGTGCAGCGCGGCCGGGAGGACGCCGTTCTCGTGCTCGGCCACCCCTATGTGGACATCTGGCAGGCCGTCAGACCGTCCGCGCTCGGCTTCGACGCCTGGCCGCGGGTGCCGCGCACGGAGGAGTGGAAGGCTGGCGTCTGCGAGCGGCTGCACCGCAAGGATCCGGGCTGGCCGCTCGAACCGCGGGCGGCCTGGCCTCGCATCCTCGGCGCGGTCTCGTCCTTCAAGGACCTGGAGCCGGAGCTGCTCGGCCGGGTCGAGGCGCTGATCGATTTCGTGACTGGGGTGTGAGACCAGGGGTTCGAGATCCGCCAAATGCGCGGACGCGCGGCACCTACGGACGTCTGTAGGTGACCCCGGTGAGGCACGAAGCGCCGTCAGTCCGTCAGGTCCCGTACCAGCGCATCGGCGAGCAGCCGTCCCTGCAGGGTCAGCACGGCGTGACCGTCGGCGAACGGGAGCTGTTCGAGCAGCCCGTCGCCGACCGCGCGGCCGGCGGCGGCGCGGGCGGACGGCGTGAGCACGCCGAGGTCGAGCCCGTCGGCCAGGCGCAGCTCCAGCAGGATGCGCTCGAACCGGCGGTCCTGCGGCGCCAGCAGCTCCCTGGCGTGGCCCGGCGAACGGCCCGCGGCCAGCCGCTCGGCGTAGGCGGCCGGGTGCTTCACGTTCCACCAGCGGACCCCGGCCACGTGGCTGTGCGCGCCCGGCCCGACGCCCCACCAGTCCGCGCCGGTCCAGTAGAGCAGGTTGTGCCGGCAGCGCGACTCGTCCGAGACGGACCAGTTGGAGACCTCGTACCAGCGGTAGCCCGCCTGCGAGAGCACCTCGTCGGCGGCCAGGTACCGGTCGGCGTGTACGTCCTCGTCGATGCCGGGCAGCTCGCCGCGCTTGATCCGGGCCGCCAGCCGGGTGCCCGGCTCGACGATGAGCGAGTAGGCGGAGACGTGGTCGGGGTAGGCGCCGACGACCGCTTCGAGCGAGGCGCGCCAGTCGTCCTCGGTCTCGCCGGGCGTGCCGTAGATCAGGTCGAGGTTCACCTGTTCGAACCCGGCGTCGTAGGCCCAGCGCACGCACTGCTCGGCCCGGCCCGGGGTGTGCTTGCGGTCCAGCACCCCCAGCACGTGCGACCGGGCCGACTGCATGCCGAGCGAGATCCGGTTGAACCCGCCCTCGGCCAGCGTGACGAGGTAGCCCTCGTCCACCGACTCGGGGTTCGCCTCCGTGGTGACCTCGGCGGTGGCGTCGAGCCCGAACTCGTCGCGCACCGCCTTGAGGATCGCCCGCAGGTCCGCGGCCGGCAGCAGGGTCGGGGTGCCGCCGCCGAAGAACACGGTCTCCACCGGCACGTACCGGTCGCCGAGCACCTTGCGGGCCTGCCGGATCTCGGCGATCGCGGCCTGCGCGTACGAGGCCTGCGAGGCGCCGCCGCCCAGCTCGGACGCGGTGTACGTGTTGAAGTCGCAGTACCCGCAGCGGCTGGCGCAGTAGGGCACGTGGATGTAGAACCCGAACGGCCGCCGGCCGAAGGCGTCGCGGGCCTCGGCAGGCAGGGCGCCGTCGTCGGGGACCGGTTCGCCGGGGGGCAGGGCAGAGGGCACGGGAGGGATTCTCTCAGCCCCGGCCGACATCGGCTTGAGGTACAGGGCTATCGGCGGATAAAAAGAGGCGGCGCGCCAGGCTCACTTGCGCGCGCTGCCCGCGGACGGCTCGGAATCGGAGGACAGCGCGGCGATGAACGCCTCCTGCGGGACCTCGACCCGGCCGACCATCTTCATCCGCTTCTTGCCCTCCTTCTGCTTCTCCAGCAGCTTGCGCTTGCGGGTGATGTCGCCGCCGTAGCACTTGGCCAGCACGTCCTTGCGCATGGCCCGGACCGACTCGCGGGCGATCACCCGGGCCCCGATCGCGGCCTGGATCGGCACCTCGAACTGCTGCCGCGGGATCAGCTCCTTGAGCCGCTCGGCCATCCGCACGCCGTACCCGTAGGCCCGGTCCTTGTGCACGATCGCGGAGAAGGCGTCGACCTTCTCGCCGTGCAGCAGGATGTCCACCTTGACCAGGTCGGCCAGCTGCTCGCCGGTCGCCTCGTAGTCGAGCGAGGCGTAGCCGCGGGTGCGCGACTTCAGCGCGTCGAAGAAGTCGAAGATGATCTCGCCGAGCGGCATCGTGTAGCGCAGCTCGACCCGGTCCTCGGACAGGTAGTCCATGCCGAGCAGCGCGCCGCGCCGGGACTGGCACAGGTCCATGATCGCGCCGATGTAGTCGGACGGGGCGAGCACGGTGGCCCGCACCACCGGCTCGTACACCTCGGCGATCTTGCCGTCGGAGGGGAACTCGCTGGGGTTGGTGACGACGTGCTCCTGGCCGTTCTCCATCACCACCCGGTAGACCACGTTCGGCGCGGTGGCGATGAGGTCGAGGGCGAACTCGCGCTCGAGCCGCTCCCGGATGATCTCCAGGTGCAGCAGGCCGAGGAAGCCGACCCGGAAGCCGAAGCCCAGCGCGGCCGAGGTCTCCGGCTCGTAGACCAGCGCCGCGTCGTTGAGCCGCAGCTTGTCCAGCGCGTCGCGCAGGTTCGGGTAGTCCGAGCCGTCGATCGGGTACAGCCCGGAGAACACCATCGGCTTCGGGTCCTTGTACCCGCTCAGCGCCTCGGTCGCGCCCTTGTTCTGCGAGGTGACGGTGTCTCCGACCTTCGACTGGCGCACGTCCTTCACGCCGGTGATCAGGTAGCCGACCTCGCCCGCGCCGAGGCCGTCGGACGGGATCGGCTCGGGCGAGATCACGCCGATCTCCAGCAGCTCGTGGGTCGCGCCGGTCGACATCATCAGGATGCGCTCGCGCTTGGTCAGCCGGCCGTCGATCACCCGGACGTAGGTGACCACGCCGCGGTAGGAGTCGTAGACCGAGTCGAAGATCATCGCCCTGGCCTTGCCGTCCGGGGCGCCGGCCGGCGCCGGCACGGTGCGCACGACGTGGTCGAGCAGCTCCGGCACGCCGTGCCCGGTCTTGCCGGAGACGCGCAGCACCTCTTCCGGCTCGACGCCGATGAGCCGTGCGAGCTCGGCCGCGTACTTCTCCGGCTGCGCGGCCGGCAGGTCGATCTTGTTGAGCACCGGGATGATCGTCATATCGTTCTCCAGCGCCATGTACAGGTTCGCCAGAGTCTGCGCCTCGATCCCCTGTGCGGCGTCGACCAGGAGGACGGCCCCCTCACAGGCGGCCAGCGAGCGGGAGACCTCGTAGGTGAAGTCCACGTGGCCGGGGGTGTCGATCAGGTTGAGGATGTGCGTCCGGTCGTCGAAGCGCCAGGGCAGCCGGACCGCCTGCGACTTGATGGTGATGCCGCGCTCGCGCTCGATGTCCATCCGGTCGAGGTACTGGGCGCGCATCTGCCGCTCGTCGACCACGCCGGTCAGCTGCAGCATCCGGTCGGCCAGGGTGGACTTGCCGTGGTCGATGTGCGCGATGATGCAGAAGTTGCGGATCAGCGCCGGGTCCGTGCGGGACGGCTGCGGGACGCTGTTCGGGGGGAGCGAGGGCACTGGAGAATTCCATTCGCCTGGTCGGGTCGACCCATCCTATTTCGCGCGCGGGGCCCGTTTCGCCCGCGCCGCCGCCGCGCGATTTCCGGGGCGGGCAACCGCGCTGGTAGAGTGGGCGGCTGCGCAGCCTGCGGGGTGGGTGTCGGTGCAATTCGAAGCCCCTGAACTCCGCAGCCGCGCGGCGTTGCCCAGCGGATCCGGCCCGGCCGGGTCTGCGCCGGGCGCGGTCCACCGGGAATCGGCCGGACCGCGGCCCCGGAGGTGGTCACACCATGAGACGCCGCGCACCCCGGCCGGTCCGGCCGGGTCAGCCGCGCTCGTAACCACCGACCGGAAGTTGAAGAGGCTTTACGTGGCGAACATCAAGTCGCAGATCAAGCGGATCAAGACGAACGAGAAGGCGCGCCGGCGCAACCAGTCGATCAAGTCCTCGCTGAAGACCGCGGTGCGCAAGACCCGCGAGGCGGTCGAGTCCGGCGACCCGGCCAAGGCCCAGGAGATGGCCCGCGCCGCGTCCCGTCAGCTGGACAAGGCCGTGTCCAAGGGCGTGATCCACCGCAACCAGGCGGCCAACCGCAAGTCGGCGCTGGCCAAGCAGGTCAACAAGATGGGCCAGCCGGCCTGAGTCCGAGCCGGGCCTGACCAGGCCGGGTTCCGGGGCCGGTTCCGGCCCCGCGTTCGCACACTGCTCACAAGCTGAGGGCGGTGGGGACGTCCCTCGCGCGGATCGAGCGCGCGAGCGGGTCCCCGCCGCCCTGCTGTTTGAGGGTCCTTATTCCCTCTGGCTACTCCCGCTGCGCCGGCTGGTCCAGCGCGGTGCGAAGCGCGCCGAGCACTCCGGCGAGCTCGGCGATCAGGCCGGCCGCGGTGCTGCGGTCGGTCCCGCCGATGGTCACCGACCGGATCTCGGCCGGCGCCGGCATCCGCTCCACGATCTGCGGCAGCTCGGCCACCAGGCGGGCGTTGATGCTGGCCGGGGTGCGGTTGTTCTCGATCTCGGCGCGGGAGCGCTCGACGTCCAGGGTCAGCTGGGTGCGCTGGTGCTCGGACTCGGCCCGGTAGGCGGCCAGCGCCAGCTCCCCGTCCAGCGCCAGGCGGCTGACCTCGTACTCGGCGACCGACCGCATCCGTCCGGTCTCCAGCTCGGCGGACTGCCGGTCGCGCTCCATCTGCAGCGCGTGCAGGGTGTTGCGCTGGTCCAGTTCGGCCACCGCCTGTGCGTCGATGTGCTCGCGCTCGGAGCGGCGCAGGCTCTCCGCGGCGGTCCGGTCGAAGGCCCGCGCGGCGTCCTGGGCCTCGAGCTCGGCCAGCTGGCGCTGCTGCTCCAGCGTGGCGGCCCGCTGCTCGCCCTCGAGCCGCAGCCGGCGCAGCGCCGTCTGCTTCTCCAGCTCGCCGACCGCGCGGGCGTCCTCGTGCCGCCGCTCGTCCCTGCGCAGCGCCTCCGCCGCCTCGCGGTCGAACAGCACGGCGGCGTTCTGGTCGCGCAGCTCGGCGAGCTGCCGCTCGTTCTCCAGCCGGCGGGTCTCGGTCAGCCGGCCGGCCGCCAGTTCCTGCTCGGAGACCGCCTGGTTCGCCTCCAGCTCCGCCAGCCTGGCTATTCGCTGCTGCTCGGAGCGGTACGGCTTCTGCAGGTTCTCCCACAGCGCGCCGGAGCTGACGACGGCCTCCTTGATCTGCACGGTGACGATGCGCAGGCCGAGGCCCTGGTCCGAGTCGTGCTCGCCCTCGGCCACCGCGCGCAGCCGCGAGGTGAGCTCCTCGATGATCGGCTGCTTGTCGCTGAGCACGTCGCGCACGGCCATGGTGGCGACCTTGTCCTTGATCGCGGCCTCGGCCTGTTCCCGCAGCTGGATGTTGACCAGCCGCATCGGCTCGTCGGGATCGCTGAAGTCGAGCCTGCGGTAGGCGGTGGCGAAGTCGTGGATGATCCACTGGACGTAGGCCTGCACCAGGATCCCCTGCAGCTCACGGCAGATGCAGTGCGCGCTGATCAGGATGGTCTGCGTGGCGCCGGGCACCACCAGGAAAGTGTCGGTGACCGGGTTGAACCGGAACGAGATGCCCACGCCCAGGTGCAGCGGCTCGGCCCGGCCGCGCCGGGTGTGCACGACGAAGGCGTTCGGCGGGACCAGCACGGTGCGCCGCCGCCAGGTCCCGGTGATCCGCACCTGGACCGCGGGCGCCGATGCCGTGCTGTCCGGCGCACGGCCGCCCTCGCCGAATCCGCCGCGCATACCTGACATCATGTCCAGTTGCCGGCGGGGCGCCGGACCCCCCGGGGCGGCCGGCTTGCCTGGAGGCGGCGGCGCGGCAGCGGGCTGCTCGTACAGCTCGATTCCGTCCGTGTCGACCGCGACCGCGACAGCGGGCCGCGCGCCCCGGCGGCGCAGATCCTCCTCCAGCGACGCCTGTTCCCGAACCACCTGGCTCAGATACGCGTTCGACGAACTCACTGTGCCCCCTGAGAATGGCCGCGCAACGGGATTGGTGACACGCAAAGCTAGCGCAAGTGCAGGCGAACGGGACGCCGGCCGTCGACGGGTGCTGTGTCAGAGTGCGCTGTGCCGGTGGGTGCCGGGTTTGCGGGCACTGCGTCAGGGCGGAGTCAGGGCGCGGTGCGTCTGACTGCGCTGTCTGACTGCGCTGTGTCAGCGGGCACTGCGAGCGGCGCTGATCTCCACGAGGCACTTCTCCAGGGCGTAGCCGGCGTCGGCGGCCGCGCCCTTGACCGCGGCGTCGGCGGTGGCGACGGCGCGCAGGGCGGCGGAGAGCCGGTCCGGGTTCCAGCCGCGGGCCTGGCGGCGGATCTTCTCTATCCGCCACGGCGGCAGGCCGAGGTCCTGGGTGTCCCGGCCGGCCGAGGCGACCTTCCCGATCTGCCGCACGCTGGATGCCAGGGCGCTGACGACGAGCACCGAGGCGACGCCGGTGTCGAGGGCGAAGCGCAGCTGGCTCAGCGCCTCGCCGAGGCGGCCCTCGACGGCCAGGTCGGCGATGGTGAAGCCGGAGGCCTCGGCCTGGCCGCCGTAGTACTGGCGGACCGCGGCCTCGTCGACGGTGCCCTCGGTGTCGGCTATCAGCTGGTCGGCCGCGGCGGCCAGCTCGCGCAGCCCGGAGCCGACCGCGTCGCAGACCACCTGCGCCGCCTCGTCGGTGACAGCGCGCTTGGCCCGGCGGAACTCGCCGGTGAGGAACGCGATCCGCTCGGCCGGCTTGGTCGGCTTTGGGCAGTCCACGATCTGCGGCTTGAGCTTGCGCACCGCGTCGAGCAGCGCCTTTCCTTTGGCGCCGCCGGGGTGGGTCAGCACCAGCACGATCTGCTCCGCCGGGTCGGCCAGATACCGCTTGATCTCCTCGGCCTGCCCGGCGGCGAGGTCCTGGATCCCGCGCAGGATCACCACCTTGGCCTCGCCGAACAGGGACGGCGAGACCAGCTCGGCGAAGCCGCCCGGCTCCGGCCCGCCGGGCGGCAGGTCGCAGATCTCGACGCCGGGGTCCGCGGCCCGGGCGGCGGCGACCACCGCGGCGATCGCCCGCTCGGTAAGGAACTCCTCCGGGCCGGTCACCAGGGTCAGCGGCGGCGGGAGCTGGTCCGCGCGCCGGCCCGGCTGGCCGCCGGCCGCGGCTTTGGCCGCGGGCATCGCGGTCAGTCCCGCCCCGGCGCGGCCCCGCCGGAGGGCAGCCGGTCCGGACCGCCGACGACGGTGATGGCCCAGGCCAGGTTGAAGGCCTCCTCGCGCCAGGCGTCGTACCGCCCCGAGCGGCCGCCGTGGCCCGCCTCCATCTCGGTCTTGAGCAGGTAGTCGCCGCCGGGCGCGACGGCCCGCAGCCGGGCGATCCACTTGGCCGGCTCGTGGTACTGGACCCGGGTGTCGTTCAGGCTGGTGGTCGCCAGGATCGCCGGGTAGCCGGGCGCCGCTCCCCCGCGCATCGCCGCCGAATCGGCGCCGCGCGGCGCGATGTTCTCGTAGGGGCTGTAGGACTTCATGTACCGATATACGTCCTCGGATTCGAGGGGGTTGCCCCATTCCTCCCACTCCACCACGGTCAGCGGCAGCGAGGGGTCGAGGATCGTGTTGAGCGCGTCGACGAACGGGACCTCGGCCAGGATGCCGCGGAAGCACTCCGGCGCGATGTTGGCGGCCGCGCCCATCAGCAGCCCGCCGGCCGAGCCGCCGCGGGCGATGAGCCGCTCGGCGCTGGTCCAGCCCTCGGCCACCAGCTGCCGGGCGCAGGCCGCGAAGTCGGTGAAGGTGTTGCGCTTGTTCAGCAGCTTGCCGTCCTCGTACCAGCGGCGCCCCATCTCGCCGCCGCCGCGGACGTGCGCGACGGCGAAGACGAATCCGCGGTCCAGCAGGCTGAGCCGGGCTACCGAGAAGTAGGGGTCCATCGAGGCCTCATACGAGCCGTAGCCGTAGAGCACGGCGGGCGCGGTGCCGTCGGCCGCGACCCCCTTGCGGTGCACGAGCGAGATCGGCACTCGGGTGCCGTCGGCCGCGGCGGCCCAAAGGCGCCGCTGCTCGTACTGCTCCGGATCGAAGCCGCCGAGCACCGGCTGCCGCTTGAGCAGGTCGAGCCGGCCGGTGGCCAGGTCGTAGTCGTAGACGGTGGAGGGGGTGACCAGCGAGGTGTATCCGAGCCGCAGCCGGCCGGTGCGGAACTCGGGGTTGTCGCCGCTGTCGACGGTGTAGAGCGGCTCGTCGAACGTGATCGGGGTGCCCGCGGGGGCCGGCCGCCCGTCCCGGACCGGGTGGACGGCCAGGCCGGTCAGCCCGTTGCGACGGTATTCGACCACGACGTGGTCGGCGAAGGCCTCGGCTGCCAGCAGGCGGGTGTCCGCGCGGTGCTCGATCAGCGGCGTCCACTCTCCCGGCTTGGGCGGGTCGGCGAGGGCCAGCTCGAAGTTCTCCCGGCCGCCGCGGTTGTGCAGCACCAGCAGGAGGTCGCCGGCCGCGGCACCGGCCTCGGCATCGGCGTCGAACCAGTGGTCGACGGAGTATTCGACCCCGGTCTCGCGCGGGGCGACCACGACGAACTCGCCGCGCGGGTCGGCCGAGTCGAGCAGCCGCACCTCGCTGGTGATCTTCGAGTCGGCGCTGACCACCAGGTAGCGCTCGCTGCGGGTAAGCCCTATGCCGACCCAGAAGCGCTCGTCCGGCTCCTCGAAGACGGTCTCGTCCTCGGCCACCGGCGTGCCGACCGCATGCCGGTGCACCCGGTAGGGCCGCCAGGCCTCGTCCACGGTCAGGTAGAACAGCGTCGAGCCGTCCAGCGACCAGGCCGAGCCGTAGCCGGTGTTCGGGATCTCGTCGGCCAGCTCCGCGCCGGTGCGCAGATCCTTGATCTTGAGCGTGAAGCGCTCGTCGCCGGCGAAGTCGACCGAGTAAGCCAGCAGGCCGCCGTCCGGGGAGACGTCGAAGGTGCCCAGCGCGAAGAAGCCGTGCCCCTCGGCCAGCTCGTTCCCGTCGAGCAGCACCGCCTCGCCGGGCAGCGCGGAGCCGTCCTCGGGCACCGCGGGCGGCAGGTCGCCGTCGGCGCGCAGCCGGCAGTGCACCGGGTATTGGCGGCCCTCCTGGGTGCGGCTGTAGTACCACCAGTCGCCCTTGCGGGAGGGGACCGACAGGTCGGTCTCCTGGGTGGCGCGCTTGATCTCCTGGAAGATCTCCTCGCGCAGCGCTGCCTGGCCGGAGGTGCGGTCCTCGGTGTAGGCGTTCTCCGCCCTGAGGTACTCGAGGACCGCCTCGTCCTGCTTGTCGGCCAGCCAGGCGTAGGGGTCGTCGACCACGTCGGCGTGGTGGACCCGCTCGTGCGGCACGGTCTTCGCTACGGGAGGTTGCATGGTCAACGATCCTAAAGGCTGTCGGCGACAGGGGGCCGGGTTCGCTGGTGGTGGCGGTGGCGGACCAGACGCAGCGCAGTTCGCGGGGCGCCGGGGGCAGGGGTCAGGAGGGCGCGGGCGGGTAGCTGCCGGCGCCGTAGCCCTCGTCACCTCCACTGTCCTCCCGACGACCGTGGGTGCCATGGGCACGATGGCCTCGATTGCGGCTACGGCCATAGCCGTGGGACGAGGACGAGCTGCCGGCGGTGGCGGATGCCTCTGCCTCGACGGCGGCCGGGTCCGCACCGTCGCCGTGCTGTCCGGACACCGTGATCGCGGTGCCCGAGCTTTCGACTGCGCTGCCGTAATCAGGCTTGGCACCGGATCCGGCGGCCATGCCGATGGCCACGTCGCCGTCCAGGTCGGTGCGGTAGAGGCGGGCGCCGTCGGAGCTCATCAGGCGCATCGCCTTGAAGGCGGGCTGGTGGTAGGGGTTGCCGCGGCCGACGGAGATCACGGTGACGACCGGGTCGACCGCGCCGATGAATCCGGGCGCCTGGTTGGCGCTGCCGTGGTGCGGGACCTTGAGGACGTCGGCGCGCAGTTCGCCGCGCGCCGGGCCGTCCAGCAGCGCCTGCTGGACCGGGGACTCGATGTCGCCGGTGAGCAGGATGTGCAGGCCGCCGCGCGGTTCGGCGACGGTCACGGCCATGACGATGGAGGTGTTGTTGGGTCCCGAGCCGTCAGCGTCGCCGGACGGCCCGGGACCCATCCCGGGCATGCGGTCCATGATCGCGTCGTCGGGCCCTGAGTCGGGCGGGAACGCCGAGCCGTCCGGCCACAGCACGTGCCAGCTGATCGGGCCGTAGCGGCGGCGCTCGCCGGGTGCGACGCGGTGGACCGGAATCCTCGCCGCGGCCGCCTCGGCTCGGACCTCCTTGGCCCCGTAGGGCGGCGTATCGGTGTCCGTGGTCTCGATCTCGTCCACCTTGCGGCCGCGCAGCGCCCCGGGCAGCCCGCCGATGTGGTCGGCGTGGAAGTGGGTCAGGACGACCAGCGGCAGCTTGGTGATCTGGAACCGGCGCAGACACGCGTCCTCGCGGGCCGGATCCGGGCCGGTGTCCACGGCCACCGCGGTCGCCGGACCGACGTGGAGCAGCAGCGCGTCACCCTGACCTACATCGCAGACGGCGAGAGACCAGGTGGACGGCGGCCAGGCGGCGGATGTGGAGCCGGGTCCGTAGAGGCAGCGCCCGAGCAGGCAGGGTCCGAGATGGGGGCGTCCGGGGGCCGCCTGTCCGACGGACCAGCTGCCAGACGCGCAGGTCCAGGCGGCGGCCCCGGCCGCGAGCAAACCGCAGATCGCGATCAGGATCCGCCGCGGCCGCCCGCGCGAGCCGCGTGCGGGCGGGCGGGCGGGCGGGCGGAGGGTCCAGGAGGGGCTGGACTCGAAAATTCCCCTCCGATCTCCGTGCCCGCGTGCTCGTTCCGTCGCCGGTTCTCGCTCCGTGGTTGCCGGTTCATATTCGTACCCCCTGCAGATCGAAGATGTCTATACCACTTGACTACGCTGTAACCGATTCGTGCCTTTTCGGCGCTGTGCGAGCTGTCGGCGCGATCGCGCCCGCTGTGCCCACCGGCTCCAAAGGACCGCGAAGATCACGTATGCGCCGAGCAGGATCAGGCATCCGGCCGGCCCTCGAGGCCAGCCGATCGCGGCTCCGGGTATACCGGCACTGACGCGTGCCACCAGGCAGATCCAGCGCACCGGCCACTGGCCGACCCAGGCGAACAGGCGGCCGAGCGGGGGCCAGAGCGCATACCCGGCCATCGCGAGGACGCCGAGCACGGTGGCCGGCGGCGCGGCGGGCGCAGCGAGGATGTTGGCCGGGACGGCGAGCAAGGGCAGCGAGCCGGTGAAGGTGACCAGCAGCGGCTCGCAGAACACCTCGCAGGCGGCGGTGACCGCGGCCGGACCGGCCATCCAGCCCGGGACGCCGCGGTCGAGCAGCCGGGCGAACCAGCCGGGGGCGGCGATGAGCAGCCCGGCGGTGGCGGCGACGGACAGCGCGAAGCCGTAGGCGCGAGCGAGCCAAGGGTTGAACAGCAGGAGGACCAGCGCGGCGGCGGCCATCACCGGCAGCGCCCGGCACCGGCGGCCGAAGAGGGCGGCGGCGCTGCCGATGAGCGACATGACGGTGGCGCGCACCATCGGCGGACCCGGCCGGGCCAGCACGGTGAACCCGAGGATGATCAGGAATCCGAGGCCGGTGAGGGCGCGGCCGCGCATTCCTAGCCGGCGTGCGGCGGGCAACAGGGCTCCGGTGAGGAACATCAGGTTCTCGCCGGAGGCCACGGTGAGGTATGTCAGCCCCGTGCGTTTGAACGCCTCGGCGACGTCGGGCGGCTCGCGGCCGGTGTCGCCGACGGCCAGGGCGGGCAGCACTCCGGCCGGGTCGGCGGGCAGGCCGGAGGTCGCGTCGCGCAGGTCCGCGCGCAGCGCGCCGGCTGTCGCCTGCATGGTCGACGGGCCGCTGACGAGGACGGGCGGCCGGTCGGCGAGGATCGTCGCGCCGTCCTGGGTGCCGGGCTTCGGCGGGACCAGCTTGCCGCGGACCGCGACGTGTTCGGAGGGCAGGAGCCCGAGCCAGGACGCTGTGGCCGCGGTGGGCGGCGGCGATGAACTCGGCGTGAGCCTGGCCAGGACCGTGGCCGAGACGCCTACGCGATAAGCGGTCCCGTCGCCGGTGACGATCTCGGTGATGCGAACGGGAAGCACCGCGAGCGCCGGCCGGTGCCTGTCCGGCGCGGCAGCGATCCGCCGCGGGTCGCCGGCCACAGTCAGCATGCTGTCGACGTATGTGGAGCGCGCGGCGAGGCTCGCCACGGGGCCGCTGGACACCGCTGCGGCGTGCACGGCGGCGGACACGCCCAGGACCGCGGAGATCAGCAGGATCATGCAGACCCCTGAGTGCCGCGGTTCCGGTTGGAGGTTAATCCCGGCAAATCGAGGCTGTCCGGCAGGTCGAGGGTGCCCGGCAGGTTGAGGACGCAGCGGCCAGGAGGGCCAAAGGCCTGCCGAGGGTGTGATCGGGGTCGGAGTCAGGCCCGGCAGCCGCGCAATGGCGCCGGGCGGCGATCTGCGGTGGCGTTCTCTGCGCTGAGACGCGATCAGGTGGATCGCCGCAGCTGTGGCCAGTGCCAGCGAGGCGAGGGCGGTCAGCAGCGGCGGCTCGGCCACGCCGAGGGCGGCCGCCGCCCACGCCGCCGCGACCGGCAGCAGAAGGCGGAGATCTGGCTGCTTCGGGCGGCGTCTCACAGCTGGATCCACCGGCTCAGGGCGGCGAATCGCTGGCCGCCGAGCCCGCGCACTTCGCGTAGCTGCTCGACGGTCGCGAAGCCGCCGTGCTCGGTACGCCAGTCGAGGATGCGCTGCGCCATCGCCGGGCCGACCCCGGGCAGCTGTTCGAGCTGGTCGACGGTGGCCGAGTTCAAGTGCACGGGCTCGGAGACCTGCTGCTTGCCACGCGCCTTGGCGTGGGGTCCGGTCGGCGAGGCGGCCGCGGCCGGATCCTGCGGGGCGCCGACGACGACCTGCTCGCCGTCGTTCAGGACGCGGGCCTGGTTCAGCGGCGCCAGGTCGGCCCCGGCCAGCGCTCCGCCGGCGGCGCGCACCGCGTCCTGGACCCGGGATCCGGCCGGCAGGCGCTGCACGCCGGGTCTGGCGACCTTGCCTTCGACATCGACGATGATCGGCGGCCGCCCGGCGCCGAGAGCGTGGCCGGACCCCGATCCGTCAGCGCTGTCGGCTGAATCGGCGCCGCCTGATGCATCTTCGGAGGCGTTCGGCATAGTCATTGGATCATCCTGATTCATGCCGGATTCGCCATCATCGAAGTGGCTGTGATGACTATGCGTGCTACTACTGCCGCTGCTGCTGCCGCTGGTGTCGTCGTCGTGGCGGCCGTGCTGTCCCGTGCTGATCAGTCGCGTCCCGGTGACTTGTTCGGTGCGGTCGCGGAACAGCTCCCAGCCGCCGAACAGCACGGCTACGGCTGTCAGCGCGGTGGCGAGGATGATGCCGGTGCGCCGATCAAGCCGCCAGCGCCCCTGTAGCGTGGCCGGCAGATGATCATCGAGCCAGTGGCCCGCCCGCTCGCGCATCAGGGCGAGTGGATGATCTTCGCGCGGGCGGGTTGGGCGTGGATGGGGACCGATCCGTGGATCTCGGGGCAGATCGCGCCAATCGTCGCCAGGTCGATATCCGGTGCGCGCCGCGGCTTTGAACGCACGGGACTCGGGCGGGACTCGACCCCAGAGAGCGCTCGGGTAGTCCGGTCCATCGTGGCCGCGCCCGCTCGTTTTTCTGTCACGTGAATGGCTATGGATATCCTCGTCAGATGACTCATGCTCTTCTTCATTGCCATCAACAGGCTCGTCACGAGCGTGCTGTTCGTGGTCATTTTCTGGCGGCGGTGAAGAGTAGTGTTCGTTGCCGTCGCGAGAGACAGTCAACGTACGATCGATATTGTTTAACAGGGATCGATCATTGCTGACTTCTTGATCGTATACTGACATCAGACTCCCTCGATGGTTTCGATCACGAAATGTGACCACACATCGACGGTAAGCAATGCTGCCGGAGATGTCAGATGTTTTCTGAAATCTGTGGAAAAGCCCTGTGGATAACTCGATCGCGAGAGGGCGCGAAGCAGCGGAAGCGAAGATCGCGGGCGGGAGTGACGAACGCGCGGCGGCGCGCCAGGCGATGCGACGGATCTACGGCAGCCGAGGCGCGATGACGACGCCGAGGACGCCGGGGCCGACGTGGGCGCCGATGACTGCGCCGACTTCGGAGACCGTCAGCTCCCCGTCGGCCGAGGCGGCGCTCGGCAGCTGGGAGCGCAGGCGCTCGGCGAGGAGTTCGGCCCGCGGGAGCGAGGCGAGGTGGTGGACCGCTATGTCCACGGCGTCCTGTCCTGCGCGCTCCAGGACGACCTGCTCGAGTCGGGCGATACCACGCTGCGCGGTACGGGCCTTCTCCAGGAGCTCGACCTGACCATCCACCAAATGCAGTAGCGGCTTCACCGCGAGGGCCGAGCCGAGCACGGCTCTCGCCGAACCGATGCGGCCACCCCGGCGGAGGTATTCGAGCGTGTCGACATAGAAGAAGGCAGACGTCATCGTCGCTCGTTTGGCCGCCGCGACGGCGCAGACCGCCGCGGTCTCGCCCTGTCGGGCGGCGTCGGCGGCCGCGAGCGCGGCGAAGCCGAGGCCCATCGCGACCGACCGGGAGTCGACGACCTCGACCGGGACCGGCGCGCCGGCCGCGGCGAGCAGGGCCGATTCGTAGGTCGCGGAGAGGTCTCCGGACAGGTGGACCGAGACGATGCCGGCCGCCCCGGCCTCGGCGAGCCGCCGATAGCAGTCCGCGAACTGCTCCGGCCCGGGCCGGGAGGTGGTGGCCGGCTGGCGCTTGCGCAGCGCCTCCATCAGAGCCGTCCGAGCCTGCGCCGTGCCCTCGGGGAACGACTCGGTGGCCACCACGACCTGCAGCGGCACGACGGTGATCCCGGCGGCTGCCGCCCTGGAGGGCGATAGGCAGGCCGTCGAATCCGTAACCACCGCTGTGAAGCCGTTCACTCAACGCACCCTAATCGAAGACCGGTTACCAGTCCTGTCTCCATACCTCGCGGACACCGGGTACCCCGTGTGCCGACGATTACCCCGTCCGCTCGCTTTATCGGTGCATGCGAGCGGACGCTGCTTCGCGGTCGCGGATCAGACCGAGACGAGGTCGCGCCAGCTCGGCAGCAGCTCGTCGACCAGCGACTCGGTGCGCGGGTTGAGCCCTTCCACACCGTGGACGTACCAGGTGCGCTTGCACAGGCCCTCGATCGCGCCGGTCAGGCGCTCGACGTCGCCGGTGGCCGCGGTGGCGCGCAGAAGGCCGCGCCACAGCTCCTCGTCGTCCGGGCTGCCGAGCATGCCGGCCTTGATCGAGGCGATGGCGGCCTCTGCGTCGCCGATCGCCACCATCGCGTCGGCCAGGCGCAGCGCCGTGTCCGCGATGAACGCCGGGATCTGCGATTCCGCGGTCTCGTAGGCGAGCCAGGCGTAGTGCCCCGGCTCCCGGTCGTCCAGGAACGGCCCGCGCACCAGCCCGAGCGCGGTGGCCAGCAGCTCCGCGCGGTCGCGCTCGCTCGCGATCGAGCCGTCGTACAGCGCGCGGGACACGAGCGCCTGGAAGCGGTCCCAGTCGGACCACACGTGGCGGCCCAGGCAGAGCCGGCCGTCCACGTCGGCCTCGAGGTTGGCGCGGCCGTCCGCGTCGGTGCCGAGCCAGGCGGCCAGACGGGCGAACGTGGCCTCGGCGACGTCCGCGCTTGCGCCGCGCGGCCACAGCGCGGCGGCCAGGACCCGCGGGTGCACGCCGTCGCGGTGGTTGAGCAGGAAGACGAGCGCTTCACGAAGCAGCAGCTCGCGGTCCGGGGCGATCGGCCGCGCACCGTTGACGCCTAATGCGCCGAGGAGCGTTACGTACACGGCTGGCGGGTCGTCAGGCAGCGGTCCGGAATAGCCGACGGACTCGGCTGCGGCTGAGGAGAAGCCCGACGAGGACGATGACGACGCAGCCGCGCCGGCCAATGACGGGGCGTTAGGCGCAAGCGGCGATCGGACCGGGGAGAGCGCGGACGCGGCGGCGGGACTCGTGGCCGCAGGGGCGTTCGGCGGCAGCAGTGAGGCGGGCGGTGCTCCGTTGCGCAGCGTGGGCGGACCCGCCTTGTACGGATGGCTGGCTATCGCAGGCTGCGACGAGTGGATACGCGGAGGCTCGATACGCGTGCCCTCGGTCTCACACACCGATCGGAAAAGGGCGATGACAGCACGATACTGATCGGCCGGCAGGACCTGCGCCTCCGCGGTGAGCCCGAGCGTGGGCACGGTCACGCGTCCTGTGTCATCGAGAACGAGATGCCAGGTCGGCGCGCCGGCAGAGGAGGCCCCGCCCCGTGCGGCCGACGCCCGCGCCGACGCACTGCTCTTCATGCCCTCACCTTCGCCGTCCTCAGCATCAGGCTCGGCGGCTTCGACGTTCCTACTGCGCGCCAGCGCCAGCCCTATGCCACGTGCCGCGCTAAGCGCAGCCGCCACGGCCGCGCCTGCGACGACGAAGCCCATGCCGACGCGCTTGGCCGTGACCACCGTCTCGGTGAGTCGCGCGAGGATCGCCGGATGCGGCTCCTCGGCGACCAGGACGAAGTGCGGCGGGAACGAGCTGGCGTGGCTCGCCCGGCAGCGGCCCTCGAGCACGGAGCCGAGCCCGGCGGCGTTCAGCGCGGCGCTGCGGGCGGCGGCCTCGGCCTCGACCGCGGGCAGGACCTCGTCGAGCGTCGCGACGTGCTTGATCCGGGCCGGGGCCAGCGGCGTCAGGTCGCCGGGGAAGCCGACCAGGGTGACCGTCATCCGGTCCGACCAGGAGTTGGTGGCCAGCTCCACGGCGAGCGCCGCGACGAAGGCGCGGCGCAGGTCGTCCGGGCCCTCGACGGCGACGATGCCGCGCGCCTCTTCGAGGTCGACCATGATCCGGTCCTGGCCGGGAGCGCCGTCCGAGCCCGGCTCGGCGACGCCGATGCTGACCATGCCCGGGTAGGGCGAGAACCTGCGCCGAGCGGCCTCCGGGTCGGTGTCGCGGATCCGCGGGCGCGGGAAGAACCAGGCGCGGCCGTCCTTCGAGAGCCGCCACGGCCCCGGCGGCGCGCCTGAGGGGTCGTCCGGGTCGTCCGGGTCGGCGCGGTGGGCCAGCAGGAGTTCGACGCCCCCGTCGCTCAGCCGCAGGCCGATCGCGTCGGGCGCGGAGCGCTCCTCGGCGGCGAGCGCGGCGGCCAGGCCGCGCAGGGCCAGGTCGAGGAACCAGACCTCGTCCTCGCCGGCGCCGATGCGGATCGACTCCTCGGCGACGGCGCCGTCGCCCGAGGCGGTTACCGGCCGCGATCCGAAGGCGCGGTACCAAAGCTGCCGCCGCCGCTGTCGGCCCAGTGCCTTGAGCAGTCCCGCGGCGAGCAGGGGGGCGCCGGCGAGGCCGTAGAGCAGCCGGTTGTCCGCCGAAGGCGGCTGGCTCTCCTCCGGTGCGTGGGATCCGCGGTGCGAGCCGGAGCTCGCCGGGGCGGGCGGGCTGGACGGGCCGGGCGGCAGCGCGAGCGGGGAGTTCCCGGCCCCGAGGGCGATCGCCGGCTGCGTCGTGGGCGACGCGGAGGGGGTCGCGCCCGAGGGATCACCGGTTGGGCTTGTGGCGGAAGGCGGAGCGGTAGGCGGCGGAGTGCTGATAGGCGGCACTGAGACGGTCGGCACCGGCGTAAGGCCGGTCGGCGACGGTTGTGTGGGCGCGGACGGGCTGCTGCTCGGCGGCTGCGTCGGCGGTGCGGAGGGCGTCGACGGATCTGTGGATCCCGTGCTCGGAGACGGCGTGGGTGTCGAGACCGAGCCAGCGACCGCGGGCGCCGCGATCATGGGCGCCTGACTGCTGGGCTGAGCTGACGAGGCGACAGCTGAGGCCGTGTGAGACGCAGGGGCTGACGGCGTGTGTGTAGCCGATGCGCTCGCACTAGGCGCAGCTGTCGGCTTGTGCGTTGGCGAGGACGACGGTGACGGATGCGCAGATGCACTCGGGGACGGAGGCTGCTGGGACGCCGACGGCAGCGGGCTGGGCGAATTCGACGGCGGCGGCGTGGAAGCGCCCGGGGGCTGCGTCGACGTGGCGGGTGGCGGGGCGGGCGGTGTGGACGGCGCCGGGGACAGCTCGGTGATCAGGCCGGGGCCGCTGGCGTCGGCCGGCAGCACCAGGATCCAGCCCGGCCGGATGAGCGAGGCGTTGGTGAGCATCGACCCGTCCGGCTGCACCCGGTCCTTGTTGAGGTCGAAGATCTCCGGGTAGCGGCGGCCGTCGCCGAGGTAGCGCTCCGCGATGCCCCACAGCGTGTCGTGGTGCAGGCCCTCGGGCGCCTCGACGGTGTAGACCTTCGTCGCGTCACCGCCGGGCGGCGACACCAGCGTGCTGTTGGGCGGCGGGATGACGGTCGGCGAGCTGGTGTAAAAACCCGTCGTCGAACCGGTCGCGGAGACGGTCGGGGACGACGAGTACCGCACCGCAGGCAGCGACGAAGCTGCCGAGGAGCTCGGTGAGGCGGATGAAGAAATGCCCGACGATGTGCCTGCGGGAGAGGTCGGTAAGGCAGAGCCCGGTGTATAGGGCGCTGTCACCGAAGGTGGGCCGCCGGCGTGCGGAAGCGTCGGGGTCGTCTGTGCGCCGAGCCGCGAGAGGCTGGGCACGAACGACGCCGCCGACGCAGTGATCATCAGCAGCGCGGCGATCAGCTGTCGGGCCAGGAACTGGCTCGGCCCGGCCGCGGGCACCTTCGCCGGCATGCCGACCCCGCGGATCGCCGCCACCAGCTCGACCACGACGCAGGCGGCGAACTGGGCCCAGGCCAGCCAGACGATCACGGCCAGCGCGTTGAGCACGACCTGCGTGGTGATCGGCTGGTCGAACATGCCGGAGTTCGGCCAGTGGTGCGGCAGCGGCCAGCCGATGTAGCGCACCAGCGCCAGCGGGATGCCGACGATGATCACCGCCAGGGCCGCGAACGCGCCGAGGCCGCGCATCACGTCCCGCGTGGTGCGGCGGTGCTTGATCCGGATCGGCTGCGGAGTCCACGGGTCCGGCCGCGTTCCCGGGCGGCCCCGCTCGGGTCCGCCGCCGCGCGGCGGGGATTTCAGGGTGTTGGTCATGGCTTTCCTCGCTCTCCGCGGCTTAGATCCCGGGCTCGGGATAGGCGGTGGCTGATGCGGTTACAGAGACTTTTCCCTTGTAGAACATGCCGGTGAACAGCGGCGAGTACGGAACGTTGATCGTGACCATGATGTCCGGGACCTGCACGGGGACCCCGTTGTCCATCGTCGTGGTCTCGCCGTTGTCGGCCGGATTCCGGCCGCAGTAGAGCAGGTCGGTGTCCTGGAGGCCGTCGGCCTCCAGCAGCTGGAGCACCGTGTGCTGCTCGTCCTGGTTGCAGCTGCCGTCGGCGTTGAAGTCGATCACGATCGTGCCGGTGCGCAGGTCGTTCGTGTCGAGGAAGTTCGCGACCGCGCGGGCGGCCTGCTGGGCGAGGTCGCCGGCCCGCTCCCGCTCGCTGATCGACAGGCCGCCGTCCACCACGAAGGCGCCGAGCACGACGGTCATCAGCACCCAGATGACGACGGCGATGGAGAAGGTGCCGCGCTCGCGGCCGCGCCGCGCCGGGGCGCGCAGCCTTTGCCCGAGCGCTGCAATGCAGCCGCTCCAAAGGCGCCTCGCGCTGCCTGCCGCGCTCATGGCGTCGACCTCCGGAACGCGTCGAGCGGAGCCGATGCGGTGACGGTGAACGTCTTGTCGCCGATCTGGAACCAGTCGAGGCCGCCGAGGCTGACCGTGCAGGTCAGCTGAATCGTGTAGAGGTTGCCGGCGGCGAATGCGTTCTCGTCCGGCGAGACGGCCGGCCCGCCGACGCACTGCGTCGGCAGATCGGCCTGCGCGGCGGCCAGCGCGGCGTTCTGCGCGGAGACGGGGTCGCGCTGGAGCGAGCCGGCCCGCGCGGCGTCGCTGGCCGCGTTCTGGATGTCCCCATAGGAGTTGACGAGGAATCCGAACGCGACGATCAGCATGAAGAAGCCGACGATGATAGGCGTCCAGAGGACGACCTCGATCGTAGACATGCCGCTCTGCCGCTTATCTGATGCACGAGGTACAAGCAGCAGCCTGCGGCGCAGCGTCGAGGGTGACGCATGACCACCGGCCGCCGGGTGCTTCATCGTCGTTCCTCCCCTCATCCCCTCAATCGCCTGTGTCCGAGTAGAACTGCTCGACCGGTCCGGTCGCCGTCTGGGTCACCGTGATCGTGCCGAGCCACGACGGGACCTTCGCCGTGATCGTCACCTGGACCGTCTCGACACCGTCCTGCGAGGACAGCACCGGGGGATCCACCGTCGGGGACGTCACCAGGCTCGGCGCGAGGTTCTGGATCCAGCGCAGCCCGGTGGCCTGCGTGTCGCCCCGCCAGTCCACGCCGGGCGCCGCCGCCTCGTCGCGCGCGGTGTTGAGCGCCTCCTGGGTCGCCGTCTGCACGACGTGCCGGGCGAAGAAGTACAGCGCGAACTGCACCGTGCTGAAGATCAGCACGAACAGGATCGGGGTGAGCAGCACGAACTCGATCGCCGAGACGCCGCGCTGGCGCTCGAGCCGGTCGCCCCGCGCGCGGGCGCCGCGGCGATCGGAGCCGTGCGGTGCGGTCAGCCTCCGCCGGTGGAGCAGCCGGAGCCGCTCGGGTTCGCGTTCTGGATGCAGTTCGCGGTGTTCGTGGCGGTCGTGTCCAGCGCCTTGTAGAGGATGACGCCGACCGCGGTGACGATCATGACGAGGATGAAGGAGATCACCACCCACTCGACCGCCGATGCGCCGCGCTGCCTCCGGTCTCCGGACCGCACCCGGTCCGATCGGGCGCGAAGCCCGTTCATCAAGGCTCTCATGTTCGGTTGTACCTCCTTTGATGTAATTCGCAGCGTCGTCGTCCGCGTCGTCCATGGTGTCGGCCCCGCTCGCCGGGACCGGCGGCCCCAGGCCGGTCGCGGCCGCGGCCGTCACAGCTCCGCCAGGCGCATGACGGCCGGGAAGAGGATGAAGACCATGAAGCCCAGGCACAGGAACATCTGGGCCACCAGCATGGACTGCGAGCGCGCGCCGGCCTTGCCCTCCAGGTCGGCCAGCTCCCGCTTGCGCATGGTCTCCGCGCGGGCGGACAGCGAGGCGCGCACCTTGGCGCCGTCGTCCGCGACCAGCGCCAGTGCGGTGCCCAGATCCGTCAGTTCCTTGATGCCGAGGTCGGAGCCTAGCCGGCCGAGGGCGGCCCACTGCTGGGTGCCGGAGAGCCGGGCCTCGGCCAGGCAGTCCCGGATCCGGCCGAGGCCGTCGCCCTCGCTGATCTCGGCCGCGGCGGTCAGCGCCTCGGGCAGGCCGCGGCCGCCGGCCAGGTTCATCGCGACCAGGTCGAGATAGGCGGCGATGATCCGGCGCAGGTCCAGCCGCTTCGCGTCGGCGTCCCGGCGCACCTCCAGGTCGGGCAGCATGAAGAACACCGCGGCCAGGGCGAGCGCGACCCACAGCGGAATGAACGGGTTGACGCGGATGCCGACCTCGAGCGCGGCGGCGAACAGCAGCGGGCCGATCAGGAACCCGGTGACGGCCAGCCCGAACTTGGTCACCAGCAGCCGCTGCCAGGAGCGCTGCAGCACGTACAGGTCGGCGCGCACGCTGCGCATCTCCCAGCCGTACCGGGCGAACATCTCGGCCAGCCGCCGGCCGAGCCGGTCCCGCATGCCGCCGGCGTCCTCCGGGGCCGGCGCGCCGAACCGGCCGAGCTCGCGCAACGCGTCGATCTGGGCGACCCGGGCGGCCGCGCCCATCCGGTCCGGTATCAGGGCCCGGGCGATCACGAACAGGCCGAAGCCCACGCACACGCCCAGGAAGATCTCGGTGAGCATCAGCGTCCTCCGCGACGGGTGTAGGGCGGCGAGCCGGCCGGCGCCATCAGCTCGGTCGCGCCGGGATGGGCGGCGCGCGCGGCGGCCTGGTCCGCCGCGGACCGCGATCCGGCCGCCGTCCCGGAGCCGACCAGGAACCGGGCCGGGGTCTCCACCTTGGCCAGCCGGCGCAGCCAGAAGAAGCCGATCGCGAACAGCCCGATCACGATGACCAGCACGACCTCGCCCAGGAAGGTGCTGTACGGGGCCACGAAGCTGCTGTTGAACAGCGCCATGCCGAGCATGAAGACGACCACGACGGCGACGATGATCTGCACCGAGCGGCGGGTCCCGGCCCGGCTGGCGATGACCCGCTGGCGCACCTCGACCTCCTCGCGGGCCGAGGCGGCCAGCGCGCTGAGCACGTCGCGCAGGCCCGGCCCGCGCAGCTTGGAGTTGAGGATCAGGGCCGCGATGACCAGGTCGGCCGCGGCGTCGTCGAGGTCGTCGGCCAGCATCTGCAGCGCCTCGGGCATCGGCATCCGGCCGCGCAGCCGGTCGAGCAGGGCGTTGAGGTGGACGCGCAGCACCGGGTCGGCGCCGCGGGCCGAGGCCGGGATCGCCTGCTCGAGGCCGACCGCGCCGGCGATGGTGTCCCGCAGCGACTCGGTCCACAGGGCCAGCGCCTCGACCCGGCGCACCGCGAGCCGCTCGCTGCCCGCGCCGCCGAACAGCTCGTCCCAGAACATGATCAGCGCGACCGCGCCGAGGCCGAGCACCACCCATCCGCTGGCCACGCCGACGACCACGCCCATCAGCAGGGCGATGATCCCGCGCCGGCCGAGGCGGCGCAGGATGACGGCGGTGGCGCGGTTCGGGCTCTTCGGCTTCGCGCGCCAGCCGATCAGGGCCGCGACCGTGAGCACGAGGCCACCGCCGACCATCGCGCCGACCAGGATGGCCGCGGCGGTGTTCTGCGTCAGGTACGCATCAGCCGGCAATTCCACTCACCGCCACAATCCGCTGGGTACATAGCCGTGCGCGACGAGCTCGTCGAGGCAGGCGATCGGCGAGTGGGCCACCGCCCGGCCGTCCAGCCCCGGCGCGAACACCTCGGAGGACAGCACCCGGCCGTCGACGCCGTTGACCTCGCGCACGGAGGAGACGAAGCGGCGCAGGGTGCCGCCGCGGCTGTAATCGTTGCGCTTCTCGATGAAGACCACGAAGTCGATCGCGCCGGCGATGAGCATGTGCGAGGCCTCGACCGGGAGCCGTTCGTTCGCCTGCAGCGCGTAGGTGGAGATCCGGTTGAACACCTCGAGCGAGGAGTTCGCGTGGATCGTGGACAGCGAGCCGTCGTTGCCCTGCGACATCGCGTTGAGCATGGTGACGATCTCGTCGCCGAGCACCTCGCCGACGATCACCCGGGACGGGTTCATCCGCAGCGAGCGGCGCACCAGCTCGGCCATGCTGATCGCGCCGACGCCCTCGGAGTTGGGCAACCGCTCCTCGAGCGCGACCGAGTTCGGGTGCAGCTCGGGGAACTGGTCCAGGCCGAGCTCCAGCGCCCGCTCCACGGTGACCAGGCGCTCGTTCGGCTGGATCTCGTTGGCCAGCGCGCGCAGCAGCGTCGTCTTGCCGGCGTTGGTGGACCCGGCGAGCATCACGTTCTTGCGCGCGCCGACCATCGCGGACAGGCAGGAGGCCACCTCGGGCACCAGCGTGCCGTTGCCGACCAGGTCGCTGACGAACACCTTGCCGAGTCGGGCGCGCCGGATCGAGATGGCCGGGCGGCGGGTCACGTCCATCACCGCGGAGAGCCGCGAGCCGTCCGGCAGGCGCAGGTCGAGCTGCGGGTTGGCCGAGTCGAACGGGCGGGAGGACAGGCCCGAGTAGGCGCCGAGGATCTGGACCAGCTCGATCAGCTCGGCGTCCGACTCGGCCACCGGCTCGCTCATCACCTCGCGCCCGTCGGCGTACGAGATGAAGACCCGGTCGCAGCCGTTGACGTCGATGTTCTCGATGTTGGGGTCGTCCAGCAGCGGCTGGAGCCGGCCGACCCCGAACAGCGCGGCGTGCACCCCGGCGGCGAGCGCCTCCTCCTCGGCCGCGTTCGGCGGCATGCGGCCGGCGGTGACCTCGCTGCGCGCGTGCTCCTCGAGCACCTGGCCGATGACGGCGCGGCCGAACTGCCGCTCGTCCTCCGGGTTCATCGGCAGCATGCCGGAGAGTTGGTCGATCCGGCGCTGTTCGGCGATCCGGTCGCCGACCTCCTGCCGCAGTTGCTTGACGAGAGCGTGGTCCATCAGGGCTGCACCGTCCCGCCGGACCCGGTGGAGACCGGCGCGGCGTCGGCGAGGTCCGCGACGTCGGAGTCAGGGGTCGAGGATCGGTCGGGGGCCGCGGGCGCCGCGGAGGGCTCGGCGGGGTCTTCGGCGGAGATCGCGGGCTCGGGTGTGTGTGCTGCGGGCGCAGGCTCGGGCTCGAGGTTCAGCTGGGGCTGGGGGGCAGGTGGGGAGGCAGGTGAGGCCGCGGCCGAGGCGGTGGTGGGTACGGCGTCTCGGATCGGCCACCCGTCTGCCGGCTCCGGCTGGGACTGGGGCTGGTGAGGCTGCTGGGGCTGCTGCGGCTGCAGCTTGGGCGTCAGCGTGACGGTAGCCGGGGTCTGCGCAGCGGTCGGCGGCTGATGCGCCGCATGATTCTGCGCCTGGGACTGCCCCTGAGGCTGAGCCTGGTCCTGGTAATAATTCGCCGCGCTCTGCGGGTACTGGGGGTATCGCGACTGATGCTGCGGCTGCGCCGACTGCTGTCCGTACTGCGGCCGCTGTGAGTACTGATACGACTGCTGGTCGGCCGACCACGGCTGCGGCGCGCTATATATCGGTGCGACCGGCGGGGCATAGGCGTCACGGATAGGCGGCATCGGCGCCGTGGTCTCGGCCGCGGAAGGCGGCGGCGCGCCAGACGATGCCGCCGCATGCGCCGAAGGGTACTGATAAGACTGTGCGGCCGCGGCCGACGCCGCCGGACCGGCCCCGGGAGCAGAGCTGCGCGGAGGCGCAGTGTGCGCAGCCGCAGCCGGCGGCTGCTGCCGGAGCAGCGCGTATCGCGCCGTCACCGAATTCGCCAGATCGCGGGCGGAGCGCATCAGCAGCGACTTGTCCACCCGCGCGTGCACCCTGCCGCAGAGCGCTGCGGCGCCCTCCGGATCCTCCGCGAGCACGCCGAGCACCTCGGCTCCCCCAGCCGTCGCCGACAGCAGGTCGCCGACCTGGTGCGCGACCTTCTTCGCCTCGCGGTGCTTCGCGATGAGCACGACGCCGATCGGCGGCCGGGCGATCGAGGCGGTCGCGCCCTGGTTGCCGTGCAGCGCCTGGGAAAGGCCGTTGGCGCGGTCCCGCACGTGCGCCACCTGTTCGGCGTCGGCGCGCGCGATCAGCAGTACCAGCGCGGCGTGCGGCATCAGCTCCAGCGCCGGGGACGAGGGGCCGACCCGGCCGCAGTCCGCGATCACGTCGCCGCCCTCGGGCAGCGCGGCGAACTGGTCGAAGGCGCGGGCCAGCCGGGACCACTGCCCGGTGACCGCGGCGGCCTGCTCCGCGGTGCCGAGGCCGACCAGGACGTCGAGGCCGCCGTGCACGCGCTGCAGGTGCTGCGGGATGGCGCGCGCGTCGAAGCCGCGCCGGGCGGCGATGGCGACGGACAGCAGGCCGGTGTTCGGATCCAGCGGGCCGCCCTGCTCCGCGGCGAGACGGTAGACCAGGTCGCCGCCGTGCGGGTCGCACTCGGCGAGGATCGCGTGGCGCGGCCACGCCGCGGCGAGGGCCACCGCCGCGGTGGTGACGCCCGGAGACCCTTTGTCTCCGGCCACGATGATCAGCGCCATGATCCGGCTCCCTGCCCCCTTGTGCGGTGCGGTGCTTCCGTTCCGTCCGTTCGGGGCGTCGGGCCCCTCGCCGTCCGGGTCGCCCCGGGCTGCGCGCCGTGCGCCGCGCCGCGGCGGCGCGGCCCGCCTTGCTCAGGGTACTGCGACGCTGGGGCACGGCGGGTGGGGATGTACCGCTATGGTCTCCGTTCCGCTGAATCCGCCGGGTTAATCGGTCTCGTCAGCATTATGAGCCGGGGGTGTGCTTGTCGAACACGAGTACGAGGTTCCCTCCTGAGGCCGCTTGAACCGCGGCGGCCACCAGCGACTGCGGCAGGACCAGCGAAACGTCCACTGATCCGGAGGTTCCCAGTTGGCCGACCGAATAGACCTCGACTTTGGAGAACATCGGCGGCGAGGTGAATCCGTCGCCCATGTACTGGGTCCCGGTCGTGTCGCCGTTCTTGTTCGAGACGTAGTAGCCGGACACCGTGTCACCGGCCTGGATGCCGTCCGGGTAGTTGCCGTCCTTGAGGTTGACGCCGGCTATCTCGTCGCCGCCCGGGATCGGCGAAGCGCTCGTGACCATGTTGGCCACCAGCAGCGTTCCGGGCACCAGCGTGGTGGCGGCGCTGAAGTGGGCGAACAGGTCGGCGCGCTGAGCCCAGGTCACATAGACGATGTTCGGGTCGATGGCGACCATGGCCTCGCTGATGTCGGAGCCGGTGATGGGCTGTCCGGCGGCCACGGTATGGCTGATCTCGACCACGCCGACCCGGTGCTGTGAGCTCTGTTGCAGATAAACCGACGCCAGCACGCCGACCACCACGAGCAGCAGGCCGAGCGCGGCCATCGCGGGCTTGCGCTCCCGCGGCACCGAGGGGACGCGTCCGCCGGGCGAGACGGGTGGGGGCGCCCCGGCCGCGGTCCCGGCATAGGGACCCCTGGACTCACCGCGGTTCCGGATCATCGAGCCGGACGGCTTCCACCCGCCGCCGCCTCCGCCGCCCGGTGTCATGCCGTTGTCTACGGTTTTCATCGTTTTGTCATGGCTCCCGGCAGTTGGAAGCGGTTCGCACACCGGTCATGCAGTGTCCCGCGGTCCCGGACAGACGCCGATAGTACTCGCACAGTAACGGCCAGGAACAGGCCTGACGAACACCCAGATAGCGAAATCTTCGTGACGACCGTTACGGATGTATAGAACTGATGTCTCGTCGGGTAGAGGAGTAGCGGCAGGGGGTCGTGCCGGCCGTGGTGCGAAGGACGATGCACGTGAGGTACATCGCGATTCGCTTTCGACGTCTATGCGAAGAGAGATCGGACGGCTACGATCCGATGCCGATGGCTTCGGACGGCGCCGCACAGCGGCGGGGTGGGTAAGGGTAGAGGGTAAGAGGAGCAGGACGGAGCAGGCCGTGACGCGGCCCTGCACCGCACGCCGGTCCCGCGCGCCGGCGGAAGCGAATTGGGGAGGTGGATCATATGCCCCGGCGACACCACCGTGATCACCGCTGCCGTGCATGGTTCGCCGGCCCGGGCGACGCGACCAAGGCACCAGGGCCAGGACCAGGACCAGGGCCCGCGAAGCTCGCCGCACCCAGGCGGACCACCGCCGCGCTGGCGGCGCTCGGCGCACTCGGCGCACTAACCCTGTCAGGGTGCTCAGCCACCCAGCAGCCCAACGCCGCCCTGCCGAAGTCCTCCCCGACCGCCCACGCGTCGAAAGACCCCTCGCCGAGCCCGAGTTCCTCGTCGACCGGCCCCACCTTCGACATCCCCGCCGACCTCCACGTCGTGATCGACCCGGACACGACCTCGGACGCCACCCAGAACGCCGTGCTGACCGACGCCGGCTACCAGTGGATGTCGTACATGGAGGCGATCAGCCAGGGGAACGCCGGTGATCCGAACTTCACCACGTGGACCAGCGGGGCGGCCTACGCGACCATGTCACAGACGGTGAGCTCCTGGAAGTCGAAGGGACAGCGGCCCACCGGGACCGACCATCTCTTCAACCGCACGGTGAAGCTCAACACCGCCGGGACCATCGCGACATACGAAGCCTGTGAGGATGCGAGCGCGACGAAGCCGCTCACGATCTCCAGCAACGCTGCCGGACAGAACACGTCCGGTTCGAACAACTATGTGCTGTGGCTCGATAACTTCCAGAGCCTCCCGAACGGCACCTGGCTCCTGGTCAATGTGGTGACTTCGATGGCGGACCCGCTGTGCGAAACCGGCTGAACAGACTGACCCTCGCCCTGATCCTGCTGGCAGGCTTCCTGGCCGCCGCGGGCATACAAGCCTCGTCCGCGACCGCAGCTGGTCTCAGCAGCTGCGGAACGGGGAAC
>DASYAE010000208.1:0-17184 GCA_036501535.1 Actinocrinis sp. | reverse complement strand
CGGCGCCCAGCTCGCGAACGGCCCGGAGATCTACCTGTTCACCTCGCTGGCCTCGGAGCAGGCCGTGCTGACCAAGCTGATCACGATCGGCGTGGCCTCGGCCGGCCTGGCCCTGTTCGCCGCGATCATCGTGGCCTTCCTGGCCACCCGCAACGTGCTGGTGCCGATCCGCCGGCTGGGCCTGGCCGCGCGCCGGCTCGGCGAGGGCGACCTGGACGTGCGGCTCGAGGTCGAGGGCGCGGACGAGATCGCCGACGTCTCGCGCACCTTCAACGAGACGGCCGCGGCGCTGGCCCGGTCGATGGACGAGCTGCGCGCGATGGACGCCGCCTCCCGCCGTTTCGTCGCCGACGTCTCGCACGAGCTGCGCACCCCGCTGACCGCGATGACCGCGGTGACCGAGGTGCTCGAGGACGTCGACGGCGCGGACCAGACCACGGTCTCGGCCGCGCACCTGATCGCCAACGAGACCAAGCGGCTGGCCCGGCTGGTCGAGGACCTGATGGAGATCTCCCGGTTCGACGCGGGCACCGCGGCGATGCGGCTGGAGGACATCAACCTGCCGGAGCTGGTCTCCGCGACGCTGGACGCCCGCGGCTGGTCGGCCAAGGCGACGGTGACCGCGCCGGTGCGGCTGGGCGTCGTGGTCGACGCGCGCAGGCTCGACGTGGTGATCGCGAACCTGGTCGGCAACGCGCTCAAGCACGGCGGCGAGCCGGTGGCCGTGGACGTGTGGGAGGACAACGGCTGGGCGACGGTGCAGGTGACCGACTCCGGGCCGGGCGTGCCGCCGGAGGCGCTGCCGCACATCTTCGACCGCTTCTACAAGGCGGACCGGGCCCGGGGCCGCTCCGAGGGCAGCGGCCTCGGCCTGTCGATCGCCTTCGAGAACGCCCGGATGCACGGCGGCGAGCTGTCGGTGCGCAACCGGGCCGAGCGCGGCGCCGTCTTCACCTTCAGATTCCCGGTGCGCGCCGGCGCGGCCGAGCCGGAGCTCCCGACCGGTCTGGCCGGGCTGCCGGAGAGCCGGCCCGGCGGCCTCGGCTCGGGGTCCTGGCGGCGGCCGCCGAGCGGCAGCGGACAGGCGCAGGAGGTCAAGGCGTGAGGTGGTCGAGGCGGGCGGCGCTGGCCGGGATGGGCGCGGCGCTGCTCCCGGCGGTCGCCGCGTGCGGCATCCAGCCCAGCGGGATCACCTCGCTGGGCCCGGTGCCGACCGTGCCGGCCGGGGCCGCGCAGGCGAGCCCGACTACCGGCGACAGCACCACCTTCGTGCTCTACTTCCAGCAGGACGGCCAGTGGGCGGCGGTGCGCCGGGCGACCGACGGCCAGCCGACCGAGTCGGACGTCCTGCAGGCGCTGGTGCAGGGGCCGACGGCGACGGAGCAGAAGGAGGGCTACGTCTCCGCGCTGCCGACCGGGCTGGTGATCAGGCCGCAGGCGCTGAGCGAGGCGGCGGCGTACGGGGTCTCGGAGGCGATCGGCGCGGCCGGCCGCACCGAGCTGATCTGCACGATGCAGAACTTCGACGGCACCGACTCGATCGGCATAGTCGCGCCGGGGGCGGCCGAGCCGACCTGGCTGGCGTGTTCGGACACGACGACGCAGTACATCCCGATGCTGGGCAACAACACGTTCCCGCTGCTGAAGTCGCCGGGCCTGCAGGACCCGTCCGCGCAGAGCGCCGCCAGCGGTCAGTGAGCGTGATCAGCCGCCGGGCCCGGCCGCGCGGGCGGAGCGCAGGTGGTCGAGCAGCAGCCGGGTGACGGTCTCCGGCTCCTCCTCGGGCAGCCAGTGCCCGGCTCCCTCGAGCGGCACGAACCGGTAGGGTCCGTCGACGTGCTCCGCGGTGCCCAGGGCGGCGGTGCGGCCGAGCGCGACGTCCTGATCGCCCCAGACGAACAGTGTCGGGGTGCTGATGCGCCCGGCGGGGGCGCCGAGGCCGCCGTCGAGCGCGCGGTACCAGTTGAGTGTCGCGGTCAGCGCGCCGGGCTCGGCCAGCCGGCGCAGGTTCGCCTCGACGAGATCGTCCGGGACGCCGTCGCCGTACACGCGGCGCAGCCGCCGGGCACCGTCGGCCAGCAGGGTCTGCTCGGCCGTGCCTGCCGGGCGGCGGAAGTACCGGACGTAGTCGAGCCGACGGTACTGGTCCTCGTCCGTGGCCGCGGCGTGCTGCAGCGCGGCCGGGTGCGGGGTGGCCAGGACGTTGAGCGAATGCAGCCGGTCCGGATGGGCGGCGGCCAGGGCCCAGGCGGCCATGCCGCCCCAGTCGTGCGCGACCAGGTGGAAGCGGCGCGCGCCCTGGCTGTCGGCGAAGGCGAGCGCGTCGGCGACCACGTGTTCGAGCGCGTAGTCGGCCACGTCCGGCGGCCGGGCCCCGACGGCGTATCCGCGCTGGTCGACCGCGACGGCGCGGTACCCGGCGGCGCCGAGGGCGGGCAGCACGGCGCGCCAGGAGTCGGCGAATTCGGGCCAGCCGTGCAGCAGGAGGGCGAACTCGCCGTCCGCGGGGCCCGCCGCGAGCGCCGTGTGCCGGTGCCCGCCGACGGGGATGGTCAATTCCGTGAGCGCCTGTTCCACGCGGTCATCATGACGCGCGCGGCGCCGGATCGCGCGGTGCGATGGTGCTTTCGTGGCGCCGATCCGGGGCGCCCGCGCCGGATGTGCCGGCGGGGCAGCCTCCTGATGTCGCGTCACCGGCTGTCAGGAGGCTGCCGCCGTGCGGGTCAGTCCTCGTCGCCGCGCAGGTCTACGTAGCCGTTGATGATCTGGTCGGCGATCGCGTCGCGCACGTCGTGCGCGATGAACGCGGCGTCGATCGCGTTGAGGGCGACCAGTTCCAGGTCCGACAGGTCCCACTGGAAGGTCCGCGCCAGCAGGCCCAGCTCCCGGCTCATGCTGGTGCTGCTCATCAGCCTGTTGTCGCAGTTGACGGTCAGGTTGAAGTCGAGGTCGTAGAGCCGCTGGATCGGGTGCTCGGCCAGCGATCCGGCGATGCCGGTCTGCAGGTTCGAGGAGGGGCACACCTCCAGCGCGATGCGCTTGTCCCGCACGTAGGCGGCGATCCGGCCGAGCTTCGCGCCCTGCATCGCGTCGCCGTCCTCGTCGTCCCCGGCGCCGCGTCCCGGCTCGCTGAAGTCGATGTCCTCGATGATGCGCACGCCGTGCCCGAGCCGGTCGGCGCCGTGCAGCAGGGCGGCGGCGACGGAGTCCGGCCCGCCGTCCTCGCCGGCGTGGACGGTGAACCGGAAGAACTGCTCGCGCAGGTACTTGAACGCCTCGGCGTGCAGGTCGGGGCTGAACGCGGCCTCCGGGCCGGCGATGTCGAACCCGGAGACGCCCGCGTCGCGGTACCGCACCGCCAGGCGCGCCAGCTCCAGGCTGCCCGGCTCGGTGAACTGCCGCATCGCGGTGACCAGGGTGCCGGCCTTGATGAAGTGCCCTGCGGCGGCCGCGCGCTGCTCGCCGTCGCGGCAGCCCTCGACGACCGCTTCCACCGCCGCGTCCAGGCTCAGGCCCTTGCGGCTGTGCAGCTCGGGGGCGAACCGGATCTCGGCGTAGACGACGCCGTCGGCGGCCAGGTCCTCGACGCTCTCGGCGGCGACCCGGCGCAGCGCGTCCGCGGTCTGCATGACCGCGTCGGTGTGGTCGAAGCTCTGCAGGTAGCGGGTCAGCGAGCCGGAGTCGGCGGCGTTGCGGAACCAGAGGCCGAGCTTCTCCGGGTCGTCCTCCGGCAGGTCCGCGTACCCGGCCCGGTCGGCCAGCTCGATCACCGTCTGCGGACGCAGGCCCCCGTCGAGGTGGTCGTGCAGTGCGACCTTCGGGGCCTGCTTGATCTGGTCCGCGGTGGGGATGCTCAGTTCATTCACCCTGGCACCTTATGCCGTAACGCGGCCGAGGATGAGGGAACGCGGGGCGTATCCGGGGTCCGCGGCGATGGTGAATCCGCCGGTTAGCGCGTCCAGGGCGGACTCGAGCCGGTCGGGCGTGTCGGTGTGCAGGGTGAGCAGCGGCTCCCCCGCGGCGACCCGGTCGCCGGGCTTGGCGTGCAGCTCGACGCCGGCGCCGGCCTGGACCGGGTCCTCCTTGCGGGCCCGGCCGGCGCCGAGCCGCCAGGCGGCCAGGCCCACGGCCATCGCGTCGAGCCGGGTCAGCGTCCCGGAGGCGGGCGCGGCGAATACGTGCTTTTCCATGGCGGTCGGCAGCGCGGCGTCCGGGTCGCCGCCCTGCGCGCGGATCATGGTGCGCCAGACGTCCATCGCGGCGCCGCCCGCCAGCGCCGCGGCCGGGTCCGCGTCGGGCAGCCCGGCCGCGTCGAGCATCTCGCGGGCCAGGGCGAGGGTGAGCTCGACCACGTCCGCCGGCCCGCCTCCGGCCAGCACCTCGACCGCCTCGCGCACCTCGAGGGCGTTGCCGGCGGTGCGGCCGAGCGGGGTGTCCATGTCGGTGAGCAGCGCGACGGTGCGCACGCCGTGGTCCGTGCCAAGCGCGACCATCGTCTCAGCGAGCTGACGCGCCCGGTCCGGGTCCTTCATGAACGCGCCGGAGCCGACCTTCACGTCGAGCACCAGCGCGCCGGTGCCCTCGGCGATCTTCTTGGACATGATGGAGGAGGCGATCAGCGGGATCGACTCGACCGTGCCGGTGACGTCGCGCAGCGCGTAGAGCTTGCGGTCGGCCGGGGCGAGCCCGTCGCCGGCCGCGCAGACCACCGCGCCGGCCCCGCGCAGCACGCCGAGCATCTCCTCGTTGCTCAGCGACGCGCGCCAGCCGGGGATCGACTCGAGCTTGTCGAGGGTGCCGCCGGTGTGGCCGAGGCCGCGGCCGGAGAGCTGCGGGACGGCCGCGCCGCAGGCGGCGACCAGCGGGGCCAGCGGCAGGGTGATCTTGTCGCCGACGCCGCCGGTGGAGTGCTTGTCCGCGGTGGGCCGGCCGAGCCCGGAGAAGTCCATCCGCTCGCCGGTGGCGATCATCGCGTCGGTCCACCGGCCGACCTCCCGCCGGGTCATCCCGTTCAGCAGGATCGCCATGGCCAGCGCGGACATCTGCTCGTCGGCGACCGTGCCGTCGGTGTAGGCGCGCACGACCCAGTCGATCTGCTCATCCGTCAACTCCCCGCCGTCGCGCTTGGTGAGGATGACGTCGATCACGTGCATGGGTAATCCGTTCGGGTCAGCCGGCGGCGAGGTCCTGCGGGCCGAAGGCCTCCGGCAGGACGTCGGCCATGGTGAGGATGCCCTGCGCGGTCTCCAGCAGCAGCCGGGGGCCGCCGTGTTCGTGCAGCAGTTGGCGGCAGCGGCCGCAGGGCATCAGGGGCAGGCCGGCGCCGTCCACGCAGGCGAAGGCGACGAGCCGGCCGCCGCCGCTCATGTGCAGCGCCGAGATCAGGCCGCACTCGGCGCACAGGGTCAGGCCGTAGGAGGCGTTCTCCACGTTGCAGCCGGAGACGATCCGGCCGTCCTCGACCAGCGCGGCGGCGCCGACCGGGAACTTCGAGTAGGGCGCGTAGGCCCGGCGCATCGCCGCGCGGGCCGCCTCGCGCAGCGCCTCCCAGTCGACCAGCGGCCCGGCCAGTTCCGGCACGGCTGCCTCACCTCGGTTCGGTCCTTGACGAAGGGCTGGCTCTCGCGGCCGGCGGCCGCGCCAGGGCGCCGGGCGGGGCGACCATGAACACCGTACGAGATGCGGGGCCGCGACGGGAATCCGCCGGGCACCGGTGCGCCGAGGGCGGTGGCGACCGGTGGCGGGCCCGGCGGCGCGGCGCCCCCGGGCCGGCCGAACGGGCGAGCGCCGCAGAACCCGGCCCATCGCTATGCTCTGACAAGCAGCCCTGCTTTCTGCGGGGCCTTATTTCACCGGGGGTATCCGAAGTGTTCGATCGAACACTCATGCACGGAGAACCACGCAGGAGATCAGCCGTCGCTCTCGTCTCAGGGCTCGCGGTCTGCCTCTCCCTCGTCGCGGCCGGCCCGGCCCGCGCCCAGGCCGCCGCACCCGCACCGCAGAACCCGCGTGCCGCGGCGAGCGCGCAGGCGCGCGCCGACGGCAGGCCGGTGGCGGTCCCGGCTCTGGCCACGGCGGACTCCAGCACCATGGCCAACCCGAACGGCACGTTCACCACGACCGCCGGGCTGTTCGGCTCCGACGGGGCGCTGGCCACCACGCAGGTCGCCGAAGGCTGTCCGAACAGCACGCGGGGCTACGGGACCGCGGACTCCGGCGTCGGGTTCGACACGTCCGGGCCGTGCGCGGGGATCAACCGGACCTTCCTGGACCTGAGCCTGGCCGGGCTCTCGTCCGCGGACGACGTGCTCTCCTCGACGTTCGACGTCACCTCGGACTACTCGGCCGAGCCGGACTGCAGCGCCGCGGACGCCGCGCAGGTCGCGCTCGACTGGACCGGCCCGATCGGCGCCAGGACCGACTGGCGCGACCAGCCGCGGCCGCTGAGCAACGCGAGCGTGCCGAAGCCGATGGCGACCGACCCGGTCACCGCGGACGGCAACAGCTCGGGCAGCTCCTGCGGCGGCGTCGAGGCCGTCTTCACGATCACCCCGGAGGTCGCCTACTTCGTCGGCCGGTCGGACGGCGACGTGACCGTCGGGATGTACGGGGCCGAAAAGCCCAAGGGCGGCTTCGAGCGCTTCGCGGTGAGCAGCGCCGAGCTGATCACCACCTACGACGTCGCGCCGGCCGCGCCGACGAATCTCACCGCGGTCCCGACGCCGGAGCTTCCCGGCGGCGCCGCAGCACCCTGCGGCAGCGTCGCCGCGCCCGGTTTCGCCGCCGCCGACTCCGGCGGCATCCAGACGCTGACCGCAGCAGTCTCCAGCGCCGTGGGCGGTGCGCTCCAGGCCGCTTTCACCGTCAACGACCTCACCGCGGGAACATCGAGCACTGCGACCGTCAGTGCCATAAGCGGTGACACGGCGGACTACCAGGCGCCCGTCGTCGACGGGCACGAATACAGCTGGTCGGTCACCGCCTCCGACGGGACGCTGACCTCCGCGCCGAGCGCCACCTGCGCGTTCATCTCCGACCAGACGCCGCCGACCGGCCCGGTGGTCACCTCGACCGACTTCCCGCCCTCGTCCAGCGGCCAGACCGGGCTGTCCACCGGGCAGACCGGCACCCTCTCGGTCAGCTCGAGCGACCCGGGCCCGGCGAGCGGCGGCCCCGCCTCCGGCCTCGCAGGCTTCTACTACTCGTTCGACGATCCGGTGGCCGCGTTCGGCTCGCCCTTCGTCGCCGCCTCGGCAACCGGCACGGCGACGATCACCTACGGCACCAGCGAATTCGGCACGCACATTCTCTACATCCAGGCAGCCGACCTGGCGGGCAACGTGTCGCAGCAGCTCGAGTACACGTTCTTCGTCCCGCAGGCGCCGGGCAAGCCCGTCCCCGGCGACGTGAACGGCGACCTCGTGCCCGACCTGGTCACCACGAACAGCAGCGGCGATCTGGTCGAGTTCCCCGGCGGCAGCGAACTGGGCACCGGGCCGGTGATGCTGTCCACGCCGACCAACAGCGTGTACGGCGACAGCTGGGCCGACTACGACTTCGCGCACTACGGCTCGTTCACCAACGGCGGCGTCGACGACCTGGTCGTGTACAGCCCGGCCCACCAGTTCCTGTTCATCTACCGCAACGGCGGCAGCACCATCGGCGGCAACTTCGACGACACCTCCGAGGTCAGCGAGGTGCGCAAGGAGGCCACGTGCCAGGCCACCAGCACCGGAAGCTGCGCCGGCTACGACAGCACCGACTGGAGCGGGCTGACCTCGATCACCACGCCCGGCGACCTGCTCGCCGGGGACCCGGTCTCCGGCGTCGACAACGGGCGGCCGGGCCTGCTGACCGTCGAGAACGGCTCGCTGTGGTACTACCCGGGCGGGTTCGGGACCTTCTTCGACACCGCGATCCCGCTCGGCACCGGCGGCTGGAACGGGTTCACCCTGCTGGATCCCGGGACCGCCGGCGGCCAGCCGGTGGTCTGGGCGCGCGACGACGCGACCGGCGTCGTCTATCAGTACCCGATCACGTTCGACTCGGCCGGCGACCCGGTGGATCTGGGCACGCCGACGAGCGGAAGCGGCACCGCGCTGACCGTCCCGGCAGGCGACGGCCAGACCGGCAGCCTGCCGGCCGCGCAGTACTCGGCCGTCTACGCCGTGGACCTGCACGGTGACGGCGATCCCGACCTGGTCGCGGTCACCCCGAGCGGCGACGTGATCGACTGGCCGGGCGCCGCGACCGCCTCCGGCGCCACGGCGGCGTTCGGCACACCGGTCACATTGGGCAACGTCGACTCAGCGAGCTGAGTCGACGTTGATCTAGGCACATCAGAATCAGACCGACGGTCGGGCCGGGCGTTTCACACGGGCGCCCGGCCCGCTGCCCGCGCAGATCACCAGCTTTTCCCGCCGGTATCGTCGTCCTGATCGATCCCTGCGCCATCCGGCTCAGAAGGCGTCTGAGGGCACGTACGTTCCCCACACCGAGCGCAGCGCATGTGAGACCTCGCCGACGGTCGCGCGCGCCTTCAACGCCTCGCGCATCGGGTAGAGCACGTTGTCCGTGCCCTCCGCGGCGCGCTTCATCGCGTCGAGCGCGCGCTCCACGTCGCCCTTCGAGCGGTCGACGCGCAGCTTGGCCAGCCGCTCCGCCTGGGCCGCGCCGATGCTCGGGTCGACCCGCATCGGCTCGTAGGGCTCCTCGGCGTCGATGGTGAACTTGTTGAGGCCGACCACGGTGCGCTCGCCGCCGTCGATCTCCTGCGCGATCCGGTACGCGGACCGCTCGATCTCGGCCTTCTGGAAGCCGTGCTCGATCGCGGCGACCGCGCCGCCGAGGCCCTCGACCCGCTCCATCAGCGTATTGATCTCGGCCTCGAGGTCGTCGGTGAGCTTCTCCACCGCGTAGGAGCCGGCGAACGGGTCCACGGTCCGGGTCACGTCGGTCTCGTGCGCGATCACCTGCTGGGTACGCAGCGCCAGCCGCGCGGCCTTCTCTGTGGGCAGCGCGATCGCCTCGTCGAAGGAGTTCGTGTGCAGCGACTGGGTCCCGCCGAGCACCGCGGCCAGCCCCTGCAGCGCGACCCGGACCATGTTCACCTCGGGCTGCTGCGCGGTCAGCTGCACGCCGGCGGTCTGCGTGTGGAAGCGCAGCATCTGCGAGCGCGGGTCCTTCGCGCCGAACTCGTCGCGCATGATCCGGGCCCAGATCCGCCGGGCCGCGCGGAACTTGGCGACCTCCTCGAGCAGCGTGGTGCGCGCCACGAAGAAGAACGACAGCCGCGGGGCGAAGGCGTCGACGGCGAGCCCCGACTCGAGCGCCGCGCGCACGTACGCGACCGCGTCGGCGAGGGTGAAGGCGATCTCCTGCGCAGGCGTCGCCCCGGCCTCGGCCATGTGGTACCCGGAGATCGAGATGGTGTTCCACTTCGGGATCTCGCGGTTGCAGTACGCGAACACGTCGGCGACCAGCCGCAGCGAGGGCGCCGGCGGGAAGATGTAGGTGCCGCGGGCGATGTACTCCTTGAGTATGTCGTTCTGGACCGTGCCGGTCAGCGCGCCCGGCGCAACCCCCTGCTCCTCGCCGACCAGCTGGTAGAGCAGCAGCAGGAGGGCGGCGGGGGCGTTGATGGTCATCGAGGTGGAGACCCGGTCCAGCGGGATGCCGCCGAACAGCACCCGCATGTCCTCGATCGAGTCGATCGCCACGCCCACCTTGCCGACCTCGCCGCGCGCGATCGGCTCGTCCGAGTCGTAACCCATCTGGGTGGGCAGGTCGAAGGCCACGGACAGGCCGGTGGACCCGTGCTCGATCAGCTGGCGGTACCGCCGGTTGGACTCCGCGGCGGTGCCGAACCCGGCGTACTGCCGCATGGTCCAGGGCCGTCCGGTGTACATGGTCGGGTAGACCCCGCGGGTGAACGGATAGCCGCCGGGTTCACCCAGGCGGTCCTGCGGATCCCAGCCGGCCAGGTCGGCCGGACGGTAGACCGGCCGGACCGGCAGTCCGGACTCGCTCATCGACGGTTTCGGGTCGCCTGTGGACGGCATGCAGAACCTCACGGTTCCTCTCGTCGGCTGATCGGGTCGGCGCCCGTCGCCGGGTGGCCGCCCTGGATTCGAGTCTCCGCTCCGAGTATCCACGACGCCCGCCCGCCCGCGCACCCCGCTGTCGCGCGGATCACACGGCAGGACGGCCGCGCAGCGGGCCGCGCCTCAGAACGTGATCTTCTGGGTCCACGCCTTGGTGCCGGCACGGCCCGGGCAGGCCTGCGAGAAGCAGCGCCAGTACCAGCCGTCGTTCCTTCCCGAGCCGCGGCGCAGGTCGACGTCGGTACCGCGGCAGGCGCCGCAGCGCGGCGGCTTGGAGAACGCCGCGGCGTGCTCCTCCTTGAGGATCCGGCGGGCGAGGGCGCCCCCGAGCAGGGTCATCATCGTCTCGCGGGTGTCGCTCTGGGAGAGCGGGTTGAGGCTGCCGTAGAGCGTGACCGACTCGTCGAAGATCGCGATCTTCTGGTGCATCTTGTGCATCAGGACCACGGGGAACCCGGCGGCGCGCAGCGCCGTGAGCTGTTCCGGGTTCAGCTCGTGCAGTTTGTCCTCCGGCCCGCGGGTGAACACGACAACCCGCACTCCGCGCGCCGCGGCGTCGGTGAGGGCGGGAATGATGGCCTTGCTGCGTTTGAGCGACCAGGGCGCCCAGAGCCATATGGAGGAACGGGCGGCCTCGATACGCGGCACGAAGGTCTTGTAGAACGACCGCTCGTCGTCAAGCGCAGCCACTTCGACGTGACGGGCCAGCACTTCGCCGAGTTGGCCGACCAGCTCGCCGTGCTCGGCGGGGATGTCGCCGAAGCCGCCGACGTATCGGCTCGCGGGCATCCGCACTGCGCGGTTGTCGCGCACCAGGTCGCGCAGGACGGCCAGCGGCGTGCCCGGCGCGGCGTTCAGCACCCGGTCCCCGCTCGCGATGATGTAGAGCGTCTGCTGCACTCGCGTGCTGGCCACGTTGAAAAGGCGCAGGCCGCTGCGCTGCCAGCTGCTCGCGGCGACGGCCCGCGACGCCTTCGCGATCCAGCCGCCGCCGGAGTCGCGGTTCTCGACCGTGTCGAACACGACCACGGGGAACTCCCGGCCCTGGAACCGGTGCGCGGTGCCGACATCGGCGAATACGCCGCCTGATGCTTCCAGATCGCGCAGCGCCTCCAGCGACGCCTCGGCCTGCGCCGTGTACGGAGTCACGATCCCGACGTCCTTGTGCTCGGCGGCGTGCAACTCGGCGACAGCTCGCGACAGCATGGTTCCGGCCGCCCACCAGCCGGAGACCCGGCCGTTGGTCCGGTAGATATGTTCGAGCGCACCGAGGCCGTCGGTGTCGAGCAGGATGATCTGCGGGTCGTGCGCGCTGCCGCGGCCGCGGTTGCGCGGTCCGGGTCCCGCCTGCAACAGGCCGTCGTAGGCGCAGCGGTTCGCCAGCTCCATCACGTCCAGGCCGAAGCGGTGCTGTTCCTGGAGGCTGATACACCGGGGGTGGGAGCGGGCGTCGGCCGGCGCCGCGATGCCGCAGTGCTCGAAGACGTCCCGGGCCACCCACTTGGTGAAGACCGGCTGCTTCACCTTCTGCGCCAGGTCGTCCAGGCCGACCGCGCCGAGCTGCATGAAGTCGCCGAGCATGACGGCGACCCGGCCGGCCTTCGCCACCGCGAGCAGGACTTCGGGCAGCGCGGCCGAGCCGACCTCGTCGATGAACACGGCGTCGTACGGCCCGGCTAGCACGGCGGCGTTGATCCGGAAGCGGGCCAGCGTGGTGGCCACCAGCCGGGCACCGCGCACGATCTCACCGGAGGCGTCCCGGGACAGCCGGTCGTACTCGGCTTCGAGCCGGGCGTGCTCCTTTTCGAACGCGGTCCGCTTGTCCGCGCCGGTTCCCAGTAGCCGCTGAAGCTGCGCGGCGCGCGCCGCGACGGCGGGCAGCCCGGCCCGGTCCGCGGGGATGACCACGGCCGCAGCGGATCGGAACCGGTCGAGTTCCGCCTGCGCCGCGGTATGCCGCGCGAGCCGGGCGTCGAACTCGTTCGTCGCCGCCGTCAGTTCGTCCCGCGTGGCGTGTGCCGCGGTTTCGAGCGCGCCGACCTGCTCGCGGCTGAGCCCGGCCTGCTGCGTCAGGTGTGCGACATCCGCTTGGGCCCGGTCGTAGTGTGCCTTCGCAATGGCCTGCGCCGCGTGCACCTCGTCCCGGAGCGCCGACGCATGCCGGAGCCAATCGGCCTGCTGCTGTTTGAGCTGCTCGCCTTCACCGCGGGTCAGCCGTCGCTTGAGCGCGGGCTGCGCTTCCCAGGCGGCCAGCTTCTCGGTGGCCGCCTGGACGGATGCGTTCGCCTGCAGGATCTGCGCGGCCTGATCGGCCGCTGCCTTGGTGGTGCGGTTCGTGGTGGCGATGATCTCGCCGATCTGCCGCCAGGTTCGCAGTGAGGGTTCGGCCGCGGCGTATTCGGCGGTCGCCTGCTTGGCGCGGTCCTGCGCCTGCCGTGCCGCACGCGCGGCGGCCTCAGCCTGGGTCCGGGCCGTGCTCAGGGCTTCGCTCAACGCAGCATGGCGGCTGTCCGGGTCGGATGTGGTCACCTGGCGCGCGGCGGCGTACGCGGTCTGATCGAATCCTGTGATGCGCTTGCGGCATTCGGCCAGTTCGCTGCTGTTGCGGCGCAGCTCCATGAGGCGGTTCTCGACCTGCTGCCGCTGCTGTTCGAGGTGGCTCAGCCGGGTGCGGACGAGGGCCGGCAGCGCGACGTTCGGATCCGCGGCGATCTCAGGGAGCTGCGGTGTGCCGACCCGCACCATGCGGCCGGGCACGCGCGGCTGGTCCCGCACGACGCGCAGCAGGGCATTGTCGACCGCGATGTTCGTGGCGGACACCAGCAGCACGCGCCGGCCGGCGTTCAGCAGGTCGCCGATGGCCCGGCGCAGCACCTCGGTCTTCCCGGTGCCGGGCGGGCCCCAGACCAGCCAGAGGCCGGTCCCCAAAGCGGCGCGATAGGCCTCGGCCTGCTGCTCGTTGAGCACCCGGCCGCCGTCGGCGACGAGCCCCGCCGCATTCGGGGCCGCGGAGGTGCCGTTGAGCTCGCCGCGAGCGAGCACATGGGCGAGTCCGGGCTCGGTCAGGTTCGCGATGCCGTCGTGCAACGCCGCGGTCAGGAAGGCCGGCGGCTGGCGGTAGGTCCACAGGTGCGGGTCGTCGACTTCGGCGAACTCCGCGACGCGCACCCGCAGCACGGCGCCGTCCAGAACCGCGTCCATCACGGCGTATCCGGCGTTCTCCGCGTCGCCGGATGAAGCAGCCGCGGCCTTCCCGTTCCCGCCGTCGCTCCCCGCCGGGCCGGAGGCGGGGGCCCGCGCGCCGGCCAGCCGGAGCCGCTCGAACTGCTCCTCGGAGACCTTCGTGCCGCGCAGGTCGACCTGGTACCAGCCCTCGGCGCCCTCCGGCCGGGCGCGGCCGACCAGCTTCCACGACGGCTTCTGGCCGCTGCCGCCTTCCACGGCCAGCCAGGCCTTGAGCGCCACGCACACTTCGTCGCGCCAGTCCGGCACGGTGAATCCCCACCCCTCCGCAGCCGCCGTCCCGACCCGTCGGGCCTCGTGCGCGGGTCCCCTTTCCGCGGCGAGACAGTGCACTGCGGCACTCATTGTCGATCTGCCATTACATTCGGACACCGACTGTAGCGCGAGCGGGCGCGGGGCAGTAGGGCAGGATGGACAGAGGCCTGAAACGCACCGGCCCCCGCGGCTCGAGCGCAGGGAAATCACCGCTCGAGCCGCGGGGGCCGCGGGCATCGCAGACTTCTGACCGATGTGGAACGGGAACGGCTACGGCACCTACGGCACCACGGGCCGGGCCGGGGTGGTCTCCTGGCTCGGCATCGAGTTGCTGTTCGGCAGCGGGTACGGGATGCCGACGTCGAGCGTGCCGGCGAGCGCGTTCAGCACCGCCTGCTCGGCCGTCGAGGTGTCGCCGAGCGAGGCGACCGGCAGCGAGGGGAACGAGGTCACCGGTGCCGCGGACAGGTTGAGCACGCCGGTGAAGTCGCCGGTCACGCTGCGCCGCCAGGCGGACAGGTTCGGCACGGCCACCCCGAACCGGGTCTCGATGAAGCGCAGCACCGAGGTGTGGTCGAGGGTGCCGGAGTACCGGTAGCCGCCCGCGGTGAACGGCGAGACCACCAGGCAGGGGGTGCGGAAGCCGAGGCCGACCGGGCCGTCGACGCCGCCGGCCGCGGAGGGCAGCGTGGCCAGCCACTCGCCCGCGGTGCCGGCCGGCGCGGTGGGCGGCGGCACGTGGTCGAAGAAGCCGCCGTTCTCGTCGTAGACCAGGATGACCAGGGTCTGCGCCCACACCTCCGGATTGGACACCAGGGTGCTCAGCACCTCCTGCACGAAGTACTCGCCGTACTCCGGCGGCGCGGCCGGGTGCTCGCACTCGGCCACCGGCGGGATGATCCAGGAGACCGAGGGCAGGCTGCCCGAGGCGACGTCGGACTTGAACGTGCCCGGGTACTGCGGGGTGAGCGCCCGGGAGATGAGCTCGAGCCCGGTGATCGACAGCGGGTTGTTGTAGGCCTTGAAGAACGGCAGCGGGTTGAGCGCGACCAGGCTGACCGGGTCGCTGTACACCTTCCAGCTCACCTATGTCATACCCTTTCCGTACACTAGGTATATGACCACTGATGAGGCGAACAGCCAGACTGTAGCACGGAATCAGCGACTTGCCCGGGTTCGGGAGATGCGTGCGGAGCACGCCGCGCTGCGCGACCCGAAGACGTGGGCGGGTCAGTCCGCGGCGCTGTACTGCCGCATATCGAAGATCACCGACGAGGATCAGACCGGGGTGGAGCGGCAAGAGGAGATCCTGCGGGAGATCGCCGCGAGGCTCGGTCTGGTCGTGCCGCCCGAACTGGTGTTCAAGGACCCCAACCGCTCCGCGTGGAAGCGCGACCGCAAGCGCCCGGGATGGGACAGCCTGTTGGAGACGCTGCGCGCCGGGGAGGTCCGGCACGTGCTGGCCTACCACCCGGACCGGATGATGCGCCAGCCCAAGGACCTCGAAGAGCTCTTGGACGAGAGCGAGGACCACCACGTCACCCTGCACGGGCAGGCGGGCGGCCGGGATCTCTCCGACCCGGACGACCGGTTCATTCTGCGCATCGAGGTCGCGCACGCCTGCCGCTCGTCGGATGACACCTCACGGCGGATCAAGTCGAAGATGGAGGAGCGCGCAGCGGACGGGATGCCGCACACCGGACTGCGCCGCTACGGCTACGACGCCACCGGGCAGAAGGTCATCGAGCACGAAGCCGAGATCATCCGGGCGATATTCGACTACTTTCTCGACGGGTATTCGACCTCTGAAATAGCCGCCGCGCTGCGCCAGGCCCGCGAGCTGACCGCGAACGGCAAGCAGTTCGAGGCGAACACCCTGCTCTCCCTGCTGCGCTCCCCGCACGTGGCCGGACTGCGGGTCTTTCGCGGCGAGGCGATCGGGCCGGGCACCTGGCCCGCGATTGTGGATACCGGCACGTTCTACGAGGTGCAGGAGAAGCTGAACTTCCGCGCCGCGCAGTGGAACGCGAAGTGCACCCGGCGCCCGTACCTGCTGCGGGGCCTGGTGATCTGCGCGCGCTGCAAGCGGCACATGAACGGCGCGCCGGGCAACCACAATCCCGGCTACCAGTGCCGCAAGGACCGCCGACCCACCGACGCGAACAACAAGCCCATTGCGTGTGCGCGCCGGTTCGCGGCGGCCGAGTTGGAGGCGTTCGTCAAGGACGCGGTGCTGGCCAAGCTGGAGACGCTGGACCTGTCCGGCCTGCCCGCCGCCGAGGCGTTCAGCGCCGAGGACGCCGCGGCGGCCGAGGAGGACCGGGCGCGGCTGGCCGAGCTGGAAACCCTGTGGATCCGCCGGAAGATCACCACGGCGCAGTACGAGCGGATGAGCGACGAGCTCAAGGCCGAAGCCGCCAAGCGCCAGGCCAAGCACACCGTGCGGCCCGCAAAGTCGATCCTGCGCGGCATGGTCGGTCCCGGAGCGCGCGCCGCGTGGGAGAAGCTGGAGCAGGCAGGCGACGTCGACCGGATCAACGCGATCTTCCGATTCCTGATCGACTCCATCGTCATCGGCGAGGGCACCAGCCGCGGCGCGGTGGACTACGGCCGGATCACGATCCGCCCCCGCGACCTGTAACAGCAGCCTGACACGACGGCGGGCGGCCCCGATCCTCTGGGGGCTGCCCGCCGCCTCACGCTCCGGTCCGGTCCGGTCAGTCCACACCCGGACCCAACAGCCGCGCCAGCCGTTCCAACGTGCGCCGCGAGAACGTCTGCGGCCACACCGCCGCCACCCGCCGCAGGTGAAACTCTCGATCATTCGGCGCACCCTGCTCCACCACAGCAGCATCAGCATCCTGCGGCACCGGTGGTGTGCGCTCCGGCTCAGGCCCCTCACTCATGATCATCACCCCCGCCCGGCCGTAGGCGCGTTGATCCATCCGGCGGCGGGAACGCTACCCGCCCACCCGCCCCGGCGCGCAGGTCAACCGGTGGTCCACTCTGGCCGGCGGCCCGCTCCAGGGCCAGGGCATCACGCGCCAGCTCGCGATTCTGCACCAAGCCCCGATACTCCTGAGCCGCGAACGCCGCCACCGACGCGGAGGGATACCCCGTATCGACATAAACGAAGTCCGACACCGTGACCACCCCGCCGGGCACCGGCTCGTCATTGCGGTGATGGTAAGCCACCCGATCCGTACGCAAGCGCGTGAACGTACTGGAGTACCGACGCGACTTGGTCACCGCATGACCCCGATAACCCAGCGTATGACACCACGCCCGCAACCGCAGACCCCGCAACCGCGGCAGCCCACCCAACCGCCAACACGTACGCATCAGAACCCGCATGTGAGGTGACTTCACCAACACGTCGATCTCCCAGGCATGCCGGATCGGCCGATTCACCCCCCGCACCGACTCCACACCCTTGGTCACATACTTGGCCAGATAGCCCGACACCTTCTGTTCATGCAGCTGGTCGTCCGCACCGCCGAGCACGAGATGCTGCACGTCGATCTGCGCGCCGAACCGCACCGCACACCGCCCGAACGCGGCCGGAACCGCGACCGACGCCGAC
>DASYAE010000207.1:0-27746 GCA_036501535.1 Actinocrinis sp. | reverse complement strand
CGCGTCGGCCCACGTCTGGCCCGGCTCGCGCGGGACGGTCAGGATCTGCGCCCCGGCCCGCCGCACGGCCCGCCGCCAGGTGTAGATCCCGGACGGATACTCGTCCTCCAACACCAGGACGCGGTCCCCCGCGCCGAGCCGGAGGTTGCGCGCGGCGGCGGCGAACCCGTAGCTGGTCGCCGGGATCAGCGCGACGCCGTCGCCGCCCGGTTCGGCGCCCACCAGCCGGGCGAAGAGGCCGCGCAGCTCCTCGGCGCCGCTGAACCAGTCCCCGGACTCGATCTCCCACGGCCGGGACCGCCGGTCCAGCGCCACCGCGGCCGCGGCGCGCACAGAGCGCAGCATCGGCGCCAGGCTCGCGGTGTTGAAGTAGGCGACGTCGTCGGGCACGTCGAAACTCGCGCGCCCGCGCTCGATCGGCGTCACCGGGCCAGCGACCGCATCCAGGCCTCGACCTCGTCCGGGCGCCGCGGCAGGCCCGCGGACAGGTTCTCGTGACCGTCCGCGGTGACCAGGACGTCGTCCTCGATCCGCACGCCGATGCCGCGGTACTCCTCGGGCACCGTGAGGTCGTCGGGCTGGAAGTAGAGGCCGGGCTCGACGGTCTGCACCATGCCGGGCCGCAGGACGCCGTCCACGTACTGCTCGCACCGGGCGTCGGCGCAGTCGTGCACGTCCAGGCCGAGCATGTGGCCGGTACCGTGCAGCGTGAAGCGCCGGTGCAGGCCCTGCTCCAGCACCCGCTCGACCGGGCCGTCCAGGACGCCCCACGCGACCAGGTGCTCGGCCAGCACGCGCTGCGCCGCGTCGTGGAAGTCGCGGAAGCGGGCGCCGGGGCGCACCTCGGCCAGGCCGGCCTCCTGCGCGGCGAGTACGGCCTCGTAGACGCGCCGCTGGATCTCGCTGTACCGCCCGGAGATCGGCAGCGTGCGGGTCACGTCCGCGGTGTAGAACGCGTCGGTCTCGACGCCGGCGTCGAGCAGCAGCAGCTCGCCGGGGCGCACCGGTCCGTCGTTGCGGACCCAGTGCAGCGTGGTGGCGTGCTCGCCGGAGGCGCAGATCGAGAGGTAGCCGACGTCGTTGCCCTCGACCCGGGCGCGGCGCCAGAAGGTCCCCTCGATCCACCGCTCCGAGGTGGCCACCGCCTGCGCCAGCTCGCGCACGACGTCCTCGAAGCCGAGCACGGTCGCGGCGCAGGCCGCGCGCAGCTGCTCGATCTCCCAGTCGTCCTTGACCAGCCTGATGTCGTGCAGGAAGACCTTGAGCTCGTCGTCGAGCTCATCGGCCCACCGCGGGTCCGAGCGCCGGGCCGCGTCGGCCGCGTCGAGTGCGGATTCGAGCACTGCGTCGTAGGAGCGCAGGATGCGGGTGCGCACGCCGGGCGCGGCGGCCACCGCCGCGGCCAGGTCCTCCGCGGCCTCGCGGCTGTCGCGCGCCTCCAGGCCGAGCACCGCGGCGCCCTCGGCCAGCGAGCGGCGCCGGCCGACCCACAGCTCGCCCTCGCCGGACAGCCAGAACTCGCCGTTCTCCCGGCTGGAGCGGGGCAGCAGGTAGACCGCCGCGGCGTGGCCGCCGTCCGGCAGCGGCTCGAGGATCAGGACACTGTTCTCGGTCCGGTCGCCGGTCAGGTAGGCGTAGTCGTTCGACGGCCGGAACGGGTACTCGGTGTCGTTGGACCGGGTCTTGGGCCGGCCGGCCGGGACGACCAGCCGCTCGCCGGGGAAGGCGGCGGACAGCGCCTTGCGCCGCTTGGCCGCGTAGCCGGACTGCTCGGAGGGTTCGAGGTCGCGCTGCTCGGTGTCCGCCCAGCCGGACCGCATGCCCGCGTCGAGCTCCTCGGAGACCGGCCCGACCAGCCCGTTCTTGCGCCGCTTGATGGGCTTCTGCTCGTCGTCCGCCGCGGCCTGCGCCGTCTCGACTGCTTCGCTCACGGTCGAACGCCTCCTTCACGCCCTGGTAGGCACCCAAGCTCCGGTGTGCCCCTTATCCTCCCCAACCTACCGGCAATTGCAGCGCGGTCCAGCCGCTCAGAACCGGTCGCTGCGGCGCCGCACCGCGGTGAAGCCGTCCAGCCGCACCGGCGCCGGGTCGGGGCTCGCCGCGGTGGCCGCCGGGGTGTGGTAGTAGCTCATCGTGATCGAGGTCTGGTCGCCGGGGAAGCGGCCCGGGTCGAGGTCGAACACTGCGATGCCCCACGGGTGGGTGGTGTCGGGGTCGCGCACCGCCGACCAGGTGGCCGCCTCGGAGGAGTCCGCGACGGCCTTGTACGAGGTCGAGGGCTTCGTGTAGACCTGCGCGACCGGCACGTCGCCCGGCTCGCTCAGGGTGTAGACATCGTCGTGCGACGAGGTGCCGCCGCCGCCCAGCACCAGGTGCACGGTGCCCTTGGACGTGTCCGCCGTCTTGAGGTCGGTCGAGACGACGGTCGGGCGCAGGAAGGTGCCCGGGTCGGTGCCGCGCACCGGGTGGCTGCGCTCGTAGTCGTGGTCGTGGCCGGTGAGCACCAGGTCCACGCCGAACTCGTCGAACAGGGTCATGAACTGCTCGCGCACGCCGCCGTCGCAGCCGCTGCCGGACGACGAGGAGGAGACGCCCGGCTGGTGGTAGAACACGATGATCCAGTCGACGCCGCGGTCCGCCCGGGCCGCCGCGAGGGTGTTGCGCAGCCAGCGGACCTGGGCGCCGTTGCTGTAGCCGGTGATGTAGAGGCCGGTGCTGGTGTCGAAGAAGGCGCCGCCGTCGTTCTGGAAGACCACGTCGTTGGCGTCGAGCGAGACGAACACCGCGGAGCCGACCCGGAACGAGTACCAGCGGCCCTGGTAGTCGCGCGAACCGTTGTCCGGCAGGTCGAACCGGGCCAGGTAGGAGTTGTAGCCGGTCTCGCCGTTGCCGGCCTCGACCTCGTGGTTGCCCAGCGCCGTCATCCAGGGCCGGTTCTTCGCCGAGCTCTGCATGTTGTCCATGAAGTCGGCCCAGACGCCGGGCTGGTCGGCCTGGTTCACGTTGGCGTACGACAGGTCGCCGTTGAGCAGGTGGAACAGCGGGTTGAAGGCCTCGACCTGGTCCACCGCGGTGGCCGCGTTGAGCGAGGACTTCGACCAGGCGGTGTTCGGCGTGGACAGGTCGCCGAAGCTGGTGAACCGGAACGGCACCCGGCCGGTCGGCGCGGTGCGGAAGGTCCCGGCGACCGGCGCCGCCGCGCCCGCGTGGGTGACTTCGAAGACGTATTCGGTGTCCGGGAAAAGGCCGTCGATGTGCGCATGCTGTGAATAAGTCTCGACGCCGTTGATGCTGTCCACGTACGTGCGCGTCTCGGCCTGGATCACCTGGCCGTAGCCGCCGTGCGCAGTGCCGAGGCGCAGCTGTGGGCGCGCGACCGAGCCGTCGGTGGCCCAGGAGACGTTCGCCTGCCGGGCGGCGTCGGTGCCGAACTGCACGTGGAGCTGCGAGGGCGCCGGGCTGCCGGTCGTGTCGGGGCTCGGGGCGAAGGTCGGCGAGACGCCGGCCCAGGCGGAGGCCGTGCTGAGCGCGGGCGCCGCGACGGCGCCGAGGCCCACCACGGCGGTTCCGCGCAGGAACGCGCGCCGGGACGAGTCGGTCATTCGGGAAGCCTCCAGGGATGCCGGGCGGGTGCTGCGGCGGACGGGGCCGGGGCGCCGGCCCGCCGGAGCAACACGCTGGCATCGGCCGCGCAGCGCGGGCAGGACCGCGTGCGTGGCAGGGAGGTGAACAGTGGGCGACGGGCCGGAGAGGCCCGCACCTACGGCTCGCGACGATTAGTGACGAACAGTCAATAACCAGGGCGCGGCGTCAGGAGCAGCAACCGCCACCGCAGCAGCCGCCGGCTCCCGCGTCCCCGCGCGGCGCGGCGGCGCCCTGCTTGGCGATCCCCCCGACGGCGATCGCGGAGAACAGCTTCACCGTGTCGTCGTGCCCGTCCGGGCAGGCGGTCGGGGCGGAGGCCTCGGCCATCGGGCGGGTCTTCTCGAAGGTCGCGCCGCAGGCGCGGCAGCGGTACTCGTAGCGCGGCATACCCCCAGGTTAGCGAAACGCCCGGCGGCCGGAGAAGCCCGCGCCGCGCCCGCCCCTGCAATGGGCGCATTCGACGCGGTCAGAGCCCTTTCGGGCAGACCGTCCGGCGGCCCGGACGATTCGCCCGGTCCGCCTTCGCAGTGTCGGCCGATCCCGCTAGTCTGGCGCGATTCGCAACCGTGTCCCGCGCACGAACCGAGCAGTTAGGGGAACTTCCTCGTGAGTCTGTACGAGCACATGCCGCACCCACACATAGCTCACCGCAACGCGCACGGCCCGATCAAGGTGGTCGACCAGCTCGACACCAGCAGTGTGATGGCCAGGTTCAACACCAAGCTGGCGATCATCATCACCAAGCTGGTCGGCAGCATGTGGTGCGCCTACGTCTTCGGCCTGTTCGACCTGATCAGCCTGCCCGACGCAATCAAGGCGGGCACCGCGTCCATCATCGCCTGGATCGCGCAGACCTTCCTGCAGCTGGTGCTGCTCTCCGTCATCATGGTCGGCCAGAACGTCCAGGCCGACGCGGCGGACAAGCGCTCCGAGGCGACGTACAAGGACACCGAGGCCCTGCTGCACGGCCAGGAGCAGGTGGCGATCCACCTCGCGCTGCAGGACACGGTGCTGCGCGCGATGGTCGCCAAGTTCAACCTGGAGTGCGTGCTGCCCCCGGAGCCCGAGATCCCGCCGCTGCCCGGTGCCAGGGCCGCCGCGGACGCGCCGAACGGCGGCACCGGACCGGCGGCCAGCCCGGCGGTCTGACGCGGGCTCGGCTGACACCGCCTCAGCCGGCGACGCCGACGCCGGCGCGGTCGCGCGCGAACAACGGGATCATGATGTGCGTCAGCGGTCCGATCGCGAGCGCGTAGCCCAGGGTGCCGAAGCCGACGTTGCCGCCGAGCAGCCAGCCGACGGCGAGCACGGACAGCTCGATCGAGGTGCGCACGACCCGGATCGAGCGGCCCCGTGCGGCCAGGCCGGTGGTCAGGCCGTCGCGCGGCCCGGGGCCGAGCCCGGCTCCGATGTAGAAACCGGTGGCCACGGCGTTGAAGAAGACGCCGGAGGCGAACAGGGCGATACGCAGCCAGAGCGCGTGCGGGGCGGGAGTGACGGCCAGGACCACGTCGACCACGACGCCGATGACCACGATGTTGGCCAGGGTGCCCAGGCCCGGGCGCTGCCGCAGCGGGATCCACAGCAGCAGGACCAGGACGCCGACCAGGATGAGCACGGTGCCGACAGGGATGCCGGTGATCCGGGCCAGGCCGGTGTGCAGCACGTCCCACGGGTCCACGCCGAGCGCGGGGGCGAGCATCATCGACTCGCTGGCGCCGTAGAGCAGGAGGCCGGCGGTGAGCTGGGCGAGGCGGGAGACCGGCCGGTCGGCGGGCAGCAGGGAACGAAGCACGGCGCTGATCGCGGTGCGGGTGGGAAGGGGGCGGGTCGAGGGGTGGGGATCGGAGGCGGCCGTCTGCAGGGCTGTGTCGGTGCACGCATAGGCGTACCCGTGCTCACCTGCCGCCGTCTCGTCCGTGTCCACAGTCGTCATGCCGTCCGCCCTCTCCGTTGCTTGCCGGCTGCCGCCGACAGTGTCATTCTTGAACAAGATTGGACCTTGAATCGATAGCCAATTTTGAAGGAGTGGACTGAAGTGGCGGCAGCCGGCGGAATCAGCGGGACCGGCGGCCCGGTCCGGGTCCTGACCGCGCCGCAGCTGGCGACGCTGCTCGGGGCCTGGCAGGCCGCCGCCCCCGCCGGCCGCTCGACGCCGCTGCACCGGGCCCTCGCCCAGCGGATCACCGCGCTGGTGCTCGACGGCCGGATCGGCGTCGGTGTGCGGCTGCCGGCCGAGCGGGCGCTGAGCGGGGCGCTTGCGGTCAGCCGGACCACGGTCGCCGGCGCCTACGCGCTGCTGCGCGAATCAGGATTCTGTGAGAGCAGGCGCGGCTCGGGCAGCTGCACGGCGCTGCCGGGCGGCGTCGGCGCGCACACCGCGGGCGGGTGGCACTCGGACGCCGGCGCCGCCGACGGCGCCGGCCCGGACGACGGGGCCGATCCGGCCGGGCTGATCGATCTGATGGTCGCGGCCCCGCTGGTGCGGCTGCCCGAGCTGCAGACCGCGCTGCGCGGCGCCGCCGACCAGCTTCCCCGGTTCGTCGACACCGGCGGCCTCGCGCCCTACGGGCTTCCGGCCCTGCGACAGGCCGTCGCGGAGGACTACACGGCGCGCGGCCTGCCGACCGAGCCGGGCCAGATCCTGGTCACCAGCGGGGCGCAGGGCGCGATCACGCTGATCTCGCGGCTGCTGCTGCGCCCGGGAGACCGGATGGTGGTCGAGGCGCCGACCTACCCGAACGCGCTGGACGCGTTCCGGGCGGCGCAGGCCCGGCTGGTCCCGGTGCCCGTGCCGACGCCGGACTCGACGCCCGACGCGCCGGACAACGCGCTCGAGGAGACGCTGACGCAGCTGCGGCCGCGCCTGGTGTATTCGATCCCGTTCTTCCAGAACCCGACCGGGCGGGTCATGGACCCGGAGCGCCAGGCGGCCCTGGCCCGCGCCGCGCGCCGGGCCGGGTCGTGGGTGCTGGCCGACGAGACGCTCATCGACACGGCCCTGAACCGGCCGGTCCCGCTCCCCTTCGGTGTCGCGGTGCGCCCGGCCGACGCCGAGGCGGTGCTGGCCTGCGGCTCGCTGGCGAAGTCGTTCTGGGGCGGGCTGCGGATCGGCTGGGTGCGCGGCCCGGCGCGCATGGTGCACGAGCTGGCCGCGGCCCGGGCGGCGGCCGACCTCTCCTCGCCGGTGCTCGACCAGCTCGCCGCGGTGGAAGTGCTCACCGGCGGCCGGCCCGGCGCGGGCCGCCCCCTGCCGGCCCCGACGCAGCAGACCCTGGCCGAGCAGACCCTGGCCCGGCACCGCGAGCTCTGGCTGGAGCAGCGCGACGCCCTGGTCGGGGCGGTGCGCGAAGCCTTCCCGCAGTGGACGTTCCACGTCCCGGAGGGCGGGCTGTGCCTCTGGATCCGGATGGACCGCGAGGAGGCCAGCGCGCTGGCCCACCGGGCGCGCACGCACGGCCTGCTGCTCCACGCGGGTCCCCGGTTCGGCGCCGACCCCGGCACCTTCGAACGCCACATCCGACTGCCCTACACCCAGCCGGTGCCGGTGCTCGGCGAGGCGGTGCGCCGGCTCGCGCTGGCCGCCAGGGTCCCCGGCCCGCGCCGGCCCGGCGAGTACCGGGCCGACCTGGTCGCCTAAGGAGCCTGGTTCAGCCGCCGACGCCGTCGGTGACCCGGATCTTCCACGAGCATTCCGAGTTCACCTGCAGGTAGTGCCGGCCGGGGTCGCCGTGCTCGTAGGTGGTCGCCGAGCCGGACGTGCCGAGCGCGTTGGCCAGCGGGATGTCGTTCTCGTCGGAGACGATGAAGTTGCCCTGCATGCCGAGCGAGGAGCAGTCGTAGCTGTAGGTCACGCCCCAGTCCGGGCCGGTGGTGAACTCCTGCGTGGTCTGCTCCCCGGATCCGGACAGGCTCAGCACGACGGCCTGGGTCGGCGCGGCGCTGGACGCCGGCGCGGACGCTGCCGCGGCGTTCGAGGCGGCGCTCGCGGTCGGCGCGGACGAGCCGGAGTCGGTCTGGGCCGAGATCGTGGCGGTCTGCGTCCTGTGCTTCGCGCTGTAGGCGATGCTCCCGGCGATCACCGCGACGATCGCCACGAAGGCGGCGCCGAGCACCGCGATGCCGAGCGCCCGCAGGACGCCGGCGCCGGACCTCGCCCGGGTCGGCGGCCGGTACGGGAACGGCGGCCGATACGGCTGCCGATACGGTTCCTGGTAAGGCTGCTGATACGGTTGCCGATACGACGTGGCGTCGGGCTGCCGCCCGTCCCAGTCGCCCCACGAGCGGCCCGGCTCGTCCGAAGGCGGCCGGTCCTGCTCGTCGTGCGATCCGCGTTCCTGCATGAACTCCCCCTTACATCAGACGGCGGAACGCATTTCACGCTACGCCGACGGTCACCGGGGCTCAGGGGAGCGATGGAACCGTTATCGAGCGCCGCGGGACCATACTCTGCCGTCCGGATCGCGGCGCGCGGCCGGGTCACCGTTTCCGGGCCGCGACGGATCAGCGAGAGGTCCGGAAACCCGGCCGCACCCAGGCCCAGCGAGAGGATGCCGGTCGCCATCACGGCGGGACCCCCGGCCCCGGCGGGCGGGAATCTCGCCCATCGGGGCCCTGCGCCCTCGTGGACAGTGGTCATGACGGTGCCGCGCCGCCGAAGCGGGCCGGGTCGGTCCCCCCGCCTAGCTGCTCGGCTCGAGGCGCACGACGATGGACTTGGACACCGGCGTGTTGCTGTCCTCGGCCGTCGAGTCGAGCGGCACCAGGACGTTCGCCTCCGGGAAGTACGTCGCGGCGCAGCCCTCGGCCGTCGGGTAGGCGACCGCGCGGTAGCCGCGAGCGCGCCGTTCCTCGTCCTTCCACACGCCGACCAGGTCGACCATGTCGCCGTCGCGCAGCCCTCGGGCACTGAGATCCGCCGGGTTGACGAAGACGACCCGGCGCCCGCCCCGGATCCCGCGATAGCGGTCGTCGTACCCGTACACGGTGGTGTTGAACTGGTCGTGCGAGCGGACCGTCTGCAGCAGCAGGCAGTCTTCGGGCACCTCCGGAGCGGTGGGCACGTTCACGGTCAGCCGCGCCTTGCCGGTCGCGGTGGGGAAGACGCGCGAGTCGCGCGGCGGCCGCGGCAGCATGAACCCGCCGGGCTGCGCGACCCGCTCCTCGTAAGCGTGGAAGCCGGGGACCACGTGCTCGATGTGCGAGCGGATGACGGAGTAGTCGTGGCGCATCTTCGGCCAGCCCAGGTCCTCGCCGAACATCGCCTCGCCGAGCCCGGTGACGATCGCCACCTCGCTGCGCACGGTCGGCGCGGGCGGCAGCAGCCGGCCGCGCGAGGCGTGCACCATGCTCATCGAGTCCTCGACGGTGACGAACTGCGCACCGCCCGCCTGCAGGTCGCGCTCGGTGCGGCCCAGGCAGGGCAGCAGCAGGGCCTCGCGGCCGTGGCACAGGTGCGAGCGGTTGAGCTTGGTCGCGATGTGCACGGTCAGCGCGCACCGGGCCAGCGCGGCCTCGGTGACGGCGGTGTCGGGGGTCGCCGCGGCGAAGTTGCCGCCCAGCGCGACGAACACGTCGACCTTTCCGTCGCGCATGGCGCGGATCGAGTCGACCGTGTCCAGGCCGTGCTCGCGCGGGGGTTCGAACCCGAACTCGTCCCGCAGCGCGTCCAGGAACGAGTCCGGCATCTGCTCCCAGATGCCCATCGTGCGGTCGCCCTGCACGTTGCTGTGCCCGCGGATCGGCGACGGGCCGGCGCCCGGCCGGCCGATGTTGCCGCGCAGCAGCAGGAAGTTGACGATCTCGCGGATGGTGGGGACCGCGTTGCGGTGCTGGGTGAGCCCCATCGCCCAGCACACCACGATGCTCTCGGCCGCGATCACGTCGTCGGCGACCTGCTCGATCTGCCGCCGTGTCAGGCCGCTGAGCTGCTCGACGGCGGACCAGTCCAGGGCCCGCCAGTGCTCCGCCGCCGGCTCGAGGCCGTCGCAGTAGCGCTCCAGGAACTCGTGGTCGAGGACCGTGCCGGGCGCGGCCTCCTCCCGCTCCAGCAGGATCCGGTTCAGGCCGTTGAACAGGGCCAGGTCGCCGTTGACCCGGATCCGCAGCAGCCGGTCGGCGATCTGCGTGCCGGGGCCGACCAGCCCGCGCGGGGTCTGCGGGTTGCGGAACCGGGTGAAGCCGGCCTCGGGCAGCGGGTTGATCGCGATGATGCGGGCGCCGCGCCGCTTGGCGTGCTCGAGCGAGGTGAGCATGCGCGGGTGGTTGGTCCCCGGGTTCTGCCCGGCGATCATGATCAGATCGGCGTACTGCTCGATGTCCTCGAGCGTGACCATCCCCTTGCCGACGCCGATGGTCTGGCCCAGCGCCGCGCCGGAGGACTCGTGGCACATGTTCGAGCAGTCCGGCAGGTTGTTGGTGCCCAGGCGCCGGGCCAGCAGCTGGTAGGCGAACGCGGCCTCGTTGCTCGCCCGGCCGCTGGTGTAGAACACCGCCCGGTCCGGGTCCGGCAGCCCGGTCAGCCGGTCGGCGACTCGGCGCAGCGCCTCGTCCCAGCCGATCGGGGCGTAGTGCGCCGCGCCGGGCGCCAGGTACATCGGCTCGGTGAGCCGGCCGTGCCGCTCGAGCTGGTGGTCGTCGAGCCCGCGCAGCTGCTCGATGGAGTGCGCGGCGAAGAACTCCCGGCCGACCCGCCTGCGGGTGGCCTCCCAGGAGACGGCCTTGGCGCCGTTCTCGCAGAACTCCGCGGTCTTGCGGTGCTCGGGGTCCGGATCGGGCCACGCGCAGCTCGGGCAGTCGAACCCGTCCGCCTGGTTCAGCGCGGTCAGCGCGCGCAGCCCGCGCACCGGGCCCATCTGCTCGAGCGCGTACTGCATCGAGTGGGCGATCCCCGGGATGCCGACCGAGGAGTGCTTCGGCTCCCCGACCCGCGGCTCGCGCGGGGCTGCGTGCTCTTCGGTGCCGGCCATGTCCGAACCTCGATCCGTGCGGTCTCCTGGTGGTTCCCCGCTCTCCGCGCCGCCGCGCGTCAAACGGTCCAGTGGTAGCCGAGCGCCGAGTTGACCGCGACCGCGTAGGCCAGGTACATCAGCCAGGCGCCGGTCGCCACGTGGAAGAAGCCCAGCGCGCGCTCGCCGAGCTTGATGCCGACCGAGGCGAAGAAGTCGAAGAAGTAGACCGCGAACAGGCCGAGGAACAGCAGTCCGACCGGCCAGTCCCCGACCTTGAAGAAGACCGTCGCGCCCATGGCGGAGATCACCATGAAGGCGATGCACATGCCGGCTTGGGGCCGGATGTCGTTGCCCCGGTAGCGGTTCCAGCCGATCGCGAACCAGTGGATGCCGTATGCGGAGAACGCCAGGGCGGCCATGTACAGCGGCGGGGACTTGGTGAAGACCTGCAGCCAGGTGAGCCCGACGAAGAGGATCATGCCGGTCAGGAACTGGCAGAAGCCCGGCATCCAGAGGCCCCAGACACCGGTGGCGCGGTCGACGCGCTCGTCCCGCTCAGGCCACCCGAGCAGCTCCTGCGGACCGTAGATCAGGTACCCGGTGCCCAGGCCGAAGAAGCCGAGGGCGAGCGGAGGGAATGCCGACGCGGCGAACGTCACTTCCATGGTGGATCACCTCGTTTCGCACCGTCACCGGCGCATTGGTATGGCTTACTGTGCCTCCTCGCGGCCGCCGCTGCACCAGGAGGAGTGGTCCTTGCCAGGGCACATCACGCCAATGGGCGAATGCCATCACCCGATCGGCGCGCGGCGGGCAGCCCGACCTCGGATAATCACGACCAGCCGCCCCGCGCTCGACGTACCTCGGGACGGCGCCACCGATCCTCTCAATCTGCTCCCCGCATCAGGAGTCGTCAACAGCTCCGCCGCAGGTCTTCGGCACTTTCAGGGCCCGCTCCGGCATCGCCGGCAATCCACACTCGTATTCATCGTGGCTGATTTACACGAGCGCCCGGCCGGGCAGGGCGGCAGCGGCGCGCCGGGGTGATTGGTCAACATATTGCTGGAAACCGACCGGCGGCCGCGGCCGGGCGGCTTAAGCGATGCTTACCGGCCGGTATGGCCATGGGTCCAGACCACCGCGCGCACTTGACAGCGGCAGTGGTCTGGACCACATTCCTGTGCAGGTGCCGCGCCGCGTCCCGGCGCGGCCGCCGGCCCGCACCGCGGGACAACACCCTGATCCACCGGCAGGCGTACCAGCGCCCTGCTCCCCACTCCGGCACGGCGCGCCGGATGAACGGGCCACGCCCGTCCTGCCGCCGTGCCGAAGACAAGGAGCACCGACCGTGCGCTTTTCGCCCCTGCGCTCGTCACCACCCGCTGAGCAGCGCCCCCGCAGACGGATCGCCGCCGCCGGCTTCGCGCTCGCCCTGGCCGCCGGCGGCGCGGCGAGCGTCACCGTGCTGGCCGGACCCGCCGGCGCGGCCACTCCGGACCTGCTGGCCAACCCCGGATTCGAGACCGGCACGCTGTCCGGCTGGACCTGCGACGCCGGCACCGGCTCCGTGGTGACCTCCCCGGTGCACTCCGGCTCCTACGCCCTGGCCGGCGCCGCGAGCAACAGCGACGACGCGCAGTGCACGCAGACCGTGAGCGTCCAGGCGAACACGTCGTACACGCTGTCCGGCTTCGTCGAGGGCGCATACGTGTACCTCGGTATCACCGGCGGCGCGGACAACTGGACCCCGTCGGCGACCGGCTGGACCTCGCTGTCGACCACCTTCACCACCGCCGCGGGCCAGACGAGCGTCCAGGTCTACGTGCACGGCTGGTACGCCGAGGGCACGTACTACGCGGACGACCTGTCGCTGTCCGGACCGGCCGGTTCGAGCAGCCCGTCGGCCTCGGCGTCCTCGTCCCCCACGCCGTCCAAGTCCGCGTCGCCGTCGGCCTCGCCCTCGTCCTCGCCGTCGAGCAGCCCGAGCTCCTCGCCGCCGCCCCCGCCGCCGCCGTCCGGCTCGTGGACGCATCCGGTCTACTTCATGCCGCTGGACAACAACCCGCAGTCGATCTCCTCGATCATCGCCGGCTCCGGCGAGACCGAGTACAACCTCTCCTTCGTGCTCGACTCCGGGGGCTGCACTCCGGCCTGGGACGGCAGCTCGAGCGAGCTGGTCTCCAGCGACACCGCGGTGCTCGCCGACGTCAGCGCGATCCGCGCGGCCGGCGGCGACGCGGCGGTCACCTTCGGCGGCTACAACGGCACCGAGCTGGGCACCACCTGCGGCTCGGCCTCGGCCCTGGCCGCCGCGTACCAGGAGGTGGTCACCAAGTACAACCTGACCCACGTCGACTTCGACTACGAGAACGGCGCGCTGGACAGCAACACCGCGATCCGCTTCGGCGCGATCCACATCCTCGAGTCCGAGGACCCGAACCTGAAGGTCTCGCTGACCATCCCGATGACCACGGTCGGCTTCCCGGGCTCGGGCGAGGACGAGATCCGGCAGGCGATCGCGAACGGCGCCCGGCTCGACGTGATCAACATCATGGACTTCGACACCGGCCTCACCTCGGGCACCGAGACCGGGCAGACCGAGGCGATCGCGAATGACGCGGTCTCGCAGCTGGAGACGATCTACGGCTGGAGCGCGGCGACGGCCTGGTCGCACCTCGGCATCACGCTGATGAACGGGCACACCGACCAGCCCTCCGAGCTGTTCGCGCAGTCCGACTTCAGCAACATCCTGTCCTTCGCGGACTCCAACCACCCGGCGCTGTACTCGTTCTGGTCGGTGAACCGGGACTTCCAGTGCCCGGCCGGCGCGGTCGAGCCGTGGGCCCCGGGCACCTGCTCCGAGGTGACGCAGAACCCGTACGACTACACGAAGATCATCGTGCAGTACCAGTAGGCCTCTGCCGAATCAACACAGCGCAGTGCCCTGGTCCGACCCGCGCTCCGGCGGCGTCGGGCCGGGGCACAGCCGCTTCAGGGCTCGGTGATGGTCAGCGTGGTCCAGACGCCGAGGTGGATCCGGTCCCCGGCGGCGACCGGCACCTCGGTCTCCGCCGGGATCGGGTCCGCGGCGCCGTTGATCCGGGTGCCGTTGGCCGAGTTCAGGTCCACCACCGCCCAGGAGCCGTCGGCCAGCCGCAGGAACTGGGCGTGCAGGTGCGAGACCGCCGGGTCGACCGGCGGCGAGGCCAGGTCGACCTCCACCGCGATCCCGCGGCTGGCCGAGGAGCGGCCGATCCGGGCCTTGTCGCCGTCCAGGCTGAAGCGCAGCTCCTGCGGGTACTTCGGGAACGGATAGTCGCTCTCGAGGATGTCGCCGCGCCGCACCTGCGCCGTGTAGTACTCCAGATCGGCGCTGGCCAGCACGGTCAGCGGCACGCCCGGCGGGGGCGCGGCGGCTTCCTCGCCGCCGGATGCGGACCCTGTTTCAGGCTCCAGCGCGCCGGTCCCCGGCACGGCGCCCGACCCGGGCACCGCCTCCTGCTCGACTGTGAAGTCCGGCGGCAGATACGTCGCGGTCGGACTCCCCGCGGGCGACCCGGCCTGCACGCCGGCGCCCGAATCCGGCTCGACGTCCGGCGGCCGCAGCTCGGCGGACAGCGGCGGCATCGTGACCGGGAGGGCGGGCAGCACCGGCTCCGGCTCGGCCGGCTGCTCCGGCAGCAGGATGGTCGCCTGCTCGGCCGCGACGCCGTTCATGCTCGGCGGCGCCGGCTCCGGCTCGGCGGCCGCCGGGGGCATCAGCGCGGCCAGCTCGTAGTCGTGGCCGCACTCCTCGCAGAACCGCCCGTCCCGGTCCGCGCCGCACTGCGGGCAGACCTCGCCGGTCCGGCCGCTGGCCGACCCGGTCCCGGACAGCATCGTCGAGGCCAGCGCGCTCTCCGGAATCGAGCTCCCGGCGAGCGGCGAGGCGTGCGTTATCGGCGCGCCGCCCATGACCGCGCCGCAGGTGTCGCAGTAGTCGCTGGTGTGCGACTGGTGTCCGGACGGGCACAGTGGCATCGGAGGCCTCCCCCTAGTTCCCGCTGTTCTTGCCGACCCGCGCGGTCTTGGCCGACCGGGTGTCCAGGGCCATCTCGTCCTCGTCCGCGACCCGCTGCTTGAGCCGGACCGTGCCGGTCGCCGGGTCGTCGATGTCGACCACCTTGGACAGCAGGACCGCGGTGTCGTCGTTGCCGGACTGGGTGGCCAGCTGCACCGCCCGGCCCAGCTTCGCGGTGGCCGTGTCGAGGTCGCCGTTCTTGCGCGCCTCGAGCCCGGCCTGGATCGCGTCGGCCAACTCGGCCTGCCCGGTGTAGTGCGCCACCTGCCGGTTGATCTTGGTGGACAGCGCCGCGTCGTCGGTCCACACCGCGCGCACCAGGCCCTGGCCCAGGGTCTCGGACTGGCCGGAGCCGTCGATGGCGACCAGCGAGGCGCGTGCGGCCAGCATCTCGTCGCCGACCGAGCCGGGGCGCACCGCGATGCAGACGTGGAAGTCGCGCGACTCGGCGCCCCACGCGCCGGTCGGGTAGTCCGCGGCCAGCGGCCCGGACGGCACCCGCCGGCCGGACAGGTCCAGGATGGTCGGGGCGACCTGCTTGACGAACTTGACCGTGGCGCCCTGCGGCGACCACACCCGCAGCCGCACGTCCGCGATCGCCTTGCCCATCGCGCCCTCGACCATCCGCTGGAAGTCGCCGGCCAGGCGGCCCGGGTCGGCCACGATGTCCACGGTGCCGAGCAGGCCGGCCGAGATCCGGCGCAGCTCGGCCACCACCCAGTCGGTGCCGATCCCGCGGCAGTCGCAGGTGAACCGGCCCTCGCAGCGCATCAGCGCGGAGCCGAGGTCGTCCGGCGACTCGTGCTCGTCCTTGCCGTCGGTCAGCAGGATCGCGTGCCGGATCGCGTTCTCGTGCCCGATGAACAGCCGGTCGGCCAGCGAGAGCCACTGGCCGATCGCGGTGCCGCCGCCGGCGGTCAGCCGGTCCACCGCCGCCTTGGCCGCGGCCCGGCTGGAGTAGTCCGCCGGGACCAGGTACTCGGTGCCCGGGAACACCATCCGGGCGATGTGCGTGCCGGCCACCACAGCGAAGGGCACGCCCTCGCGGATGGCGTCGATCGCCGCCTTCGTCGCCTGCCGGGCGGCGGCCATCTTGGTCGGCGGGTAGTCCATGGAGCCGGAGCAGTCCACCATGATCACCTGGGCCGCGCGGGCCGAGGAGGCCCCGGTCGGCGTGCCGGAGGAGGTGACCGTGACGATCGCGTTGACCTCGCCCGCGCCCTCGGACAGGTACTCGTTCTGGTAGACGCTCAAACTGAACTGCGGCTGCGCGGCCACGACCGGCTCCCCTCTGCATCCATCTTCGTACCCTGTATCGTCGTGGCCTGTGTCGTCGTGGCCTGTGTCGACGCGGCGCCGGCCGGGCTCCCGGGCCGGCCGATCACGACCCGCTCTCCCCGGCGCCCGCCGCCGCGGGCGTCGCCGCGGCCGCGGTGGTGGCGCCCGGGTCCGCCTCCGGGTCGCGCGGCGGATACCCGGCCAGGACCGCGGTGATGTTGTCGTGGCCCCCGGCCTCGAGCGCGGAGGCGACCAGCGAGGCCGCCGCCGCGGCGAGCCCGCCCCAGCCGCCGGCGGTCGCCGCACCCAGCTCCTGCGCGTCCCAGTGGTAGTTCCACAGGCCGTCGCTGCACACCAGGACCAGGCCGGGGCCGGTCGGCTCGTACTCGCGCACGTGCGGCGGGTCCGTGGGGGCGTCCGGGCCGAGCCAGCGCATGATGGCGTGTGCGTTCGGGGCCTTGTACGCCTCGGCCTCGGCCACCGCGTTCTGCGCGATCAGCAGGCCGGCCCAGGTGTCGTCCTCGGTCAGCCGCAGCGATCCGGCGGGGTCCTCGGCGAGCCAGTAGACCCGGCTGTCGCCGACCCAGCCGGCGGTCACCCGGCCGGGCTCGACCACGGCCAGCGCCATCGTGGTGGACGGCGCGGTCTCGCTGTCCGTGTAGGCCGCCGCCAGCTCGACCACGGCGCGCTGGGCCGCCTCGATCGCCCCGGACGCCGCCGCGGCGGCTTTCTCGCCCCGGCGCAGCGCGGCGACCAGGTGCTCCAGCGCCGTGTCCGCGCCGGCCTGGGAGGCCAGGTGCGGGTCGGTGGAGGTGGACACCCCGTCGCAGACCACGATGACGGTGGCCGGCCGGCCGGACTGCTGGTCGAGCACGGCGAAGGCCATCGCGTCCTCGTTGCGCGGGTGGCGCAGGCCGCGGTCGGTCACCCCGGCGACCCGGCCGAGGTCCCGCTCGATCCGGTCCCGGTTGGACGGGGCGCGCTTGCCGCAGTTGTCGCAGTACCCGTCCGAGTAGCCGGTGCCGCCGCAGCCGGCGCACGGCGGCAGCGCCGGGTCCGGCGGCTCGGCCCGGCGCACCATCAGGTCGGCGCCGCAGTTCTCGCAGTAGCCGTCCTCCGGCATCACCTCGGCGCCGCAGGCCCGGCAGGTCGGCCGCGGCTCGGACTGCTCCGACGCCGTGGTGGCCACCACGCTCTCGGCGTCGAGGCTCGACTCGGGCTCGGCCTCGCCGCCGGCCTCCTGGGCGGCGTTGGCCGGCTCCGCCGCGTCCGGCGGCACGGTCTCGGTCCCCGTCCCGGCGTTCGACGACCCGCCGCTCACCGACCCGCTGCCCATGGGCCCGCCGCCGGTCGGGTCTTGAGCGCTACTCATACCAGAGTCCTCGGTCGCACGGAGTTGGCCTGATCGACCAGGACGACCCTGGTCTTGCGGTCCGGGGCCATCCGGGCCCTGGCACGATAGGAACGCTCGAGGGCGAGCCGCAGTTCCCGGCCGCGCAGGCCGGTGGACAGCACCTTCGGCACCGCGCTGCCCTGCAGGAAGAGGCCCTGCACCTCGTCCGGATGCTCGCCCTCCCAGTTCAGCGCGCCGGTGAGCACCTTGCAGACCAGCGCCTCGTGCGCCTCGCCGTCCAGGCCCAGCGCCTGTACCCGGTCGCCGAGCAGCACCAGCTCCTGCGCGGTGGCCCACTTGGCAAAGTCCGGCGAGGACAGCCGGGTGGTGATGGCCGCGATCTCGGCCGCGGTGCGGTGGATCGAGGACTCCGGCACCTGCCCGAGCACCTCGACCGCGCCGGCGTGGTCGCCGCGGGCCAGCCGCAGCCGGGCCAGCCCGAAGGCGGCGCTGGCGTAGGAGCGGTCCACGGTCCAGACCAGCTTGTAGTAGGTCATCGCCTCGTCCGGCCAGCCGGCCAGCTCCGCGGCGGCGGCCAGGGCCAGCTTCGGCGCCAGCTCGCCGGGCAGCTCGGAGTAGCAGTCCTCGAATTCGAGCCGGGCGGACCGGGCCTCGCCCATGGCCAGCGCGCACAGGCCGCGGTAGTAGATCACCCGCCAGTCGTACGGGTCCTCCGCCTTCAGCGCGTCCAGGCCCTGCTGCGCCTCGAGGTAGGCGCCGGCCTCGATCATGGCGCGCACCCGGCGGTACTTGACCTCGGTGGTCTGGCTCGGCAGCGCCTTGAGCGTGGCGATGACCTGCCGGGGCGTGCCGCCGACGGTGGCCAGCAGGCCGGCCGCCGGGTCGGAGGGGTCGACCGCGGGGATCGGCAGCGCGGCGACGAACTGGGCCGGGTTCGGCGCGGCCAGGTCGGAGCCGACCGCGGCGCGCTCGGCGGAGAGCAGCATGGAGACCGCCGGGCGCGGCTGCCCGTCGCCGACCGCGAGCACCTCGCGCAGCACCCCGGTCAGCTGCCCGCCCATCTCGGCCGCGGAGGAGAACCGGCGCTCCCGGCGCTCGTGCGTGGCCCGGCGCAGCGCGCGGTCGAAGGACTCGAACTTGGTCAGCAGCGGGACGGAGGAGCGCTCCGGCAGGGTGGTGGCGAAGCTCGAGGTGTACCCCTTGAAGTCGAAGGAGAGCACCGCCATCATCCGGCCGACGGTGAACAGGTCGGACTCGATGGTCGGGCCGTCCTCGGCGATCTCCGCGGCCTGGTAGCCGACGGTGCCGTAGACCGCCGAGTCGTCGTCGTCGAAGGCCCGCACCGCGCCGAGGTCGATCAGCTTGAGCTGCTCCTCGGACTGGATGATGTTGTCCGGCTTGAAGTCGCAGTACAGCAGGCCGATCGAGTGCAGGTAGCCGAAGGCGGGCAGGATCTCGATGGCGTAGGCGAGCACCTGCTCGAGCGGCAGCGGCGAGCTGCTGTGCTGCTCCTTGTACTCCAGCGCGATCTGCTTGAGCGACTTGCCGCCGACGTACTCCATGACGATGTAGTCGCCGGACCGGTGGTTCACGAAGTTGTAGATCTTCACCACGCTGGGGTGCTCGACCTCGGCCAGGAACTGCCGCTCGGCCACCGCGGCGGCCAGCGCGTCGGCGTCCCCGGTGTCCAGCAGGCCCTTGAGCGCGACCCAGCGGCCCGAGACGTTGTTGTCCCGGGCCAGGTAGATCCAGCCGAGGCCGCCGTGCGCGAGGCAGCCGAGCACCTCGTACTGGCCGGCGATCAGGTCCCCGGCGACCAGCTTCGGGGCGAAGTCGTAGCCGCCGCCGCACTTGGCGCAGAACCCGCTGATCCGGCCGGGGCGCCCGTCCCGGGACCGGCCCACCGGGGCGGAGCACTTCGAGCAGTACCGCTTGCGCTCGGGCACCTCGGGGTTGGTCAGGATCGCCTCGGCCGGGTCGCGGTACTCGACCTGCGGGATCTCGACCAGGCCGAGACCGAGGCCGCCGCGGCCGGTGGACCGGGAGCCGCGGCCGGTGGTGGCGGTGGTGCGCCCGCTGGCGCCGGTGCGCGCGGACAGGGCCGAGCCGCGGGTGCGCCCGGTGCTGGTGCGGCCGGTGGAGCTGCGCCCGGTGCCGGTGCGCGCGGAGGACGAGGCGGGGTCGTACGAGCCGTTGGCGCCGGCCGACGGAGCCGGGGCCGGGGCCGGGGCCGGGGCCGGGCGCGATGAGGGGACCGGCGCTCTGGTCGCCGCGGGCCTCGGCGCCGGCGCGGCGGCCGCGCGCGGCTCGGCCAGGCCGCAGGTGTCGCAGTAGCCGTCCTGCATCATGCCGGTGCAGCCGGGCCGGGAGCAGCGCTTGGCCAGCGGCTGCTGCTGCCGGGACGGCGAGCCGTAGCCGGCCCGCGGCGCCGCGTGCGACGTGGCGCTCGCCGCCGCGGCGGGCGCGCTGGCCGGGGCGAGCCCGCAAGTGTCACAGTATCCTGAGTCGATTGTGCCGGTGCAGCCCGGGCGCGCGCACCTGACCACAGTGCTCATCAGACCACTCCCCCTCGTCCGCCGCGGCCGTCCACACCCAGTACGGCCTTCTGATATGCGGCCAGCGCCCTCGTGGCCGCCGCCAGGTCGCAGGGCTGCGACCACAGCAGCTCGCGCGCGCTCTGATAGTACGCCTCCAGTGCCTGGTCTTCAGCCGCACCGGATCTTGCCGCGCGCACCCGATAAGCCGCCAGCCGCCCGCGCAACTCCTCGCGCCGCGCCAGCAGTCCCGCTGCCGCCTCGTGCGTGCGAGTGGCCAGGGCGAGCGAGTTCGAGATGCGCGTGTCCAGCTGCGTAGCGGCCTCGGCCAGCACGGTCCACTGGCCGCGGTCGCGCAGGTCGGCCAGCCCGGCCAGCTGCCGGCGCAGGTTCGGCGTCAGGTCCGTGGGCTCGGGCAGCGCGCTCACCGCGATCTTCTCCCGGGCATCGGCCTGGGTCTGCCGCTGCGCCGCCTCGACCTCGGCGATCCGGTCGATGGCGCGGTCCAGGTGCGCGGTCTGCCGCTCGAAGTCGGCCCGCAGGTCCACCGCGCCGGAGGCGGTGGCGAACAGCGCCTCGACGTCCTCGCCGATCCGGGCCAGCCGGCGGGCGAAGTTCGAGCCCTGCATACCGAGGCCGATCGGGTCGGCGAACACCTCGCGGCGCAGCGCGGTGTACTCGTCGCCGATCCGGGCGACCGAGGTGCCCAGCGAGCGGTCGCCGACCGACCGGACCGCGGCGATCAGCTCCTTGAGCCGCTCCTGCACCGGGTCGGCCTGTTGGAACAGGCGCGTCCAGGCGGCGTCCGCAGCGGCGATGAAGTCGGCCGCGGCCTGGTAGTCGGCGTTCATCCGGTCCAGGGTCTGCTGCAGCGTCGCGGTCTCGGTCACCGTGCTCGGGCCGAGCAGGGTCCGCTCGGACAGCGCGACCGCCTTGGCGGACAGGGTGATCGAGGGCCCGCGCAGCAGGTCCATGATCGCCGTGAGCTCCTCCGGGTGCGGCTTGGTGCGCCGCCCGCGGATCTCCGCGGCCCGGTTGAGCACGTCCTGGAAGGCGGTGTAGTTGTCCCACAGCGCGGCCATCCGGGCCGAGGCGCGCTGCCAGCGCTCCGCGGTCACCCCGCTCAGCGGCGCCGAGTCCAGCAGCTTCTGGCTCGGCTGGTCGGTCAGCTCCAGCAGCGCCACGGAGACCTTGCCGGCGTCGTCGCGCAGACGGGCCAGTTCGGCGTCCACGCCCTCGCGCCCGTATGCGTAGGGCGCGGAGTAGCGGCTCTGGTACGGATACTGTCCCACGTCAGTCAGAGTATTGGGGAACGGGGGGCTGCGCGGCCCCCAGGCTGGAAGCGAACCACCGGGTGTAGATGGACGCCCAGGTCCCGTTCCCGCTGATCTGCACGAGCACGGAGTTGACGAAACGCTCGAAGTCCGTCTCGCCCTTGTTGACGCCGATGCCGTACGGGTCGTCGCCCAGCGACGGGCCGACCACCTCGGTGTTGGGGTCCTGCGCGGCCAGGCCGGCCAGGATGGTGTCGTCGGTGGAGACCGCGTCGGCCTCGCCCTGCTGCAGCGCGACGAGGCAGTCGGAGAGGTCGGTGACCTGGTAGAGCTTCGGCTTCTTCGGCAGCGCCAGCAGCGGCGCGATCGACGTCGAGTCCTGCTGCACGCACACCGTGTCGGAGGCGGTCAGCTGCGCCGCCGAGGTGATGCCCGAGTCCTTGAGCACCAGCAGCCGCTGCTGCGCGTCGTAGTAGACGCTGGAGAATCCGATCTGCTGGTCGCGGTCGCAGGTGATGGTCATCGTGTCGACCACGATGTCCACGCTGCCGTTCTCCAGGTCGGTGATCCGCTGGGCCAGGTCCACCGACTTGAACTCGATGTGCGCATCGTCGGTGGTGCCGAAGATGGCCTGCTCGACCTGCCGGGCGATGTCGATGTCGAAGCCCTGCTCCTCGCCGGAGGGGTCGACGTAGCCGGTGAGATACCCGTCCTCGGAGACGCCCACGATCAGGTGGCCGCGATTCTTGATGTTCTGGACGTAGGCGCTGTTCACGTCAGCCGCGTCGGGGGACAGGGACACGGCGTCCGGATTGCAGCTGGACGCGGCGCCGCTGCTCGGCGGGTTGAGAGCGCTGCCGGAGGCGATCGATCCGGGCTGGACCGGCGGGCCCGCGGAGTTCTGCCCGGGGCCGTCGTACGAGCCGCTGCAGGCGGCCAGCGCGAGCGAGGCCGCGGCGGCGATCGCGACGGCGGCCAGCGCGGGCCGGCGGCGGGGGCGGGCGCGGCGGGCGCGCCGCGGGGCCGCGGCGGGCGGGTCGGTCACGGTCACCGGTACTCCCCCAATCTCCGGTTCACACCGTAGGCCGCCACGGCCGCGCCGAGAAGCCCGATCACGATCGCGACCGGCAGGCCGCCGTCGAGGTCGGAGATGGCGGCGTTCGCGTCGATGGTGTAAGCACTCTGATCCTGATTCATCTCGGCGGTGAGGGCGTCGTCGAGCGCGGTGGCGGTGTAGACCGCGGTGGTGTTCGCGGCGTTCGTCCCGAAGCCGACCACGTCGCCGACGGCCTTCGAATACTGGCCCTGGCTCGTCAGCTGTTGGACGTTGCCGACGATCCCCTGCAGCGTCTTGACGTCGGTCGCGATCGCGCCCTGCTCGTTGAACGACTGCAGCTGCGTCATGTCCTTCTGCGTGGCGGCGGCGTACTTGCCGTCGTCCTCTCCGCGCTCGACCAGGCTCAGCGCCTCGTCGGACTCGGCGTTGGCCAGGTCACCGCGAGCGCTGAGCTGCGCGTTGACCTGGTAGAACTGCGCCTCGGCCGCGTTGGCGGCGTGCCCGGCGGAGATCGAGGCGGCCAGCGTCCACACCACGAGCACCGCCAACGCGAACGCCCCGCCGAGCAGGCCGGCGTTGACGCTGCGGCGGGTCATCTCGGCCATCCGGCGCCAGACGACCGCGAGGACGAGCACCGCGAGGATCGCCACCAGGATGAACCAGAGCGGCGGCCCGATGATCCGGCCGGCGGTCGCCCCCTGCGCTGCATACTCGCGGCCTTCCACGTCGGTCACCTTGGACAGCATCGTATTGGTCATCAGGTCCGAGGCCTCGCGCAGGTACGCGGCGCCGACCGGATAGCCGAGGCGGTTGTTCGCGTTCGCGGTGCTTATCAGACCCGTGTACACAGGCAGGTCCGCGGCGACGACGGCCAGGTCGTCCGAGGCGTCCTTGTCGCCGGCCACGATGCGCGAGGCGAACGAGAGCTCCTGCTCGGCCGACTGGACATCGGAGTTGTAGCGGTTCCCGAACCGGGCCGGGGGCGTGGGGCCGACCAGGATCGCGGTCGCCGCCGCGGCGTTCGCGTCGGCCAGCGAGCGGTAGAGCTCCTGGACGTACTCGGCCAGCGGCTCGGTGGTCGAGGCGTCGGAGTTCGCAGTGCTCTGCCGGCCGGCCACGGTGATCGCCGAGGACGTGGCGACGGCGATGACCGCGAGCATCGAGGCGATCAGGCACGCCCACAATCGGAGCGGGGAACTCCAGCGGTGCCGGCGCGCCGCCGGCCCGCCGGAGCCCGCCGTGTTCTGCGACGGTGCCTCGGTCCCGGCCATCGTCGACGACATTCCGCCCGCCCTTTCCCCTGATTCGCACACCGCTACCGGCCCGAGCGGTGAATATCACTCTAGGGCGAAGACCGCGCCCGCGGCGTCGCGGTTGCCGGTTCATCCGGCAGAAGACCGCGCGGTTTCCGGCCGGCGGGACCCGGCGGGCGGGGCGGACGGATCAGACCTCGGCCAGCAGCGCGGGCAGGTCGGTCAGCCGGTCGAGCTTGAAGTCGGCTTTGGCCGCCACGTCCCGGTCGGAGGCGTACAGCGTGCCCCACGGACCGCGGCGTATGTAGGCGGTGCGCAGGCCCGCCTCCCAGGCCGGGCGCACGTCGTTGTCCAGCCGGTCGCCGACGTAGCAGACCCGGTCCGCGGTGATGCCCGGCCGCCCGCGCCGGCACGCTTCGAGTACGAACCCGAAGAAGCGCGGGTCGGGCTTGGCCACGCCCCAGGTGTCCGAGGTGGTGACCAGGTCGACCGGCAGCGCGAGCGCGTCGAGGATGCGGTGCGAGCGGACGGTCTGGTTCGCCGCGATCATCACGAAGTAGCCGGCCGCGCGCAGCGCGGCCAGCGCAGGCCGGACGTCCGGGTAGAGGTCGGCCTCGCCGTATCCCTCCGCCCGCCCGGCCGCGGCGCGCTTCTCCCGCTCGGTCGCCAGGTCGAAGCCGGGGCGGAAGTACTCGAACACCTCCCGGTGGTCCCGGCCGGCGCCGACCACCGCGCCGAACACCGCGGAGAAGGTGTGCCGCGGCACGCCGAGCCAGTCCGCCCAGGCGTGGTACTCGACCGTCTCGTCGACCAGCGTCTCCCCGACGTCGAAGACGACCGCCGCGATGGAGCGCGGCGCAGCCCCGCCGTCCCCGACAGCCACTGCAGTCTCCCCTCAGCTCCCGGGCACCGGCCGCACCGTGCGTACTGGGCCGGGCCGGACGATATCCGCTGCGCCCGCCCTTCCGCAGGGCTTTCCGGTTCTTGTGACTCGCGCGGGTGAGGCGATGAGTGAGGCGATGAGCCGGTGACGGGCGCAGCGGCCGCAGGTTTCAGCGGACGAGCGCCATCTCGACGATCCTGACGACCACGAGCACGGACGCCATCGCGAGGTAGAACCGCAGCGCGCCCATGCCGAGCTTCTGCCCGGCGCTGATCCGGGCCCGGCCGAGCTCGGCCAGCGGCGGCATGCGCCAGGTCTCCGCTCCGGTGCGGTCGATCGGCGCGGACGCCGGGCGGCCGCTCCGGGCCCGGGCCGAGTAGCCGGCCCCCGCCAGGCCGCAGACGACGCAGGCGCCGAGGATCGCCATGATCTGCCCGGCGTCGATGTCGGGGAAGAGCACCGCCGCGGTCAGCACGACCGAGAGGCTCACCAGCACGCCGAGCACCGCCGCGGTGAACAGGTTCGTGCGCCGGCCGTTGACCCACGGCCCGAGCACGTCCTTGTCGTTGCACAGCAGCAGCAGGTACACCGAGCAGGAGGGCAGCAGCACGCCGGCCATCGCCTGTACGCCGTTGGTGATCAGGCCCAGCGGCGAGCCGGGGATCAGCACCACCGCCGCGGCCACGGCGATCAGGCCGATGTAGACCCCGTAGAAGCCCTGGGCCTGGCGCACGCCGCGGTGCAGCGAGTGGTTGACCCCGAAGGTGTCGCCGATCGCGTAGGCGGTGGAGAGGGAGACCGCGAACGCGCCGATGATCGAGGCGTCCAGCAACGCGACGGCGGCCATGACGCCGACGAAGTGCCCGGCCCGCGCGCCGACCGCCGCGGCCAGGCCCTGCGCGTCGGTGAAGTTCCCGGCCAGCTTGGTGCCGGCGGTGGCCGCGGCGGCGAACCCGATGATCGCGGCGGCGCCGATCACCACGACGACGATGCCGATCCACAGGTCGGCCTTCTCGTACTTGATGAACCGCGGGGTGATCCTCTTGTCGATCACGTACGACTGCTGGAAGAACAGCTGCCAGGGCGCGACCGTGGTGCCCACCAGGCCGATGATCAGCAGCATGACGGTGGAGAGCTGCACGCCGCCGGGCATGCCGGGCAGCAGGAAGCCGGACGCCATCGCGCCCGCCGTGGGGTGCAGCGCCAGCGCGATCGGGATGAGCAGCAGGCTGCCGGCGCACAGGGTGACCACGACGCGCTCGAAGCGGCGGAACGAGCCGGTCGAGGCGGCCGCGATGACGACGGCGCCGGCGGCCAGCACCGAGGGCACCTTGGGCAGGCCGAGGTAGCCGACCGCGAGGGTGATGCCGATGAACTCGGTCACCAGGGTCAGCGCGTTGAGGAGGAAGAGGTCGATGACGCTGAACGCGCCCCAGAACCGGCCGAACCGCTCCAGGATCAGCTTGCCGTGGCCGACCCCGGTGACCGCGCCGAGGCGGACCACCATCTCCTGGTTGACGTACAGCACCGGAATGAGCAGCAGGAGCACCCACAGCAGCCTGGTGCCGTAGTCCTGGCCGGCCTGGCCGTAGGTGGAGAAGGCGCCGGCGTCGTTGTCCCCGCACATCACGATCAGGCCGGGGCCGACGATCGCCAGCAGGGTCTTGAGCTTCGCGGAGGGGCCGCGGCGGGCGGCGGTGTCGCCGAGCCGGATGGTGCCCAGCGCGCCGCGGATGTCGCCGACGTGGGCGTCGTCGAGCACGGCGGTGCGGGCGGGGACGACGGCGTGGGCGTCCGAGGCAAGGGTGATGTTGGTCATGGCGCGTCCTGACTCCACGCCGCGCACACGTCCGCGCCAGGGCGAGCCTTACTTGGCGCGAGCGAATGCTTGCGTGGCGGTTCGGGCGGCGTGACGGCGCGGCGCCGGCGGCTTCGAACGCTGAGTCGATGGGCGCGGGCGCGCGGGTTCCGCGGGGCCGGACGGGGCCGTGGCGGCGGAACGGAGGACTGCGCGAACGCTGACTTGCGAGCTTACGAGGCGGCCGGAGGCACGTCGCACACCGGAAGGGAAAGAGGGGTGTGCACGTAGACGGACCAGGGTCTGTGACAGTCCGTACTATGGCCGGGACTACTGGGCTCCATCGTCGTTTCGCCTCCCCTCGTCCGGTGCGCCATGGCGCGATCGGGAACCGCAGGACTCGCAGAACTATGGCATACCCGGGCCGGAACCGCGAAATCCGAACCCTGACAAGCCCTTGACCCGGACGGGTCTCGACCTGCTTCGGGCACGCCGCGATCAACCCCTTTGATGACCGAGGCAAGCATGTACCCCGCGACGACGCAGAGTCAAGTGCACATGCACGCATACAGGTGAATCGGCGTCATCTGGCGGGCAAACTCCGGGTTAACAAGTAGGCCAATCGGAGGAGCCGCTGAGGCCTGGTGCGCCAGATGGTGCGGATGAGCACGATTCAGCGGTAGCGCCGCGGCGGGCGGTCACCCGGCAGAGTGACCTGAGACCCAAGCCCGGCGCAAGGTCTATTCAACGTCCTCAATACCGTCCTCAATACCGTCCTCGATGTCGCCGTTCGGCATGTACCCCAAGTCGATCGCGGACGCCGGAGGACCCTCGGCCAGCAGCCGGGCATGAAGGTCAGCGAGCACCGGCGGCCACATCGGCTCAGTCGCGACGGCCAACTCCGCGGGCGACCACCAGCGCCAGAGCAGGATCCCGTCTTCGCGGTGCGCCGCGAGCAGGTCGCCGACGGGCTCGCGATGTGGCGTACGGCCAATCGATGCAAGCCCTGTGAGTTCGGACGCGCCAAGCAGGTAGACCACCTCGCTCTGCCGCACCGGGCCCTCCGGCCGGGTGTAGTCGTGCTCCCAGCTGAACCACGGAACTCCGGCGTCGATGTCGGTCCAACCGGTCTCCTCGCGCACCTCGCGCACCGCGCCCTGCGCCTCGCTCTCCCCCAGCTCGAGACCGCCGCCGGGCATCGACCAATGGACACCGACCTCCACATTGTCGTACCGGAACATGAACAGGTAACCGGATGGATCGATCACTGCGATCCGCGCGGCACGTCGAGGGCTTCGCACGGACCAACTCTCTCGCACCGCCCCGTCCCGCGCGACGGCGCAGGCTTGATCGCCACGGTTCAGCCCCCCGCTTTCCACGCTGGGACTCGGCCACGGCAGTGGGTTCGCTGGAACTTGACTGCTTCAGCGGGGGTTGCTTGGCCACTTGAGCACAGCGCAAGACGACCGCGGTACTCGAGTTGGTGGGCTGAGCCAGGCGGGAATCGTACGCACGTTGCCGGTCGGCGGCTGGTGGTCGGGTGGCGTGCGGGGTGGGTTGCGCTGGTAGAAGATTTCGATGAAAAGGTGTATTTGTCATGCCTGGTAATGGTATACTGGGATCAGTGCTCGTCGAACGGGGAAACTGATCATGTACTACC
>DASYAE010000206.1:0-1619 GCA_036501535.1 Actinocrinis sp. | reverse complement strand
CGGTCACGGTGTGGATGTACTCCGCGCCGCCGGGCTCCATCGCGCTGAGGTCGTAGCCGCTGAGCAGCGCCAGCTGCTGCAGGAACACCGGTCCCTGGCCCCACGGGCCGGTCTTGCACACGGTCAGGCCCTGGTAGTCGTAGGTGACCGGCGCTTCCAGGCGGGCGTGCCAGGACGACAGGTCCTGCGCGGTGAGGAAACCGCGGTGCCGCTCCCCGGTGACGTCCATCACCTCGGTGGCCGCGAACTTGCCGATCGCTTCGGCGACGAACCCGCTGTACCAGGCGCGGCGCGCGGCCTCGAGCTGCGCTTCACGGTCCGTGCCCGCCGCCTCCGCCGCGGCGAGGACCTTCTTGTACGTCTCGGCCAGTGCCGGGTTGGCGAACCTGCTGCCCGGCGCGGGCACTCCCCCGCCGGGACGGTCCAGGTAGACCCGGGCGGAGCTGGTCCAGTGCTCGCGGAACAGGTCGGCGACGGACCTGATGGACCAGCTGATGCTCGGGATCAGGGCGAACCCGGACTCGGCGTAGCCGATCGCGTAGCCGAGCACGTCGCGCAGCTGCATGGTGCCGTACTCGCGCAGCAGCAGCAGCCAGCCGCCGAACGCGCCGGGCACGCACGCCGCCAGCAGCCCGCTGCCCGGCACGAGGTCGAGCCCGAGTTCCCGGTAGGCGCCAGGGGTCGATCCGGCCGGGGCGGTGCCCTGCCCGCAGACCACGAACGTCTCGCCGCGCCGGGTGTCGTAGCCGATCACCGGGACCTCGCCGCCGGGTCCGTTGAGGTGCGGCTCGACGACCTGCAGCACGAAGCCGGCGGCGGCCGCGGCGTCGAAGGCGTTGCCGCCCTTCTCCAGCACCGCCATCCCGGCCGCCGAGGCCAGCCAGTGCGTGGACGCCACCATGCCGAACGTGCCCGCGAGCTCTGGCCTGGTCGTGAACTCCGGGATCGTTGCCATGCCAAACACTGTAACGTCTCACCCATGAGCGACCTCGATCCACGGGTGCGCGCGGTCTGCGACCTGAACGTCGCGGAAGCGCGCGAGTACGGCGGCCGGCACGAATACGACGGCATCCCTGAGGACCTGTCCCCCGCCGGGGTGACGGCGGGGCTCGCCAAGCTGGAGGCGGCGCGGAAGGCCGGCCCCGCGCAGCCCGACCCGCACAACGAGGCACACTTGCGCGCGGCCGAAGATTATCGCCGGGTGATGTTCGCCGACCTGGAGCTGCACCGGCGCAACCCGCTGTTCCACCTGGGCGAGCTCGACCTGGCCTGCTACGACAAGGACTACGCGCCGGCTGCCGAACGGGACGCGGCCCGCACCGCGCACCTGGCGGCCTGGCCCCGGGTGATCGACGCGGCGATCTCGTCGCTCGACGAGCTGAGCGCGCCGGTCGCCGAGGCGCTGCTCGGCGGCATCGAGGGACTGGCCGCGGGCATTCCGGCGGACGCGGACCCCGGCGCGCGGGAGGCGGCGCTCACCGCGCATGTACGGCTCGTCGCGCACGTGTCCGAGGCGGCGTCGTCGGGCTCGCCGGACGCGGCGCTCGGGTCCGCGGCGCTGACCGCCCTGCTCAGCACCGCCGAGGCGACCGACGTCGACCTGGGCAAGCTCGCGCTGC
>DASYAE010000205.1:0-71351 GCA_036501535.1 Actinocrinis sp. | reverse complement strand
ATCGGGTCGGTGACCCGCTGCTCGACCACCACGAACAGGCCCAGCAGGACCACCCCGGTGATGAGCGACCCCAGCACGAACGGGCTCAACCAGCCCATCGAGTGGCCGCCGTAGGGCTGGAGCCCGTAGGTGAGGCCGACCATGAGGAGGACCAGCCCTCCCGCGAAGGTCACGTTGCCCAGCCAGTCGATCCGGGCCGGCGACCGGGCGCCGTTGTCGGGCAGCTTGAGGTAGGCCCAGACCGTTCCGAACAGACCGAACGGCACGCTCACCAGGAACACCAGTCGCCAGTCGACCCCGGCCAGCAGGCCGCCGACGACCAGGCCGATGAAGGAGCCGGCGATGGCGGCGACGACGTTGAAGCTGAGCGCCATCCCGCGCTGCTCGGAGGGGAAGGCGTCCGTCACGATCGCCGTCGCGTTCGCCATCAGCATGGCCCCGCCGATGCCCTGCACCAGGCGCAGGCCGATCAGGGTCAGCGCCGCCTGGGGGCCCGTGAAGAAGACCAGGGACAGGCCGATCGACCCGACTGTGAAGACGGTGAAGCCGAGGTTGTAGATGCGGACCCGGCCGAACATGTCGCCGATGCGGCCGATGCTCACCACCAGAACCGCCATCACCACCATGTAGCCCATCAGCATCCACAGCAGATAGCTGACGTTCCCGGCCTGGAGCGGGTTGAGGTGCACCCCGTTGAAGATGGCCGGCAGCGATATGAGCACGATCGAGGAGTTGATCGTCGCCAGCAGCATGCCGAGGGTCGTGTTGGTCAACGCCACCCACTTGTAGTGCGAGTGGTCCGGCCCGGCCGTCAGCGCGCCGCGGAACCCGGGGCGGTGCCGTCCGGCGCCGTCGGCGTCCGCGGAGCGGGCGGCCGGGAGGCGGCGGCCGCCGGGAGGCCCGGCGGCTTCGTTTCCTACGGCCGTCGAGGTCGGCTCGCCGGTACTCATGAGCTGCGTCTCCCCTGTCCCTGTTCCCCGGTGGGCGTCCGTCGTGGAAGTTTGCTTAGCAAAACTAATCATATACCCGGGCGATCTGTCGAGAGCGCACGCCGGGCTCCCGCCACCGCGCACAGCGCACCGCGCACCGCGCCGCGCAGGGCGGTCCGTCGGGCCGATCGCTAAAGCAGCGCTGAAGCCGCCCCTGAATCCGGGTTGGTATTCGCTATCCGACAGGCGCGTTTCGGGCGCCGGGCAGCATCCCCACGATCTTGCCCCGCCCGGATTTATTCTTGGTTGAGCGGTGCTTCACACACGCCTGGCCTGCGTCTTCAGCCCCGATGTCGGCGTTTCGCCGCAATCCGCGCCCGGTCGGTCCAAACCCCCGCCGGAGCACCGCCCCCGCCTGCCGCGCCGAGCCGGCCTGTGTATCGCCTCACACTCCCTTGCGAATACCCGGAGATAATTCGGTAAGGTTTACCTAACCTAAGTATCCGTCCCTGGAGCGCCGTGTGAACCCGAAGCCGAACCGCGCGCCGCGAAACCGGCCCGCCAGCGACGAGGCGGACGGAGTGGAACTCACCGGTGAACACGCCGAGGCGGCCGCCACGGCGTCCGGGCTCCGGCCCGACGCGGTCCGGGTCCGCGGCGTCCACAAGTCCTTCGGCCGGACCTCGGTGCTGCGCGGCGTCGACCTGGACGTCCCGGCCGGCGGCATCACCGCGGTGCTCGGCCCGTCCGGCAGCGGCAAGACCACGCTGCTGCGCATCCTGGCCGGCTTCGAGCAGGCGGATGCCGGCGCGGTCCGGCTCGGCGGGACCCTCGTGGACGGCTCGCCCGACGACGAGGCGGCGGCTGCATCCGGCCCGGACGCTGACTCGGGCCGCAGGCGGCGCAGGCGCGGCCGCAGCGTCCCGCCCGAGCGTCGCCGCATCGGTTACGTGCCGCAGGACGGCGCGCTGTTCCCGCATCTGACGGTGGCTCACAACATCGGCTTCGCACTGGGTAGATCGATGCTGGGTCGACCAATGCTGGGTCGATCGATGCCGGGCGGCTCGATGCTCGGCGGCCGGGCGCTGCGGCACGACCGGATCGAGCGGCTGCTGGAGCTGACCGACCTCGTCGGGCTCGGCCACCGCTACCCGCACGAGCTGTCCGGCGGCCAGCAGCAGCGCGCCGCGCTCGCCCGCGCGCTCGCCCACGAGCCCGCCGTGGTGCTGCTCGACGAGCCTTTCTCCGCGCTCGACGCGGCGCTGCGCGCGACGGTGCGCGAGCAGGTGATCGGCGTGTTGCGGGCGACCGGCACGGCCGGGGTCCTGGTGACGCACGATCAGGACGAAGCGCTCTCCACCGCGGACCGCGTCGCCGTGCTGCGCGACGGCATTGTGGCGCAGCACGGCCCGGCGCAGGAGCTCTACGACAGCCCGGCCGACGCGATGGTGGCCGGCTTCCTCGGCGAGGCGAACCTCGTCGCGGGCGAACTGCACGGCGACGGCACCGTACAGGCCGGCCCGTTCGGCGCGGTGCCGCTGCGCGCGCTGTCGCCGAAGATGGCGACGGCGGCCGGCGGCCCGGCTTCCGGCGGCGGCGCGGCGACCGTCCTGGTGCGCCCCGAGCAGCTGAAGGTGGTCACCGTGGACTCGGCCGGCGCGGTCCGGGCGGTCGTCGAGCGGCGCGAGTACTTCGGCCACGACGCGGTGCTGACGGTCCGCCCCGAGGGCTGCGCCGACGGCGGCGCGCTGCCCGAGAAACTACGCGTGCGCGTGGCGGATGAGTCCGCGTCAGATCCGCATCTCTCACCCGGGAGTGTGATCTCACTCTGCGTCGGCGGCCCCGTGACGGCCTGGTCGGCCATTACGGACTGAACACAGTCGCGCCGCCGGCTTGGCCAACCTGTTTCTCTCGTCCGCCCTGGACAATCGCCCAGACGTTCGGCATCGGCACGATATTTGCGCGGCCGCAACTCGTGACAGGATCACCGGACTTCTTGTATGGTCATCGGTCAGATAACAGGGTGGTGACGCTTCGGGAGGTCGAACCGGTCGGTGGGCGCGCACAGTAAGGCGAGGCACCGCAGCATCAAGGCGACGAGCCGGGTCTTCACGACCGCCGGGCCGCTGCCGTGGACGCGGCGGTATCCCGCGGTCACCTTCGCCGCGCTCGCCGGCACCGTGATCGGCGCGCCGGGCGGCATCGCCGCGGCGATGTCGATCACCGGCGGACTCGCCGCGACCGGACTGCCCGCCCTCGGCCCCGCACCGAAGGTCGCCGTCGGACCGGTGGTCGTCCTGCCCGGAACGGGCTTGACCCACGCGACCGCCACGCCGTCTGCCTCCGCTTCGCCCACCGCGTCACCCAGCCCCAGCGCGACCACGCCGGGCTACCCCTTCGCCGGGGTGACGGACGCCGAGCTCGAGCCGACCGGCCTGTACGGCGACCAGTCGACGATGAACCTCGACAACGACCAGTGGGAGAACGCGGTCACCATCGTCGAGGTCACCGACGAGCAGGGCCTGAGCCCGTACGCGGCGGTGATAGCGCTGTCCACGGCGATGCAGGAGTCGAGCCTGCAGAACCTGACCACCGCGACGAACGCCGACTCGCTGGGCCTGTTCCAGCAGCGCCCGTCGGAGGGCTGGGGAACGCCCGACCAGATCACCGATCCGGACTACGCGACCCGGGCCTTCCTCTCCGCGCTGCTGACCTACGCGCCGAGCTACCAGACGATGGACGTCTGGGAGGCGGCGCAGGCGGTGCAGCGCTCCGGCTTCCCGACCGCGTACGCCCAGTGGCAGGCGCAGGCCGTGCAGATCGTGCTGGCCATCTCCACCGGCCAGGCCCCGGTTCCGGTCCCCGCGGCCACGGGCTCCGCCGCGCCGATGCCGTCGGTGCCGCCGGAGGGGTCCGCCTCGGCGTCGGCCTCCACGTCGGCATCGCCGTCGCCGAGCGCGTCCTGACCGTTCGCTCTCCCGTCTTCCGTTCTCCGCTCTCCGGGTCGCCTGTCGGGTGGATGTCTGCTGACTCGAGGTCAGATGAGGCCGCGTCAGGCGTGCGGCGACCTGCCGAGACTGTGGCGTAGCGCGGCGATTCGGGTGAGAACGGCTCAATCACCGCCGAACGGGTGACACGGCTTCCGCGAGTCTCCTAGGGTCGCTCTCGTGCACCCGGCCGACGCCGTCATGGGACGGCACCGGGCACCCGCCGAGTCCACCCAAAAACCGGTTACGCGAGTCGCGCGACCGGCGGTGGAGCCGGGGACCCACCGTGTTCCCCGGGGTGAATCGGCGCCCCGCGCGCCGTAGGGCGACTTCCTTCCCGCCCGAACCCGTCAGCTGACCCGGTAGGCGGCTGGAAGAGAGGCACGGCGCACCTCAGTATGGGCACCCACCGCAAACCCAAGGCCCGCACGACCGTCTTCACCGCCGCCGTCACCGCGGCGATCGTCGTCCCGGCCGGGACGGCCGCCGCGGCGACCATAACAGGCATCACGGGCATCACCACCCTGCCTAACCCGGCCGGCGGCCAGGCGCACGGCGCCCCGGCGCACCCGGGATTCATCCCGAAGACCCGGAAGGCCAAGACCGCCGCAGCAGGCCAGGGCGCGGAAGCCGGCATCGGCGGCGCCCTCGGCGCGAACCGCAAGGCCACTCCCCCGACGCTCGCCGCGCTCGGTAGAGGTAGTGGCGGTGGTACTGGCACTGGCAAGGGGAGGGGCGCGGGCGCGTCCCCGGCGGCGTCGGCCTCACCGTCGGCGGCGGGCGCGAACTCGAGCTCTTCCATGGCGGCGGCGCCGGACCCGTACCGCGACGCGGCGATGTCCGTCCTCGAGCCGACCGGCCTCTACGGCACCCAGCAGTACTTCTCCGCCAGCCCGGACCAGTGGTCGAACGCGGCCGCCATCGCCGCAGCGGTCGAACGGCGCGGTATGTCCCCCTACGCGGCGGTCATCGCGGTGGCGACGGCGATGCAGGAATCCTCGCTGACCAACCTGACCACGGCGACGAACTACGACTCGCTGGGCCTGTTCCAGCAGCGCCCGTCCGAGGGCTGGGGCTCGGCCGCCCAGGTGACCGACCCGGCGTACGCGGCCGACGCGTTCCTGGCCGCGCTGCTGGAATACGCGCCGAACTACCAGAGCCAGACACTGTGGGAATCCGCGCAGGCCGTCCAGCGATCGGCTTATCCGACCGCGTATGCGCAGTGGCAGGACCAGGCGGCGAAGATGGTCCAGGCGATCATGAACGGCACCGCGCCGTAGGACCGGGTCGGTTTCGCGTGGGCGCCGGTCCGCCGACGCCGCAGCCGCTACTGCTGTGGGGGCGGCGACCAGGCCTCCTGCTGCGGCGGGTACTGCTGCTGGCCCTGCCCCTGCTGCTGCCCTTGGCCCTGCCCCTGCGGCCAGCCCAGCCCGATCGGATTCGGCTGCTGATACTGCGGCTGCCGGCCCTGCTGGTACGGGCCCGCGGCGCCGGGCGAGCGGCCCGACCCGGCGCCGGAGTACTGCGGCGGTGGCGGCGCCGAACCCGGATACCCCATCGGCGGCTGCTGCTGACCGGGCAGCGGCGCCTGCATGCCGCCGGGACCGGGCTGCTGCGGAGTGAAGACGCTGCCGCCCCCGCCTCCTCCTCCCCCGCCGCGGCCGTCCTTCTTGCCCTTGCCGATGAAGAACACGATCAGGCCGATCAGCACCAGGATCCCGGCGCCGATGCCGATGTAGACCACGATGCTCGAGGTCTTGGTCGAGGAGTCCGGAGCGGCGGCCGCGGTCGACGTGGCCGAACCGCCCGAGCCGGCCGCGGGGCCGCCGAGCGGATTGCTCGTCTGCGTCGGCGCCGCGGCGCCGAGGGCCTTGAGCGGGTCGATGACGCCGTAGCCCACGTGGTCGTCGATGCGCTGGCCGGTGCCCTGCGCCGTGTTGTCGATGATGTCCCGGATCACCTGGCCCGGCGTCCAGGTCGGGTGCATTGCGATGATCAGCGCGGCCTCGGCGGAGACGAACGGCGCCGAAAGCGAGGTGCCGTCCCCGGTGTTGTACTGGCCGTTCGGGGCCGGCTCCTCGATGTTGTCGCCCGGCGCCGCGACGGCCAGGTTGCTGTTGTAGTCCGAGTCCGCATCCACCTGGCCGTTCTGCTGGATGTTGGCGACCTCGACGACGCCGGGGATCAGGCCGTAGCAGTTCGACTCGTTGTTCTGCTGCGCCGCGTTCCCGGCCGCCACCACGACGATGGCGCCCTTGCTCAACGCGTCGTCGACGGCCGTGTTCTCCACGGGATCGCAGTCTCCGTTGATATCTCCCTGCCCGACCGAAACGTTGATCACCTTCGCGCCGTGGTCGGCCGCATACTCGATACCTGCGTCAACCGACACGTTGGTCGGATTGCCTGTGTCGGCCACCTTCACCGGCAGAATCTTCGCCTGAGGCGCCAGGCCGATCATGCCCTGCAGTGCGTCGGCCGAGCCGTGCCCATGCGCAGCGATGATCGAGGCCACATCGGTCCCGTGGTACTCCGAGTTGTTGTCCGCGGTATTCGCATTCGGATTGCTCGGGTCGGTCAGATTCTGCCCCGACAGCAGCGAGCCCTGCAGATCCGGCTGGCTCGGATCCACCCCAGAGTCGACCACGGCGACCTTCACCCCAGAACCGCGGGCCTGATACTGGCTCCAGATCTGAGTCACGTTGAACACGGAAGAGCTCAGCGCCCATTCGGCGTCGAAGACCGGGTTGTCCGATGCCTGAGCGGGAATGGCGGCCAACGCCACCAGGCTGATCGCGCCCGCAACGCCGAGCGTGGCCCGCATTCCGCCGCGCCTCTCCCTCATCATGCGCGCCTCTCCCCATCCGTCCGCCCGACGCCGATCGGCACTGGCTCCCGCGTTGTGTCTATCAGCACTAGTCGATCAGTACTGCATTGATCGATATCGCGCTGATCTGCAGTGAAACACCTCACCCGAGCACGTGCCCGCCCCAGGCTACCGGTGACGGCTACTCAATGAGACCCCCTGGTGGCGCATATTTCTTGTCTCCGTACCAATAGTCTTCGTCCTCCCGGATGTACTGGGAGTTCGCGCGCTGCTCGTCTCCGGAGCCGGCGCCGCCGCCGCGGCCGCCCATTCCGCCCATCGGACCTTCAGACCCCTGATTCTCGGTACCGGCCGGAGCAGCGCCGTCGGCCGCAGCGAGCCCGTCCGCCGAGCCGGCGGCACCGACGGCCTCGCCTCCGGTCTCAACGCCGCCCGCGCCGCTGAGACCGAGTGCCGCAGTGCCCTCGTCGCCGAAATCCGCTGCGCCGGCCCCGCCGCCGACACCGGCACCGGCGTACCCGCCGTCGTCCGCCTCGCCGAAGAGCCCTGACGGCGAGACCGTGCTCAGACTCCCCGCGCCGTAGACGCCGACGAGTCCCGAGGCGTTGGCACCTGCCCCGCCCGTGGCGGCGGCCAATCCGGTCGTCGGCGTCGTCGCGCCGATCGGACCGCTTCCCGCCCCGGCCGTGGCGCCCGCTCCCTGCAGCGAGGTCCCCGGCTGAGGACTGCCGGAGCCGGCACCAGGGTTCTTCGCCGAGCCGCTGCCGCTGCCCGCGCCTGACGCGCCGGTCGTCAAACCGCTGGCCGGGCTCGGGTAGAAGATCGGCACGACGGCTCCGGCACCACCGTTGAGCGGGACCTGGGTCCCGGTCTGCGTTTGGCTCTGCGAACTATCGTCTTTCTTCTTGTCGATCCCCTCGCCTACGTCCGGCAGCTCGCTCTGCGCCTGCTCGTAGCCCGCCGCCAGCGCCTCCATCGTGCTGATCGCCTTCTGGCGGCTGTTGTTGATCGCGGCCTGCGCCTGCTTCGAGGCGATGGCCGACGTGCCGTCGGTCATCACGCCGGCCAGAATGTTGAGCCCGGCCGGCGCGTTGTTGACGCTCGCGAGCAGCTTCTCGGCCTCGCTCGGCGGGTGCGGCATGTCGTGCCGGGCGGCGGCCAGCGCGTTGTAGGCGGTGCCGAGCGCCTTCGCCGTGTTCTGTGCGTCGGAGACCTGGCCCTGCATGTTCGTGACCACGGCCTGCGCCTGCTCGAAGTAGCTGTCCGAGGCCGCGCCGGTCCAGTCCTGCTGGATCGCGGAGAGCGTCTTGCTCAGGTCCGTGGTCGCCTGGTCGAGGTCGGTGGCGTAGGTCTTGATCGTGCCCTGACTGCTGTCGATCGCGCTCAGGCTGCCGCTGCTGGCGTAGTCGTAGAGCTGCTGGTGGCTCATCGACTTGTAGTCGCCGTGGCTCGCACTCACGCTTCCTCCCTGTGGTGGTCCGGGCCCGGCCGGCCGGGCCGCGGCCTAGCCGAGCGCCCCCGCCGACGCGTTGCCGTCGGTGCTGCCGGTGCCGTCCGTCGTGTCGCCGCTGCCGCTCTGCCCTGTGGTCCCGGTGCCGGTGCCGGTGCCGCTCGCCGCAGGGGTGCTGCCGGAGAGGGCGTACGTCGGCCCGGTCGAGGTCGGCGTGCTCTTACTCGTGCCGGTGCCAGAGCCCGTACTCGAGGTCGTGCCGCTCCCGGAGCCCGAGCCGGAACCGCCGGAGCCCGAACCGCTCCCCACCGGATACCCGTACTGGCTGCTGATCGCATTGAACTGCTGCGCGATCTGCTCCTCCGCCGCCTGGTAGTTGCTCGCGCTCGAGCCCAGCGCCTTGATCATGGCCTCGACCAGCCCGGTGATCTCGCCGAAGGAGTTGATCAGCTCCTGGCGCACGGTCTCGAAGGCGGTCGAGAACGACACCGCCTCGGGGAAGCTCCCGAACACCGACTTCCCGGTCCCGGCATGGTCCAGCCTGCTCTGCTGGCCGTTCTGCAGGTCGTTCAGGATCGTCGTCAGCTGCCGCTGATAGGTCTGCAGCGACTCGATCTGGACCGAGTACATCGACGACGCGCCGCCCGTGCCGCCCGCGCTGACCGCAACCACCGTCCGACCCTCCCCCGGGTCCGTCCCACCGTCAGGTCTGACTGACTGTGCATCCACAGTAACGAAAACAGACGCCGCGCGGCACCTCTCCCGGGTGCTCGCGCGGCGTTTTATTCGTGCCCTGAAGATCAGGGGTCCGATTCGGGCGGCTCAGGCCCCCATGGCGTGCACCCCGCCGTCCACGTGCACGATCTCGGCCGTGGTCTTCGGGAACCAGTCGGACAGCAGCGCGACCACGCCGCGGGCGGCCGGCTCGGGGTCGGTCAGGTCCCAGCCGATCGGGGCGCGCTCGTCCCAGACCCCGTGGAAGTACTCGAAGGTGGGGATCGAGCTGGCCGCCATGGTCTTGATCGGGCCGGCCGAGATCAGGTTGGACCGGATGCCGCGCGGGCCGAGGTCCCGGGCCAGGTAGCGGCTGGTCGCCTCCAGGGCCGCCTTGGCGACTCCCATCCAGTCGTAGCCGGGCCAGGTGACCTGCGCGTCGAAGTCGAGGCCGACGATCGAGCCGCCCTGCGGGCCGAACAGCGGCGCGCAGGCGACCGCCAGCGCCTTGTACGAGTACGTCGACACGTTGACCGCCGTGGCGACCGAGTCCCACGGCGCGGTCAGGAAGTTGCCGCCGAGCGCGTCCTGCGGGCCGAACGCGATCGAGTGCACGATCCCGTCGAGCCCGTCGACGTGCTCGCGGATCCGGTCCGGCAGCGTCTCGAGGTGCTCGGCGTTGGTGACGTCGAGCTCGATGACCGGCGGCGGCTCCGGCAGCCGCTGCGCGATCCGCTTGACCAGGGAGAGCCGGCCGTACCCGGTGAGCACCACCTTCGCGCCCTGCTCCATCGCCAGCCGCGCGACGCTGAAGGCGATCGACGCGTCGGTGAGGACGCCGGTGACCAGGACCCGCTTGCCGTCCAGGATGCCCATGACTGCTTCAGTGCCCCATTCCGAGTCCGCCGTCGACCGGGATGACGGCGCCGTTGATGTAAGCGGCCTCGGGCGAGGCCAGGAACCTGACCACGCCGGCCACCTCGTCGGTGGTCGCGTAGCGGCCCAGCGGGATCAGCGTGGCGATCTCGGCCCGGCGCTCCTCGGTCAGCGCGCCGGTCATCTCGGTCTCCACGAAGCCGGGGGCGACCACGTTGGCGGTGATCGCGCGCGAGCCGAGCTCGCGGGCCAGCGAGCGGGCCATGCCGACCAGGCCGGCCTTCGAGGCGGCGTAGTTGGCCTGGCCGGCCGAGCCGTACAGGCCCACCACCGAGGAGATGAAGACGATCCGGCCGCGGCGCAGGCGCAGCATCCCCTTCGCGGCCCGCTTGGCGACCCGGAAGGAGCCCTTGAGGTTGGTGTCGACGACCGCCTCGAAGTCCTCGTCGGACATCCGCAGGAGCAGCGTGTCGCGGGTGATGCCGGCGTTGGCCACCAGGATCTCGACCGGTCCGTGCGCGGCCTGGACCTCGTCGAAGGCCTTGTCGACCGCGGCGGTGTCGGTCACGTCGCAGCGCACCGCGAGGAACGCGCCGTCGCCCTTCACCGGCAGCACCGGCGGCTCGCCGGAGCGGTAGGTGACCGCGACCTTGTCGCCCTGCTCGGCGAAGGCCCGCGCGATGGCCAGGCCGATGCCGCGGTTCCCTCCGGTCACCAGGACCGATCTGGCCGTGCTGTTCTCCGCCACGCCGTGCGCCCTTCTCCGTCGCGCTGTCGATTCCGCCGAGTCGAAGGTTATCGGCAACCGCATTTCTATCGGCAAACCCCGGACGAAGCACGGTGCGCCGCCGACAAAATGATCCGTCGCCGCTCGTCGGATTCGGCAACGGGCGACCATCCGCCGCACCCCGCCCTTCACCGGCCGTGAGCGCGGCCGTAGTCTGAACCCGTGCAGTTCGCCGCGCAGGACCGGGACGACGGTCCCGAGCCGCGGGCGCAGTACCACGGCGCCGCCGGCCGGGTCTACGGCATCACGACGGCCGAGACCAGCCACAGCGACGACCTCGCCCGGCGGCAGAAGCAGTACCTCCTCACGATGCTGTTCCGCATCGTGGTGATCATCGTGGTCGTCCTGGTGCCGGGGATCGGCTGGCCGGTCAAGATCCTGCTGATGGCGCTGGGCGCGGTGATCCCGTTCTTCGCCGTGGTGCGCGCCAACGGCCCGAGCCGGCGCAGCGACGACCCGACGAACATGCTGATCGGCGCGCCGCAGGGGCGCCAGCTGAACGAGGGGCGCGAGGGCCTTCCGCAGGGCGACGGCACGATCGCCGGCGAGGCCTGGGAGAACGACGAAGCAGCCGACGACGAAGCTCCGGACGACGAAGTTTCGGACGACGGGGCCCTGGACGAGGACGACCGGGACGGCGCCGACCTCGCCGGCGACTAGCCGCGCGCACAGACCCGAGAGCCCGTCAGCCCCCGATGGCCGACATCGGCCGCGGCGGCTGGACGAATCCGGGCTCGCCGATGCCGGCCGCCGCCTTCTTGCCCAGCATGGCGATCCGCCACGCCTCGGCGATCTGCGCGTCGTCCGCGCCGCCGCGCAGCAGGGAGCGCAGATCAGACTCCTGTGTGGCGAACAGGCAGGTGCGCACCTGGCCGTCCGCGGTGATCCGGGTGCGGTCGCAGTCCGCGCAGAACGGACGGGTCACCGACGCGATCACGCCGACCCGGCCCAGCACGGCGGCCCCGCCGCGCTCCCGCACCCGCCAGGTCTCCGCCGGGGCCGCGCCGCGCACCGCCGCGCCCTCGGGTTCGAGGTCGAACCCGGCGGCCAGCCGGTCCAGGATCTCGGCCGCGGTGACCATCTCGCGGCGGTCCCAGCCGTGCTGCGCGTCCAGCGGCATCTGCTCGATGAAGCGCAGCTCGCAGCCCCGGCCGAGGCACCAGCGCAGCAGCGCCGGGGCCTCGCGGTCGTTCACCCCGCGCATCAGCACCGTGTTGATCTTCACCGGGGCCAGCCCGGCCCGGGCGGCGGCGTCGATCCCGGCCAGCACCCGGGCGTGCCGGTCCCGCCGGGTCAGGGTTCTGAAGACCTCCGGGTCGAGCGTGTCCAGCGAGACGTTGACCCGGTCCAGGCCGGCCCGGGCCAGCGGCGCGGCCAGCCGCTCCAGCGCCACCGCGTTCGTGGTCAGCGACAGCCGGGGCCGCGGCTCCAGCGCGGCGAGCCGGGCGACCAGCGCCGGCAGCCCCGGCCGGATCAGCGGCTCGCCGCCCGTCAGCCGCACCTCGCGGATACCGAGACGGGTTACGCCGATCTGGACCAGCCGGGTGATCTCGTCGTCGGTGAGCAGCTCGGCCCGCGGCAGCCAGGGCAGCCCCTCGGCCGGCATGCAATAAGTACAGCGCAGGTCGCATTTGTCGGTCACCGAGAGCCGCAGATCGGTGGCCACCCGGCCGAACCGGTCCGCCAGCGGTGCCACTGCCTGCATCGGCGCTGCCTGTGTTGGCGCTGCCTGCATCAGCGAACCTGCCCCTCGGTCGATCGCCCCGGCGCCGCGTCCGGCGCCGGACCGGCCGGGGTCAGCCCGATTTCGTGCTCGTGCTGTGCGGCGTTGCCGACGTCGAGGTGTGCGGGGACGGGGTGCTCGGCGTCGTGCGCTGGTAAACCGCGACGAAATCCCGGTCGGAAGGCTGATAATACCGGTCGGCCGGCTGGACGAAGTCCCACAGTTTGGACGGAGTCGGCTCGGCGGGGTTGCCGGCCGGGTCGTAGGTCATGAACGAGACCCAGTCCGGGTTGATGTCCAGCTCCATCCCGTACACGCAGCCGGCCTGCTTCAGCAGCTCGGCGAGCGTCTGCACGGACAGCTCGGCGCCGCTGACGTAGACGATGTCGCCGTTCGGCATCATCCCGACGCCGGAGCGGGCGATGAAATAGGCGTTGTTGATGGTGTAGCCCCACATGGCGCTCGAGCCGCTGGAGGCGTCCACCTGCACCACGCCGCCGTCCACCAGCAGGCTCAGGTTCTGCCGCACGCCGATCACGTCCGGGGTCATCGTCTCGTCCCGGCCCCACTGGCCGATCTTGATCGAGCCGTCCTGGTAGAAGACCTCGGCCGCCTTGCCGTCCACCAGCGGGACCGCCTCCCGGCCCTCGGCGTAGAAACCGCCGAGCGCATCGTCCGGAGTGACCTTGAAGCCGCCGTTCCAGGTGGCCATCAGGCCGGTGCGGGTGCCGTCCGGGATGTCGTCCGGGGTCTGCCAGCTGCCGCCGGGCTGCTGGTAGCCGGGGTGCAGCGTGAAGGTCAGCGCGTTCTGCCGCATCCAGACCACGTAGGCCAGGTCCGAGGTGTGCTCGGCGTCCGGGCGCATCGCCGTGGTCTCTATGGTCGGGTTGCCGGAGGAGTCGTAGTCGACGGCCTGCCAGACGCCCTCGCCGGCCACCGTGCCGGCGGCCAGCGGGACGATGTTGGCCGGGATGTCCGGCGGGGCGGTCGGCGAGGCCGAGACCTTCGGCTTCGGCTTGCCCTTCTTCTGCAGCTGGGCGAGCTGGGCGGCGCTCAGGTGGCCGCCGGTCGGCGGGGCCTTGTAGGTCTCGTTCTCCAGCCAGGTGACCACCGTGCCGAGGCCGTGGTCGCGGGCCCACTCGGCGACCCTGGCGCTGAGCGGGTCGGTGCCGGGCCCGGTGACGTACGGGTACATCGTGAAGCTGACATAGCCGAGCAGGATCAGGAAGACCCCGGCCAGGCTGCGGCGGATGTACTTGCGCCGCTTGATGACGTGCGGCGGGCGGTTCGCCTTCTTGATCCGGCGGCGCGCGCGCCAGGACGGCTTGTGGTCCGGGTCGCCGTCCACGCCCTCGGCGCCGACCAGGACGTCGCCGTCGTCCCGTCCGCGCTTGCCGTGCCGGCCCCGCCGCCCCATGCGGCCGTTCTCGTCCGGCTCGTCCCGGTCGTCCGGGGCGCCGCGCCGGTCCCGGCCCTCGTCGAATTCGTCGTAGCCGCGTGCGCCGCGGCCGCGCTCGCCGTATCCGCGCTCGCCATACCCACGGTCGCCGCCGTATCCGCGCTCGTCGTAGCCGCGTCTGCCGTATCCGCGCTCGTCGCGGCCGCGGTCGTCGAAGTCCTGACGGGGCTGGTCGTACTCCGCGGTCCGGCCGGGGCTCTGCCGTGGGGGCCGGCGGCCGCCGTAGTCGGGGTATTCGCCGGGCTCTGCATAGTCCACTGCGGTGGGCGTGGGAGCGGCCGCCCGGACGGTGCGGGGGTCGGAGGCCGGGCGGGGCCGGGGGTAATAGGCCGGGGCCTCGCCGCCCTCGGGCGGGTTCCCGGCGCCGTAGAAGCGCTCGCCGCCGGGACGCGCGCCGCGCCGATCCGGCCGATGCTGCGGCGACCAGCCATCCGGATTCGGCGAACCGTCGGATCCGTATCCCATTGCGAACTAGCCCCCAAGGCAGTCGTCGCGGTCTCGGCCGCGCTTCGAACCGAGTCCCGGCCTCTGTGAACGAAAGGACGACCCCAGCGCGAGACCGGTTGCGCCGAGCCCGTCCGTCCGGGAACCGGCGCGGACCGCGCAGTAAACGCACGGTACTGACGCAGCCGGAGACGGACGGCACCGACACGGATTCACTGGCGCCCGGGACATTTCCGCACCAAGCACTCGTCAGCCTACTACTTTGCGGACCTGCTCCAGCGCCATGCCCCCGCCGGGTCGGGAAGGTCCCGGCGGAGGCGTGGCGTACACACGGCTGCCGACCGATACCGGTTCACGGCAGCCAGGACCGGCACGGTCAGCGCTGCGGCGGCTGCCCACCGGACTGCGGCGGATACTGCTGCTGGGGCGGCTGTTGCGGCTGGGCGCCGGAGGGCGCCTGCCATCCGCCCGACTGGGGCGGGGCCGGACGCGGCTGCTGATAGCCGGGCAGCGGGGTGAACCCGGAGGAGCCCCAGCCGGCCGCCGGGTTCCACGCCGGGGCCTGCTGGACCGGCGCGGACCACCCCTGGCCGGGGTGGTAGCCGGTCGCCGGCGACGTGGGGACGTAGGCCTGGACGGGTGGAGCGCCCGGCACCGGTGGGGGCATCGGTGGACCCCAGCCCATCTGTGGAGCCACGTGCGCGGCCAGCTCCGCGTCGTTGAGGATCTGTTCTATCGAGCCGCCGGCCTGCGCGTAGGCCACGAACAGCAGGACGCTGACGATGATCTCGAGGATCCACCACCACTGCGTGTTCTGCGCCACGTAGTCGTTGATGCCGTGCAGCAGCGCGGTCAGGCCGAGGCCGAACAGGGCCAGCCAGACCCGGTGCCGGGCGAACCGCACCGCCAGGCCGATGAAGTAGCCGGTGATGCCGGCCCAGACCGCGTGGCTCATCGGGTCGGTCACGAACCGCCAGGCCACCTCGTCGCTGCCGGAGGAGAACAGCTGGACGAAGCCCCCTGCGGTCAGCGTGTTGTTGTTCAGGCCCTCCGCGACCTGCTGCGTGACCAGCGCCGGGATGACCTTGGTCACGTACTCGACCGCCTCGGCGGCGCCGAAGCCCAGGCCGCTGACCGCACCCAGGAAGAGGTAGTCCTTCGGCGTCAGCCCGCGCCACCACTTGCGATGTATGATCGCCAGCACCGCGATCGGCAGAGCCTTGACGAACTCCTCGGGCACGCCGACGGTGAATATACACTGGAATATGTTGTTGGTCTGGGAGTTGAGCGAGGTCTCCAGCCAGACCGCCAGCGGCGCCTCGAGCACCAGGCCGATCGCCGCCACCTCGGCCAGCATCAGGGGCTTGACCAGCGGGGGCCGCACCGCGATCCACAGCACCAGCAGCCAGGCGGAGGCGAAGTAGACCGCGAACACCCAGGCCGACTGGGTGGTGTGGTTCAGGTCGTTGCCGAACAGCACCAGGGTGATCGACGGGATGACCACCAGGCCGACGAACACCACGGTGATCCAGTTGCGCAGCGACTTGTCGCGCAGCCAGTGTTGGAAGGGCAGCAGCACCGCCGGGGACGGGAACGAGCTGCGCGGCTTGGGCGGCGGGAAATAGCCGGGCGGCACGCCCGGTGCGCCGTACGGCGCCTGGCCTGCCCACACGCCCTGCGGGGCGCCGGGCGGCTGCTGGTAGCCGGGCCACGGGCGCGGGGGCTGCTGTTGCGGTTGCTGCGGCTGGGGCGGCTGCTGGTATCCCGACTGGTAGGGATTACCCGTCGGCTGCTGCTGGTACGGGTTCTGCGGAGGCCACCCCGACGGCTGCTGAGGGCCCGGCTGGCCTTGGCTTCCCGGTGGTATGGACAAGGCGCCGACTCCCCATCGTCTTCGTGTGGATCTCGTTGTGTCAGGAAGAATTTCGCACTACAGAGCGCTCACACTACCGAACGGCCGAATTGGCGGCCACCAAGAACGGCCGCGCCGACAGCACTGTTCGGCGCCGTCCGGCCGCCCGGATGACTCCGTGCGGGCGCGCCTCCCGGGACCGCTCGGCCGGTCAGTTGTCCTGTTCGGTGGGCCGGATCAGCAGCTCGTTGATCGCCACGTGCCGCGGCCGCGTGACGATGTACTCGATGCCGTCCGCGACGTCCTGCGCCTCCAGGATCTGGGTCTCCGCGAACCGCCTGTTCTGCAGGTCGCGGATCTCCGGGCGCAGGTGGGTGCGCAGCTCGCTGGAGGTCGCGCCGGGCTCGATCACCGAGACGCGCAGGTGCCGCTTGGCGAACTCCATGCGCAGCGACTCGCTGAACGCCCCGACGCCGTGCTTGGTCGCGTTGTACACCCCGCTGCCGGGGCGCACCGTGCGCCCGGCCACCGAGCTGACGTTGACCAGGTCGGCGACCCGGCGCGGCCCGTCCTCGGCGGCCTTGAGCAGATGCGGCAGCGCGGCGTGCGTGCAGGTGAGCAGGGCGGTCAGGTTGAGGTCGACCATCCGGCGCCACTCCTCCAGCGGCGCGTCGGCAGCCGGGCCCAGCAGCATCACCCCGGCGTTGTTGACCAGCACGTCGATCCGGTCCCGGCCGAAGGCGCCGGCCCCGGCGGCGATCGCCTCGGCCGCCTGGCCCGGGTCGGTGACGTCGGCGGCGATCGGGGCGGCGTCGCCCCCGGCCGCCTTGATCCGCGCGGCCAGCTCCTCGAGCCGGTCGGCGCGGCGGGCGATCAGCGCGACCCGGGCGCCGCGGGCGGCCAGGGCGAGCGCGGTGGCCTCGCCGATCCCGCTCGACGCTCCGGTGACCACCGCGGTGCAGTCCGCGAGCGCTGCGCGCGCGTCGGTCTCCATGCCTGTCTCGCCGTCCATGCCTGTCTCGCCGCCTTTCCGGTTCAACGGTATGCCGGCCGGCCGGTCAGGGCCTGGCCGACGACCAGGGTGTGGATCTCCTCGGACCCCTCATAGGTCAGCACCGACTCGAGGTTGTCCGCATGGCGCAGCGGCGGGTACTCGAGCGAGACCCCGTTCGCCCCGAGGATGGTGCGGCACTCGCGGGCGATGGTGATCGCCGCGCGGGCGTTGTTGAGCTTACCGGCACTGATCTGCTCGGGACGGATCCGGCCCGCCTCCTTGAGCCGGCCGAGGTGGACCGCCAGCAGCATCGCCGTGTTGAGCGACACCGCCATGCCGGCCAGCTTCCGCTGGGTCAGCTGGAAGGCGCTGATCGGCTTGCCGAACTGGATCCGCGCGTCGGCGTAGGACAGCGCGCTCTGCAGGCAGTCGCGGCCGGCGCCGACCGTGCCGAACAGGATGCCGAACCTGGCCTCGTTCAGGCAGGCGAGCGGCGCGCCGAGGCCGGTCGCCCCGGGCAGCCGGGCGGTGTCCGGCAGGCGTACGTCCTCGAACACCAGCTCCGAGGTGACCGATGCGCGCAGGGAGAGCTTGCGCTTGATGTCGCGGGTGCTGAACCCGGCGGCGCCGCGCGGGACGAGGAAGCCGCGGATGCCGTCCTCGGTGGCGGCCCACACGGTCGCCACGTCGGCGATGCCGCCGTTGGTGATCCACATCTTGGAGCCGTTCAGCAGCCAGTCCGAGCCGTCGCGCACCGCGCGGGTGCGCATCCCGGCCGGGTCGCTGCCGAAGTCCGGCTCGGTCAGGCCGAAGCAGCCGACCGCCTCGCCCGCGGCCAGCCTCGGCAGCCACTCCCGGCGCTGCTCCTCCGATCCGTACCGCCGGATCGAGTACATCGACAGGGAGCCCTGGACCGACACGAAGCTGCGCAGCCCGGAGTCGGCGGCCTCGAGCTCGAGGCAGGGCAGGCCGTAGGCGACCGCGCCGGCGCCGGCGCAGCCGTAGCCCTCGAGGTGCATGCCCAGCAGGCCGAGCTTGCCCAGTTCGGGCACCAGGTCGCGGGGGAAGTGCGCGTCCTCGAACCACTGCGGCAGGTGCGGCCGGACCCGCTCGGCGAGGAATCCGGCCACCGTGGCCTGCATATCCCGCTCCTCTTCGGTTAGAAGGGACGCGATGTCCAGCAGATCCAGCGGGTCGCCCATGGGGCGGGGCGTGCTCACGGTCCGGCTCCTCGGTACGTATTGGTATTGGCTGCGTAACGTGCGCGTATGTGCCGATGCGCGACGTCGTACCCGCAAGGCGTCAAATCACGCGTCAAACCGCCGCCGCGCCGCGCGCCGGCCGCCGGGAATGGGCGGACGCGCGGATATGTTGTCGGATTCGGCGGATTCAACAAGACGGACGACAGGAGGAGGCGGCGATGGCGACAGTCGAGCTGACCGGCGAGAACTTCCAGGACAAGATCAGCGCTCCGGGAATCACCCTGGTGGACTTCTGGGCCGAGTGGTGCGGGCCCTGCCGCCAGTTCGGGCCCGTGTTCGAGAAGGCCTCGGAGAAGCACGGCGACCTGACCTTCGGCAAGGTGGACACCCAGGAGCAGCAGGAGCTGGCCACGGCGCTGAACATCTCGGCGATCCCGATGCTCATGATCGCGCGCGACGGCGTGGTCGTTTACGCCGAGCCCGGCGCCCTGCCGGCCGCGGCGCTGGAGGACCTGATCGAGCAGGCGCGCGGCCTGGACATGGACAAGGTGCGCGAGCAGATCGCCGAGGCCACACAGGCCAGTGGAGCACAGGACGGGGCGGAGACCGCGGCCAAGTAGGCCGGGCAGCCGAGTGCCCGTTCCGGTCGCCTGAGAGCGCCGGGGCCGTGCGCGCTCGTGCAAGAGTTCTGCCTTATCGGTCATGAACAGCTCACTGCGTCCCGTCGGCACACGGCCGACGGGACGCAGTTTTTGTGTCCTGAGTTTGTGTCCTCTGCAGTGCTTTGGGACGCGGGCTCAGCCCATGTGCGGGTACGGGTACTCCGTCGCCGGGACGAAGGTCTCCTTGATCGACCGGGTGCTGGTCCAGCGCAGCAGGTTCTGCGCCGCGCCGGCCTTGTCGTTGGTGCCGGAGGCGCGGCCGCCGCCGAAGGGCTGCTGGCCGACCACGGCGCCGGTCGGCTTGTCGTTGACGTAGAAGTTGCCCGCGGCGAACCGCAGCCGGCGCGCGGCCAGCGCCACCGCGGCCCGGTCGTCGGCCATGACCGAGCCGGTCAGCGCGTACGGCGAGGCGGCGTCGACCAGGTCCATGACGTTCTCGTAGTCCGGCTCGTCGTATACGTACACGGACAGGATCGGGCCGAAGTACTCGACCCGGAACGCCTCGTCGGCGGGGTCGTCCGCGCGCAGGATGGTCGGCCGCACGAAGTACCCGGTGGCGTCGTCGTAGCGGCCGCCGGCCACGATCTCGACGCCCGAGGCGGCCCGCGCCCGGTCGATGGCGGCCTTGTTCTTCTCGAAGGCCCTCCGGTCGATCAGCGCGCCCATGAAGTTGCCCAGGTCGGTCACGTCGCCCATGGTCAGCGACTCGGCCTCGGCGGCCAGGTCGTCCTTCAGCGCGTTCCACAGGCCGCGCGGGATATAGGCGCGCGAGGCCGCGGAGCACTTCTGGCCCTGATACTCGAACGCGCCGCGGATCAGCGCCGTCTTCACCGCGGGCAGGTACGCGGAGGCGTGTACGAGCACGAAGTCCTTGCCGCCGGTCTCGCCGACCAGCCGCGGGTAGGCGCGGTACCCGGCGATGTTCTCGCCGACCGTGCGCCACAGGTGCTGGAAGGTCGCGGTCGAGCCGGTGAAGTGGATGCCGGCCAGGTCCGGGTGGGTCAGCGCGGCCTCGGAGACCTGCGCGCCGGCGCCGGTGACCATGTTGATCACGCCCGGCGGCAGGCCGGCCGCCTCCAGCAGCCGCATGAACTGGTGCGCGGCGAACTGCTGGGTGACCGACGGCTTCCACACCACCGTGTTGCCCATGAGCGCCGGGGCGGTGGGCAGGTTGCCCGCGATGGCGGTGAAGTTGAACGGGGTGATCGCGTAGACGAAGCCCTCGAGCGGGCGGTGGTCGGTCCGGTTCCACACCCCGCGCGAGCTCTCCGGCTGCTCGGCCAGGATCTGCCGGGCGAAGTGCGCGTTGAACCGCAGGAAGTCGATCAGCTCGCAGGCCGAGTCGATCTCGGCCTGCTGCGCGGTCTTCGACTGGCCGAGCATGGTGGCCGCGTTGAGCGCCTGCCGCCACGGGCCGGCCAGCAGGTCGGCGGCCCGCAGGAAGACCGCGGCCCGGTCGTCGAAGGACAGCTCGCGCCAGGCCGGCGCGGCGGCGAGCGCGGCGCGCACGGCGTCGGCGCCGTCCTCGGCGGTCGCCTCGGCCAGCGTGCCCAGCACCGCGCGGTGGTTGTGCGGCTGGACCACCGCGGTCTTGTCGCCCGAGCCCATCCGGGAGCGCCCGCCGACGACCATCGGCAGGTCGATCTGACGGGACGGCAGGTCCGCGAGGGCCCGCTCGAGCCCCGCCCGCTCCGGGCTGCCCGGCGCGTAGCCGAGCACCGGCTCGTTGACCGGCGCCGGGACGTTGGTCACCGCATCCACTTATCTGTCCTCTCCCACAGTCGGATCTCGGCTCGTGGCCGAAGCGCGGCCGCCGTCACCGTCCGACGAGGGCGCGCAGGAAGAACGCGACGTTGGCTGGCCGTTCGGCCAGCCGACGCATGAAGTAGCCATACCAATCCGTACCAAATGGCACGTAAACCCGCATCCGGTAGGCCGCCGAGGCGATGTCGCGCTGCATGGTGCTCCGGACGCCGTAGAGCATCTGGTACTCATATTCGTCCGACTGCCGGTCGGCCGCCTTGGCCGAGCGCGAGGCGGCGGCGATCATCGCCGGATCGTGGCTGCCGACCATCGTGTACGCGCCACCGCTCATGAGGATCGTGAGGCAGCGCTCGTACGCTGCGTCGACGTCGGCCTTCGCGGTGTGCGCGACCGAGGCGGGCTCGGCGTAGGCGCCCTTGACCAGGCGGACCCGAGAGCCCGGCTGCGCCAGATCGCGGCAGTCCTGCTCGGTGCGCAGCAGCATCGACTGGAGCACCGCGCCGACCCAGGGGAAGTCGCGCCGCAACTCGCGCAGCACGCGCAGGGTGGAGTCGACCGTGGTGTGGTCCTCCATGTCGAGGGTCACCGTAGTGCTGGCCTCCTGCGCCGCCTCGCACACCGCGCGGGCGTTCTCCAGCGCGATCCGCTCCCCCGCGTCAAGGCCGTCCGCGCTCCGTCCGTCGTCTGAGCCGGCGTCAGGTCCGTGCAGAGCCTGGCCCAGCGCGGAGAGTTTGAGCGAGACCTCGGCGGCGTCGGCAAGCCCCTCGTGCGCGAGCACGCCGAGCACCTTGACGTAGATGTCCCGGTTCGCCGCGGCCTGGGCGGCGTCCTGCGTGTCCTCGCCGAGGTGATCCAGCGTCACATACAGGCCCTGCTCATGCAGTGCGCGCACGGCCCGGACCGCGTCGTCGACCCCCTCGCCGGCGACGAACCGGTCGACCACCCGCCGGGTGACCGGGAACCCGATGACCATCCTGCGAATCCGCGGGCTGCGCGAGGTCTTCAGCAGCGCAGTGGAGAGCAGCGGCACGTAGTACTCCCGACGAGACATGGGCAGGCGGGCGCGGCCCCGATTGGTGTGATGATTGGATCACTGCCCAACGGTACGCCCTCCACCCGCCGCGACGACCGGAGTCCGGGTGACAGCATGCCCCTATTTTCACCCGCTTCTTGGCAGGCTGAACCCACTCTTCAGAGGTGTCACGCCCCTGCATACTTGTGCGTGGCGACCTCGAATCGGGTTACGCCCGGCACGATCATCCTCACCTCGCGGGAGAACCGGACCATCGCCGCCGACCGGGCCGAGGGTTCGGGGACGGGCCCCGGTCCGGCAATCGTCCCTACCCGCCAGTAACGGTTTCGTGCTCAGGACTTCCCACACCCGCGGGGCTGTGCCTACGCTGCCCGGACGCGGCCGAAGCGAAGAAACAGCGCAGGGAAGAGAAAGCAGGAGCGCGTGGGCGGCATGGAGGCAGGCTCGGCGCGGCCGGACGCAGCGCTCAGGAGGGCGCGCGGCGCGCTGTACGCGGCGTTCGGCGCGCAGGGCTTCTCGCTGATCGCGCTGACCAGCGAGATCCCGACGCTGGAGACCCGGCTGCACATCGGCGACACGGGGATCTCGCTGATCATGGCCGGCGCGCTGATCGTGGCGGCGGTCGGCTCGGTGCTGGCCGGGGTGCTGACCGGGCGGTTCGGCTCCCGCATCGTGCTGCGGGTGTCCCAGCTGGTGGTGCTCGGCGCTCTGATCGGCATCGGCGCGATGCACGCGGTCGGCCCCGCGCTGCCGTTCGCGATGCTGATCGGCGGGGCGATCGGCGCGGTGGACGCGACCACCAACATGCAGGCGGTCGCGCTGCAGAAGCGGTACGGCCGCTCGATCATCCAGTCCTGCTACGGCGTGTGGGCGGCCGGTGCGGCGCTCGGATCTGCCTGCGCGACGATAGCCATCGACGTGCACCTATCGCTCGTCGTGTTCTACGTCGCCGCGACGGTAGTCATCGCGCCGGGCCTGATCGCGGTGGGTCCGCGGCTGCTGGCCGGGGTCATGGACGAGACGGTGGCCCGGGACCCGGTCACCGGCAGGCCGCCGGCCATCGCGTGGCGACCGATGATCGCGATCTGCGTGGCGCTCGCGCTGGCGTACTTCGCCGACTCGACCGTCTCCAGCGCCGGGGGCCTCTACATCAAGCAGGACCTGCACGGGCACAGCTGGGAATACACGATCGTCTACTTCGCCTACGCGGTGCCGTTCATGGCGGTGCGCTTCGTCGGCGACCGGCTGACCGAGCGGTTCGGCGGCGTGCCGGTGGGCCGGGCCGGCGCGGTGGTGGCCGCGCTCGGCTTCGCGATCGCGATCGCCGCGCCCGATCCGATCCTCGCGCTGGCCGGCTTCGGCGTGGTGGGGCTGGGCGTCGCGGTCATGGCGCCGCTGAGTTTCGCCGCAGCCGGTCGGCTCGACCCGGCCGAGAGCGGCGTGGCGGTGGCCCGGCTGAACATCTTCAACTACGTCGGCTTCCTGTTCGGCTCCTCGCTGGTGACCGGGCTGTTCGGCGCGGGCGTGCCGGAGCGCGCGGCGATCGCGGTGCCGCTGGTCTCGGTGGCTGCGATCGCGGCGCTGGCCTTCGGTTTCGGCGAGTACCGCACGGCCGAGCACTTCGCCGCTGCTGCCCCGGCCCCCACCCCCGTCTCCACCTCCGCCGCCTCGGCGCCGGCCGACGGCGCGGTCAGCCCCGACGCAGCAGCGACCACGCCCACCGCGCCGTGACCATCGGATCCCATTCACCCGCGCGGCCGACCGTGAGCGGGTAGCAGACCAGGCCGAGCAGCACGGCGCTTATGTGGCCGACGGCGGTGAAGTCCGGGTGTTGGGCCAGGTCGAGCAGGTAGAACCCGGCTAAGCCGACCACGTATGCGTAACGCCACGGAGGGGCGATCAGGTATGAGAGCACGCCCTGGACACCGGCGAGCGCATAGCTGACCCCGATGTCGTCGACGAATCGCTCGGAGGGCGGCGCCAAGCCGTGGTCGATGCGATAGGCGACGATCCCCTCGCTGATGTAGGTCGCGCCGACGTGCGCGACCACGATGACCGCCAGCCAGCGCAGCGAACCGAGCCAGCGCTCGGCCGGGGCGTGGAACAAGCCGTAGAGGATGAGGTAGGGCCACCAGTGCCCGCCGTCGAGCCAGAGCGCGCTGGAGATCAGAACGCGCACCGGGTCGCGGCTGAGCTGGTGCACGTTCGTCGAGTGCCACTCGATCACCCGCTGCTGCGTCCTCGGCGAGAGCTGGCGCATGATCACCGTGGTGACCAGCAGGATCGCCAGCCAGGCGAAGGTGCCCGGCGAGCGGCGCAGGTAGTGCACGACGGTCCGGGCCGCGACAGGCACGCGGCGGCGCGGCGTTCGGTCCTGAGGCACACGGTCTTGGGGCACGCGGTCCTGGTACCCCGTCACCTGGTCCTCCGTCAGTCGTCGTGCGAACGCCATGCGGTCCGTCGGCGTCCCGATGAGCCTGTCCGACTTGTCCGGTCTCAAGCCCTATGCCGTCGCCGGCCCGAGGTCAAGCAGGCGCCGATCGTGTGTCTGGTGGGGCGAGCGGTGTGAGGCAGACTGCGAGGCATGTACACGCATCTCTACAGCCTCCCCACCGCCTCCGAGGTCGCCGATCACGACCTGGAGGGCGCGGCGCCACCGGTCGAGGCGGTCCTGTTCGACTACGCCAACACCCTGTTCCGGATGGTGCCGCTGGACGTCTTCCTGCAGCGGGTCTGGCAGGCGGCCGGACGCGACCCGGCCGGGCTCGACACGCCCGCGGTGGCCCGGGCCGTGCAGACCGCCGCGCAGCTGCCGCACGTGCGCGCGGCCCAGGCTGGCCGGGACACCTCACTGGCCCTGCACCGGGAGGCCTCGCGGATATGGTTCGCCGAGGTGCCGCAGCTCGCCGACATCTTCGACCTGGTGTACGACGCGATCGTGGACCGCGCGTCCTGGTTCGCCTACGAGGACACCGCGCCGGTGCTGCGGGAACTGGCGGCGCGCGGCGTGCCGGTGGGCATCGTCAGCGACATCGTCTGGGACGTGCGCCGCGACCTCGAGGCGATCGGCGCGGCCGACACGGTCCAGGCCTACGCGCTCTCGTACCAGCTCGGCTACGAGAAGCCCGACCCGCGGATGTTCCTCAAGACCTGCGCGGAACTCGGCGCCGACCCACGCCGCACCCTCATGGTCGGAGACAACCCCGTGCGCGACGGCGGCGCCACCGCCTGCGGTCTTCGCACCCTGCTGCTGCCCGCCGAGCCGCGGACCGGCGAGCGCGGACTGCGCGCCGTGTTGTCCCTGCTCGGAGCATGATCGCCGGAGCGGGCGGCGATTCTCCGGGCCCGGCTTCCCTTCTCAGCCGAAGGACGCTAGAATTTTCAACATTGAGGCAGGCCCGCTCCCCCCGTGGTGGGTCTGAACCTCCCGACGTGGACTGATCATCCGCGTCCTGGCGGCCTCGCGCTCCCCCCGTGGCGTGAGGCCGCCCTCTTCCTTTTCCGCGGCTTGCGCTCCGCTCGCTGGCGCTCGCTCCGCGCAAGGCGCGGAGTCGGCGTTTGCTGAAGGGGGCCCGGCCCCCTTCGACCCCCACGCCAAGGGGGCTTCGCCCCCCTGGACCCCCCGGCGGCGGTCCCAGCGTGGGGGGATTGCGCTGGCCGGTGGGGGTTTGTGGGAGTGACGGATGATCAGCTGTGGTGGTGGGGCGTAGGGTGGGCCGGGGTGTGGATAGGGAGAGGGGTGATGGCAGATGCGGCGTTATCCTCCGATTGCCGAGCACGGGATGATCGGTGATCTGCAGACTTGTGCGCTGGTGTCCGCGGAGGGGGTGCTCAACTTTTTCTGTGCGCCGCGGTTCGACTCGCCGTCGGTTTTTGCGGCGTTGCTCGATCATGAGCGTGGGGGGTATTTGCGGCTGTCCGCGGAGGGGGCGGGGTCGGGGCCGGGGGATGCGGCGAGAAGGACGAGGGCTCGGCAGTTGTATCTGCCGGATACGGGGATTTTGACTACTCGGTTCCTGTCGGCGGACGGGGTGGGCGAGGTCGTCGATTTCATGCCGATCGACCGGCCGCAGCATGCGACGGATCGGCATCGGATCGTGCGGGTGCTGCGGGTGGTGCGGGGGTGCATGAAGTTCACCCTGGAGTGCCGGCCACGGTTCGACTACGGGCGGGCCAAGCACCGGATGTATGTGCAGGATCCGCAGTCGGCTGTGTTCCGCAGTCCGGATCTGAGTTTACTTTTGCAGACGACGTTTCCGTTCGAGCGGGACGGCGAGGACGCGGTCGGCGAGGTGGTGCTGCAGGCCGGCGAGGTCGCGGCGCTGGTGGTGACCACGGGACAGGGGCCGGGGATCAGCGCGCCGCGGCCGATGACGGACGACCTGCAGCGGGAGATCGAAAAGGCCACGGATTTCTGGCACGGGTGGCTGCACGGGTCGAGCTTCAACGGGCGCTGGCTGTCGATGGTGAACCGGTCGGCGATCACGTTGAAGATGCTTACGTACGCGCCTACGGGGGCGCCGATCGCGTCGGCCACGTTCGGGTTGCCGGAGCAGATCGGGGGCGAGCGGAACTGGGACTACCGGTACACGTGGGTGCGGGACGGCGCGCTGACGGCGAGAGCCATGTCCGAGCTCGGGTTCGTCGAGGAGGCGGACGCGTTCCGGCGGTGGCTTTCGGACCGGCTGGAGCAGACCAAGGCGTACCACAGCGGGGCTGTGGACATGGATGAGCCGTTGCAGATCATGTACCGGGTGGACGGGGATCCGCAGCTGATCGAGCAGAACCTGCCTCATCTGGAGGGGTACGAGAAATCCGGGCCGGTGCGGATCGGGAATGCGGCGGCCGGCCAGCTGCAACTGGACATTTACGGCGAGGCGATCTGGGCGTTGAGCCAGTCGAGTGAGATCGCTGATGTGTCCGGGTACCAGGGGTGGCAGACCATTGCGCAGCTGATGGACTGGCTGGCGCGGAGCTGGGATCGGCCGGACGAGGGAATATGGGAGACCCGGGGCGGCCGGCAGGACTTCACGTTCAGCCGGCTGATGTGCTGGGTGGCGCTGGACCGGGGGGTGCGGCTGGCGCACGAGTATGCGCGGCCGGCCGATCTGCAGGGGTGGACCGGGGCGCGGGACGCGATCCTGGCGCAGGTGATGGAGCGCGGCTGGTCGAAGCGGCGCGAGGCGTTCGTGCAGCACTACGACAGCGAGGTGCTGGACGCGTCTTTGCTGATGATGCCGATAGTCGGCTTCGTCTCGCCGAGGGATCCGGCGTGGTTGTCGACGCTCGACGCGATCGAGCAGGAGTTGGTGACTGACTCGTTGGTGCACCGGTACGACCCGTCCGCGGCACCGGACGGGCTGCGGGGGAATGAAGGTACGTTCAATCTGTGTAGTTTCCTGTATGTCGATGCATTGGCCCGTGCGGGGCAGTTGGACAAGGCGCGTTACGCGTTCGACAAGATGCTGACGTATGCGAACCACGTCGGGCTGTTCGGCGAGGAGATTGGGCCGACCGGGGAGCAGCTGGGGAACTTCCCGCAGGCGTTCACCCATTTGGCCTTGATATTCGCGGCCACGACGCTCGGCGGGGAGATCGCTCGCAATGGGCAGCGAAATGCGCGGCCGCATGGGAGAGCTTGGTAGGGGGTTGATAGCTAGCGCTCGCCGGAGCCGCGGGGTAGGAGGTGGGTGGGTATGAGGACTCTGCGGGCGGGGCCGCGTTGGCCGTTGAGGCGGCCGAGTACCAGGTCGGCGCCGAGTTCGCCCATCCGCTCGGGGTCGTGCGCGATGACGGTGACGCCGAGCAGGTCGGCCAGGTCGAAGTCGTCGAAGCCCACGAGGGCGGGCGGGGTGGTGTGGCCGCGCAGCTCGCGCAGTGCGCCGATGGTGATGCGGTTGTTGGTGGTCAGCAGGGCGGTGGGTGGCTGCGGGAGGGAGAGCAGGTCGCGTACTGCGTCCTGAGCGCTTTCGGCCTCGTGCGAGCCGTCGCGCACGTATGCGCGCCAGTCGGCGATACCTGCCTCGGTGACCGCCTCTTCGAAGGCGGCGACCCGCTCGCGGTGCGTCGGCAGCCGGCTCAGGTCGCCGACCAGGCCGATCCGGCGGTGTCCGTGCCCGATCAGGTGTCTCACCGCGTCGGTCACGCCGCCGTGGTTGTCCAGGACGACTGTGTCCGCGTCGATGTCCTGCGGACCGCGGTCCAGGAAGGCCAGCGGCGTGCCCATCTCGCGCTCGGCCTCGAGGTAGCCGTGGTCGGTGTCGCAGGTCACGATCAGCAGGGCGCTGACGCGGCGTTCGAGCATGTCGGAGACCAGGGCTTGTTCCAGGGCCGGGTCCTCGTCGGTGCTGGCGCTGATCAGGCGCAGGCCCGCGGCGCGCAGGCGGCGTTCGGCGCCGCGGGCGATGCGCGAGTAGAACGGGTTCGCCAGGTCGCCGATGATCAGGCCGACCAGCGAGGACCGGGCGCCGGCGCGCAGCTCGCGGGCGATCGCGTTGGGCCGGAAGCCCAGCCGCTCGGCCGCGGACAGGACGCGCGCGGCGGTGTCGGCGGCGACGTACTGGCCGCCGCTGAACACGCGCGAGGCGGTCTTCAGGCTGACCCCGGACAGCTCGGCGACCTGGCGCAGCGTCGGCCGGCCCTGGCCTGGCTCGGACGTCATCGGGGGCTCCCGTCGGGAGGCGGTGGAGCTGCGAGCGGTAAGCGGACGCGGGATGCGCGCCGCGGCGCGAGCCGCCGGCGGCGGGGCTCGGCGCCTTGGCGGGCGCGGGCACGGCCGCCGCCTGCGGGTCCGTTCTTCATCACGATTTTTCGACCGTCGTTCCGGGGGCACGGCACACCAGGATGCCTCTGACAACGTTGTCATACCACAGAAACCAGACGATCAGGGCGGTATCCCGCCGCGGCTTGCGCGTGAGCCGGAAAGTGGCCCGGCGACAAGAACCGGGCCGCGATCTTGGCGCCGGGACCGGCTGCGGCAGGGGTCCGGGCGCGGGCAGAATTCGGCGGAGGCGAGAAAACCGAGAGCCCTCCGCCCCGGCACGACTGGAGCCGCCCGCATGTCCGACACCGCCCCCGGAACCTCGATCGTCGCCCTCGGCCACTACCAGCCCGAGCGCGTGGTGACCAACAAGGACCTCGAGGAGATCGTCGACACCAGCGACGCGTGGATCCGCAGCCGGGTCGGGATCGAGGAGCGGCGGTTCGCCGGGCCGGACGAGACGGTCGACTCGATGGCCGTGGAGGCCGCGCGCAACGCGCTGGCGAACAGCGGTCTCGACCCGGCCGAGATCGACCTGATCGTGCTGGCGACCTGCACCGCGGTCAGCCGCTCGCCGAACATGTCGGCCCGGGTCGCGGCGAAGCTCGGCCTGGAGGGGCCGGCCGGCTCGGACGGCCCGGCCCTGCTGGACCTGAACGTCGCCTGCGCCGGGTTCAGCCACGCGCTCGCGGTCGCCGACCACACCATCCGGGCCGGATCCGCCCGCAACGCACTGGTGATCGGGGCGGAGAAGCTGACCGAGTTCACCGACTGGTCGGACCGCTCGACCTGCGTGCTGACCGCGGACGGCGCGGGCGCGGCCGTGGTCACACCGAGCCGGGGCGCGGACGCCGGGATCGGGCCGGTGCTCTGGGGATCGGTGCCGTCCATGTCGAACGCGGTGCGCATCGAGCCCACTGCGAACCGACCGTTGGGCGCGTTCGCGCAGGAGGGGCAGAGCGTCTACCGCTGGGCCACCACCAAGCTGCCGGAGATCACCCGGCGGGTCTGCGAGCGCGGCGGCGTGCGGCCGGAGGAGCTGGCCGCAGTGATCTTCCACCAGGCGAACCTGCGCATCATCGAGCCGCTGGCCCGCTCGCTCGGCGCGGTCAACGCGGTGGTGGCCAAGGACATCGTGGAGTCGGGAAACACCTCGGCCGCGAGCATCCCGCTGGCGTTCTCGAAGATGGTGCAGCGCGGCGAGATCCCCTCCGGCGCGCCGGTGCTGCTGTTCGGCTTCGGGGGCAACCTGTCGTATGCGGGACAGGTGGTGCGCTGTCCGTGAGAGCGCGCTACTCCGCGGCGGGGCCGGCCGCGCGCTCGATCTCGAAGCGCAGCAGCACCCGGCGGTCGCGGACCATCGCGGCGCGGTACTCGTCCCAGTCGGGGTGCTCGCCGCTGAGCGCCCGGTAGTACTCGACCAGGGCGTCGACGCGGTCCGGGCCGTCGGCGAACTGCGCGGTGCCCTCGACCTGGACCCAGGGCCCGTAGAACTTGTCGTTGAACACGCACAGGGTGACCCGCGGGTCGCGGCGGGCGTTGCGGGTCTTGGCCCGGTCCTCGGTGACGCTGATCATCACCCGGCCCTGCGCATCGATGCCGGCGCTCACCGGCGAGGACTGGACGTTGCCGTCCCGGCGGTGGGTGACCAGCACGCCGCGGTGGTTGCCGGCGACGAACTTGCGTGCCTTCTCGATGTCACCCACGGGGGCCTCCTCGGCGTCGACTGATCCAGCGATGGCGACGGCTTCAGCGCTGGTAGTCGACCGCGTATTCCGGTGCCGCGATGCCGGGCTTCAGATCGTCGGAGGCGACCGGGGCACTGGCCGCCAGGCGCATCGGTATCACGCCGGCCCAGTAGGGCAGGTCGAGGTCTTCCGGCTCGTCGCCGACGCTAGTGCCGCGCACCTTAAGGGAGAGCTCGGTCAGCTTGACTGCCACGATCGCCACCTGCGCGAGCTCCTTCCTGGTGGGCGGGCGCGACTCGGTCGTGCGTCCCGGCGCGATGTGGTTGATCAGCGAGGCCATCGCGGACAGCCGCTCGTCCGGGTCCTGGACCACGCGCGCCCGGCCGTGTATCACCACCGAGCGGTAGGGCGCAGAGTGGTGCGCCCAGGAGCGGGCGAGGACGATCCCGTCGATCAGCGTGATGGTGATCCCGACCGGCTCGCCGTCCAGCAGCGAGAAGCGGCCGCCGGAGGAGCCGTGGATGTAGAGCGTGTCGCCGATCCTGGCGTGCACGGTCGGCAGCACGACGGGCGCGCCGTCGCGGACGAAGCCGACGTGGCACACGATCGCCTCGTCGATCACCGCGTGCACGGCCGCGCGCTCATAGGTCGCGCGGCTGCTGTACCGGGTCGGCGTGGAGCGCGGGGTGCGGGGGTATTCGCCGGCGTGTTCTTCGACCGGGAGCGCATCGGCTTGCGTCATGAGTTTGTCCTAGTACATAATCGAGATTGTGTCAGAACAAAGTTCCTGGGTTCGACGGTACGGGGTCGCCGGGACGCACGCAAGGGAGATCGCGACCCGGATCGAGTCGGCGGTCTCGGAGAGCCGGCTCGATCCGGGCGCCGAGCTGCCGCCGGTGCGGGAGCTGGCCGAACAGCTCGGCATCAACCCCAACACCGCGGCCGCGGCTTATCGCGTGCTGCGCGACCGGGGCACCGTGGAGACCCGCGGACGGCTCGGCACGCGGGTCCGCGAGCGGCCGGCCACCAGCCCGGCCAGCCGGGTCCTTACCCTGCCGCCGGGCACGGCGGACCTGTCCTCGGGCAATCCCGATCCCGAGCTGCTGCCGCGCCTGGAGCCGCCGCGCCCGATCCTTCCGTCGCAGTACACGGAGGAGACCATCGGACCGGCGCTGCTGGCGGAGGCCAGGCCGTTCCTCGCCGCGGACGGCGTGCCCGCGGACCACGTCCAGTGCACGTTCGGCGCTCTGGACGGGATCGACCGGGTTCTGACGGTCCGGCTGCGGGCCGGCGACCGGGTGGCCGTGGAGGACCCCGGCTGGGCGCACCTGCTCGACCTGCTCGCCGCCGACCGGCTCATCCCGCTGCCGGTCGCCGTCGACGATGACGGCCCCGACCCGGCCGCGCTGGCCGCCGCCCTCGCCGCGGGCGCCAAGGCCTTCATCACCACGACGCGGGCGCAGAACCCTTACGGCTCGGCCACGACCGCGGCGCGGGCGGACGCGCTGCGCGCGGTGCTGGCCGGCCATCCCGACGTGCTGACCGTCGACGACGACCACGGCTCGGAACTGGCCGCCGGGCCGCCGCGGCACCTCGCCGCCGCGACCTCGCGCTGGGCCTACGTGCGCAGTGCCTCCAAGGCCTACGGCCCCGATCTGCGGATCGCGCTGCTCTCCAGCGACGCGGCCACGCACGACCTGGTCGCCGGCCGCCTCAGGCACACGGCCCGCCACGTCAGCCGGATCATCCAGGAGGCGTGGGCGACCGCCCTGGCCGATCGCGGGACGCAGTCACTGGTGCGGCGCGCGGCGCAGACCTATGACACGCGGCGCGATGCCCTGCTGGACGCCATGGCGCAGCGCGGGCTGGAGGCGCACGGACGCAGCGGCCTGAACGTGTGGGTCCCGGTCCCGGACGAGAGCGCGGCGCTCAGCGCCCTGCTGTCGGCCGGGTTCGCCGCCGCCCCCGGCGCCTGGTTCCGGCTGCGCTGCGGCCCCGGCCTGCGGGTCACCACGGCCCGGCTGGACCCGGCGCGGGCCGGCGCCCTCGCGGACGTCTTCCTGGCCTACGCGTCGACCGCGCGCTCGTTGTAGACGCCCGCGTACTCCTGCCCGGAGAGCTTCTGGATGTGCTCGATCACCGCGTCGGCCACCACCCGGCGGGCCCGCGCGTTCTCGGCCACGGGCTCGCCCGGGAAGTCCAGCGCGGCCGGGTCGAACGGCTCGCCGAAGCGCACCGTGACCGGCTTGAACCGCGGGAACTTGGCCCCCTTGGGCAGCAGGTCCTGGGTCCCGATCACGCCGACCGGCACGATCGGCGCGCCGGACTTGAGCGCCAGCCAGCCGACGCCGACCTTGCCCCGGTAGAGCCGGCCGTCCAGCGAGCGGGTGCCCTCCGGGTAGATCACGAACGCGATGCCGGAGTTGATCACCGCCAGGGACTGGTCCAGCGAGTCCATCGCCGCCCGGTGCTCGCCGCGGCGCACCGCCACCGCGCCGATCGCGGTGAAGAAGGCCTTCATCATCCGGCCCTTGATGCCACGGGTCTCGAAGTACTCGGCCTTGGCCAGGAACGCGGCGCGCCGCGGGGTGACCATCGGGATCAGCACCGAGTCGATGAAGGAGAGGTGGTTGGAGGCGAGGATCACCGGGCCGCGCGCCGGGATGTTCTCCCGGCCCTCCACCTTCGGCCGCCAGATCGCCAGCGAGATGCGGGTGACCAGCATCTTCAGCACCGCGTAGAACACGCCGCTCCTCTCGGTTCGACCACCGCGCACACCCTCCCGCGCACCGGGCCCGGGCTCGCCCGTGATCGGGCCGGATACAGAGGATATGGGGTCACCGGGTGCCGTGCAGCCACACCCCCGGCGCGGCGCCGCCGGTCCGGCGGTCGGCGCGGCTTGGATGGGCCGATGGCATGTCCGGATCGCTCACACGGCGGTGCTCACCTCTTGCCCTACAGTTCGATCTCCCCCTATGCATACCCATCCCGGCTGCCGCGTGAGCGCCATCCGGCGGGCCCGGACGGCCGTCCGGCGACCCGGTGGACCGATCCGCGGATCGCGGCCGCCTACGCGGAGCGTGACGACGCGTCGGACCGGGCCGCGGTGTGGCCGGCGCTGGCCGATTCGGTGCGGCCGACGGACCCCCGCCGCGAGCCGGGGCGGGCGGACGGCACCGTGCTCGAGCTCGGCTGCGGCATCGGCGGATTCGCGCGCCACCTGGTCGAGCGCGACTGGGTGCGAGTGCTCGCGGTGGACCGCTCTGCGGCGATGCACCGGATCGGCGAACTGCGGCACCGGGACGCGTGGATCGAACGCTCGCTGCCGCGCCGGGACGGAAGCCTCGTGCTGCCGCCGGACGAGTGCAGCGGCGCGGTGTGCTCCCTGCTGCTCGTCCATCTGCCGCATCCGTGCGTCGTCGTCGGCGTGCTGTCCGAGGCGCGCAGGGTCCTCCAGACGGGCGCACCGCTGGCAGTCGCCGAGCCCGCAGGGCTGATCGGGTGGCGCTGCAACGATCCTGACGTGCCGTTCGGCGGAACATACGTCGCGCGGTATCCGCTTTGCGACGGCTCACACCTCCCGGTCACCGCTTGGCGCCACTCCCCCGCCGCCGTGGCCGACTGCCTGGCCTCGTCGGGATTCGCCCTGGACGAGATCGTGCCGCTCACCTCACCGGGCCGGGCCGAGGCAGGCGAGCTGATGCTGTACCGGGCCCACGCGGTCTGAAAGCGTCCGAGGAACGGCTCAGCCGGCGTTCTGCAGCGCCCGGGCGATCGCGCCGGACGGGCCGGCGGAGACCTGCGGCGCGGGCGTGAACGTGCCCTGGTACACGGCGTTGAAGCCGGCGGCCAGCTCGCGCAGCGAGTCGTGCACGTCCTCGTCCGGGCTGATCCGCCAGGCGGCGTCGCCGTCGCCGACGCCGTAGGCCTCGATCCCCGCGGCGCGGCACAGGAACACCGCGCGCGGCACGTGGAAGGACTGGCTGACCACGATCGCGCGGGAGACCCCGAACACCTGCTTGGCGCGCGCGCAGCTCTGCCAGGTGTCGAAGCCGGCGCCGTCCTCGACGATCAGGCCGGCCGGCACGCCGTGCCGTATCAGGTAGTCGCGCATGGCCTGGGGCTCGTCGTAGGCCGCGCTCGCGTGGTCGCCGGTGACGAGGAAGACCTTGATCTTCCCGGCGCGCCACAGCGCGATCGCGACGTCGAGCCGGGAGGCCAGATAAGGGCTCGGATCATCGCCGTCCACCGCGGCGCCGAACACGATCCCGACCGGCTCCGCGGGAGCGTCCTGGATCGAGCGCACGTATTCGTCCCCAGCGACGCGCACGACGGAGATGGGCACGAAGACGGCCACACAGGCGACGCAGAGCGCCTGGAACGCGCGGCGCTGCCACGAGCGGCGGCGCCACGGTCGGCGCGACGCAGCGGCCTCCACAGGCGCGTCCGGCTGTGTATCGGGAAGCTGTGTATCGGGAAGTGTGGTCGCGAGGGTGTCCGCCTCGGCATGATCCGCTTCCGCGGACTCCGGGTCCCCCTGATCCGCGCCCGCAGTGCCCTGCTCGAGGCTCACTCTTTCGGCCCATCCCCGGTTCAAGCCGGCCTCGCTCTCCTCGACGCTCCCGCCGGGAAGAACGCGGGCAGCCGCGGAACGGTTCCGGCCTCGGGGGTCGGCGTCAGAGATTCAGAGCGTCAGACCGCGCGCGAACGCCGGCGCACGGCCAGCTCGTCCACCGTGCCGGGCGGCAGGATGGTGCCGCGCCCGCCCGGGCCGTCCACCGGCTCGCCGGGCAGCTGCGCGAGCGCCGCGTCGATCTCCCGCCACACCGCGCTGACCGAGATGCCGAACACGCCCTGGCCGGCGTGCACCAGCTCGACCACCTGTTCGGCCGAGACGCACTCGTACACCGCCGCGCCATCGCTCATCAGGGTGATGTCGGCCAGTTCGGCGCTGCCCCGGGCGTGGATGTGCGCGATGGCCGCGCGGATGTTGTGCAGCGAGATCCCGGCGTCCAGCAGCCGTTTGACGATCTTGAGCACGATCACGTCGCGGAAGCTGTAGAGCCGCCCGGCGTAGGACGACGAGCCGGCGCCGCCGGGGGTCAGGCTCGGCTGCACCAGCTCCGTGCGCGCCCAGTAGTCGAGCTGCCGGTAGGTGATGCCAGCCGCGGCGCAGGCGACGGTTCCCCGATAGCCGCGCGTGTCGACCGGGTCTCCGGCGGAGTCCGCCGTATCGCCCGCCACAACATTCACGCCGACCACACCTCCGCTCCTCGACGACGAAGCAACCCCCGCCCACTTCTTCCCAGCATTCCCCGACTGCGGCGAACACAGTCGCGGCGAACCACACTCACTGCAAACACAGTCCTCGTGGCGCGCGCCGGGACCGCGCCCCTGCGACCCGCCTTCGCAGCGTACCCCGGCCTCCCCCTCAGTCGGGCGCAATATCGGGCCCGGCGCGCCGTTCGCCCGGCCGTCCGCACCGGGCGGGCGGTCTTTCAGGCCTCGAAATCCTCCGGCGAGATCTCGTCGAGGAACGCGCGGAACCGCTCCACCTCGTCCTCCTGGTCGTCCGGCAGCAGGATGCCGACCTCGGCGAGCACCTCCTCGGCGGCGAAGATCTTCGCGCCGCAGCGCAGCGCCAGAGCGATGCCGTCGGACGGCCGGGCCGAGACGGTCACCGCCCCGTCGAACACAAGCTCGGCGAAGAAGGTGCCGCCGCGCAGCCCGGTGATCCGCAGCGCGGTCAGCTTCCGGCCGAGGGCCTTGAGCGTGTCGCGGAACAAGTCGTGCGTGAGCGGACGGGCCGGTGCGGCGCCCTCGAGCGCCGCCGCGATGGCGGCGGCCTCCCCCTGGCCGATCCAGATGGCCAGGAAGCGCTCGCCCGCGCTCTCGCGCAGCAGCACGATCGGCAGGTTTGACGGCAGTTCGACGCGAACGCCGACGACGTCGAGTTCGTTCACACACCCACCCTAGCGCGCGGCGGCGGACCGGGGTCGCCCGCGAACCGCCTCGTTTCGATCACGTTCCGGAACCGGGGCCGGCCGGGCGCCGTCAGCCGCGCAGCAGCTCCGCCCGCACCAGGGTGGAGTGCAGGCGCACCGCGGCGGCCGCGGCCTGGGCGCTGCGGCCGGCCGGCGCCGACCCGGCCAGCTCGGCGACCTTGGCCGCGGAAGTCAGCACCGGGCGCAGGTGCCGCGGCTCGAAGCCGAGCTCGGCCAGCTCCGCGCAGGCCCTTGCGACCAGCAGGTCCGCGCCGCTGAACACGGCGCGGTCGGACAGCAGGCCGTAGCCGACCAGCTCGTCGACCCAGCCGCGCTCGATCCGGGCGGCCGCGGCCAGCCGGTCCCGGTCCATGGCCACCTCGCCGAGGTCGGGGGCGAAGAAGCCGGCGTCCGGCCAGCGCCGCTCGCCGCGGCGCCCGGCCGGCTCGGGCGGGTCCGCGGCCGGGCCCTGCTGCTCGGCCGGCGACGTGTCCGGCACGACCGTGAGAACCGCCACACTGCCCGGGCCGCCGCGCCGAGCGCCGGAAGGATTACCGCCGTCGCGCTTGAGGCCCGAGGCATGGATCAGCGGGCGCTGGCTCTGCGCCGCCGGCCCGGACTCGGCGGTCGGCTGCGGCGCGGATACGCGCGGCTGCGGCGGGGCCGGTGCGGGGGCGGCGGGCTCGGCCGCGGCCTCCGCGTTCTGCTCGGCGGCCGCGGAAAGCACGGCCCTGATCCGGTCGAGGTCGGCCGCGGTGTACCGGCGGAAGCCCGCCGGGTTGCGCCGCGGCGAGACCCGCCCGGCCGCCTCCATCCGCCGCAGCCAGGATGCGGTCAGGCCCGGGAACTCGGCGGACAGCCGTGCCGCCGCCTCACCGACCGTCAGATCCCGCACGAGAACCGACTCCTTCCGCGTGCCGCGTGTGCCCCGCCTGCGTCCGCCCCGCGCAGCCGCCGTGGCGGCTGATGCACCGTCAGCGGTGTCCGCTGAGGAACACCAGGCGGTACTTGCCGATCTGGACCTCGTCGCCGTCGCCGAGCAGCGCCTCCTCGATCCGCTCCCGGTTCACGTAGGTGCCGTTGTGCGAGCCGACGTCCCGCACCAGGAAGCCCTGGGCGGCCCGGATGAACTCCGCGTGCCGGCGCGAGACGGTGACGTCGTCGAGGAAGATGTCGCTGTCCGGCGCGCGCCCGGCCGAGGTGACGTCCGCGTCCAGCAGGAACCGGCTGCCCGCGTTCGGCCCGCGCTGCACCAGCAGCAGGCCGCTGGTCTCGGACAGCCCCTCGACCACCGCGGCCAGCGGGTCGCCGTAGTCGGTCTCGCCGGTGTTCTCCGAGATCGCGCCGAGCGACATCGTGGAGGTCATCTCCGCGGCCCGCTCGCCGGTCACCGGGTCCACGGCTCCCGCCAGCGGGTTGCCGCAGTTCGAGCAGAAGCGGCTGCCCGCGGAGTTGGCGTGCCCGCAGCGAGCGCACATCAGCATCGGCGGCGGCATCGAATCGACCTCCCGCCGCGGCTCCGTCGCGGCCACTCGTGGCTGGCTTGGTGGACTGTGCTGACCGGGGGGCGGCCCGCCGGGCTGCGCCGGGGACTCCCCCGGACCCGGCGGCCCGGATCCCGGCTCGTCGACACCGGACACCCCGAAACCTAGGCGTCCGCGCGGGCCCGGGTCAACCGACCCGCCGGGCGCGGGGCGGGGCCCCGGGTCGCCCCCGCCGTCGCGGCCCCGGCCGAACCGCCCGAACAGCGCCACGTCCCCTCCCGTCCGACCTCGGCCGCCCGGCTCATTTCCCGGCGACGTCGCGGTAGGCGTCGGCGTCCAGCAGTCCGTCCAGCGCCTCCGGGCCGGCGTAGCGGACCTCGAACATCCAGCCTTCCCCGTACGGGTCGGAATTCACCAGCTCGGGGTTGGCGTCCAGGGCCGGGTTGACCGCGGCGACGGTGCCGGTGACCGGCGCGTACACGTCGCTGACCGACTTGGTCGACTCCAGCTCGCCGCACGGCTGGCCGGCCTCGACCTTGCTGCCCACCTCCGGCAGGGTCACGAAGACGATGTCGCCGAGCGCGTCCTGAGCGAAGTCGGTGATGCCGACCCGGGCCACGGCGGACTCGCCGCCGGCGCGCACCCATTCGTGCTCGGCGGTGTACTTCAGGTCCTCGGGGAACTCGGCCGTGGCCACTGCGATGCTCCATCTTCTTGGGCGCTCGATGCTGAGTCGCGACCTTACACGGTGGGCCGATCCCGGCACTACACGCCGGTGGCTCTCAAGCACAACACGGAGCGTGTAAAAACCGTGCGATCGTTAGGCACCGGCCTGCTCCACTACCCCGGCCCAGGTGCCGAGCAGCTCATCCGCGCTCTGCGGACCGTCCGCCTCGGCCCACAGATGGGTGACCGCCTCGGCCGGATCGGGCAGCACCAGGATCCATCCGCCGTCGGGCTCGACGATGCGGACGCCGTCGGTGGTGTCCAACTCGCGCCCCTCGGCCGCCTCGACGACCGTGCGCATGACCATGCCCTTAGCCGCCCACGGCGTCGGGACGTCCATCTTGCGCACGTGCGCCTGCGGGATCCGGGCGTCTATCTGCGACAGCGTCAAATGCGTGCGCGCGACGAGGCCCATCAGCCGGACGAAGGCTGCGATGCCGTCCAGCGAGGCGTGGAATTCGGGTACGAGGAAACCGCCCCGGCCGTCCCCGCCGAAGATCACCTCGCGCCCGGTGGCGCACTGCCGGGACAGCTCGTCCGGCGCGGTGGGCACCCAGGTGACGGTCACGTGGTGGAAGGCGGCCACCTTCTCGGCGACCCGCGTGGTAGTCACCGGCAGCACGATCCGCCCGCCCTGCCGCTCCGCCGCCACGAGATCCATGAGCACCAGCAGCGCCCGCTCGTCGTCGATCCGGCCGCCCTTCTCGTCCACGATCCAGATCCGCTCGCCGACCGGGTCGAACCGGACGCCGAACGCGGCCCGCGAGGAGGCGACCCGCTCGCCGAGCCGGCGCAGCGCGGCGGCCTGCTCGTTGGCCGACTCGGTCGGGTGCGCCTCGTCGATGCCGAGGTTGACCGTGAACGCGTCGACGCCGAGCCGGCCGAGCAGCGCGGGCAGCACCAGGCCCGCGGAGCCGCCGCCGGCGTCCACCACGACCTTGAGGCCGGCATCGGTGATCCCTGACACGTCCACCCGGGCCAGCAGCTCCTGGACGTAGCTCTCGAAGATGCGCGACGGGGTGTTCAGGTCGCCGATCTCGCCGGGGAACGCGCGGCGGAACTCGCCGCGCGAGTAGACCCGGTCGAGCTTGCGCTGCGCGGCCGGGGACAGGTCGGCGCCGGTCGAGTCCAGGAACGCGATCTCGACCGAGTCGGGCACGCCCGGCGTGGTGCGGATCATCACGCCGCCGGCGGTGCCGTGCGCGGTCTGCAGCCGCGCCACCGGCATGGGCACGCACTCGAGGTCGCGGGCGTTGAGCGCGCTGGACGTAACAGCGGCGATCACCGCCCGCTTCAGGGCCCGCGCCGCGCGGGAGCCGTCGCGCGCGAGGGTGACCGTGGCGCCCTTTTTCAGGGTCGTGGCATAGGCGCCGGCCAGCCGGACCGCGAGCTCCGGGGTGATCTCGACGTTGACCACGCCGCTGACCCCGCGCGGCCCGAACAGCGAGCGCTGGCTGCGCTGCTCCCAGATGACGTCGGTGTTGACCATCGCGCCGGCCTCGACCGTCTTGAACGGGTAGACGCGCACCCCGGAGCCGATGATCGACTCCTCCTCGAGCAGGCACTCGTCGCCGACCACCGCGCCCTCCTCCACCCGGGAGGCGCGCATCACGTCGGTGTTCTTGCCGATCACGCAGCCGCGCAGGTTCGCCTGCGGCCCGATGTAGACGTTGCCGTGGATGACCGCGCGGTGCAGGAACGCGCCGGCCTTGACCACCGCGTTGGAGCCGATCACGGTGTGCTCCCGGATCTCGGCGCCGGCCTCCACCTTCGAGTAGTCGCCGATGTAGCACGGGCCCTTGAGCGCGGCGGCCGGGTCGATCTCGGCGCCCTCGCCGATCCACACCCCGGGGGCCGCCTCGAAGCCGTCGATGTCCGCCTCGACCTTGCCGGTCAGCACGTCCGCCTGGGCCTTGAGGTAGGACTCGTGGGTGCCCACGTCCTCCCAGTAGCCCTCGGCCACGTAGCCGTAGACCGAGCGGCCCTCGGCCAGCAGCTTCGGGAACACGTCCCCGGACCAGTCGACCTGCTCGCCCGGCTCGATGTAGCCGAGCACCTCGGGCTCCATCACGTAGATGCCGGTGTTCACCGTGTCCGAGAAGACCTGGCCCCAGGTCGGCTTCTCCAGGAAGCGCTCGACCCGGCCCTCCTCGTCGGTGATGGTGATGCCGAACTCCAGCGGGTCGGGCACCCGGGTCAGGCACACGGTCACCAGGGCCTTCTTCTCCCGGTGGTAGTCGATCAGGGCACTGAGGTCGATGTCGGTCAGCGCGTCGCCGGAGATGACCAGGAAGCTGTCGCCGGAAAGCTGCGTCTCCGCGTTCTTCACCGAGCCGGCGGTGCCCAGCGGCGTGTCCTCGTTGGCGTAGTAGAGGCTCATGCCGAGCTCTTCGCCGTCGCCGAAGTAGTTGCGCACCAGGGAGGCCAGGAACTGGACCGTGACCACGGTCTCGGTGAGCCCGTGCTTGCGCAGCAGCCGCAGCACGTGCTCCATGATCGGCCTGTTGACCACGGGAAGCAGCGGTTTCGGCATCGAGGAGGTCATCGGCCGCAGCCTGGTCCCCTCGCCCCCGGCCATCACGACGGCCTTCATGTCCGAAGCAGCCCCTCTCCCTCTCGGCCCCGGACCACCGGATCGCGGGTATTGCTCAGGGCACGGCCGTACGCCGCGCTCGCCCACTCCTTCCCCGCGGGGGCGGGGCTAATCGGATCGCCGGCGTGACCGGCGACACTCCGTCAGAGCTTATGGTGTTGTTACTCCGCCGTTCAGGTGGCCGTCGCGGCCTTATTCGACGTCAGTTGTCTGACCTGCACGACGTAGAGCCCGGCGGCGAGCCAGTACAGCGCGGTCCCCCAGATGGCGAAGGCCCATCCGAGGGACGCCGCGGTGGCGTGCAGCCAGCCGCCGCCGTCGCCCAACAGGAGCAGCGGGAAGGCGTAGAGCAGGTTGGCCGTGGCCGCCTTGCCGAGGAAGTGCACCGGCGGCGGCCCGAAGCCGTGCCGCCTGAGCACCAGCAGCGGGATACCCATCAGCAGGTCCCGGCCGACCAGCAGGGCGACCAGGTACCACGGGATGATGTCGCGAGCGGCCAGCCCGACCAGGGTGGCCAGGATGTAGAGCCGGTCGGCCGCCGGGTCGAGCAGCGTGCCGAGCCGGCTGACCTGCTTGAGGGCGCGGGCGATCTTGCCGTCGAGGTAGTCGGTCGCGCCGGCCACGGCGAGCACCAGGATGGCCCAGCCGTCGTAGTGCGGGCCGTGGAAGGCCGGCTGCAGGATCAGCCAGAGGAACAGCGGCACGCCGAGCAGACGCAGCACACTGAGCGCGTTCGGGATCGTCCACACGCGGTCGGTCGGCGCGCCGTCCGGAGAGGCGTTCGCTGCGGGCTCGGTCATGTCCGGTGAGTCTAGGCGGTGGCCGAAATGCAGTGTCCGCCGAGGCCCGGCGGGGCCGGTCGGAGCGCTGCCGCACCGGGCGGCGGCAGGGGCCGTGAAAGGCCGCGCCGCGGATTTCTTTTCGGGTTCTGCGCTCGTCGCCGGATCACCAATGCTCGGCAAAGGTTAGGCCAAAGGGTCCGGACCGGCCTTCCGGTCGAGGGGCGGCGCGCCGTAGTGTCATTACCGAACCGGCCTGCAGATGTCACGTCCATCAGCGGTCGCGAGAAAGGACCACAGCCGTCCGCGGCATTCGCGCTTCTCCCCCCTTGGCGCGACCCGCGGACGGCTGTCGGCTTTCCCGTCCGCGTTCCCGCGTCGGCCCGCCGGTCAGGCGCTTCGGCCGGGCCGGGTTTCCGGTCACGGCTCGGAGCTTGCCGCCGGCCCGCCGTGGGAAAGTGATCACCCGTGACACAGACAACGCAGACCGATGAGTCCGAGGCCGCGGCCGTGCTGCCCAGCGGCGCCCAGTTCGAGATCTCCGGCGGTGGTTATCGCGCCGTGGTGACCGAGGCCGGCGCCGGGCTGCGCGAGCTGGCGGCCGAGGGGCCGCACGGGCCGCGGCCGCTGCTGTACGGCTTCCCCGAGCACGCCGCGGCGCACGCCGGGGCCGGGCAGCTGCTCGCGCCGTGGCCGAACCGGGTGGCCGACGCGCGCTACCGCTTCGACGGCGAGGAGCGGCAGCTCGACGTCTCCGAGCCGGCCAAGGGCAATGCCATCCACGGCTTGGTACGCTGGGCGCCGTGGCAGCCGGTCGAGCGGGCGCCGGACCGGGTGGTGCTCGCCCACCGGCTCTTCCCGCAGCCCGGTTATCCGCACCACCTCGTGCTCACTGCCGAATACCGCGTCGGTGACTCCGGGCTCGAAGTGACCGTCTCGGCGCGCAACGCCGGAACCCGTCCGGCACCGTACGGCTTCGCCGCGCACCCGTACCTGACGCCGGGCGAGCCCGGCGGGACCGGCCGGATCGACGCGTGGAGCCTGCAGGTCCCGGCCGGGCGCAGGGTCTTGGTGGACGACCGGCTCAACCCCACCGGCCTCGCGGACGTGGCAGGGTCCGACTACGACTTCCGCACGCCGCGGCGGCTCGCCGGCGTGTCGCTGGACACCGCGTTCGGCAGTGTGCTGCGAGACCCGGACGGGATCGCGCGGGTACGCCTGACCGGCGCGGACGGCGGCGCGGTCACGCTGTGGATGGACCGCGGGCTGGAGTGGGTCCAGGTGTTCACAGCGGACCCCCTGGCAGACGACTGGCATCGCGCGGCGGTCGCGCTGGAGCCGATGAGCTGCCCGCCCAACGCCTTCAACAGCGGCGACGACCTGGTCACCCTCGCCCCGGGGCGGTCCGTGCGGCACCGTTGGGGTATCAGCGCCCGTTAGCGGCGCGCATCAGGCGCGCATTCCACGCGGGGCGCGGACCGCTGTGCCCGCGCCGTGTGCACGCTGTGTCCAACCCTGGATCGCTGTGTCCAACTGTGGATCATCCGGCGTGGCTGCGCCGGCCTTGACGCCACCCCGCCTGCGGCGCGGCCCGGTCCCGGTGCGCCGCACGACGGCCCCGAAAACCGTTGCGACGAGGGATTTCCGTCCGGACCCCGATGCCCGGCCGGCCGGGCATCGGCGAGAACTGACGAACTGTCAGGCTAACAAACTCCTGGCCGACTCGTCCAGTGTCTTGATCTCACGGCGACTGATATCAGCGTTTTTTCTGGTTGTGGTTCCGGGTTGCTCCATTCGGGTTTATCATGGCCTGGAGAGACAGCAGCGGGCGCGGCCTGCGTGCCGGACAGGGCGGAAGCCAGGACGGCGCGGGGCGGGCGGGGAACGCAGCCGGCGGTCGGCGACGGCCGGCCGCACGGGTCTGTTCCCTGCGACACCGTGGTCCGTTGCGACGCATCAGGATGCGAAGGGGTCAAGAGAAACCATGAACACGGCAACGAAGAAGATCTCGCTGCTGCCGTCCGCCGGAGGCCGCTCGGCCCGCCGGGCGCGGCAGGTCGCCGAGGCCGAGGCGGTCCGGGCGCAGGAGGCGGCCTACCGGCCGGCCAACGGCTACCTGGCCTGGCTGCTGACCCGGGCCAACCGCGAGCTCGGCCGGCAGATCGACCGCGTGCTCGACGAGGTCGACCTGACCGAGGCCCAGTACGGCGTGCTTCAGGCGCTGGTGCACCTGAAGACCGCCTCCTCCGCCACCCTCGCCCGCTCGGTGCAGGTCACCCCGCAGGCAATGGTGGGACTCGTGGCCGCGCTCGAGCGCAAGGGCTACATCACCCGCACCTCGCACCCCGGCGCCGGCCGCGTGATCGCGACCTCGGTGACGCCGGTCGGCCAGGAGGCCTTCGACACCGCGAAGCGGCGCATCCGCGCCCTTGAGCGCAACGTCCGCAAGGCGCTGACCGACGAGGAGTACGACGAGGTCGTCACCCGGCTGGAGAAGCTGACGCTGGCGATCTCCGAGGTCTGATAACTTCGGACGGCGACGGCGCGCATGCCGCGCCGGACCGGCTGCCGGTCCGGAAAACCCCCGCGCCGCGTCGCCGACGCATCCCGCACACCCCGCGGGAGACCGCCCGCGGTCCGTGCTTCCCCCACGGCCCGCGGCGCAGCACGAGCAGCAGAGCAGTACCGGCTCCATGTCAGTGCCGGCATCCCCCCGGCGCTGACGTCCACTCAGCACGTCATGTACGGAGCGTGTGTATCGCAGAACGGACAGCATCGACCGCCGGGACCTCCCGGGCCCGGACGGTGGTCGGGACCGTGCGCCACACATGAGCAGCGCCGACGCAGCACCGACATTCCGCGGCGGCAATCCCCCGCGGACACGGGGTCCGTGCTGCGCGGTTCCACGCGCGGGCAGTGCTTTTCGGCCCGCGGTTCCACGCGCGCACGGTGTTCGTGATCCGCGGTTTCGCCCGCGGAAGGGGACGGGTAGGTACCGATCGCCCGAAACCACTGCCCGCACTCGCCGAGAGAGGCGATGATGGTGGGCGGGCGCCGCAGGCTGTGCAACGGCGCGGCGCCCGTTCTCCTGGGTCGTCCGGGACGTTGAAGTGCGGAGGCGAGGCACACAGGTGGAGCCGCAGACAGTCGGGCCGGAAGGCGCGGTGCGCCACGGTGCCGATCCGTCGCGCGTCGAGGCGGACCGGGCGGAGCCGGCCCCGCCGGACGACGACGCGTGGGCGGAGGCGCTGCCCGGCCTGAACGCTGCGGACACCGACTTCGCGGCCGAGCGCATCGCCGCGCTGGCCGCCGTCGTCGCGCGGTGCGGCGAACAGGCCGGCTCCGCGGAGAGCGCGGCCCGCCGGATCACCGCCGAGATCCGCAACGCCTTCCCCGGCCCGGACGGCGAATCGGCCATCGTCCTGGTGCGCATCTTCCAGACCACCGCGTGGGAGCGGCTCACCCCGCAGCTGCGCTCGTATGCGCTGGCCCGCATGGCGCCGGGCGCCGACCCGGCCGGAACCCGCTGCCTGGCCCTGCTGGCCACCCTCGGCGACCGGCCGAGCTGGTGCGACCGGCACGCCTCACGCGACCACCAGGCGCTGCCGATGGCCGGGACCGAGGTGATCCGCCGGGTGCCGCTGGCCCTGACCGTGCTCGACCACCTGGTCGGCACCCAGGCGCAGCAGCGGCCCCCGGGCGAGGGCGGCCGGCCGCCCCGGGTCGCCGTGCACCTGGTCTCCGAAGTGGCCGGATCCCCGCTGGTGCCCGCGCAGTCGCTGGTCGAGTCGCACCGGGTGACAGCCGCGCTGGGCCTCGGCGGCATCCTGCCCGGCGGCGAGGTCTTCACCGCCGTGCTGATGACCCGCTCACCGGTCAGCGCCACCGCGGCCCGCCGGTTCAGCGTGGTGGCCGAGGCGATGCGCGCCGCGCTGGCCCCGTTCGCGCACGTGCCGCTGTTCGATCCCGCGCCGCCGGTCGGCCGGGTCGTGCCGCGCGGCGCCGACGGCCCGCCGGGGCTGTCCGACACCGGCGGCTGGCCGACCGGCGCCGTGCCGGCCGTGCAGGCCAGGCCGACGCAGCACAGGGCGGCCCAGAACGGCACGGCCCAGAACGGGATGGCGCCGCAGGGCACGGCGCCGGGGGGATGGACACAGAACAGTGCGATCCTGCCGCCGGTGGACGACGCGGCCGGCTGGTCCGTGCGCCCGCGCCCCTCGATCGAGGCCGCGCTGCGCGAGCAGCGCGAGCGGCTGGCCCAGGAGTCGCGCATCGTCGAGACCCTCTACTCGGTCGGCCAGTCCCTGGCCCGCCAGCTCGACCTGCGCAAGCTCGTGCAGCAGGCGATCGAGGCGGCCACCAGCGTGGTCAACGCGCGCTTCGGCGTGTTCTTCTACACCGCCGCGGCGCAGGACGGCACGGCCGCGCAGACCACCCGGTTCGCCCTGGCCGGGCTGCCGCCGGAGGGCTTCGAGTCGTTCGGCCTGCCGCAGGGCACCGCGCTGGTCGGCCCGAGCCCGCCGGAGCGCGCCACCGTGCGGTGCGTGGACGTCACCCGCGACCCGCGGTTCGGGGGCACGCCGCCGTACCACGGCCTGCCGCCGGGACACCCGGTGGTGCGCTCCTTCATGTCCGTCCCGGTGATCGCGGCGAACGGGGAGGTGCTCGGCGGCTTCTACTTCGGCCACCCGGACCCGGGCATATTCTCCGAGCGCGACGAGCAGCTGGCGCAGGGCATCGCGGCGCAGGCGGCCAGCGCGATGGAGAACGCGCGGCTCTACCGGCACGAGCGGACCACCGCGATGCGGCTGCAGGTCTCGCTGCTGCCGATGGCGCCGCCCCGGCTCGGTGACCTCGACATCGCCAGCGCCTACCTGCCCGGCGAGCAGGGCGCACGGGTCGGCGGCGACTGGTTCGACGTGATCGCGCTGTCCGCGGACCGGGTCGCGCTGGTGATCGGCGACGTGATGGGGCGCGGCATCGGCGCCGCGGCGGTCATGGGCCAGCTGCGCGCCGCGGTCCAGGCCTACGCGGTGATGGACCTGCCGCCCTCGCAGGTGATGGACCAGCTCAACCACCTGGTCTGCCAGCTGCCGCAGGAGCAGATCGCCACCTGCGTCTACGCGGTCTACGACCCGAGCGAGGGCACCGTGCGCTGGGCCAACGCGGGCCACCTGCCGCCGGCCCTGGTCGCCCCGGACGGCAACGTGACCCTGCTGGAGACGGACCTCGGCATGCCGCTGGGCGTCGAGGGCGCGGTCTTCGCGGACGACGCGAAGCCGATGCCGGGCGGCGCGCGGCTGCTGCTCTACACCGACGGCCTGGTCGAGTGCCGGGACCAGTCGCTGCAGGACCGGCTGGGCCGGCTGCGCGCGGTGCTGGGGCAGCTGTGCTCGCCGGCCGCGCCGGTGGGGGTCGGCCCGGGCTGCGCCCGGCTGGCCGAGGCGCTGCTGACCGGCGCCGAGCACGACGACGTCGCAGTGCTCTTCGTCGCAGCGCATCCGGCGCCGGGCCGCAAGGCCTCGGTCCAGCTCGCCGCGACACTCGAGGCGGCGCGCGCGGCGCGCCGCTTCTCCGTCTCCACGCTGGAGAAGTGGGGCGCCACGCACCTGGCGGACACGGTCTGCTCGATCGTCAGCGAGCTGGTGACGAACGCGGTGGAGCACGCCGGCACGGCGATGGAGCTGCGGCTGCGCAGCCGCCCCGGCGCGCTGGTGGTCGAGGTGGCCGACTCGGACGGCCGGCTGGCCCGGGCGACCCCGACCGGCGCGGGCGACGAGCGGCACCGCGGCCTGGTCATCGTCGGCACGCTCTCCGCGCGCTGGGGCGTGCGGCCCACCGCGGTCGGCAAGGTGGTCTGGGCGCAGATCGCCGACGCCGGCCCGCAGAGCGCGCCGGCCGCGGGCGGCGGACCGGCGGACGGCGCGGTCTCCGGCAACAACGGCAGCGGCGCGCGCATGCGATCGGCGCACGAGGCGTTCGTCGAGCAGGCCTCGCCCGAGCAGATCGCGGCCATGTTCGAGGACAGCGAAGACGTGGCCGCCGCGAACGGCGCGGCGCGCCTGCCGAACCCGACCAACGGATCCGCGAGCCCCGCCTCGGTCCCCGCGGGAAGCGGCTGAGCCGCCGGCGACCGCAGCGCGCCCGGAATCAGGCGCCTGAGCGGGCATCAGCCAGCTGCGAACGAACCGCGGGTCAGAACTCGGTCGAGCCGGCCGGCATCAGCGGCCGCAGCTCCTCCCGCACCCGCCGCTCGATGACGGCCAGGTACAGGTTCGCGTCCTCGTCCGCGAGCTGGTCGACGCCCGGCTGCTCGGCCGCCGCCTCCCGCAGGTCGAACCGCGCCCCGGCGTTGACCGCGGTCCCGGCGGCCGCGGCGTGGGCGAGCAGGGCCCGGTTGTGCCGGCGCAGCACCGGGTCGGCCGCGACCCGCACGGCCGAGGCCGGGGCGCTGAAGACCGCGGCCGGCGTCATCCGGAACGCCCGCGTCGCGCAGCGCAGGGCCGCCGCCGCGCCGAACGGCGGCGTGCGGTCCGCCACGCGGTAGCGCGAGGCGATCGCACCGAGTACGTGCCCGTACAGCTCGACCTGCAGCAGGCCGGCGCCCGCCGACGCGTTCAGGAATACCGTGACATTCAGGCCCGATGCGTCGCCGCCGACCCGCACCCGGCGGAACGTGCGCGGCCCGCCGCCCGCCCATCCGGACGCCGGCGCGTCCGGCAGCAGCCGGACCGAGCCCTGCGCGGCGCCGGCCGACTCGCCGAGCACCGCGGCCAGGGCCGGGGCGGTCGACACGGTGTATTCGTCCACCGACACGCCGACCGGGCTGGCCGAGCCGGCCGGGTCGAGCGGGCCGAAGCCGGCCGCGAGCCGCTCGCAGATCCGGTCCAGCAGGTCGGCGGTGTCGAAGGGGGCTGAGGCGGTGGTCGCCGGCCCCAGCTCGACCAGCCAGCGCCGCCGCAGCACCTGCCGCCCGGCGCCGAGGAACGGGTTGGCCGGGTCGAGCACCGGGCGGCGGGCGAGCCGCCCGTCGGCCAGCCGCCCGCCGAGCACCGAGAGCGCCTGTTGGGTCCAGGCCGGCTCGGCGGACAGCCACCGGCTCGGGGTGAAACCGTCGTGCCGCAGCCGCTCGGCCACCGTCACGTAGCTGGCGATCTGCTCGGCGAGCACCGCCAGCCAGCACAGCGCCGCGGCCGCCAGCGGGACGCCGATCCACTCGCCGACCCCGGCGGACACCGCGTCCGGGAGGTGCCAGACGGACCGGATGTCATAGGGGTCGAGCCGGGTGAACACGAGCACCAGCAGGAGGAGCCCGGCGGCCACCCAGAGCGCCGCGAAATAGCGGGCCGCCGCGCGCGCCGCGCCGCTGCGGTTGCGGCCCGCGTCGCCGTCGCGCCGGCCGCCGGCCAGGACGAGCACCCGCAGCCCGGCGAGCCAGGCGAGCCATGCCGCGGCGGTCCACGGCGCGACGAGCAGCGCGACGATGAGCACGACGACGATCGCGGCGTCCCGGTACATGCCCCGGGCCCGCGCGGCCACGCAGTGCCGCAGCACGGTGGCCGGGTCGAAGCCGAAGGGCGGGGCGGGCAGCCGGTGCTCGGCGACCATCACCTCGCGCACGGCGCGCCGGGTGAACTCGGGGTTGAGATGGGCCGCCGCGCACAGGTAGCGGGTGGCGTCGCGCTGCGCAGGCTCGGCGGGACCTTCGCCGCCCGAGGCAGCCGACAGCTCCGGGACCGGCCCGGCCTGGGCCGCGGCGCCGCTCATGGTCGGCCGTCCCCTTCCGGTGCCGTGGCGATGTGCAAGATCGGTGAGCAGGTCTCGTATTCTGCCGCCTCCGGTCCGCCGTCGCGGCCGCTTCCACTGCCTTTGACCAAGGTTTTGCCGCTTCGCAGCACAGCTGTGCCCTGGTCGATGCGGGTCGGGCGCCCGGGGCTGCGCGGCCGCGTCCGAGATTCACTCCCTTGTATCCGTGTGTAGTCACACGGTACGGGTATAGCCGCTGCTGGCGGTATCGGTCGCATGCGCCGGCGCCGGACGGTTACCCGGCGGGAACAAGACGGGGCTTTGCACCGTTGAACAGCTCACAGAGACATAAATGCGGCAAGCGCGGCGTACGGCCGCGGACAGGAGGCGTGGCGGAATGGCCGAACGGGCACTCCGCGGCACCCGGCTCGGTGCCACAAGCTACGAGACGGACAACGGAATAGACCTCGCCCCCCGGCAGGACGTGGAATACAGCTGCCCACACGGACACCGGTTCGGGGTGCCCTTCTCGCTGGAGGCCGACGTGCCGGCGCAGTGGGAGTGCCGGGTCTGCGGCGCGATGGCGCTGCGGGTGGACGGCGAGGCCCCCGAGGAGAAGCCGGGCAAGCCCGCGCGGACCCACTGGGACATGCTGCTGGAGCGGCGTACCGTGGCGGACCTGGAGGAGGTCCTGGCGGAACGCTTGGAGGTGCTGCGCGGCGGCGGCATGAGCAGGGGCTACTCGACCGCACCGCCGAGGACGGCTCCCAGCGCCCGCGCGGCGCAGGCGGGCACGGCCCTCATCGACCCGGCCACCGGAGCGCCGGCGGCCCGGCCCGCGGGAACGCCGTCCGGGCGGACCGCCCCCGCGACCAAGAAGGCGCCGGCCAAGAAGAGCGCGGCCCCCGCGCGCAAGAGCGCGCCGGCCAAGGCCGCTCCGGCGTCGCGCCGGTCCGGGGCTTCGCAGTAGGCGCAGGACCTGGTTCTCCAACGAGCACAGGTTTTCGATGAGCACAGGCGCAGCAGTCGAAGCCCCCTGAGTCGGCCCGGCGGCAGCACTCGAACTTACTCTGCACAACCCGGTCGGCACACCCAAGCCCGGCACATGCAGCGGCCCCGGCATCGGACCCATCGTCCGCCCGCCGGGGCCGTTGGCGTATCCGCCCCCCGTCACGCCGCCTTGCGGCCGGTGAACCTGCCGAGCCGGTCCTGGAAACCCCACACGGTGCTGCGCCACAGCGCCTCGAACACGATGTCCGTGCTCATCTTCGAGGTGCCGAACTCCCGCTCCACGAACACGATCGGCACCTCGACCACCTTGAAGCCCTTGCGCACGGCCCGCCGGGCCATGTCCACCTGGAAGCAGTACCCTGCCGAGGCCACCTCGTCGATGCCGAGCCCCTCCAGCGTGGCGGCCCGGAATACCCGGTAGCCGCCGGTCGCGTCGTGCACGCTCAGGCCCGTGGCCAACCGGACGTAGGTGTTGCCGACCCGGGAGATCACCTTGCGGTGCAGCGGCCAGTTGACCGTCTTGCCGCCGCGCACCCACCGGGAGCCGATCACCAGGTCCGCGTGCTGCGCCGAGAGCGCCTCAAGCAGCCGCGGCAGGTCCTCCGGCCGGTGCGAGCCGTCCGCGTCCATCTCGATCAGCACCTTGTAGCCGGCTTCCAGACCCCACCGGAACCCGGCCAGGTAGGCCGCGCCGAGCCCCTGCTTGCCGGGCCGGTGCAGCACGTGCAGCCGGTCGTCCTTCGCGGCCAGCTTGTCCGCGATGTCGCCGGTCCCGTCCGGGCTGTTGTCGTCCGCGACCAGGATGTGCACCTGCGGGTTGTGCTCGTGCACCCGGGCCACGATCCGCTCGAGGTTCTCCGACTCGTCGTAGGTCGGAATGATCACCAGGACCGGGTTCAGTTCGCTCGCCTGCGCCGAGTCGTCTTCGGCCGGGCTGGTCTGGGCGGTCACGTGTGGGCCTTCCTTGCTGTTTGTGGTGGTTGCCCGACGCTCTGCCCGGGTGCGGCGGACCCGGCGCGGCCGGCCGTGACCGGCGCGGGGAGCGCGGGCGCAGCAGCCGGCGCGGCTTCGGGCTCGCCGCTGGGCCCGGGGAGCGCGGCTGCAGCGGCAAGACTAACGGAAGGCGTCCGGCGTCCCCGCATCGCGGTGCGGCGCCCCAAATAGACCGCTGCGATGGAGCCCGCGAGCGCGGCGAGGGCCAGCGCGATCTCGGGCCAGTCGCCCACCTCGTCGGCGATGGTGAGGCCGGTCCTGGGCGTCACGTCGGCGGCCACCACGGCCGGGGTGAACTGTCCGGTCTGCTGGTGGATCGCCCCGTCCGGGGTGATGTAGCCGGAGATCCCGCTGGTGGCCGCGATCATCACCGGTCGGCCGGACTCGACCGCGCGCAGCTGCGATATGGCCAGCTGCTGGGCCGGCTGCCAGGTGTGGCCGTAGTCCGCGTTGTTCGTCTGCACGACCAGGACCCCGCCGCCGCCGCGCACCGCGTCGCGCACTGTCCCGTCGAACGCGACCTCGAAGCAGATCACGTCGGCGATCTTGACCCCGCCGACGGTGAGCACGCCCGGCGCCGTTCCGGGGATGTCGTCCACCGGGACCAGGCTCTCCTCGCTGACCAGCTTGGTGACCAGCGACCGGAACGGGATGTACTCGCCGAACGGCACCAGGTGCTGCTTGACGTAGACGGCGCCGGGCCCGGTCCTCGGATCCCAGACCACGCCCTCGTTCTTGTCGTGCGTGGAGTCCACCGTGACCACGGTGCCGATCAGGATCTGGGTGCCGACCGCCTTGGCGGCCTGCGTGATCTCCTGGGCGGCCAGCGCGTTGGTGTACGGGTCGATGTCGTCCGAGTCCTCGGGCCAGAACACCGCGGCCGGCCGCGGCGCCTTGCCGGCGGCGACCTCGGCGGCGTACTGCTCGGTGACCGCGACGTGGTTGTTCAGCACTGCGAAGGCCTGGCCGTACCAGTCCAGGCCGGAGCGCGGCACGTTGCCCTGGATCGCGGCCAGCTCCAGCGGTGTACCGGCGGTGGTCTGGATCGGCACCAGCCACCCGACCGCGGGCAGACCGACGACCAGCGCGACCCAGCCGACCGCTGCGGCGACCGCCCCGCGCGTCAGCCCGGCCCGGTCGGCGCTCCGGTCCCCGCCGGGGCGGGCCAGCCGGCGGCGCCCGGTCAGCGCGAGCGAGGCCAGCACGGTGCCCGTCAGCGCGGTGGCGAAGGTGACCAGCGGCGCGCCGCCGAGCGCGGCGAGCTTGGTGAACACGGTGTCGGTCTGGCTGAAGGCGAGCCGGCCCCACGAGAAGCCGCCCAGCGGCCACCGGTCGCGCAGCGCCTCCTCGCCGACCCACGCGGCGGCCTGCCAGAACGCGGCCCCGCGCAGCCGGCCGGTCAGCGCGGTCGCGGCGCCCAGCGGGACGAAGTAGAGCGCCTCGACGATGCCCAGGATGATCCAGGCGTCGGTGCCGATGGTGGTCAGCCAGTGGAAGGCCGGCACGCAGAAGCCGACGCCGAACCAGAATCCGGTCCAGGCCGCGGCGGTCGCGCCGCGCGGCAGTCCGCGGGCGGCGCGGTGCGCGGCGGCCGCGCGGGCGCAGAGCGTGAATCCGGCGACGCAGATCGGCGCCAGCCACCAGAGCCCTATCGGTGGGAACGCCGGGACGAGCAGCACGCCGAAGCCGGCCGCGGCGAGCTGCGGCAGCCAGTGTCGGCCGGGCCGGGGCCGCCGCAGGCGGGGCCTGTGGACCGTGAACCGACGCTGACGTGCCACGCGCAGCCTTCCTCGCACTCGTTCTTCTCGCCAAGGTATGCGTCTAAGCAGGAGACCGGATGTCTTGTCGGCCCGATGCCGCCTCAGGCTTGCGCATAGTAGTAGACGATTCTTCGGATTGTGCCGGTTGCGCCGCTCGCGCTACAGGTTGTCGCCGGCGCACCACAACGGCCGTGCGGCTCACCACTCGCCCGGCGTGTCGTGGATGACGCGGCCGCCGACGACCGTGCGCAGGCAGACCGGCAGATCCTCGCCCGGCGAAAGGTCCGGCAGGCCCGGCCCTCCGGAGCGGACGTCGGTGGACCATGCGGCGACCGTGCCATGGGGTGCCTGGACGATCAGTTCTCCGGTACGCCACACAGCGTAAGTCGCCGGCTTTCCCGGCTCGATGACGCCCTCTTCGCGCGAGGGCACGCCGGCCGTTCCGGGCCGCAACGCGCGCCAGCCGCCACTGGTGTGGGTCGAGAACGCGGCTCGCACCGACATGCGCGCGGAGGGCGTGTTGTGGAAAGCCGCCGCGCGCACCGCGGCCCACGGCCCGAGCGGGACGACCGGCGAGTCGGACCCGAACGCGAGCATGATCCCGGCGTCGGCCATGTCGGCGAAGGGGTTCATCGCCTCGGCCCGGGCGGCGCCGAGCCGCCGGGCGTACATGCCGTCCGGTCCGCCCCACGCCGCGTCGAAGCCGGGCTGCGCGGAGACGACCACGCCGTGCCGGACGAAGGTCTTCAAGTGGTCGGCGTCCGGCATCTCGACGTGCTCGGCCCGCACCCGGGCCGCCCGCAGCCGCTTCTCCCCCACCACGTCGTGCGCCAGGCCGAGGCCGGCCGTCAGCAGGTCGAGCCCGTAGTCGCCGATCACGTGGAAGCCGGGCTGCACGCCGGCCTCCACGCAGGAGATCAGGAACGCGCCGATCTCCTCAGTGCTCAGATACGCGGCGCCGGCGTGCCCGGCCGGGGTCAGCTCGCCGCGGCCCTCCTCGGCCGCGTCGCTGTACGGCTCGCGCAGACAGGCCGTGTGCGAGCCGATCGCGCCGTCGATGAACAGGTCCCCGCCCGCGCCGACGGCGCCGAGCTCGATCGCCTTGACCGGGTCGGTGAGCTCGCCCCAGTACCCGAACACGTACGGCGAGGGCTCGGCGGCGGCCAGCGCCAGCAGCGCGGTGAAGTCCGCCTCGCCGCTGATCCGCGGGCCGCCGCACTCGTGCAGCGCGCCGATGCCGAGCGCGGCGGCCGCGCGCAGCGTGGTGCGCTGGGCCTCTTCGCGCTGCGCCGGCGTGATCGAGGCCAGCGCGGCCTCGCGGACCTCGTGGTGCGCCTCGCGCGAGAGCGGGCCGCCGTCCTCGTACCCGGCGGCCTCGCGCGCGCCGGGAACCGCGGCGAGCAGCGTCGCGGAGACCAGCGCGCTGTGCACGTCGACGCGGGAGAGATACGCCTTGCGGCCTCCCGCCGCGCGGTCGAGCGCGTCCGGCGTCGGCACGGCGCGGTCCGCCCACAGCGTCTCGTCCCAGCCGGTGCCGATCACCGCTGCGTCGGAGGGCAGCGTCGCGGCGTGCGTGGCGACCCGGTCGAGCAGCTCCGCCGAGGAGGCGCAGCCGGCCAGGTCGAGGCCGGCGCGGGCGACGCCGGTCATGGTGGCGTGAACGTGCGCGTCGACGAACGCCGGCGTGACCAGCGCGCCGTGCAGATCGACGACCTCGTCGACGCCTTCGGCGTGCGCGGAGGCGGTGCCCTCGGAGCCGATCCAAGCAACCGTGCCGCCCTCGACCACCATCGCGGTGGCGAACGGATCGGCCCGCGAATAGATCGCTCCGTTGCGCATAAGGGTGGTCTTCTGATCCGTGATCCCGCCGCCGTCAACGCTCATACGTCCATCAGACCCGAAGCGCGGCGCCAAAGCCAGCCAGGCAAGACCAATCAGCGCAGACCGGTCATCGCCGCCGGTCGGCGCAGGCCGGTCAACCGTCGCAGAGTGCGTCCACGATGCGCGGCAGCTCGTCCGAGATCCGCCCGCGCACCACCTCGGTGGCCAGCTCGTCGTAGTCGGTCGGCTCGTCGTTGACCACGACCAGGTCGGCGCCCGCGTCCACGGCGACCGAGCACAGGCCGGCGGCCGGCTGCACCCGCAGCGAGCCGCCGACCGCCAGGAAGACCGCGCAGGCCCGCGCGATCAGCACCGCCTCGCCGATCACCTCCGGATCGAGTTCCTGCCCGAACATGACGGTGGCCGCCTTCAGGACGCCGCCGCAGTCGAGGCAGGCGGGGTCCGGCTCGCCGGCCGCGACCCGGTCCAGCGCCGCCCGCATCGCGGTGCGCGCGCCGCAGCTCACGCACACCACCTCGAACATGTTGCCGTGCAGCTCGAGGACCTTGCGCGGGGTCGAGCCGGCCCGCTGGTGCAGCCCGTCGATGTTCTGGGTCAGGATCCGCACCGAGCGCCCGGACTTCTCCAGCCGGGCCAGCGCCCGGTGCCCGGCGTTCGGCTCGGCCCGCCAGGCGGGGTTGTCCCCGCGGGCGGTCCAGCTGCGCACCCGCAGCTCCGGGTCGAGCAGGTAGTCGCGGTAGTTCGCGCTCAGCTCGGCGACCGGGTTCCGCGTCCACACGCCCTGCGGGCCGTGGAAGTCCGGGATGCCGGAGTCGGTGGAGATGCCGGCGCCGGTCAGCACGGCCACGGGTCCGGGCCGCCGGGTCCACCTGTCCGGCACGGTCAGTCCGCCGGGCGGCGGGGGACGACCAGGCGGCCGTCGAAGGCGGTGGACAGCACGATGGTGGTGCGGGTGGAGACGTTGGCGGCGGTGCGGATCCGGCCCAGCAGGCCCTCGAGGTCGGCCGGGGCGGCGACGCGCACCTTGAGGATGTAGTTCTCCTCGCCGGCCACCGAGTGGCAGGACTCGATCTCGTCGAGGCCGGAGAGCCGGTCGGCCACGTCGTCCGGGGAGGCCGGGTCGAAGGGTTTGACCGAGACGAAGGCGGTGAGCGGCAGACCGAGCGCCTCGGCGTCCACGACCGCGCGATATCCCTTGATCACGCCGCGCTGTTCGAGCCTGCGCACCCGCTGGTGCGCGGCCGACGTGGACAGGCCGGTGGCACGGCCGAGGTCGGTGTAGCTCATCCTTCCGTCGGCGAGCAGGTGTTGCACGATTTGCCGGTCGATCTCCTCCATGACAGGAAAAGGTAACGCCTCCGCGGGGTCCCTACGACACGGTTGCGCACAGAGGGGCGCCGCGAAGGGCGCCGCGTGACCATTCACCACGCAGCGCAATGAGTGCGAACTGCTTTACGATCGGCGGCATGTCGCTTACGCACGACGGGGCCCCGGAGACCGCCGGCTCCCACACGTTCCGGGTCGACCTGCGGGGACTGGTCGATCTGCTCTCGTACCACCTGTACTCCTCGCCGCGGGTGTATGTGCGTGAGCTGATGCAGAACGCGGTGGACGCGGTGACCGCGCGCCGGGCGCTCGACCCCGGCGCGCCGACCGCCATCCGGATCACCGCCGACGGCACGGGGCTGTCCGTCGAGGACCCGGGGATCGGGCTGACCGAAGCGGACGTGCACGCCTTCCTGGCCACCATCGGCCGCTCCTCGAAGCGGGACGACCTGGCCGGGGCCCGGCGCGAGTTCCTGGGCCAGTTCGGGATCGGGCTGCTGGCCTGCTTCACGGTGGCCGACTCGATCCGGGTGGTGACCCGGTCCGCCGCGCAGCCCTCGGCCCCGCCGGTGCAGTGGCTGGCCGGCTCGGACGGCCGGTACACGGTGCAGGTGCTGCCCGAGGAAGCGCGCGCGGAGCCCGGCACGACGGTGTGGCTCAAACCGCGCGCCGGCTCGGAGCGCTGGTTCGAGCCGGTCCGGGTGGCGCAGCTGGCCCGCGACTACGGCTCGCTGCTCCCGTTCGAGGTGACCGTCGCGAGCGGAGGCGCGGACGGAGCCGGGAGCGGTGCGGGCGCGGACGGGCTCGGCGCGAACGGTCTTGGCGCGGGCGCCGCTGCGGCGCCGGTCCGGATCACGGACAGCCCGCCGGTCTGGGACCGGGAGTTCCTCTCCCCGGCCGCCCGCCGGCTGGCGCTGTTCGAGTACGGCGAGAAGACGCTCGGCTTCTCGGCGCTCGACGTCATCGAGCTGGACGTGCCGGTGGCCGGGGTGCGCGGCGTGGGCTACGTGCTGCCCGCGGCGGCCAGCCCGTCGGAGGGCGGCCGGCACCGGGTGCACCTCAAGGGCATGCTGCTGTCCGACTCGGCGCAGGGGCTGCTGCCGGACTGGGCGTTCTTCATGCGCTGCGTGATCGACACCGACACGCTGCGGCCGACCGCCTCGCGCGAGGGCCTGTACGAGGACGACACGCTCGCGGCGGTGCGGGACGCGCTGGGCGCGAACGTGCGCGACTGGCTGACCCGGCTGGCCGCGCAGGACCCGACCCGGCTCGGCGCGTTCCTGCAGGTGCACGCGCTCGGCGTCAAGGCGCTGGCCCGGCACGACCGCGAGCTGCTCGAGCTGATGCTGCCGTACCTGCGCTTCGAGACCACGGACGGCTGGGTGCCGCTGGCCGAGTTCGCCCGCAACCACCCGACGATCCACCTGGCCGCCACGGTGGACGAGTTCCGGCAGGTCGCGCCGATCGCGGCGGCGCAGGGCATCGGCGTGGTCAACGGCGGCTACACGCACGACGCCGAGCTGGTCGAGCAGCTGCCGCTGGTCTTCCCCGGCGCGGTGGTCGGCGCGCTCGGCGCGGACGTGGTGGCCGCGCACCTGGACTCGGTGGACCCGGCCGACGAGCTGGCCCTGGTCGGCTTCCTGACCGCGGCGCGCGCCGTGCTGGACAGCCTGGACTGCGACGTGGCGCTGCGCGCCTTCTCGCCGGTCTCGGTCTCGGCGCTGCTGCTGGACAGCCAGGCGGCCCGGCACGAGCGGGAGCGGGCGGCGACGGCGGCCGAGGCGGACGAGCTGTGGGCGCAGATCCTGGGGTCGCTGAAGTCGGACACGCCGCGGGCGCAGCTGGTGCTGAACCACCGCAGCCCGGTGGTGCGCCGGCTGGCCGCGATCGCCGACCGGGAGCTGCTGACCACGGCGGTCGAGGCGCTGTACGGCCAGGCGCTGCTGATGTCCCGGCGCCCGCTGCGGCCGGCCGACACCGCGCTGCTGAACCGGGCCTTCGGCGAGCTGCTCAGCTGGGCCGCGCAGGCCGCGGACGCGCGGGCGGGCGAGGAGGCCTGAGCTGCGCCGGCCCGCCGGCGCCGCGCGAGTCAGGGCCTCAAGTATCAGGGCACGAAGTATCAGGGCCCGCAGCGCGGGTCACGCATCGTCGCGCGCCGTGAAAGTTGCGGTGACGGCGGTGCCCAGGCGGTAGCGCGCGGCCCGCACGGTGAGCGAATCGGCCAGCTCACGGGCTATGTAGAGGCCTCGGCCGCCCTCGTCGCACATGGCCGCCTCGACCATGGCGCGGTCCGGGATCCGGGCGCCGCTCCAGCGGCCGGCGTCGCGCACGGTGCAGGCGGCGGTCGGTCCGATGTTCGAGGCCTCACACCGAAGCACCAGCCGGACCGGGGCGCGGCCGTGCCGGAAGGCGTTGCCGGCCAGCTCGCTGACCACCACGGCGGCGTCGGCGGCGCGCTCGGGAAGGCCCCAGCGGTCCAGCGTGCGCGCGGTGAGCCGGCGGGCCTCGGCCAGCGAGTTGGGGCTGGAGAGCACGGTCACCACGAAGCGGTCGAGCGGTCCCTGCAACGTCCGCACGGGGCGCGTGGGGCGGACGAGACCGTTGGGGGGTCCTACCGTGGCGAGCATCCTGCGGACCAGACGGCGTGTTTGGCGCCGCACGGCCTATCACCTCTCCTCGTCGCGAAGATCGCCGCACTCGATCCACAACCTGAGCCGTCAAGGCCTACTGTGCCCCCGTACCACGGCGGCGTCAAGGTCTAGACCAATGTTGTAATACATCGTCAACCTCAGACTGCTGTTCAACAGCCATGTGTATGCAGATGCGACCGCAGAGTGACGAAAGTTTCACGAAAGTGCGGCTTCGACCACCGGAAACCGGGCCTGCGCAGCGTGACCCGGCGCTCGCCCAGCGCTTCCGGCGGCGCGCGCCGTGCCGCGGGCGGGGCCGGATCCGACGCGATCACAGCCTGTGGATACCCCTGCGACACAAGGTGTGCATCCCGCCGGCATGATCCGCGCGGCGTCCCGTCCGGCGGGGGCGGCGCCGGAAAACCGGTGGACGCTCCGCATCCGCCCCCTGATAATCAGGACCATGACCATCGCGCCGGAAGAAGTCGTCCGCGGGACGGGGCGCGCGATCCTTCCAGTCGGCGTGGAGAATCCCGCTCCGGCGATCCCCGACGTCCCCGAACCCAGCAGCCGCTGGCTCACCTGGGGCCTGACCACCGAGAACGGCGGCATCAGCGACATCGCCGAGTACCTCGGCCAGGCCGCCTTCGCCGAGGGCCGCGAGCCCTACGCCTACCGGGCCAGCATCATCAAGTTCAAGAAGGGCGCGTGGCGGCTGCCCGAGGGCGGGCGGGTGCTGCGCGCGCTCGACAGCAAGGGCTACGCGATCCAGATCGCGGTCGGCGACGGCTGGACCCTGCAGCTGGTGCGCTGGCAGGGCGGGCGCGGCAGCGCCACCGTCACCGCGATCAGCCCGGACCTGGCGAAGGAGACCGCCGAGGCGGCGGCCAGGCTGGTCGCCGGCCGGATCAAGAAGACCCGGGACGACACGGTCCGGATGGGCTTCTGGCACATGGCCGGCAACGGCCCGGAGCGGCAGGTGCGCCCGATCGACGCGCCGTCGTGGAGCGCGATCAGGCGCAACTACGCCGCGTCCGCGGCCGCCCGGCTGGAGAGCCTGATGGCGCTGACCCCGGACGAGGTCAACGGCCGGCTGATACTGCTGCACGGACCGCCCGGCACCGGCAAGACCTCCGCGCTGCGGGCGCTGGGCCTGGCCTGGCAGGAGTGGTGCAAGATCGACTGCGTGCTCGATCCCGAGTCGATGCTGGCCGGGCCCGGCTACCTCCTGCGGGTCGTCATGGGCACCGACTACGGGGCGGACAAGCGCAAGTGGCGGCTGCTGATCCTCGAGGACTGCGACGAGCTGGTGCGCGGCGAGGCCAAGCAGGCGGCCGGCCAGGCGCTCTCCCGGCTGCTGAACCTGACCGACGGCCTGCTCGGCCAGGGCCAGAACACGCTGGTGGCGATCACCACCAACGAGGAGCTCGGCCGGCTGCACCCGGCGGTCGTGCGGCCGGGGCGCTGCCTGTCCCAGATCGAGGTCGGCCCGCTTTCGCGGGCGGAGGCCGCGGCCTGGCTCGGCACCGACGACGGGCTGACCGGCCCGCAGTCCACCCTGGCCGAGCTCTACGCGCTGCAGAGCGGACTGGCGACCGAGCAGGAGGAGCCGGCGCCGATCGGGCAGTACCTGTAAGCACCTGCAGATCCAGATCCACGACGGGCCCGCCGGCATGCATCCGGCGGGCCCCACGGCGCACCCCGCGTCCGCGAGCGGTGCGGTGCGGTGCGGTGCGGTGCGGTGCGGTGCGCCAGAATGCCCGCATGCACCCCGACCAGACCGCGAGCGATCAGGACCCGAAGACACCGCGCTGGGTCGCGCCGCTCTACATCGCGCTCGGCGCGATCCTGTTCCCGTGGATCTTCTACCTCTACCACACGCTGCCGCGCCGCGAGCTCTCCACGCACTACCGGGCCGCGTGGGTCGGCTTCGACATCATCCTGTTCGGCCAGCTGGCCCGCACCGGCCTCTATGCCCTGAAAGAGCGGTGGCGGCACCGGGTGCGCCCGCACGCAGCCTCCTGTGCCACCCTGCTCATCGTCGACGCCTGGTTCGACATCACCACCAGCCCGCGCAGCGAGCTGCCGGTGTCCCTGCTCGAGGCCGCGGTGGTCGAGCTGCCGCTGGCCGCGCTGTGCTGGTGGCTGGCGCTCACCGGCGGATTCCACCGGCACCCGGAACCGTAAGGCCAGATTGACAAGCCAGATTGACAATCCAGATTGGGCAACCTAGCGTTGCGGGCATGGAGCAGGCCCCGCAGACCGACGAGCTGGCCACGGCGCTGTACGACGGCATCGGCCTGGTTGCACGGCGGCTGCGGCAGGCCCCGGCGCCCGGCCAGCTCTCGCTGCCCGAGCGCTCCGCGCTCTCCCGCCTGGAGCAGAGCGGCCCGGCCACGGCCGCCGAGCTGGCGCGGGCCGAGCAGATCACCCCGCAGGCCATGGGAGTCACGCTCGGCGGCCTCGAGCAGCGCGGGATCGTCGAGCGCCGCCCCGACCCGCACGACCGCCGCCGGGTCGTCGTCGCGCTGACCGAGGCTGGCGCCGAGGTGCGCCGGCGCAAGCACGACGCGCGGGCCCGCCAGCTGGCCGAGGCCCTGGAGCAGCGGTTCACCGCCGCCGAGCGCGAGGCCCTGGCCGCCGCCGCGCCGCTGATCGTCCGGCTGGCCGAGAGCATCTGATGGCGGCCACCACCACCGCGCCGCAGACCGCGACCCGCCGCGCCTTCTCCTGGCGGTTCACCACCCCGCTGTTCGTCGGCTCCGGCCTGAATCCGGTCAACAGCTCCCTGATCGCGACCGCCCTGGTGCCGATCGCCGCCGCGCTGCACGTCCCGGTGGGCCGGACCGCGGTCCTGGTCTCCGTGCTGTACGTGGCGACCGCGATCGGCCAGCCGACCGCGGGCAAGCTGTCCGAGGAGTTCGGCCCGCGCCGGGTCTTCCTGGCCGGCATCCTCGCGGTCCTCGCCGGCGGCGTGGTCGGCGCGCTGGCAGACGGCCTGGCTAGCCTGGCCGTGGCCAGGGTCCTGATCGGCGCGGGGACCGCCACCGCGTACCCCTCGGCCATGCTGCTCATCCGGCGCCGCGCCGACGAGGCCGGCCTGGACCGGCCGCCCGGCGGCGTGCTCGGCGGCCTGGTGATCGCCGGCACCGTGACCGCGGCGGCTGGGCTCCCGATCGGCGGCGTGCTGGTCGGCGCTTGGGGCTGGCGGATAACGTTCCTGGTCAACATCCCGGTCGCACTCGCGGCCTTCGCGATGGCCGTGGCGTGGATCCCGCGCGACCCGGCCGGCGGCCGGCGCCGGACGCCGCGCGGCGTGGCCGCCTCGATCGACCTGGCCGGCATCGCGGGCTTCGGCGCGGCGCTGGCGGCGCTGCTGGTGTTCCTGCTCTCCCTGCCGCAGCCCGACTGGATCGCGCTGGGCGCCGCCGTCGCGGTCGGCTCCGCGCTGGTCTGGTGGGAGCTGCGGGCGGCCCGGCCGTTCTTCGACGTGCGCCTGTTGGCCAGCAATCTGCCGCTGACCCGCAGCTACCTGCGCTTCGCCGTCGCGACGATGTGCATCTACACGGTCCTCTACGGCGTATCGCAGTGGCTCGAAGCCGGCCGCGGCGTCTCCGCCGAGGAGACCGGGCTGCTCCTGCTGCCTATGACCGGCCTCTCCGTCCTGATCGTCCCGCCGCTCTCGAAGCGCAACCTGGTCCGCCTGCCGCTGATCGCCGCGGCGCTCTCCTGCCTGGCCGGATCGCTGTGCGTGCCGCTGCTCACCACGGCCTCCCCGATCGCCGGCATCCTGGCGGTCACCATGATCTTCGGGATCACCAGCGGCACCGCCGCCACCGCGAACCAGACCACCCTCTACGGCCAGGCCACCGCCGACCAGATCGGCACCGCCTCCGGCCTGCTGCGCTCCTTCGGCTACCTCGGCTCGATCGCGTCCTCCGCGGTCATCTCGGTGGTCTTCCGGGCCGGCGCCGACGACCGCGGCCTGCACACGATCGGCTGGGCCATGGTCGCGGTCAGCGCGGCCGGGCTGCTCCTGCTCGCCACCGACCGCGCCATCCTGAGCCAGGCCCGCGGCGACGCGCCGTCCCGGTGAGCGCCCTGCCCGACCACACCCCCCACAGTTCCCGAAATTCCCCGCTAGGAAGAGGCACGACCATGGCCGAAACACCCTTCACCCTCGACCCGCGCCGCACCGCGCTGCTGGTGATGGACTACCAGCGCGGCATCACCGACTCGCTCGACGACGCCGAGGCGCTGCTGGACCGCGCCGCCGATGTGGTGAAGCTGGTGCGCGACCTCGGCGGCCGGATCGGGTACGTCCGCGTCGGCTTCACCGACGACGAGTTCGACGCGGTCCCCGCCACCAGCACGTTCGCCCAACACGTCGGATCGGAGCGGCGCCAGTACCTGCACGCCGACGCGCCGACGACCGCCGTCCACGACCGGGTGGCGCCGCAGCCCGGCGACATCGCCGTGCGCAAGACCCGGGTCGGCGCCTTCTCCACCACGGACCTCGACCGGCAGCTGCGCGCAGTGGGGATCGACACGCTGGTCCTGGCCGGGATCAGCACGAGCGGCGTGGTGCTCTCCACCGTGCGCGAGGCGGCGGACCGCGACTACCGGATCGTCGTGCTCGCCGACGCCTGCGCCGACCGGGAGACGGCCGTCCACGAGTTCCTGACCGAGCGCATCTTCCCGCGCCAGGCGCACGTGACGAGCACCGGCGAGCTGGCCGCGCTGCTCAGCACCGACTAGCCCCGGCCGACCGGCCCGCGGCCGGCCCGCCGGCAGGATCAGCTCACCGAGGTGTAGGCCACCACGCCGCGCCGCAGCAGGTCCACGGCTGCGCGGGCCGCGTCCCGGACCGGCGACTGCGCCCGGCCCGGCTCGGCGCCCAGCGCCCCGGCCGCGTCGGCGATCTGGCCGAGCAGGTCGATCAGCTGCTTGCACCAGCGCACGAAGTCGCCCGCCGGCAGGCCGGCGTCGTCCAGCACGTCGGCCAGCCGGTGCCCGGTGGTCCACTGGTAGGCGGCCCAGGCGAACCCGGCGTCCGGCTCGCGCTGGAAGTCCAGCGTGTGATCGCCCTCCAGGTCGCGCAGGGCGACCCACAGCGCGGTGGTGCGCTCGATCGCCTCGCGGGCCGAGCCCTTGGGCAGCCGCGGCGGCCCGAAGTCCTCGGCCGAGCGGGACTCGTAGACCAGCAGCGAGACCGCGCAGGCCAGCTCGGCCGGGGACAGCCCGTCCCACACCCCCTCGCGCAGGCACTGCGCGGCCAGCAGGTCCAGCTCGGAGTAGATCCGGGCCAGCCGGCGGCCCTCCGCGGTGACCCGCTCGCCGTCGAGGTAGCCGAGCTCGGAGAGCACCGAGCAGACCCGGTCGAAGGTGCGGGCGATCGAGTGGGTGCGGCCCTGCACCCGACGCTCCAGCGCCTCGGTGTCCCGCTCCAGCCGGGCGTGCCGCTCCGCCCACCGGGCGTGGTTCTCCCGGTCCTCGCAGCCGTGGCACGGATGCGCGCGCACGGCCTTGCGCATCCGCGCCAGCTCCGCGTCGTCCGCAGCGGCCGAGCGGGCCCGGCGCGGGCGCGGGGGCGCGGGGCGGTCCCCGGCGCCCGCCTTGGTGCGCAGCGTCGAGGCCAGGTCGCGGCGGGACTGCGGGGACTTCGCGTTGAAGGTCCTGGGGATCCGCATCCAGCCGATCGGCTCGACCGGGTACGGGAAGTCGAGCAGGGAGAGCTGCACCACCTGCCGCTCCAGGGTCAGCACGGTCGGCCGCGGCCCCTCCCGGCGGTCCACCCGCGCCGAGGAGCCGCCGGCGCCCAGCCCCGGGTCCAGCACCACGGCCAGCCCCGCCCGGCGCCCGGCCGGCACGGCGATGATGTCGCCGGGCTTGAGCGCCTCGAGCGAGTCCGCCGCGGCGGCCCGGCGCTGGGCCGCGCCGCTGCGGGAGAGCTCGGTCTCCCGCAGCCCGATCGCCCGGCGCAGCGCCATGTACTCGCCGAAGTCGCCGAGGTGGCAGGTCATCGACTCGCGGTAGCCGGCCAGCGCCTCCTGGTTGCGCTCGAGCTGCCGGGCCAGGCCGACCACCGCCTTGTCCGCCTGGAACTGCGCGAACGAGCTCTCCAGCAGCGCCCGCGCGCGCACCTTGCCGACCTGGCCGACCAGGTTGACCGCCATGTTGTAGGAAGGCTTGAACGAGGAGCGCAGCGGATAAGTACGCGTGGACGCAAGGCCGGCCAGGGCGCGCGGGTCGAGCCCGGGCCGCCAGAGCACCACCGCGTGCCCCTCGACGTCGATGCCGCGCCGCCCGGCCCGGCCGGTCAGCTGGGTGTACTCGCCCGGGGTGATGTCGGCGTGGAACTCGCCGTTCCACTTCACCAGCGACTCGAGCACCACCGAGCGGGCCGGCATGTTGATGCCGAGCGCCAGCGTCTCGGTGGCGAACACCGCCTTGACCAGGCCGGCCGCGAACAGCTCCTCGACGATCTCCTTGAAGGTGGGCAGCAGCCCGGCGTGGTGCGCCGCGACGCCCCGCTCGAGCCCCTCGGCGAAGTCGTGGTAGCCCAGGATGTTGAGATCCTCGGGGGGCAGGTCGGCGCAGCGCCTGGTGACGTGGGCGCGCACCTTGAGCCGCTGCTCCTCGGTCAGCAGCCGCACCCCGGAGCGCAGGAACTGGGTGACCGCCCCGTCGCAGCCGGCCCGGGAGAAGACGAAGGCGATCGCGGGCAGCAGCCCGGCCCCGTCGAGCCGCTCGACCACGTCCACCCGGCTCGGCGGCCCGGCGGACCGGCGCGGGCGCCCCGACCTGCCGCCGCGCTTGGCGGCGCCCGGCCCGGACCCGTAGCCGAAGCGCTCCGCCTCACGGGCGAACCGGACCAGCTCCGGGTTGACCCGGCCCACCTCGGAGTAGAGGTCGTAGAGGGTGTGCCCGGCCAGCACGTGCTGCCACAGCGGGACCGGCCGGTGCTCGGAGACGATGATCCTGGTCTCGCCGCGCACCGTCTCGAGCCACTCGCCGAACTCCTCGGCGTTCGACACGGTGGCCGACAGGGACGCCAGCCGCACCGACTCCGGCAGGTGGATGATCACCTCCTCCCAGACCGCGCCGCGGAACCGGTCGGCGAGGTAGTGCACCTCGTCCATCACGACGTAGCCGAGCCCGTCCAGCGCGGCCGAGCCGGCGTAGAGCATGTTGCGCAGCACCTCGGTGGTCATCACCACCACCGGCGCGTCCCCGTTGATCGAGTTGTCCCCGGTCAGCAGCCCCACCTTGCCCGCGCCGTACCGCTTGACCAGGTCGCCGTACTTCTGGTTGGACAGGGCCTTGATCGGGGTGGTGTAGAAGCACTTGCGGCCCCGGGCCAGCGCCAGGTGGACCGCGAACTCCCCCACCACCGTCTTGCCCGCCCCGGTGGGCGCCGCGACCAGGACCCCGTGCCCGGCCTCGAGCGCCGCGCAGCCCTCCTGCTGGAACCCGTCGAGCCCGAACGGGTAGAGCTTGGCGAAACTGTGCAGTTCGGTACGCTCGTCGGCCTGACGGCGTCGGTCGGCGGCGTAGCGCTCGGCGGGCGACTCCATACCGGCAATCCTAGGCGAGAGCCCGGACATGCCACCGATCATTGCGGCCCGGCGGCGCCGCGGGCACCGGACCGCGCGTCACCGGCCGCGCTTTAGGGCAGCGCGGCCGGCTTACGCCAGGCCCAGAACCCTGATGGCAGCTCCCTGACCCGGCCGGGTCAGGAGATGTCGTCGAAGTCGCCCGGCCCGCCGATCTGCGTCGCCTGGCCCACGCCGGCGGCCTCCTCGATCGGCCCGGCCTCCGAGACCGGCGACGCGTCGTCCACCCGGGCCGGGCTCAGGTCCAGCGAGGACGCCTCGTCCGGGCTGAGCTGCGTGTTCGGATCGGAGGCGCGCTTGCGGGCCCGGCGCGCGTCGTTGAGCCGCGACACGCCGACCGCGGCGAAGTAGAGCACGCAGATGGGCGTGGCCAGCACCGTCATGCCGATCGGGTCGCCGGTCGGCACCGCGATGGCCGCGAAGACGAAGATGACCAGCACGATGCCGCGCCAGTGCTTGAGCATCCGCTGGCTGCTCATGATCCCGAGCATGTTGAACAGCACCAGGAACAGCGGCAGCACGAAGGAGATGCCGAAGACGGCCATCATCCGCAGGTAGAAGGTCAGGAAGGTGTCGACCGGCAGCTGCACCGCGACGCCCGCCGGGGTGAAGCCGCGCCCCAGCAGCACCCCCATGATCTTGGGGAAGTAGTAGTAGCACATGGTCGCGCCGAGGGCGAAGAGCGGGACGGCCACGGTGATGAAGCCGATCCCGTACCGCTTCTCCTTCTTGTAGAGCCCCGGCGCGAGGAACGCCCAGAACTGGTACAGCCAGACCGGCGCGGACAGGAACAGCCCGCCGAAGATCGCCACCTTGAACGCCAGGGTTATCCCGGCGGTCGCCCCGGACAGGGTCAGCACGCCGTTCGGGCACGCGGCGGTCGGCTTGCCGATGCCGTCGATCCCCCGGTTGTCGCAGACCTGGTTCTCCAGCACGCCGATCACGTGGTTGCGGAAGACGAACGCGACCACCATGCCGGCGACGATCGCGAAAGCCGACTTGACCAGCCGCCCGCGCAGTTCCCTGATGTGCTCCATCAGCGGCATGCGCGCCGCGTCGTCGGCGGACCGCCCGGACCTCCTCGCTGCCACCTCAGGTGCCGCCCGTTCCGCTCGTCGTGGTCGTGTTCTGCGGGCCCGGGACGACCTCGCCGTCGATGGTCCGCTTCGGCGGGAGCGGCACGTCGTCGCGCAGCGCCTGCACCTCGGACCTGAGGATACGGCGGCTCCTGCCGAGGTCGCGCATCGCGCCCGGCACCCGCCGCCAGCCGAACAGCAGCAGGCCGGCCACGACGATCAGCAGCAGGGACTCGGCCCGAACGAACACCGCGACACGCTCCTTCGCTCGATCGCCCGGCCCGGCGCCGACACGGCGCCGTCGAGACAAGGTTTCAGCCGGTCGGCGGGCGTGTCAACGGCCCCCGGGCGACAATTCGGAGGCCGCATCAGAATGAGTGCCGTCACGACGGCCGCCGCTCGCCCGCAGCGCCGTCCCGGCCGAGCGCGTCGAGCCCGGCAATCACCGGCGCCGCCGCCTCGTTCAGCACGACGCCGGCCCGCTTGAGCTCCCGGGACAGCGCCCTGACGGCGCCGAAGACCCGCAGCGAGAAGTAGCCGAGCGCGCCGAGGCCCGCCGCGCCGACGACCACGGCGCCGATCACCCAAAGCATCACAGTCCACGACACTACCGCCCCGGCCGCGACTGCTCCGCCACGCCCTCTCAGGTCTCAGGCGCCAGCCGGCACGCGCGCCACGGGGCGCCCGGTGAAGTCATACGCCTCCGCGTATTCGACCACCAGCCGAGCCGTCGAGCCGACCGGATGCACCCGGTACGGGGCGAACGTGTGGATCGGGACGAGCACCTTGGGACCGACCCGGTGCACCATCTCATGCAGATCGTCCTGGTATGCGTGCCCGGAGCAGCCGATCCGCTCCAGCTTCACCCCGAGCCGGTCCAGCCAGCGGGCGAACAGGTCCCAGCGCGGCTCGAACGGGCCGAGCGGCTCGCCGTTGGCGTGGATGAAGACGGTGCCCGGCCCGATCGGCAGGTCGAGCAGGTCACCGAACCGGTCGGCGTCGAACTGGACGATGTAGGCGCCGGGCGCGGCACGCAGGCCCTCGAGCCCGACCTCGCTCATCGCCACCACGCCCTCGACGCCCATCCCGGCCAGGAACGCCGCGGTGCGGTCGGGCCAGACCAGCGTGCGACCCGCCGCCGCGGCGATGCCGAGGAACCGCTCGACCCGCTCGACGTCGCGCGGATACACGGCGCAAAGCAGCAGATCGCCGGTGCCCGCGGCGAGCCGGGCGAAGTCGGCCTCGACGTCCGCCTCGGTGCGCGACGGGTGGAACTCGTCCCAGCCGAGCGTGGTGCCCTCAGTGACCAGCACGTCGCACCCCGCCGCGCGCTCGGCGAAGGCCCGGGACCGCTCCGGGTGGTGGCCGTGGAAGCGGAGGTCGCCGGTGAACGCGAGCGTGCCGTCGCCGGTCCGCACGAGGTATCCGCTGGCCCCCGGCACGTCGTGGTCGACCGGCACCCGCTCGACCTCGATCGGCCCGAACCCGACCCGCCCGCCCTCGGGCACCTCCACCCACTGCGGGTCGCCGCCCTCCAGCCCCTCCCCCGCCGCATTCAGGGCCCGCATGAGCCGCGCCGTGTCCGGCGAGGCGTGCACCGGGATCTCCTCGCGCACGAAGCCGGTCAGCCCGATGTGGTCGATGTGCGGATGGGTGACGAAGACGGCGGTCGGCCCGGCCGGCTCGGCCAGCCGCCCGTCCGGGTCGAACGCCGCCGGGCCGTCGAAGCCGCGCACGCCCTCCAGGGCGGCCGGCGCGAAGAGCCCCGGGATGCGCGGCGCGCCGCCGAGCGCCAGCCGGTCGGCCAGGCCCCGGCCCGGCCGCGGGGCGCCCGGCCCGCGCAGCAGGTCGCCGCCGGACGGGATGTCGAGCCCGAGGTCGAGCAGCACCCGGTGCTCCCCGTCCCGGACCAGGACCTTGCTCGAGCCGATGACTCCGACGCCGCCCCAGAATTCGATGCTTGCCATGGTGGTCTTCCCGATTCAGTCGTCTTCAATTGTGCGGCGCGGGTCCCGGGCCCAGGCCAGCAGCGCCGGCAGCACGCCCTCCACGGTCCGGGCGACCGCGGTGGCCGGGCCGTCGCGCCGGTCGAACCGGTCGACGAAGCCGGCCCGCGCGCCGATCTCCACCGCCGGCTCGATCTCGTTGCGGTAGTGGTCGCCCACCGAGAACAGCCGCCACGCCGCGGGGTGGGGCGCGGCCGCGCAGCCGCGGACGGCGCCGCCCGGGGCAGCGTCATCCGAGGCAGCATCATCCGGATTCTGGCCGAGTTCACGCTGCAGATATCTGCGCAGCCCGTCCGGTTTGCCGAGGCTGCATACGATCTCGTCGAACAGGCCGCCCGCGCCGATCCGCCGCAGCAGCACGTCCAGGCCGACGTCCGGGCTGTTGGTCGCCAGCACCCGGCGCACCGTGCCGCCGAGGCCGCGCAGCGCGTCCAGCAGCGGCTCGGCCGGCTCGAGCTCGCAGGCCGACTCGACCATGTGGGCTCGGGTCTCGGCGAAGGCGCGCTCGATCTGGTTGGGCGCGATGCCGTGGACGCGCTGGCCGAGGTGCACCGCGGCGCCCCAGCCGTCGATCGCCTCGCGCAGAACGGCCGCCTCGACCGTGTCGCGGCTGCCGGCCGCCGACTTCGGGCCCTGTTCCAGGTAGCGCTCGAAAGAGCCGAGCAGCGCCGCCCCGTCCGCCTCGGACAGCGTCGAGGCCAGCCGGCGGGCATAGAAGCGCACCGGTTCGTCGCCGCGGTACAGGGTGCCGTCGAAGTCGACCACGAGGAGGAGGTCGTCAGCCACGCAGCCCTCCCGCGGCGGACAGCGCACCGCGGATGAACTGCCGCTGCAGCAGCAGGAAGAAGACCAGCACCGGCAGCGAGGTGAAGGTGCACGCGGCCGCCAGCGCCGGATAGTTCGTCCCCTGCTCCCCGATGAACGTGAACAGCCCCACCTCGATCGGCTGGACCGACGGGTTGCCCACCGTCATCACCTCGGGCCACAGGAAGGAGTTCCACGACGCCATGAAGGCGTTGATGGCGATGATGATGAGGGCCGGCCGGACCAGTGGTAGGCAGATGTGCCACAGTACCCTGATGCGCCCGGCGCCGTCCAGCGAGGCCGCGTCGAGCAGTTCCTGCGGCATGGTCACGAGGAACTGCCGCACCAGGAAGATGCCGAACACGCTGGCGCCGAACGGGATGATCTGGATCCAGTACGTGTTCACCAGGTGGATGTCGTATGCGAGCACGTAGTCCGGCACGATCAGCACGATGGTCGGCATCATCAGCACCGCGGCGACCGCGACGACCAGCACCCGCTTGCCCGGGAACCGCAGCACCCCGAAGGCGAAGCCGGCCAGCATGGAGGTGACCAGGCACAGCAGCACGGTGCCGCAGGCGATCAGCAGGGTGTTGAGCATCAGCCGGGCCCACGGCTGCTGCGACCAGGCGAAGGAGTAGTTCGCCCAGTCCCAGCGCGGCAACAGGTCGCGCGGATAGACGTTCTGCTGGTCCTGCGGGCCGAGCGAGGTGACCACGGTGATGTAGAACGGGATCAGGAACAGCAGGCCGATCGCCGCCGCGGCCAGCCGGCGCGCCAGCCGCCAGACCGGCCTCGAGCCGACCGGCTCCGCGGCCGCGGCCCCG
>DASYAE010000204.1:0-43502 GCA_036501535.1 Actinocrinis sp. | reverse complement strand
GCCGCGACGATGCAGGCTGGGCTACTTCGGGTCACGCGACGGATCACCATGGACCGGTTACCGCGGTCGTCTTGCGCTGTGCCCGAGTGGCCAAGCAACCCCCGCAGCCACAGCCAAGTTCCAGCGAACGCACTGCCGTGGCCGAGTCCCAGCGTGGAAAGCGTAGGTGAGGTTCCGTGAGATTCCGGTCGGCGGCGAACGAAACTGGCCACGCATCTAACCGACCACTATTAGTGATGCCCGCCGCCGCCCCCGCCACCACCGTGATGACCGGCATCGCTGGCGGCATGGTGTGCGGCGTCGATCGAGGCGTGTACAGCGGCGTCGACCGAGGCGCGGACTGCCGCGTGGGTGGCGGCGTCGGAAGCGGCATCGCCGGCGTCATGTGAGGCGTTCCGCACTGCGGCCTCGACCGAGCGGACGGACGGGTCGCGGCGGGCGATGCGCTTGAGTCGATCGCGCGCGGCGTGGCCCTCCTTACCGGGGTACAGCTGCTGATCGAGCTCGACGGCGTGTACCAGGCCGCCGAGGGCCGCCTGCGCGGAGTCAACAGGGTCCTGAGACAGCGCGACCGCGTCCAGGCGGCTGCGCGCGGCTGAGTACCGTGCGAGATCGACGACGGACCAGCGGGTGGTCGGGAAGAGTTTCAGAGCCTTGTGTAGTTCCTTGCGTACCACGCCGCCCCGTGCAAGGCCCTCGAGGTACGCCTCCGGCGAGATCCGTGAGTTGGAGACCCAACTCTTGGCGTGTGGCGCTCGGCGCGACCGCGCCATGCTGGCCAGCGCCGCGTCGAGCAGCGGATCGCCGGTGGGGCTTGCATCCAGCACGACTATCCGGCCCTTGACCACGTCGACCCGTCGGGCCGCGGCCAGGCGCACCAGTTCCGAACCGGCGACGGCGTAGCGCAGCTTCGCGTGCGCGGCCAGCTTTCCGTCCTGCTGGATGGCCAGCAGGACGATGTCCTCCCCAAGCGTTCTCATGGCCCGACGATAGCTGAGGTCGCATTCCTGAGCCGCTGACTGGTGTGCCGCCCTCGTCGCGTGCGTCACTCGGTGCGCAACACCGCGGCCGGGCGTGCCCGAGCGGCCCAGCCAGCCGGCAGCAGGGCGCCGAGCAGTGCGATGGCCAGGGCGCCCAAGGAAAGGAGTGCGAGCCGTGATGCCGGGAACACCTGCGTGAAGGACGCCGGCACGTCTGAGTGCGCTGTGCTCGCCATGGCCTGCACGGTTGCGGTGGTCAGGGCCTGGGCGATCGGAATCGCGATCGCGGCGGCTACCACGGCCGGCACGGCGACCTGGCACACGACCATGGTGAGCATCTGACTCGGCCTCATGCCGATCGCCTTGAAGACGCCGAGGTCGTGTACCCGGTCGCGGGTCGTCATCAGGACCGTGTTGAACACGCCGAGCCCGGCGGCCACCGCGACCATGATGGCGAGCAGGCTGATGAGGTCCCCGGCGATCCCGAAGGCTGCGCTGCCCTGGGGAATCGCGGCCTGCCACGGGCTGTCGGCGCCCAACGCGGAGTCGACTGCCTGGACATACTCGGCGGCGCTGGTCCCGGGACGAAGTCCGACGTCGTAGTCCTGGAGGTTCTGGGTGGTGGTCACGCCGGGCAGCGTCTGGGCGCCGGTGAACAGCCACGGACTGTTCGACGGATAGAACACCTCGCCGACGATGCGTACCCTGATGGCGGCGTTTCCGGTCCCGACCACGTCAAGGGTCGTGGAGTCGCCGACGGACAGGCCGCTGTCGGCGAGGAACGTGGTGTTGACGTCCACCTCGCCGGGCTGGTCGTACCAGCGGCCGTTGCTTACCGCGTAACCGAGCCACGAGGAGGACGAGGACGAGGAGTCGCCGCCGCCGCCGAACGCCTGGGTCTCAACGCTCTGTGAGATGCTGGCTGCCTTCACCGCATCGCTGTATACGGGCACGTAGCGCAACGTGGATGGCTGGGCGCGCAGTGCGGCTGTCACCGCGGCGTCCTGCTGCGCGGTGGGCCCCGGATCCGAGTCCGGATCAGTCTTCTGTATCTGGACCGGAGCGGTCGCGGAGAGGGTCTGGCTTGCTTCGGCCCGGCTGAGCGCGGAATGCAGGCCGACCGCGAAGATCACGGCGGCCGCTCCGAACGCGATCGCGGCGAGGGTGACGGCGGTCCGCGCGGGCCGTGCGAAGGGCGCGGCCAGGCCGATGCCGACCGGTCGCGGCAGACGCAGCCGGGCGGTCAGCCGGTGCGCGGCGTATCCGCGGCCGGCCCGGGGAGCGCGGCCGGCCGCGATCGCCTGAACCGCCGAGAGTCGGCCCGCACGCAGAGCGGGGCCGAGCGCGGCCAGTGCCGTGAGCAGCAGCATCCCGGCCAGCGCGGCGAGTGATGCCCACCATGGCACCTGTTGGTGACCGACGCCGTAGAACCCGTCCGACTTGCGCAGCACCGGAATCGCCAGCATGTTGCCCGCCGCCACTCCGGCCAGGCATCCGGCCAGCGCCGGCCAGCCGACCCGGATCAGGTAGGCGGCCACCACCTGAGCGGGTGTCAGGCCGATGCTCTTCAGGATGCCGATCCGGTGATACTGCGCGACAACTGCGCCGCTGACCACGTTGCCGACGATCAACACTGCGATCGCCAGGCCGATCAACGCGAATGCGACGAGGAAGGGCTCCATGATCGCGGCGTTGCCGGCAGCTGCGCTCTGCGACGTCAGCCAGGAGGCGTGGCCTAGCACTGTACCGGCTGGTAGTGAGCGGCTGATCTCTGATACGTCAGTGCTGATTTGGGCGGCGGTGCCCGCGTCGGCGAACTGGTAGAGCATCTGCGCGGCCGCGGGAGTGCCTGGCGCCTGCAGCAGCGCCGCCTCGCCCGGCGTCACCCAGCCGTCGGCCGACTTCGTGATCGACGTCGCGAATCCGGTGACGGTCAACGTCTGCACTCCCGGCGCGCCGGTGACGGTCACTGTGCTGCCTACGCCGGGGAAGCCGGGACCGCCGCCGGGGCCCGAGTCCAGGACGACCTGGCCCGGACCGTCCGGCCAGCTGCCCTCGTTCAGCAGTACGTCGTCGACCGGGCCGCCGGGGGACGCGCGTCCGGCGAGCGTGCGCGGGCCGAGCGAGCGGCCGTCGAACTGGATTTGGACGGTCGTCTCGGTGAATGGCCCGGCCACCGCGGTCACGCCGCCGAGCGAGCCGGTCGCGGCCAGCTGCCCGGCGTCGGCGCGCGAGGTGTCGACGACCACTGCCGCGTCAGCGCCCTTCTGAGCGTTGAACGCACGCTGATATGGCGCGTTGACGGCGGCCAGCAGGGCGAAGCCGAGCGTCGCCGAGGCGGTCGAGATCAGCAGTACCGAGCCGATCACTAACGCCTGCACCCTGTGCCGCAGGATCCCGCCGGTGGCGGTCCTGACCGCGCCGAGCTGGAGAGTATGGGGCCTGATCATCGCGGCATCGCCTCGCGCGCTGCCCCGGCCATCCGCTCGTCCGCGATCTGCCCGTCCACGAGCCACACGATGCGGGCGGCCTGCCGCCGTGCCAGCACCGGGTCGTGGGTGACCAGCACCAGCGTCTGGCCGTCCGCGTTGAGCTCGCGCAGCAGCAGGCTGATCTCCTGGCCGGTCGCCGTGTCCAGCGCCCCGGTCGGCTCGTCGGCCAGCAGCAGTTCCGGCGCGTTCACCAGCGCCCGCGCGATCGCCACTCGCTGTCGCTGCCCACCGGACAGCCGCGCAGGGTAGGCGTCGCGGTGCCGCGCGATGCCCATGCGGGCGAGCAGTTCGCCGGCCCGGGCGCGGGCGCGTCGCCGCGAGGCCCCGGCCAGCTGGGCCGGCAGCAGCACGTTGTCCTGCACGGTCAGATCGTCGAGCAGGTTGAAGAACTGGAAGACGATCCCGATGTGCCGGGCGCGGAACCGGGCCAGCGCCCCCTCGCCGAGGCCGTCGATCCGCCGCCCGGCCACGGTGACCGTCCCGGCGCTCGGCCGGTCGAGCCCGGCCAGCAGGCCCAGCAGGGTGGATTTGCCGCTGCCGGACGGCCCCATCACGGCCACCGCCTCCCCGGCCGCCACGGCCAGGCCGACCCCGGCCAGCGCGGGCGGGGCGTCGTCCTGATAGCTCTTGCACACGCCCTCGAGTCGGATCACCGGCTCGGACTGGGGTGCCGCTGTCTTGGCGCGTGCTGTTCGTCGGTCGTCCATGCGCTCCACCCTCGCCGGACGGGCCAGACCGCGGCATCGGCCTAAAGTGCACGTCTCGCACGCCCGGTTCGTACTTTCGGCCGACACGCCCGGACCGGGCCGGGAACATAGTCTGGGGTTGTGGAGCAGCTGGAACGACTGGCCGCCCGGATCGGGAACGGCGCTGGCGTCGCCCTCGCGCTGGCCATGGCGACGGCGCTCGCCTTCGACCTGCGCGAGGCGGCGCACACCGATTCCGGCCCGCAGTGGCGGCTCGACCTCGCGGTCGGCCTCGCGGTCAGCGCCGTCGCGCTGCTGCAGCGCATCAGCCGGACCGCGGCGGCCGCGGCCGGGCTTGCGATCTACGGCGCGGCCGCGCTCGCCGTCGCGCACTGGCGACTCGCGCCGCTCCTGCTGCTCGGCGGCACGGTGGTCGGCTTGTGCGTGCTGGCCGCATCAGCCGCGCGACTGCTGCCTCCGCGTCGGGCGGTGCTTATCGGCGCCGGCGGCATGATCATTCTGACCGGCAGCGGTCTGGTCCACGCGGGCTACTCGCTGACCGCCCGCGCGAACCTCGCACTGACGTGCGCAACGATCTGGAGCGGCGCGCTCGCGGTAGGCGCGTGGCTGCGTTATCGGGACCACCGCCGCAGCGAGACCCTGGCGGCGATCCGGCGCGAGGAGCGGCTCGACCTGGCCAGGGAACTGCACGATGTCGTCGCACATCACGTGACCGGCATGGTCGTGCAGGCGCAGGCTGCCCGGTTCGTCGGCGGCGAGCGTGCCGGGACGCGGGACGCGGCGCTTGCAGACATCGAGTCGGCCGGTCTGGACACCCTCACCGCGATACGCAAGCTCGTGGGGCTACTGCGCGACCCGGCCGACACGACCGACGGCGGCACGCGCGGCGCGCCCGAGCCGATCGGCGAACTTGTGCAGCGGTTCGCCAAGCACGGTCCGGCGATCGAGTTGCGCGCTCCGGCCGGCTCCGGTTCCGGTTCCGGCTCCATCGCGACTGCGTGGCCGCCTGAGGTCGCCAGCACCGTGTACCGCGTCGTTCAGGAATCGCTGACCAACGTCGCCCGCCACGCACCTGACGCACAGTCGGTCACGGTGACTATCACCGACGATGCGCACCAGGTGACCGTGGAAGTGACCGACGACGCCCCGACCGCCGCCATCGCCGCCGCGCGCCCGGCCCGGCTCAGCGGCGGCTACGGCCTGCTCGGGATGCGCGAACGCGTCGAAGCGCTCGGCGGCGAAGTGCGCACCGGTCCGCGTCCGCAGGCGGCGGGATGGACGGTCCGCGCGAGCCTGCCACTTCCGGCTCCCGCCCGCGGCGCGGCACCGTGACCGCCATCAGAGTCCTGCTCGCCGACGACCAGGCCATGGTCCGCAGCGGCTTCCGGCTCATCCTCGAGTCCCAGACCGACATCGACGTCGTGGGCGAGGCGGGCGACGGTCCGCAGGCGGTGGCCTTGGCCCGGCAGCTGCGCCCCGACGTCGCGCTGGTGGACATCCGCATGCCAGGGCTCGACGGGATCGAGGTGACGCGGGCGCTGACCAGATCCGGATCGGGGCCCGGCGCCGCGGATCCGCCGCGGATCGTGATCGTCACGACCTTCGACACGGACGAGTATGTCTACGGCGCGCTGCGGGCCGGCGCGGTCGGGTTCCTGCTCAAGGACGCCGGGCCGGCGCTGCTCATCGAGGCGGTACGCGCGGCGAACAGCGGGGACTGCCTGATCTCGCCGTCGGTCACGGTCCGGCTGCTGCAACAGCTCGTGCCGCCGCGGCGTGTGGGCATCGCAGCAGCAGCCGGGGACGCCACAGTCAAACTCTCCGACCGCGAGCTGCAGGTCGCGCGCAGCATCGCGAAAGGGCGCACCAACCAGGAGATCGCCGCCGAGTTCTTCATCTCGCTGAGCACGGTCAAGACGCACGTGATGCGTATTCAGGACAAGCTCGGCGTGCGCAACCGAGTCGAGATCGCCGCGTGGGCGTGGGAGAACCGCGTGGCGGATGGCGCGTAGGCAGGGGCTCTGCTACACGGCTATACGCCGGGCAGCAGAACGCCGTGCAGCTCGCGCGCGACCGGCTCGTCACCGAGGACGCGCAGCGCGGCGAGCCATGCCGCGCCGGCCGCGCCGTCCCGCGCTGTGGTGATGGAGGCCTTGGGCCAGGACTCGGAGACGGCCGAGCGGACCAGCTGATGCACGAGCGTGCCGGGGCTGAGCACCCCGCCCGCGAGCACGATCGGCGCGGCGTCTTCCGGCCGGCGCGCGTGGCCGAGCGTGGCCACGAGGTGATCGGCGGCCTCGCTCAGGATCCGCGTAGCGGCCGGATCCCCCTGCTCGGCGCAGGACACGACCAGCTGCGCGAGCGCGGCGAGCTCCGTCGGCGGGCGCGCGTTCACCGCGGCGATGAGCGCGGAGGCGAGCAGCCGGTCGGGGGAGGGCTGCAGCTCGCGGTACGCACGCTTCTCAGGAGGCGTCGATTCGTCGGCGCGGGCGGACGCCGGGGATGCCGATGCGGCGGACCGTACCTGATACGCGTCGAGGACGGCGGCGGCCAGGCCCGTGACCGGCTGGTGATCGTCGACGGTGACCAGCGCGACGCGGGCCGCCTGCCGCCCGATCCAGAACCCCGACCCCTCGTCGCCGAGCAGCCAGCCGTGCCCGCGCCGCAGCTCGGCCACCCGCCGCCCGGCGATCGCGGCCGCGATCGCGCCCGTGCCGGCCAGCAGGACCGACCCGTCCGGCTCGGCGCACCCGGCGGCGAACGCGGCGGTCACGTCCGAGACGATCTCCACCTCGCAGCGCAGCCCGGCCCGCCGCCAGAGCTCGTCGAACTGCGCGGCCGCGGCCGGGTCGGCGGCCACCTTGCTCGTCCCGGCCATCCCCACGACGCAGGCCGCCACCGAGCCGGGATCGGCCCCGGCGAGCGCCTGCTCGAGCGCGGACGCGATGTGCTCGGACGCGGCGGCCACCCCGCGCACCCCGTGCGCGATCGGGTTCGCCCCGGGCGCGCGTCCGGCGCCGAGCCGCACTCCGGAGGTGTCCACAGCGAGAGCGCGGGTCCACGTGGCGCCGATGTCGAGGCCGAGGACCGGTCGTACCGACACGTCGGCGACCACCCTTCCCCGCGCGGCGGCGGGCGTTCCAGTGCGAATGTGGCGGTGATGCGGTGAAGTGACTCGTGATTGTGGCTTCCTGTGGAATGTTGCCAGCGGTGGCCGACGAAATCAACGGCCAGTCCGGCGGAACGGACGAAACGCCCGGTCCGCCGCTCGCCTCAGCCCAGCACCTCAGCCCAGCGCCGTGAACAACGCGTGCGCCTTCTCGCCGAAGCCCCGATCGATCCGGCGCGCCGCGAGCCACAGCGCGCCGCCCGCGCCCGGCCGGGCGATGATCGGAGGGCGGCCGAGGCGTTCGGCGAGCCTGCGCTTTACCTCGCGCCCGATCAGGCCCTCGCCGCTCATGAGCGATCCGGCCAGCACCAGCGGCTCCCCGGCATCCTCGCGCACGACCGCGGCCGCCGCGTCGACCAGCAACCTGACCGCCTGCTCGACGATCCGGTGCGCGACCCGGTCACCCGCCTCCGCGGCCGCGGGAACCAGCGGGGCCAGCGCGGCGAGGGCGATCGGCGGCCCGTCGTAGACCGCGTCACGCAGCAGGTCGACTTTGGCGCGGCGCTCGTGCGGCACCGGCTCGCCGCGCGCGATCGCCGAGAGCACCGCGTCGCTGAGCAGCGTCTCCTCCGCCCTGCCTTCCAGCGCCGCGAACACCGCGCGCACCGCGTGGCGGCCGATCCAGAAGCCCGAGCCGTCGTCCCCGACCAGCCAGCCGTTGCCGTCGATCCGGTCGGTCACCTCCTCCCGGTCCACCCGCGCCGCGATCGCGCCGGCGCCCGCGATCAGGACGCTGCCGCTGGGCCGGGTGGTGCCCGCGGCGAACGCCGTCACCGCGTCCGCGACGATCGTGATCGGGCAGGCGAACCCGGCGTCCTTCCACAGCCAGGCCAGCTTCACGGCCGACGCGCCGCGCTGGAAGCTCAGGATCCCCGCGGTGCCGACGACCACCGCGCGCACGGAGAGCGGGTCGATCCCGTCGAGCGCCTTCGCCATCGCGCCGGCCAGGTGCGCGGCGACGTCGGGGATGGGCATCACGGTGGGGCTCGCGAAGCCCGCGCGGCCGCGGCCCGCGACGTTCCCCTCGAGGTCGGTGATCACCGCGTCGACGCGCAGCGCGCTCGCCTCGATCCCCATGATCAGCAGGTCGTCCGGCACGCTGCTGAGGCTGCCGGCCCCCGTCGGCGATGTCATGTCCCCCCGATCCCTCGTGGCCGCTGTTATGGCGCCCAGGATGCCGCCCTGCGGCGGCGAAGTCCACGCCGCGCGGTCCACGTGCGGTCCACGCTAGAGGTGTCCGCTCTTGACGAGGTCACGCCCGGCGTCGCACAGTAATCCCCATGAGTGGTCATCTTCCCTCGGCCGCCGGCGTGGGGCGCGGCCGGTGAGGATCCTCGTCTCCGCGGACATGGAGGGCGCCACCGGAGTCACCTGGCCCGCCGACGTCGCGCCGGGCGCCCCGCAGTGGCAGCGCTGCCGCGCGCTGTTCACCGGCGACGTCAACGCCGCGATCGAAGGCCTCTGCGACGGCGGCGCGCAGTCCGTGCTGGTGAACGACGCCCACGCGACGATGCGCAACCTGCTGCTCGAGGAGCTCGACCCGCGCGGCACCGCGCTCACCGGCCGGCACAAGACCCTGTCGATGCTCGAGGGGATTGACGATCCCGAGGTCGCCGGCGTCGCCTTCGTCGGCTACCACGTCGGCGCCGGCGCCGAGGGCGTGCTCGCGCACACCTACCTGCCCAACTCGATCACCGAGGTCCGCGCCGACAGTGCGCTCGCCAGCGAGGGGCTGCTCAACGCCCTGGTCGCCGAGGAGTACGGGGTGCCGGTGATCCTGGTCACCGGCGACAGCGCGGCTTGCCTGGACGCGAGGTCCTACGCGCCGCAGGCCCGCACGGCCGCGGTCAAGGACTACGTCACGCGCTACGCCGCCGCGTGCCGGCCGCCAGCAGTCAGCAGCGCCCTGATCCGCGAGGCGGCGCAGGGCGCGATGAAGCTGGCCGGCCGCCGCCCCCGCCCCGAGCCGCGGCCACACCGGGTGGAGGTCGAGTTCGACGCCGCGCACCTGGCCGAGGCCGCCACGCTCATCCCGGGGGTCGAGCAGATCGGCACGCGCCGCGTGAAGTACGCGAGCGAGTCGGCCTACGCCATGATCCGCTGCTTCAAGGCCGTCACCGTCGTCGTGTCGGCGGCTGTCGAGGAGACGTATGGCTGAGCCCGTATACGCTCCCTACGGCACCTGGACGTCGTCCATCTCAGCACTCGACGTCGCTGTGCACACCTGGCGGCTGGGCTGGACCGACTACGTGGGCCCGGAGCTGTGGTGGACCCGGCCGACGCCGGGGGAGGGCGGTCGCGTCCGGCTGTACCGCGCCTCGGTCAACGGCACTGGCGCGGGTACGGATCCCGACGACGCGCCAGTCCTGCCGCAGCCCTGGAACGTGCGGTCGGCGTTCACCGAGTACGGCGGCAAGCCCTTCGCCGGATACGTCGGCGGCCACGGTCCGGTCATCGTGTTCTGCGAATGGTCCGACCAGCGGCTCTACCTCGTCGAGCCGGACACAAACCACCCCGAACCACGGCCCCTGACACCGGCGCCCGAGCGTCCCGGCGGCCAGCGCTACGCCGACCCGCAGATCCTCGCCGACCGCGGCGAGGTCTGGTGCGTGCGCGAGACGTTCCACGGCGCGGAGCCGACGGACGTCACCCGCGACATCGTCGCGATCCCCCTGGACGGCTCCGGCGATGTGCGCAGCCTGATGCGTGGCCAGCACTTCCTCGCCGGCCCGCGCGTCGCCCCGGACCGCCGACACCTCGCCTGGATCGGCTGGGACCACCCGGACATGCCGTGGGACAGCTCCCGGCTCTGCGTCGCAGACCTCGACGAGATCGGGACGCCGACCGGGTCCCGGTGCGTCGCGGGCGGCGACGGCGTCTCGATCGCGCAGGCGGAATGGCTAGACGCGGACGCGGACACCCTCGCCTTCAGCGGCGACCAGAGCGGCTGGTGGAATCTCCACACCGTGCGCGCCGACGGCACCGAGCAGCGCTGCGTCGTCCCGGCCGAGGAGGAGTTCGGCGGCCCGCTCTGGCAGCCCGGCCAGCGCTGGTTCGTCACGCTGCCCGGCGCCCGGCTGGCCGCGGTCCACGGCGACGGCACGAACACGAGCCTCTCGATCTACTCGGTATCAGGCTCCGGACCCGCCGCGCACACCGCCACGCACATCCCGCTGCGCCACAGCGCCTGGAAACCCACGCTGACAGCACACGAAGGCGCCGCCGTCGCCTCCTTCGCCGGCGGGCCTTCGACCCCTTACGAGGTCGTCGCGGTCGACCTGGCGACCGGCGCGGAGCAGGTCGTGCGGCCCGAGGCCGCCCCCTTCGGCGCGGCGTGGCTGCCCGACTCCTCGGCCCGCACGTTCCGCGGCCGCACCGGGCAGCAGATCCCTGCTAACGTCCACCTGCCGCGCAACCCCGGCTTCGCCGCCCCGGACGGGGAGCGGCCGCCCTTCATCGTGTTCGTGCACGGCGGACCGACCGGCCAGTCGTCGCTCACCTACGACCTCGAGATCGCCTACTTCACCAGCCGCGGCTTCGGCGTCGTCGACGTCGACTACGGCGGCTCGACCGGCTACGGCCGGGCTTATCGCGAGCGGCTGCGCGGAAACTGGGGCGTCGTCGACGTCGAAGACTGTGCGGACGTCGCAGCGGCGCTGGCCGCCGAAGGCGTCGCAGACCCCGGACGGATCGCGATCCGCGGCGGCAGCGCCGGCGGCTGGACCGCCGCGTGTGCGCTCACCTCGGAGCGGGAGGCCGCGCGCTTCCGCTGCGGCACGATCCTCTACCCGGTGATCGACCCGGTCGCCTGGCGCGCCGGCGGCACGCACGACTTCGAGTCCCGCTACCTCGACGGGCTGATCGGCGCCTGGCCGCAGGACGAGGCGAAATACCGGCAGCGCTCGCCGATCGAGCACGCCGACCGGATCACCGCGCCCTTCGTCCTCGCGCTCGGCCTGGAGGACGCGGTCTGCCCCGCCGAGCACTCCCGCACCTTCCTCGACCGCATCAAGCCGGGGCAGGCGCGGTTCGCCTACCTCGCCTTCGAGGGCGAGCAGCACGGGTTCCGCCGCTCGTCGACCATCCGCGCGGCGCTCGAGGCGGAGCTCTCGCTCTACGGCCAGGTGATGGTGGGCTCTGATCCGCCCGGCGTGCTGAGGGTAGAGCTCGCCGACGGGCGCACGATGCCGCAGCCGCAGGAGGGCGCCGACAGTGCATGAGGATCTGCTCACGGCCGTGCTGCCGGAGGAGCGCAGGCTCCAGGTAGCGGCCCTGCTGCGGCGGGACACCCGGGTCCGGGTCGACGACCTCGCCGAGCAGTTCGCGGTCTCCGGCGAGACCATACGGCGCGACCTGAAGGCGCTGGAGGACCGCGGGATCGCACGGCGCGTATACGGCGGCGCGGTCGTCGTGGACGCGGCGGAGGCGGTCGAGTCCGGCCCCGCCCCGGCCCTGCGGATGCGCGACGCCGCCGGGCCGCGGGCCGCCCTCGACGCCGAGCGCGCCATCGCGGCCGCCGCGGCGGCGCTGGTCGAGCCGGGCGAGACGGTCATGATGGACGTCGGCCCGCTGGTCGCGGAGACGGCGCGGGCGCTGCCGCTGACCTTCGCCGGGCGGGTCCTGTGCGCCGGCATACCGGCGGCGACCCTCCTGGCCGGGCGGGACGGCGTGGAGGTGCACCTGTCCGGCGGCCGGCTGCGCGCCTCCGATCTGGCCTGCGTGGATGCCGCCGCGGAACGGTTCTTCGACGGCTTCTTCGCCCACCGCGCGTTCCTGGTCGTCGACGGCGTCGACCCGCACGCCGGCCTGACCTGTCAGAACCTTGACGAGATCGCCGTGCGGCGGGCCATGATCCGGCAGGCCTCCCGGGTATACGTGCTCGCCGACGCGGCGAGGCTCGGCGCGGTCGCGGTCGGCCGGGTCGCCGCGCTGGCCGAGGTCGCCGGAATCGTCACGGACGAGGCGGCCGACCCGGCCCTCGTCTGCGCCCTCGAACACGCCGGCGCGCACGTGGTGGTCGCGCCGGCCGTCCCCGGTCTGGAGTGACCCGATGGCCGAATCGATAGCGTGGGCCGCCCGGCGCGACCTGGCCGTCCACGCCGCGCTCGAGGCGGGGTTCCTCGAGCCGGACCAGCCGCTGGCCGCGTTCGTCGACCTGCGCGGCATCGAGGAGACGGCCGCGGCGCTGCGCAGGGCGTGGCCGATACGGCTCGACGTGCGGCACGCCTTCGCCGCGAAGGCCAACTGCCTTGTGCCGGTGCTGCGCGTGTTGCGCGGGCACGGCTTCGGCTGCGAGGTGGCCAGCGCGGGCGAGCTGGCGCAGGCGCTGACCGCGGGGTTCGCCCCGGAGGAGATCGTGTTCGACTCGCCGGCCAAGAGCGCGGCCGAGATCGCCTCCGCGCTGACCGCCGGCATCGCCGTGAACGTGGACGGCTTCCAGGAGCTCGAGCGGGTCGACGCCTTCATGCGCCGGGCCGGGGCCGGTGCCGGGGCGAATACGGCCTCGCAGATCGGGGTGCGGATCAACCCGCAGGTCGGCCTCGGCGGCATCGAGGCGATGTCGACCGCCGGGGACCACACGAAGTTCGGCGTCCCGCTGCGCGATCCGGGCAACCGGGGGCGGCTGGTGCATGCGTTCTTACAGCGCCCCTGGCTGCGCTGGGTGCACGTGCACGTAGGCTCGCAGGGCTGCCCGCCCGCGCTGATCGGCGAGGGCGTCGCGGCCGTGGTCGACCTGGCCGAGGAGGTCAACCGGCGGGCCGGCGAGCGGCGGGTGGTCGGCGTGGACGTCGGCGGCGGCCTGTCCACCGACTTCACCGGGGAATCAGTGCCCGACTTCGACCGCTACGTGACGGCGATCCTCGTCGCGGCCCCGGCGCTGGCCCGCGGCAGGTACCGGATCGTGACCGAGCTCGGCCGGGCGGTGATGGCCAAGAACGGCTTCTTGGCGTCACGGGTCGAATACACCAAGTCCGCCGGGGGCCGGCGCATCGCCATCACCCACGTCGGCGCGCAGGTCGCGGCTCGCACCGCGTTCGCCCCGGCCGCCTGGCCGCTGCGCGTGCTCGCCTACGACCCGGCCGGCAAGCCGAAGACCTCGGAGCCGGTCGAGCAGGACGTGGCCGGCCCGTGCTGCTTCGCCGGGGACCTGGTCGCCGCCGCCCGGCCGCTGCCGCTGCTCGACCAGGACGACATCGTGGTGGTGCCGGACACCGGGGCGTACTACTTCTCGACCCCGTTCCGGTACAACAGCCTGCCGATGCCCCCGGTGTACGGGTTCGAAGCAAACGCGGACGGCGGCGCCGTGCGCTTCACGGTCCTGCGACGCGCCGAGAGCGTGGCCGACGTGGTCGCCGAATCCCTCGGCGAGCCCGCGTGCGCCACCGGATCAGTCTGCTGAGCGCGGCTCGGCGGGGCGGCGGCCGCCGGGCGATCGGAACCGGCCAACGATACGAACCCGCACGGCTACACTCTGCTGAACTCCGCTGAGTTGTTCGGCTGAGTTGTTCGACCGCTGAACCATTGCGCTGTCGCGTGGGCTGGACTAGTCCAATCGGCTAGGATCGGCCGGCCCCGGCCGGGCCGACACAGCCCTCGAAGTGCCGGAGCTGGATGGGAGTGCCCGTGGCAGACCGCGCCGTCTGGGGCGACGCCGACCGGATCGACCGCCAGGCGAAGAGCTATCGCGCCGAGGGCCAGGCCGAGGCGCTGGAGCGGCTGGCGCTGTCCGTCCCGCTGGCCGACGCGGTCAGGCTGGCCAAGCGGTTCGCCGGACGGCGGCGCACCGGGCTGCCGAAGCAGGACCCGGTGATCGCCCGGCTGGCCGCTGCGGACGAGGGCGTCGTCGCGTGGGTGGCCGCCGACGCGGCGCGGCAGTCGAGCAGCACGCACGAGTTCGTGGTCGACTCCCCGCAGTGGCTCTCGTTCGGCATCGGCGACCCGGTGGTCACGCTGACCCTGTACGAGCCGCCCGGCGTGACCCGGATCGCCATGCTGCGGGACGGGAAGTGGAGCGACGTCTACCGCGGCACGCTCGAACACCTCGCGGTCGTCTGCATCGACGCGGACAACGTCATCGCAGTACGCGAAGACCCGGACGACAGCTACGCGCTGGTCCACTACAACTTCGCCTCCGGCGAGACCCGCCGCGCGGTGACCGGCCACGCCGTCGCCGCGCTGCGGCCCGCGGCCACCCGAGACGGGTTCGTCGCGGGCAGCCTGCTCCAGCCGAGCGTCGTGGTGGCGCGCCCGGAGGCCCCGATCGACGTCGTCGACCTGCGCCCGCTGGGCCTGGAGAGCACCCGCGCGGTAGCCGTCGACCCGACCGGGGAGGCGGTCGCGTTCGGCGGCGGCGACCGGATCCTGGTCACCGACTGCCGGGTGACCCACCCGCTGGGCCGGTGCGACCGGCCGGTGCCGAACGCCCCGCTCGCCGAGATCGTCTTCACCGGCCCGAGCCGGCTGGTCGCCACCGGCGCCGACGGCGGCCTGAGCCTGTGGCGCTGGGTCGCGGAGCGCGAGGCGCTGGAACTCGAGACGGCCGCCGCGGCGCCGCGCCTGAGCGGCCTGGTGTCGATCCCGGCGTGGGGCGTGGTCGGCGGCCGGCACGACGCCGAGGGCGAGTACCGGTTCTTCGACCCGGCCACCCTCGCCCCGACCGACCCGCCCCGATGGTTCCTCGAGGCCGGATACCGCCCCGGATTCGTCCACGCGGTCGCCGCCCCGCCGAGCGGCCGCTTCGCCGCGGTCGGCGGCTACCTCACCGGCAAGCCCGCTGCCAAGTCGCACGACCCCGCCCTCGTGCTGCACGACTTCGACCACCCGCTGGCCCGCATCCTGCGCCCGATCGCATCCCTCGACGACGGCGACGTCGACGCGATCGCCTACGCGGCCGGAGACGTCCGCCGACGCAGCGCCCAGGAGCGGATGGCGCTGGAACTCCTGCGGGCCGCCGCAGAGCACGTGCTCGGTGGCGCGGCGTCGGCCTAGGCGGCCGTGCTGGACCTTGACGCTGCCGCTACGTCTGCCGGTGTATTCGTGGGCTGACGAGCGAGGTGTGGGAGGCGAGGGGGGTGGGGGAGGTGTAGGAGGCTGCCGCGAGACTGTCGCCCCCGTTCTGGGTGGGCGGCGAATCCACACAGCCGCTCCCGCATACCAAGCTCGACGCGTACACCGCCGAGATCGGGGCCGAGAGTGCGAGGCCCACCGCCGCCACGACGACGGCCGCGGCGCGGCCGACCCTGCCGGTGATCAGCATCATGATCCTCCAGGAGTAGAGCCTGCATTCGGGCACGAGCACGGCGCCACGGCACCGCCGATCGCACGTGCTCTGACACGTCGGCTCTGGCACAACCGACGGCATGACACTGATTCTCTCCGCGCCGTGCATCGTTTCGACTGCGTTTGCGTGGCGCCGCCCGCGATTTCGCGCAGGTCCCGGTGATCCCCGGGTCCCGCCTGGGACCGATCGGCGATATCGTGGCCGCGCCGGGGTAGGGCGCTGCCTGACCGAGGTGCTGCGCCGCTCCGACGGGCGAAGGGAGTCGGCCCGGATGACGGAAGCGGAGCAGGCCGCCCACGAGCAGGGCGGTCGTCGCCCGGTCGACGCGCTGCCGGGGCAGGCGTTCGGCAGCGGCTACCTGCTGCAGCGCGAGATCGGCGTCGGCGGCATGGGAACCGTGTGGCGCGGCTGGGCGCGGGCACGGCGGCAGCCGGTCGCGATCAAGATCCTGCACCCGCACCTGTCCGGCGACCGGAGCGTGGTGAGCCGCTTCCTGCGGGAGGGTGACGTGCTCACCCGGCTCGACCATCCGAACCTGGTCAAGGTGCACGACCTGGTCGTCGAGGGCGGCCGGCTCGGCTTGGTGATGGACCTGGTCGAGGGCAGCGATCTGCACGCCCGCCGCCGACTGCGCGGCACGCTCTCCCCGGCGGAGGCCGCCCGGATCGGCGCGCAGGCCGCCGGAGCGCTGGCCGCGGCGCACGCCATGGGCGTGGTGCACCTGGACCTCAAACCGGCCAATATCCTGATATCCGGGCCCGAGCCCGAGCAGCAGTTTCCGGAAGACGCGGCTGAGCCGGGCGCCGCCGCTTCCGCCTCCACCTCAGCCGACACGGCAACCACGACCGCCACCGCTCCCGCCACCGCCACCGCCACGGACGCGGACGCGATTCCCGCGGAGGCCCGGCTGACCGACTTCGGCATCGCGCGCATCGTCGACGGAGCCGACCAGACCACGACCGCCGTGACCTTCGGCACGCCCGACTACATGGCGCCGGAGACCGCTCTCGACGGCGCGGCCAGCCCGGCCAGCGACCTGTATGCGCTCGGCATCACGCTCTACGAACTCGTAGTCGGCCGTACTCCTTATGCCGGCGGCCCCGCCCTGACCGTGCTGGCGCGGCACTTGGAGCGCACGCCCAGACGGCTGCCGACCATTCCCGGCCCGCTGTGGGACGTGATCGAGGCCTGCACCGCGCGGGACCCGGCCGACCGCCCCGACGCGGCCCGGACCGCCGCGATGCTCACCGCCGCAGAGCCCGCGCTCGCCGGGATTCCCGCCGCGGAACCGCTGCCGGCCGGCTCGGACTACCGCGCCACGAGCGAGGTGCGCCGCGCGGGCGCCATCGCTGCGGCTATCGCGGCAGACACGGTTGCGCTCGACCCGACCGTGGCGACCAGGCAGCAGCGGCCTGGCGGGGGCGAGAGCGAGGGCCGAGCGCAGGGGCCGGCGCAAGAGCCGCAGCCAGTGCAAGCGCCGCTGCCCGGACCGCTTCCGGCCTTTGCTCCCAAAGGAATTGACGCCGTAACCGCCGCCCCCGCCCCCGCCCTCGCCGCTGCCGCCGCTCCCGCTCCCGCTCCTGCTGCTGACGTCATCACTCCCACTCCCACTCCCGCTTCCGCTTCTGCTCCTGCTGCCGACATCGCCGCCTCCGCTCCCGCGAGTGCTGCTGCCCCGTCCGCTCCCGGCGCTCCCGCTGCTGACGTCACCGCTCCCACCCCTCCTCCCGCTTCTGCTGCCGCCTTCGCGCTCCCGGCTGCCGATGCTGAGACCAGATCCGCGACCGAGCCCGTGCTGTCGTCGCTCCCGCCCGCGATGCTTGAGCCCGCAGCCGATTTCGGCACCGCCTATTACGCCGGGGCCGCAGCGCTCAAGCCACCTCCCGACGGACCGTTCCCGACGGCATCGCCGACACCGAGCCGCCGCTCGCGGTTCAGCGGCCGGAAAACGGCAGACGTCCGAAGCGCGCGCCGCGCCGAACGCGGACCTCTCGTGTCGCGCCGCGCAAAGCGGCGCACAGCGCTGATCTGCGCACCGCTGCTCCTGTTCAGCGTGGTCGGCGGACTGCTCGTGGCGTCGGGCGCGTTCGCCTCGCTGCAGGGGAATCAGCACAACGCGTCCAAGCAACTCCCGGCGGCCGCAGCGTCATCGCGCTCAGGACCGGGATCCGGAAAGGCGAATCACGGCCCCGCGCTGGCCGGAGCCTCGCCGTCGACCAGTGCGTCGGCCCAGAGTTCGGCCAGCGCCACCGACGGATCGGGCACGACCCTCTCGGGATCCGGCGCACCAGGCAGCGGTGCCTCAGGCGCGGCGGGCTCGGGCTCCGGTACCGGCGGCAGCGGCTCGGGCGGCTCCGGCTCCGGCAGCTCGGGCAGCGGCTCCGGTGGCAGCGCGCCCGCTCCGACCCAGGCCGCCCCCGCGCCGGTCGACACCGGATGGGTCTGCCGCTCGGGCGGCTGGAAGGACGACGGCTCACTCAGCGTCGACCCGTGCATCGACTACGACAACGGCACCCTGTACCTGCGCGGCTCGGTCCAGGGCTCGTACGGCTCGTCGGTCGTGATCGCGCTGCGCGTGGACTACGGCGGCACATACAGCAGGACGTACTACTCCAGCGCCTTCGTCCCGGCCAGCAGCGGAACCAAGACCGTGACGGTGACCGTCGGCTCCTGGCCGTCCGGAGAGAACATCACCTGCGAGGAGAACGTCGACCCGGCAAGCGACGAGTCCGACTACGAATACGGCGCGAACAGCGCAGACATCACGACCTGACGCAGGCGGCGTCAGCTGCCTATGGTCCGGGCCTGGTATAGCCTCCCGTTCATGGACGAGCTCTCCGGCCTGGCCGCCGATTCGGGCGAGCCGATTCCGACCCGGCTGCGCATCCTCGCCGCGGCCGAGAACCTGGGTGTACTGCGCTCGGTGCACCATCCCGTCTCGTGGCTCGCCAAGAGGCAGTTCCCGCACAGCCGGATCTACCTCTACGACCATGGCTTCGTCCTCGGACATGCGGACGGCTCGGCGCTGCGCCTGTTCCGGTGGGGGCAGATCACCGCGAAGAAGGCGGTCGGCGGTTACCTGATCGCCGGCACCGACGGGTGCGCTTTCGGACTCACCCGGAAATGGTCCGGCTTCGCCGAGCTCGAACATGCGATCACCGAGGGTGTGCAGCAGCCCCAGTAGCTGCATCGAACACGGCCGTGTCCGCGACCAGCGTCTACCCGAGCCGGCGGTAGGCGGCCCAGCGCGACAGTTCGTGCCGGTTGGACAGCTGAAGCTTGCGCAGCACCGAGGAGACGTGCACCTCGACCGTGCGCGACGAGATGACCAGGTCCCGGGCGATCTCCTTGTAGGCGAAGCCGCGGGCGATCAGTCGCAGCACCTCCCGCTCCCGTATGGTCAGCCGGTCCAACTCCTCGTCCGGTGCGTCCGCCGGGCCGCGGCCGCAGAACGCGTCGAGGACGAAGCCGGCCAGACGCGGGGAGAAATACACGTCGCCCTCGGCGACCTTCCGCACCGCCTCCACAAGCCGCGCGCCGTTGATGGATTTTCGGACATAGCCGCGCGCTCCGGCCCGGATGACGCCGATGACATCCTGCGCCGCGTCGGACACGGACAGGGCGAGGAACCGGACTTCCGGCATCCGTTCCAGGCACTGGTGCAGCACGGCGACCCCGCCCCCGCCCGGCAGATGCACGTCGAGCAGCACCACCTGTGGACGCGCGGTCTCGATCACCGCGACGGCCGTCGTCACGTCGGCGCCCTCGCCGACGATGTCGATCGCCTTCCCGGCCGCTCGCACCAGTTCCGTTCGCACACCGGAGCGGAACAGCCGATGGTCGTCGACGAGCACGAGGCGGATCGGCGTGTCCACTGCGAGCGGGCCGGGCTCATCCGCCTCCGGCCCGCGGCCATCGGCCGCTTCGACGTCAGACACGGGTCAGCTCCAATCGCACCTCGGTGCCCTGCCCGGCCGCCGATTCGACCGTCGCGCGGCCTCCGCAGCGGATCGTGCGACCGATGATGGACTCGCGGATGCCCATCCGGTCCTCGCCCACCGCCTCCGGATCGAAGCCGGGACCACGATCGCGCACGTAGATACGCATCGTGCGATCGCCGTCCGCGTCGATCTCGGCATAGATCGAGATCGGCGCGCCATCCGCGTACTTCGCTGCGTTGACCGCCGCCTCGCGCGTCGCCGCGACGCAGGCGCGCAGCGGATCGTCGAGTTCTGTGTCGCCGACGGTCACCACGTCGAACTCCACGCCGTGCTGGTCCTCGACCTCGGCCGCCACCGCCTTGATCGCCTGAGCGAACGTCTGCGCAGGCGCGTCACCGCCGTACGGCTGACCGCCGTACAGCCAGGCGCGCAGATCCCGCTCCTGGGCGTGAGCCAACCGGGCCATCTCTGACGGGTCGTCACTCTTGTGCTGGATCAGCGACAGCGTCTGCAGCACGGAGTCGTGCATCAACGCGGCCATCTCGGAGCGCTCCTGCACGCGAATGCGCTCGGCACGCTCGACCGCCAACTCGCGGACTATGCGCAGCAGGAACGGCGCCACGATCAGCGCCGCCCCGGCGAGCACGGCCAGCGCGGCCTGCAACGCCCGGTCGGTCTGCGCCCACGACGAGCCGTCCGCGAGCAGCCAGACCACACCGCCGAGCACGACGAGCACCCCGACCGCGGCCCGCGCGACATCCAGCGGCCCCGGGCGGTCCCGGACCGCGAACCAGCGCGCCCGCTGGTAGTCGTCCGCCTGCCGCCACAGCACCGCCAGGCCGACCGCGACCGCGGCGAAGGGGGCTGCGACGTTCCACTCCTCGCTGGTCCGGTTCCCCTCCACGCCTATCAGCAGAGCCGCCCCGAGAACCGGCAGCGCCTTGGTCGCGATGCGAGCGCTGGACAACGCGCAGTGAATGTCGGCGCGCCGCCCGGACTCGCCCACGTTCCCGCCCACGTTCAACGGCATGAACAGCCAGAGGGCGGCGTAGATGAGCACTCCCGCGCCGTCGAGCAGGGCGAAGGAGCCGAACGCGAATCGCAGCAGCCACACGCTCACGCCGAGGCGCACCGACAGGCCGCGGCAAACCCCGCCGAGAACCCGTCCGTCGGTCGAACGGAGAAACCGGCTTTCCGGAGGCGGTGAAGAGGCTGGCACATCACGAATGATCACACAGCGCCGGGCCCGGCCACATCCGGGATGACCCGTATCTTCCGGCACGGGACAGATCAGGGTTTCCCTGTGGCGATGCCGAATGGGCAGGCCAGGCCGGGCGCGGAACGCTGGTCTCGTGATCAATTCCCGCAATGTCGCGCACGATGCGCCCTCCGCACGTACGAGCAGCGGCGGCCTCCCGCCCGGACCTCACGGAAACGGTGCCCTGTGATGAAAACTGTCGAGCGATCAGAGACGGCCGCCGGCCGCCGCACCCTCATAGAGGCGCGCGGTGTCGAGCGGTCCTTTGGCACTACTCCCGCGTTGCGCGGCGCCAGCCTGTCCGCCGCGGCCGGCGAGATCCTCGCCGTCATGGGACCGAGCGGATCGGGCAAGTCGACGCTGCTGCACTGTCTGGCCGGCGTCTACCTGCCGGATCAGGGCGAGGTGTGGTTCGACGGCCGGCGGCTCGACACGATGAGCGACGCCGAGCGCACCCGGATGCGGCGAGCCGACTTCGGCTTCGTGTTCCAGTTCGGCCAGCTCGTGCCCGAACTGACCGTGGCCGACAACATCGCCCTGCCGCTGCTGTTCGGCGGCACCGGTCGGAAGGACGCATATCAGCGGGCCGAGTCCTGGCTCGAGCGGCTGTGGCTCGGCGGCCTCGGCGGGCGGCGCGTGGGGGAGATGTCGGGCGGCCAAGCCCAGCGCGTCGCACTCGCCCGAGCACTCGCCATAGAACCGAAGGTGCTGTTCGCCGACGAACCGACGGGTTCGCTCGACACGGCGACCGGCGAGAGCGTGATGGACCTGATGGTCGCTCAGGCGCGAGCGCAGAGCACGACCCTGCTGCTGGTCACCCACGACTCCAGGGTCGCCGCGCACGCCGATCGCACCGTCGAGGTCCGGGACGGCCGCGTCATCGACGCCCACACGGTAGGCGCGGCCCGATGATGCTCCGGCTCGGTTTGAGGCTGACGCTGCGCGCGGGCCGTGAAGCACTGGTCAGGCTCGTGCTGATCTCCGCCTCGGTGGCAGCGGCCGTCGCCGTGCTGCTCTGCGTCCTGTCCGACTTCCACGCCTTCTCCGTCACCGGCAGCAGATCGTGCTGGGAGTGCACGAAGGGGGCGGTTCCAGCAGGCGCGCCGGTCACGGCACCCGTCGCGGGCGCCGAGCTCTGGAACTACAGCGACGACTATTACCGCGGGCAGACCATCGAGCGGCTCGACGTCGCAGCGCTCGGGCCTGGAGCGCCGGCGATCCCGGGCCTGACCGATATGCCGGGCCCCGGCCGGTATTACGTGTCGCCCGCGATGGCCCGTCTGCTCGCCTCCGCGCCGCGCGACCAGCTGGGCGACCGATATCCGGGTACGCAGGCCGGACTCGTCGGCGACGCGGCGCTCGGCAGCCCGGACGAGCTTGTGATCGTCATCGGCTACACGCCGCGGCAGCTCGCCGTCTTCCCCGCCACGACCCGGGTCTCCGTGATCTCCACGAAACCGGCGGTGAACAGCACCACGGACGGATACACCTATGGCTTCGGCCTGATGGCGATCGCGATGTTCGTGCCGCTGCTCATCCTCGTCGGTCTCGCGACACGGCTGGCCGCGGCCCGCCGCGAGGAGCGCTATGCCGCGATGCGGCTGGTCGGCGGCACGAACCGGCAGATCAGTGTGATCGCGAGCGCAGAGGCCGTGATCGGCGCACTGGTCGGAACCCTGGCCGGAGTGGGCCTCTTCCTGCCGGTGCGGCCCGAGGTCGCCCGGGTCGCGATCACCGGCGCCCGCTACTTCCCGGCCGACGTCAACCCGACCGCGCTCGGCTACGCGGCCGTGCTGCTCGCCGTGCCGGTCATCTCGGTCTGCGGCGCGCTGCTCTCGTCCCGGCGGGTGCGCGTTGATCCGCTTGGCATCGCGCGCCGTACCAAGGCGTCGCCGTTGCGGCCGTGGCAGCCGGTTCTCCTCGGGCTCGGCCTCGTGATGTTCACCGTCCGCACGAAGAACGGCGACTTCACCGTGGTCTACCTCGGTCTGCTGATGGTGATGACCGGGATGGTCACCTGCGGTCCCTGGCTCACCCTGTGGTCTGCACGCCTGATGGCCGATCGCGCCAAGGGACCCTCAGCGCTGCTGGCGGCTCGGCGGCTGGCCGACGATCCGAAGCGGGCCTTCCGCGCGGTCAGCGGACTCGTGCTCGCGGTGTTCGTCGGCACGGCCACCGCCGCCATCGTCCCGGCCCTGATATCGGGTCAGCAACATGTCGGCGGCGGCACGCTGACGAACGTGATGCGGGCCTCGTTCTCCTCGAAGCTGGCCTTGGGCCTGAACGCGCCGACCGGCGCCCGCGTCCTCAGCGAGCTGCGATCCTACCCCGATGTCACGGTGTTGCCGATCTACACCGCCGTCACGCCTGGGACCGCTCCCGCCGGCGCGGTCACCTGCGGATACGGAGGGGGCTGCACGAGTGCTGCGACAATCGTCAGCTGCACCCAGCTGAAGTCGTTCCCCGAACTCGGCAGCTGCCCCAGCGCATCGTCCAGCCCTGCTGTGCCCGGTGACGGTGCCGGTGCGGGTGGTGGAACAGGTGCCGGTGGCGCCGACGTCGAGGCGGACTTCGTCCAGCTGCTGCTCACCGACAACATGCTGGACGTCGGCAACCACCTCCCGGTGGTCGGGCCGTCGAGCCGCACCGGCTCCGTCGACCTCGGCCGGCTCGACCTGGCGGCGGTGCTGGTCCGGTCGGACGACCAGAGCAGCCTCGAGCGCGCCCGCACCCTGCTGACCGGGTACACCGCGCTGACCGGGTCCAGCAGCACGCCGGAGACACTCGGCGAGGTCGCCGAGACCAGATCAGTCCTCTTCGACGAGATTCAGCGGGTCGCCCTCGCGGTCGTCGGTCTGACCTTTGTCGTCGCGGGCTGCAGCGTCGCCGTGGCGGTTGCCGGGAGCGTGGTGGAGCGCAAGCGGCCGTTCACCCTGCTGCGCCTGACCGGGGTCCCGACACAGTCGCTCTACCAGGTGGCCGTGCTCGAGGCGACCGTGCCGCTCGCGGCTGCGGCACTGCTCGCTGCGGTCATAGGTCTGATAACCGCGGGTCCCGTGGTGAAGCAGCTGACCAACAGGGACGCCTCGCCGATCGCACTGCCGGGCGCGTCGTACTACCTCGTGACCGGCCTGGGCCTGCTCGGCGCGCTGGCGGTGGTGCTGGCCGCGCTGCCGATCCTCGGTCGAATAACGAGGCCTGATACGGTGCGGTTCGAGTGACCTGGTGCGGGTCGACGTATGCCTGGGCACGGCGGAATCATCGGGCCGGGCATAAAGGCGACCAATGCCGTGCAGTCGGTTTCCGTTGTCCTACAGCGAGAATGCACCGGTATTCCAGCGATCCTCTGATTCACCTGTAGCCGACCTTCCTGCGGACCTTGGTTTCCACCTGTAGTAGGCCTTCGTGGCGAGGTGGGACGATGGGTTGTGCCAGTGAGAGAAACACATCCTCATCGGGTGATTCTCATTCCGGGCACACGGGAGTTGTGAATTGGTGCTGTATCCACTGAATACCGACGCTCGTGAGACCGCGGGCCGGAAATGAGCAGCCTGCGCACCGTGCTGCGGCAGGAGATCCCCGACGAGCGCACCGCGGAACCGGTGTCCCACCTGCGCGCCCACTGGGCCGTGCGCAGTTCCCGCTGACCGGGGCGTGCCCGGGGGCGAGCGGAGAGAGGCGGCAGTGAGGATGTCGGTGCAGACGGAGAGGCTCGCGGAGATCTACCAGCCCTGCGACCTGCTGGAGCGCACGAGGGAGATCTTCGAGATCGAATGTGCGCTCGGCAGGCTCGCCAACGGTGTGACCGATGAGTCAATACTGCGCGGAGCCGGTGAATCGGTACTGCGCGGCGTTGGTGACTTGCCACCGCGTGGCGCGGGACTGCTCGTGGTCGACGGCAACGCGGGCACCGGTCGAACCAGCCTGCTCAATCACGTCGTCACCTGCGCACGTCACGCCGGCATCAACGTCCTGTCCGCGTCGGGCGGTGTCAGCGAGCGTGAGGTGCCGTACGGGCTCTGCGGTCAACTGCTCGGCGTGCCTCCGGCGCCGGCGCGCGGCCTCGACCTCGATGCCAGTGCATCTCAAAGCACCGATCTCGTCTTCGCAGCCATGCACCGCGGTCTGGCGAAGCGCTGCGCCGCGGGGCCGTCCGTCATCGTCATCGACGACGTCCAGCTCCTCGACGAGCTGTCGCTGCGCTGGTTGGCCTACCTCAGCCGGCGGATCAGCACGCTGCCCGCGCTGCTGGTCGTCGCCATCTCCCGGGACATCGAGACCTCCCCGGCCGGCGCTACGCTCATGGTCGAGCTTCGGCACCGGCTGGACGCGGTCACGCTGCGGCCCGCGGCGCTGACCGGACACGCCGCGGCCGACCTGCTCGGTCGGCACACCGGCCGCACCGTGCCGGAAGCGGCCGCCGCCGTCTGCGTCGAGCTGACCGGGGGCAATCCGCTGCTGCTGGTCGAACTGGCCCGCACGCTCGCCCGGGAGGACATCGACCTGGACGTGCTGCCGCCCGGCCGGTTGGCCCTGATCGCGCCGCCGGGTGTCGCGCAGTACGTACTCAGCAAGATCGCGCATCTGCCGACAGCCGTGAAACAGGTCGCGCGCGCCCTGGCCGTGCTCGGTCCGAGCGCGGGCGGCGACGTCATCGCGGCCATGTGCTCGATCGGTCCGGAGACCGTGCACGACGCGCTGCTGACCCTCAACCGGCTCGGTATCGTCAACAGCATCCGGCCGGCACAGTACGTCCATCCGCTGGTTCGCAATGCGGTCTACGCCGATATGCGTGCTGACGTACGTCAGCGCTATCACCGGACGGCGGCGGCGCTACTCCACATCGAGCGCGGCGTGGCGTCGGATGTGGCGCGGCACCTGCTCGCCGCGTCGCCGACCGCCGACCACCGGAACATCGAGATGCTGTGCCAGGTCGCCGCGGACCTGCTCGCAGCCGACGAGTACGTCTTGGCGGCCGAGTGCCTGCGCCGGGTCGTGCGCGGCCCGATGCCGCCGGAGCGGCGGGCCCGCCTGGAGCTGACGCTCGGCGCGATCCTGGAGACGCGCGACCCGCAGGCGGCGGTCGGGTACCTCCGGCAGGCCATCGCAGTGTTGGACGATCCCCGGCAGCTCGGGCGGGCCTACCTGTCACTCGCCCGGGCCCTGGCGGGCTGCGGCCGGACCCCTGAGGCCGTCGAGGTCCTGGCGGGCTGCGCCGAGCGATTGGCCGACGTGCAGCCGGCCCTCGCGGAGCGGCTGCGCGATGTGCAGCTGATGCTCTCGCTGCTGCACGCCGACACGATCGACTCCGCCGGGGCCACGCTGGCGCAGATCGCCTCATCGATCGCGGGACACGCGCAGCCCGTCCCGCGCGCCGTCCGGGCGACCTGGTCCGGCGCCGGCCGGATCTCCGCGATGCGTCAGATGAACCGCTTCCTGGAGGTGCCGCCGGCGCTCTCCCAGCACCCCCTGGAACACGCAGCCGCGGTGCTGACGCTTCTTCACGCCGACCACAGCGACCAGGCGGCCGGGTATCTGAAAGCCATTGCCGACAAGGCGCCGCACGTCGCAGAGGTCGTAGCTGTACGCGCTGCCGTCGAGCTCGTCAACGGCGACGTGAGCCGGTCCGTGCGCAGCGCGCGGCGCGCCGTCGAGCTCGTCGAGGCGGGCGGGACCCGGCCGCTGCTGCTGGACCATCGCGCCGTGCTGGCCTGTGCGCTGAGCGAGTCCGGCGAGTACCTGGAGGCGTCGTCGGTCTTCGGCGAGACCGGGCCGGCCGGCGACCAGCCGGGCGACTGGCATGTCAACCACTACCTCGAAGCGCGCGGCCGGCTGCGCGTGGCCGCCGGCGAGATGCAGGCGGGACTCGCCGACCTGCTGGAGTGCGGCCGTCGGCTCAAGCGCTGGGACGTGGACAACCCGCTGGTCAACGGATGGCGGTGCGGTGCGGCGGTGGCCCTGAGCCAGACCGGCGACTACCAGCGCGCCCTGGCGTTGGCGGAGGAGCAGCTGCGCGCGGCCTACTTCTGGGGCGCCCCGCGGGCGATCGGCATAGCGCTGCGCGCCCGTGGCCTGATCGAGAAGGAGCCGCGCAAGCGCGCGCGCTGGCTCGCCCAGGCGGTCGCACAGCTGCGCAACTCGCCCGCCGTGCTGGACCTCGCCCAGAGCATGCTGGACCTGGGCCGGGCGATGGCCCTCCAGGGAGAGATCCTCCCGGCGCGCGACCAGCTGCGTGAAGGACTGGCGATCGCCCAGCGGTCCGGCTCGACGGCACTGGCCGCCCGGGCCCACGACGAACTGCTGCGCAGCGGCGCCAGGCCCCGGCGCCGCGCCCAGTTCGGCAGGGACTCGCTGACCGACGCAGAGCTGCGCACCGCCCTGATGGCCACCGGCGGCCTGACCAACCGGCAGATCGCCAGGGAGCTGTTCGTCACCCAGCGCACCGTCGAGCTCCACCTCACCAACACCTATCGCAAACTGCAGGTCCGCAACCGCGCCGACCTGGGCGTCGCGCTGAACGACGCGGTTGTCGCAGAAGCCTAATACGCGCTTGCGAAGAAGCCTGGTACGCGCTCGCGAACGCGTGCGGTTCGGTTAGCCGCACCGTGAAGAGGGGTGTCGGCACCATCGATTCCCGGAGCCTCGCGCAGCATGATTCCGCTATGCAACTCGACGGAACGTACGCTGCGGGAAAACCGGAGTCATCAGCCGACGACGGCCGCGCACGGCCACGCATAGCACGGCCGCGCATACGGGGCTTGCTGATGGTTTACATCGCCGTCGTCGCCGGCCTTCTGGCGCACGCGGCATTGCTGACCGTGGGGGCGATCGTCGTATATTCGGACCCCGCTGCCGCCGGGCTGCGCTCGTTCGTTCCACTGGGCGCACTGCTGTTCTACGTCGCGACGAACGTCGGCCTCATCCTCTACGGGGCCGTCCTGTTCGTCATGATGAGGCGGCGCCGCAGGTCGTTCATCGCGAACAACGTCGTATTCAATCTGCTCTCGGTGGCATTCCTTCTCGCGTGGCACCTAATCGGCGAGAAATCGAATATAGGCACTCTGATTGATTCCGCGCCGAATCTCGTCGGCGCGGCCTATATTCTGCTCTCGCGGAGAGTCCGCAGCACATTCATTTCGACCCGCGACGGAATCGGACGGCCCCGATGAGCCCCAGCCCCGCCGTCGTCAGGGTGCTGCGAGAGCCGTTCACCAGGCGGTCGTGGGCCGAGGCCGGCTACACGCTGGCGGGGCTGCCGCTCGCGCTGTGCGGGCTGCTGACCGTGGTCCTGCCCTTGGCGCTGACGGTGCCTCCGCTGTTCGTGATCGGCCTGCCGCTCACGGCGCTGTCGACTTCGGGCATCCGGCGCCTGGGGACCGTCGCCCGCACCCTGGCGTCGCGCCTGTTGGGCATGACCTTCGCCTCGCCGGATCCTTACCATCCCGATCCCGACGCAGAGTTCTTTGACTGGATGCGGGCGGCGCTCACCGACCAGCCGGCCTGGCGGGCGCGCGCGTACTTCCTCGCCAAAGCCCCGCTCGAGCTGGCCGGTCTCGGCGCCGTCATCGCCTTCCGGGCCGGCAGCCTGATCTTCCTGGCGTCACCGGTCGAATGGTACGTCAACCTGTGGACCCGGCATGTGGTGATCGACGGCGTCACCCACCGGTACGTGACCAACTTCGGCAGCTTCTACTTCGACACCTGGCCCACCATGGCCCTCGCGGTGGGCATCGGCGTCGCGGGCTGGTGGCTGTCGCCGTGGGTCCTGCGCGGCATCCTGCGCGCCGACACGGCGCTCGCCGCGAGCCTGCTCGGCCAGTCGGCGTCTCTTCGCATCCGGCACCTGGAGCATTCGCGCTCTGAGGCGGTCGAAGGCGCGCGGGCGCGGCTGCGCAGCATCGAGCGGGACCTGCACGACGGCGCCCAGGCCGAGCTGGTGGCGACCTCGATGAGGCTCGGCCTGGCCCGGGAGAAGCTCGCCGGTGTCTCCGCCGGTGTCCCCGCCGACGGTCCCGCCGACCTCGTCCAGGCCGGCCGGCTGCTCGACGAGGCCCACCAAGGAGTCAAGGACGCCATCGTGCAACTTCGAGACCTGGCTCGGGGCGTGCATCCGCCGGTGCTCGACGAGGGACTGCAGGCCGCCATCGGCTCCCTGGCGGCCAGGATCCCGGTTCCCGTCGCAGTGAGCGTCGACGTCCCGGCCCGGCCCTCGCCCGCCATCGAGGCGACCGTCTACTTCTGCACCGCCGAGCTGCTGACCAATGCCGCCAAGCACGCCGGGGCCACGTGCGCGAGCGTCGAAGTCCGGGCCGACGGCAAGCACCTCCGGGTCCGGGTGCGCGACGACGGGCGCGGCGGTGCGTGCCTCCAGGACGGCGGGGGACTAAGAGGGCTGTCAGCCCGGCTGAACGGAGTGGACGGGACGCTGGAGATCGCCAGCCCGCCGGGCGGCCCGACCGTCATCGAGATCCTGGTACCCGACCGTGCGTGAAGACAGGAAAACAGTGCCATGCGGATCGTGATCGCAGAGGACTCGGCGGTGATCCGGGCCGCGCTCGCCGAGCTGATGGCCAGCCGCGGCCACGAGGTGCCGGCGGCCGTCGGCGACGGGCCGGCGCTGCTGCGCGCGGTGGCCGAATACGAACCCGATCTCGTCGTCGTCGACGTGCGGATGCCGCCGACCCACACGGACGACGGCCTGCGGGCGGCGCTCGAGCTGCGCCGCGACCGCCCGGGGCTGCCCGTGCTCGTCTTCTCTCAGTACGTGGAGACCCGGCATGTCCATGATCTGCTCGGCGCCGGCGCGCCCGGCGGGTCCGCGGGCATCGGATACCTGTTGAAGGACCGGGTCGGGGACGTCGCGGAGTTCGTCGCCGCGCTCGAGCGGCTGGCCGCCGGCGGCACGGTCCTGGATCCCGACGTCGTGCGGGAGCTGATATCGGCCGCCCGGCGCTCCGAGGCGCTGGCGCAGCTCACCGACCGGGAGCGCGAAGTGCTCGCGCTCATGGCCGAGGGACGCTCCAACGCGGCCATCGCGGGCCGCCTCGTCGTCAGCCAGCGGGCCGTCGAGAAGCACGTCACCAGCATCTTCGCCAAGCTCGGCCTGCCTGCCACCGACGCCGACCACCGCCGGGTCCTCGCGGTGCTGCGATACCTCGGCTGAGACCGCCGGACCGGGTCCATCAGGACCCTGCGGGTACGGCCCGGAGAATCGGGGCGGGAAACAACCCCGGGAAATCGCGCCGGGAAAACGGACCGGGGAATGCCGCAGCGGCCGAAAAACCTTCGGTGAAGTTCTCGGTCCGTTACGGGTGGACCCCTGGCAGCTTATAGGGGACACCCCGAAAAGCAGATGGGATGACAGTGAGCGCACAGACTGCGGGGCACTACGACGTCATCATCATGGGCGGCGGTCCGGCCGGGTCGACCCTCGGCGCGCAGCTCGCCCGCACCACCGACCTCAGCGTGGCCATCTTCGCAAGCGTGACGTCCCCTCGGACGCATCCCGGCGAGCCGTCGGCGCGCCCGGCGGCGGCCGCGTCCCGATTGACGAACACTGGACAACGGACTGGCACGCTGCACAAAGTGATGGGAGTCGGATTCTCCGTACACAGATTCGGCGATATTCTCCGTGGAGGGGGCAGGGCGCAAACCGCCGGATTCTTCGACCACGCCGAGTGGGAGGAGGACGGCGCCTACCGCTTCGGCTCCGACGGCAACCGGGATGAACTCGACGAGCTGCTGCTGCGGCACGCGCAGGAGCTCGGCGTGCACGTGTTCGAGGAGACTCCGGAGGGCGCGTTCACCCCGGTCGCGGACGGCTGCGAGGTCATGCTGCCGGATGGCCGGAAGGTCTACGGGCGCATGTTCGTCGACGCATCCGGACGGCGCAACGGTATCGCCTCCGCGCAGCGTGGCCGGAATCAGGCGACCAGGATTCTCCGGTACTGCAGACAGCTGATCGCGCGCTCGGCGGATTCGGCCTCGGGCGGCCTGCGGACGGGGTAGACCGGCGGCGCGTGTAAGGAACCTGCCCGATCGGGGTGGCAGGCCTCGATTCAAGGGGAGGCATCGCGTTGTCTGTGACGCCCCGTGACACGTTGTCGCCAGATGTACCGGGTAGTGCCGGACCACCCGATACACCGTGCAGCTCACCTGTTCACACCGCCTGCGCCCGCACCGGCGCGGCGGCGGTCCACTCCATCGCCCTCACCCGATTGGTATCCTATGTCGCAGATCTCTGTCAATCGCGCGGAGCGCCCCGGCCGCAAGGGCACCGTGCGCCGCTACGGCCTGGCCTATGCGCTGTTCGTCGCGGTTCCCATCGCGGCGGCCGTCATCGTCGCAGCGTTCTCCAGCCATTCCCTCGCGCACCACGCCGGCTCGCTGGCGGCGCAGGCGAGCACCAACGCCGTCGACCGGGTGCTGGTCGCCGTCACCGCGGTGGTGGCCCTGGCCGCGGCGTGCGGCGCGCTCGCCCGCCGGCTCGGCCAGCCCGCGGTCGTCGGCGAGCTCGTCGGCGGCGTGGCGCTCGGCCCGAGCCTGCTCGGCGCGATCGCCCCGTCGCTGCAGCACTGGCTGTTCCCCACCACGGCGATGCCCTCGCTCAGCGTGCTGGCACAGCTCGGCGTGATCCTTTTCATGTTCCTGATAGGCGCCGAACTCGCTCCGGGCACGCTGCGGCGCAGCGGCGGCCGGGCGGTGGTGATCGGGCACGGATCGATGGCTCCGGCGCTGCTGTGCGGGATCGTGGTGGCCCTGGGGCTGCGCGGGCGCTACCCGTCGGCGCAGTCCGGGACCGTCCCGTTCCTGCTGTTCATCGGGCTCTGCTTCGCGATCACCGCGTTCCCGGTGCTGGCCCGCGTGCTGGACGAGGAGAAGCTGATCCGCACCCGGATCGGCACCACCGGGATCGCGGCGGCCGGGATCGGCGACATCACCGCGTGGTGCCTGCTCGCGCTGGTCGTCGCCGTGGTGCGGCAGGCCTCCCCGGGCGCGGCGGCCGGCGCGCTGGGCCTGGTCGCGGTGTTCGCCCTGGTGATGGTCACGGTGGTGCGCCCGCTGGTGGCGCGCGTCATCGACTGGGTCGAGCGGTCGGAGCCCGAGAACGGCGGCGTGGCGCGCAAGGCGGCGGTCTCCTCCGGCCTGGTGTGCCTGGTGCTGGCCTGCGGGCTGGCCACCAACGCGATGGGCGTGCACGCGATCTTCGGAGCGTTCCTGGCCGGCGTGGTGATGCCGCGCGACAACAAGCTGATCAAGGACGTGACCGGCCAGGTCGAGGGCGTCGTGCTCTGGGTCCTGCTGCCGCTGTTCTTCATGACCGTGGGCCTGCAGACCAACCTGCGGTCGATGACCGCCGTGTCCTGGCTGGTGTGCCTGATCGTGGTCGCGATCGCGGTGGCCGCCAAGTTCGGCGGCACGTCCGGGGCCGCGGCCGCCGTCGGGGAGCGCGGCCGCACCGCGCTGGCGCTCGGCGCGATGATGAACTGCCGCGGCCTGACCGAGCTGATCGTGCTCCAGCTCGGGCTCCAGCTCGGCGTGCTGACCCCGGCCCTGTTCTCCATCTTCGTGCTGATGACCCTGGTGACCACGGCGATGACCGGGCCGCTGCTGCGCTGGCTGCTGCCGCCGGAGGAGCGCGCGGTGATCGCCTTCGGCGAGTCCCTGGACGAGTTCGAGCTGACCCCGGAACCGGAAATAGCCTGAGCGGACCGGGGCGCTCGAACGAGCCTTCCGAAACAAGGCATTTCAAACAAGCCATCTGAAACGAGCCATTTCAAAACCAGGCCTGGGTGCCGCCACCGATCGCCCCCGCACGCGCGGGGGCGATCGCCGTCTGGCGGACCGGTCGTGTCCGGCTAGACCACGTCTCCGGACCGGGCGCGGCGGCTCGAATCAGCGTGCGCTGAACAGCTCGTTCACACCGGCGGCAATGTACTTATCCTGATACCGCGAGGCTGCCTTTGGATGATGCTACTTTTCCTAGCGCCGATTTGTTGCATAGCGATGCTCGAGAGCCTAGCATTGCTAACACCGACGGGGTCCCCTCCCGGATACGTAGGGGGATTGCCCGCGGCGCACGACCACCGCAGTTCGGGGAAGACCTCGCGACCCGGCTCCAGACCGGAACCGACAGTGTTCTCGGGGCTCTCGCGAATCCGGGCCGGCACACCGGCGGGCCGGGAGGGCGGGAGGAACAGTGCACGCAAGTGAACCACAGTCCAGTCACGTCGAATGGGACCGGTCTTTGAGGAGGTCCACGGTGGAAATCGGAATTCTTGGATCGCTCGTGTTGCGCGACGCAGAGCGCGTCGTCACGCCGACGGCTCCGAAGCCCCGCAGTGTCCTGGGACTTCTCCTGCTCAACGGGGACCAGATAGTCCAGTCCTCCGCGCTGATCCGCGATCTGTGGGGCGCCACCCCGCCGGTCAGCGCCGCGACCACGCTGCAGACCTACATCCTGCAGGTGCGAAAATGCCTCAGCCGGCTCATGAACACCACCGTGTCACAGGTATCTGACACGCTGCTGGTCACGGTGCCCGGCGGGTATCTGATGCGGACCGGCTCGGTCGACTTCGACCGGCGCAACTTCGAGCAGCTGGCCGGAGCCGGCCGGCGCGCGCTCGCGTCCGGCAACAACGTCGAGGCCGCATCGCTGCTCTCCCGTGCGTGCATGCTCTGGCGCGGACCGGCGCTGGCCGACGTGCGCGCCGGCGTCGTCACCGAGCCGCAGCTCAAGGCCCTGGAGCAGGTCCGGCTGAACACGCTGGAGCAGTGCATCGACGCCCGGATGCGGTTGGGGCACCACCAGGACGTCCTGCCGGACCTGACCCTGCTGGTGGCAGAGCACGGGCTGAACGAGAACCTGTGCGCGCAGCTGATGGTCGCGCTGCACCGCAGCGGCCGGCGTCGCGAGGCGCTGTCGGTGTTCCACCGGCTGCGCGCCACCATGGTCGAGGAACTGGGCCTCGAGCCGTCCAAGCGGCTGCACCTGCTGCAGCGGGCGGTCCTGGCCGACGACCCGGCGCTCGAGGTGACGCCCCGTGAGGACGGTCTGATCCAGCTGCTCGACCACTTCACCCTCCAGCGCGTCGCCGCCTGAGGACGACTGTGGTGCTCCTCACCGGGCCCCACAGTCGGCCCCCGGCCCGGCGTTCGCCGCGATCTCGGCCCGCTCGTTCGTGCCGGCATCGCGGCGAGCCTGCGTTCCCGCCGCGCCGCGACGTTCTCGGCATTCAGCTCCCGAGCCGGCGGTCGATCTCGGCGCCCATGGCCGAGCACTGCGTCGCGGGGTGGTCGAACCGGCAGTTCAGCGCGAGGGCGAGGAAGCCGCGCGCGTGCTGGAGCCCGGCGATCTGGTCGTCGAGGGCTTCGAGGCGGCGCCCGGCGACGGCCTTCCACTGCTCCATCGTGGCGGCGTTCAGGATGCCGTCGATGTCGTCGAGAGCCAGGCCGGCGTCCTGCATCATGCCGATGAAGACGAGCCGCCGCAGGGTTTCGGCCCGGTAGCGCCGCTGCCCGGACCGGCGCGCGTCGGGGCTCAGCAGGCCGCGCCGCTCGTAGTAGCGGATCGCGGAAGTCGCGACGCCGGCCCGCGCGGCCATCTCACCGATGGTGAGGAGTTCGGGCTCGGCTTCGGGCTCGGATACGGCCTCCGGTTCGGACATGATGCCGCCAAGTTGACTTGAAGCCGGGTTCAACTGTCAAGATTCCAGCCATGACCAGGGATCATGCCGACGCCGGCTGCGGCGTCCCGAACCACCACGCGCACCATCCGGGCTTCGCCGGGCCGCTCGGACTCCTCGCCGCCGCGAGCATGGTCCTGGGGCGCAAGGGCAACGCCCTGCTGGCCGAACGCCTCAGCGGGCTCGAGCCGGGCGACGCGGTCGTGGACATCGGCTGCGGACCGGGCGCGGCCGTACGCCACGCAGCGGGAAGAGGCGCATCGGCGATCGGAGTCGACCCGGCGCCCGTCATGCTCCGCGTGGCCCGGGTCCTGACCAGGTCCTCGCTTCCCGCGCGCTACGTGCAAGCAGGCGCGGAAGCCCTTCCGCTGCCCGACGACTCGGCCTCGGTGGTCTGGTCCATCGCCTGCGTGCACCACTGGACCGATCTCGACGCGGGCCTCCGAGAGACGCGACGTGTCCTGAGACCGGCCGGCCGCTTGGTCGCCATCGAGCGGCTGGCGGAGCCGGGCGCCCACGGCCTCGCCAGCCACGGCTGGACCGACACGCAGGCCGAGGCTTTCGCGCAACGGTGCCTTGATCACGGGTTCGTCGGCGCCCGGGCGGACCGGCACCAGGACGGACGCAACGGAGAAACGGTATTGAGCGTGACGGCGACCGCCCCCTGACAGCACGCCTCCTGATCGCAGGACCCGGAGGGTCAGAGCCCTGCCGGCCTAATCCGGTGGCGCCGCCGCAGGGGCCTGACTAGGGTTCGTCGGGTGCTCGACGTGGTGCTGGACATGGAGACCGGGGATCCGGACGACTTCCTCACCCTGCTTCTGCTGGCCGGTCATCCGGCCGTGAACCTGCATGCGGTGACGGTCACACCCGGCTCGCCGTCCCAGGTCGGGATCGTGCGGCACGGGCTGGCGCTGCTCGGGCGGTCCGATGTGCGGGTGGGCGCGTTCAACCTGGACCACCCGAAGGCCTGCGTGTCCCGCTGGCACTATCGGGTCCTCGGCGAGGTGGCGCCGTCGCTCGCCGCCGAGCCGGGCGGCCGGCTGCTGGCCGAGGTCTGCGACGAGAGCACGACACTGATATGCGGCGGCCCGCTGAAGAACCTGGGCGCGGCGCTGGCCGACGAGCGCCTGCGGCTCGGCCGGCTCGTGGTCCAGGGCGGGTTCGCCGGGGAGGGCGTGGTCCCCGCCGCCGACCAGCTGCCGAAATTCCGCGGCCGGCGCACGTGCCCCAGCTACAACCTCAACGGCGCCCCCGGCTCCGCGCTCGCCGCGCTGGCCTATCCCGGCATCGGCCAGCGGCGGTTCGTGGCGAAGAACGTCTGCCACGCAGTCGTGTATGACCACGATCTGCACGCCCGGGTCGCCGGCGTCATGGACGCGAGCCCGTCGCTGGCACTGATCCACCGGCTCATGACGGACTACCTCACCGCTCGCCCGGAGGGCAAGATCCTGCACGACCCGCTCGCCGCGTGCTGCGCGATCGACCCGGAGATCGGGACGTGGGCCGAGGTCGAGATCTACCGGGAGCACGGCGAATGGGGCGCCCGGATCGCCTCCGGCACGCGGACCCTGATCATCACCGGCTACGACCGGCAGCGCTTTCTGGACACGTTCCTGCAGCTGCCGCAGGAATAAGGCGGCCCGTGGATGTGCGGACCCGTCGAAGGAACCGGGCCTCTATCAGGTGGTACGACAGGGCCGCGGCGGCTATCGAGGCGGCGAGCAGGAGCGGGGTTATCTGCCACCACGGCCGGTCGGGCAGGATGCGCCGGGCCCGCCTCGCGTAGAACGAGCGCACCGAGATCCGGCCGGTGCGGTCGAGCTCCTCGATCAGCAGCGAGGTGATCAGGAAGCCGGACAGCACGAAGAACAGCTCGACCCCTATCCACAGCTCGCCCAGCGGGACGTGCGCGTGGTCGCCGACGACCAGCAGGACGGCCAAGCCGCGCACGCCGTCCAGGGCCGGCCGCCGGCCCAACCTGCGCGCGGGAGTCTGTGCGAGCAGCACTGCACTGCCGTCGTTCTCGGCATTTTCGGGTCGGGCTGCTTGCACCATCGCGCCGGAACTTAACGGGCTCAGGTGAGAACAGCCTGAATGTGCGGCTACGTATCGTCCGGGTTGATGGCAAGGTAGAGCACGGCGCCGCGGTCGAGCACGATGCCGCCCGACTCGTGCATCCGGGTCAGCTCGGCCAGCGCGCATCGCCGGAACTCGGCCGCGTCCGCGGGATCAAGGCTCTCGACGATGGCGGCGAAGCCGTGCGACATGTGGAAGTCCCAGCAGGTCTGCGGATCGGCGATCGGCATGTGGACGGCGAATCCGGCGGTGCGGATGTCCACGAAGCCTGCGGCCGTCAGGTCGGGCGTGACGCTGCCGTAGTCACGCGGAAGCCGCGGCTCGGTGCTCCGGGCTGCGAATCGGCCGATCAGGGCGTTCCATTCATCCCAGCGGCCGCCGTCCTCGCACGGACCCGGCACGGTCAGCGCCGCACGCGCGCCGGGCCGCAGGACCCGGCGCAACCCGGCCAGGACCCGCGGCCGGTCGGCGACCAGGTGGACGACGAAGCCGGCGGTCGCGAGGTCGTAGGAGTGGTCGGGCAGGTCGAGGTCGTGGATGTCCATCAGCCGTGCGTCGATCTCGGGGTGGGCGGCGGCCAGCAGCCCGACCATGCGCGGCGCCGCGTCCACCGCGGTGACGGTGCATCCGCGGGCCGCGGCGGCTGTGGCTATCGCGCCGCGGCCGGTGCCGAGGTCCAGCAGCCGGGTGCCGACGGCCGGGTCGAGAATGTCGAGCAGCTCCTTGGCGAGCTCGCCGAAGAAGGGGACGACCTGGTCGTACCGGTCGGCGAGCCGGTCGAAGAACTGCGGGGCTGTCTCAACCATGGCCAGGACCCTGGTCCATACCGCGCGTGCGGGCAAGCGAATTAGCGGTGAGGCAGGTAGAAAGTCAGTGTGGCTTGTACTGTGCGAGCGACGCGATCTCCGACGAGGTCAGAGCCTGGTTGTAGACCTCGACGTCGTCGATCAGCCCGGGGAAGAAGGCGCCGTTCCCGCCGCCGGCGATGGAGCGGCCGAAGACGAGTTCGCCGTCGGCGGCGAACGGGGTCGGGTCGGAGGCCTGGCCCTGGAGCGTGCCGTTGACGTAGAGCTGCAGTTCGCTGGTGCTCGCGTCGTAGACCCCGATCAGGGGCGTCCAGGTGTTCAGCGCGGGCGGGGCGGTGGACTCGGCGCGGTCGGCGCCGGAGCTGGAGGTGTCCGCGGTCCGGCGGGCGAAGGCCCAGCGGTTGTCGGTCGAGACGTATTCGAGGTAGAACCCGCTGTCGACGGCGGTGTCCTCGCTGACCGCGGTGTAGAAGCTGTTGTCGTTCCACAGATAGACCCAGGCGGCGATGGTGAAGCTGGCCCCCGGCGCGGTGTCGACGACCGTGTCGGGCACGTCGATCTCGCTGTCGGTGCCGTTGAACTCGGCGGCGCCGCCGACCCAGGTGATGTTGTGGGCCGTGCCGTTCTGCTGGCCGGCGCCGTCCGCGGCGATGGTGCCCGTCGCGTCGTTGAGCTCCCACCACCCGATCGGCTGGGGCCCGGGCTGCGGACCGGCCGCCGACGGCCCGCTGCTCGGCAGGGGGCTGATCGACGCGGCCGGGCTGGCCGGGGAGGGCGACGGCGACGCGGAGGGTGAAGGGGAAGCGGTGCTGACTGCCTGGTGCAGCGGCGGAATTCTGTGGCGGCTGCGCGACGAGGGAGAGCTGGCGGCCGAGGGGGAGGCGCCCGCGGGCTGCCTGGAGGCCACGAAGACGGTCGTGCCGGCCGCGACCAGCACGGCCGCGGCCGCGTACGCGGCGATCACCGAGGCTCTGCGGCGGCGGCCGCCGGGCAGCAGGCCGGCCAGCCCGCCGGTGCTCTGCGCCGGGGTCTCCTGCAACGGGTCGGCTTGCGCTGTGTTGGCTTGTACTGGGTTGGCCTGCGCTGGGTCGGCCTGCACTGCGTCGGCTTGGACTGTGCTGACTTCGATCGAGTTCGCCTGCACCGGAGTGTCCCGCGCCACCGTCTCGGTTCCCTGCGACTCGGCCGGGTCTTCGACGTTCGGGACCTGCGGAGCGATCGGCAGCATATTGACGGGCTCCTCCAGGATCGGGCCCGGCCAGCCGCCTCCCCGCGGCGTGCCGCCGTCCGGCGGCCGCGCGCCCTCCGGGTCTCCGGACCCGCCCTTCGGCCCGGACCCCCACGGTGAATCCGCCACGAAACCGTCCCTCCCGACGCCTGAACCTTCCTCCCGGCGCGCTGATCCCGCCGGAAGCGCGCCGCAGCTCCGCACCCTACGCGCGTCGTCGACAACAGAGACGCAGTGGGCCGGCGAAAGGTTCGGCTCGGCCCACTGCGCTGGGTCGCAGGCTTTTACCAGTGCATTTGCAGCCAGCCGCCGACAGTGGTGAATTCCGGGGTGCCGCCGAATTCGGCCGCGGTGGTCGGCAGATGACCGGGTGTCAGCGGGACGGCGGGACGGACGAAGGACAGCCTCAGGCCGGGGTAGTCGGACTCGGGCTGGCCGATGGCCAGGCCGCGGATGAAGGCCTGGATCTTCGGCAGGCCGGGTACGTCGAACTCGATCAGCGCGGAGTCCCACTGCGCGGTCTCCCGGCCGACCCAGTCGACCGAGTAGGTGACGCTGCTTGGATTCACGTTCGCGAGGACCACGAGGTCGTACATGACCTGGCTCGCGTTGTTGGTGAGCTCCTGGCCGTTCGATCCGAGCTCGTCGACGGTGATGCCGTGCTGGTGGGCCTCTTGCACCACGGCCTCGAGGAAGGCGTTGTACGCCGGGCCGGTGGGCTCGTCTTCGGGGGTTGTTCTGCTTGTGCGCGAGCCTGGCGACAGGTTCAGTACCGTGCCGTTGCTCGTGCTGCCCTGCCAGGCCTGCAGCATGTTGACACGGAATGCGGCGTCGAGGTCGGTGGTGTCCTGGATCTCACCGGCGGCGGTGCCGTCCGTGACCGCGGCGGACGTGACGCCCGTGCGCACAGGCGTGAGCTTGCCGCCCTCGTCGCGGAGCTGGACGCCGGTCGCGTATTCGACCTTTGTCAGGTTCGTAGGGCCGAGCACGACATAGGGCACGAGGCCGCCGGTGCCGTCGAACTCACCGACGAACGTATAGCTCTCGTTCACGGGGCCGGTGCTCTGTGACCCCACTGCGAGCTTGCCGGCCTGGGCGCCGTGCGGGCCGACCAGGACGGTGACCTGCCTGGCATCGGGAATGCCAGGAGGGGGTGTGGGCGCGGGTCCGTCGCCGACGCCGATCACGACGGTGTGCGTGCCGTCGTCGTTCGCATAGAGCAGGTGCGAGTGCGCGAAGTACCGATTCGTGACGGCCTGGACGAAGGCGGTGTCGCCGACCAGGTTCCCGCGCGCCGGCAGGGAGTACAGGGGCGTGCCGCCGTCGCCGGCAGTCTGCCCGCTGCCGCCGCCGAGTGAGCCGACGGCGGAGGGAGCAGCGGCCAGGGCCGCCACCAGCACGAGGGCGGTGCCGAGCAGGGTCCTGCGACGGATCCGATCGCGGCGGGAGGCGGCCTGGATCCGGGCGAAGGGCACGTCGTCCGCTGTGAGCGTCGCGGTGCGCGCACGCAGTTCCGCGCGCAGGGCGGTCTCGATCTCGTCGCGCGGGGTGGATGCGTTCATCGTGCGCTCCTGACTCGGCCTTGGATCGAAGGGCTCGCGGCGTCCCGTCGTGCTTCGGTCAATACGCTGCCGAGACGGTTCAGACCGCGCGATGTCTGGCTCTTGACGGTGCCGAAGGCGTGCTTACACCCCACACGTGCGGGACAATAGACGTATGCTGATAAACGGGAACGCCGAGGCCGGAGCCATCTATGCCCGGATCTCACACATCAAAGACGACGATCAGACCGGCGTAGACCGTCAGGTCCGCCTCTGCCGGGAAACCTCCGCGCCAGAAGATCGCCGTGGCCGAGAGGCATGTCTTCATCGACCCCTCACGCTTCGCCTGGCAGCGCAACCGCAAGCGCCCGGGATGGGATGCACTGCTCCAGGCGATCCGTGATGGCGAGGTCTCGCACGTGATCGTGCACCACCCGGACCGGCCGATGCGGCAGCCGTGGGACTTGGAGGAGCTGCTGCGGCTGGCCGACGAGCGCAAGCTGCTGCTCTACGGGCAGGCCAACCGGCGCGATCTGTCCAACAGCGATGATCGGTTCTTCCTGCGCATCGAGGTGGCGTACGCGTGTAAGTCCTCGGACGACACCAGCCGCCGCGTGCTGGACGCCCAGCAGGACGCGCTGCGGGCGGGAAAGGCGCACGGAGGGCGGCGCCACTACGGCTACAGCCCGGACAACTCCGCGATCGTGGAGGAGGAGGCCGTTCCGGCGTGTGCAGCGACTCCCGGCTTGCGCTATAACGTGAGCGTCGGTGGCCTGGCGCCACCCCGCCGCCGCTGAGGAGACCGCATGCCGGAAGATCCACCCCGCCCACCCGCGTTGCGGGCGTCCGATGCGGATCGCGACCGCGTCATCGACCAGCTACGCGCCGCCGTCGCCGATGGCCGACTCGACCCGGCCGAATTCAACGAGCGAGCGGACGCGGCGCTGGCCGCCCGCACCATCGAGGCGCTAGCCCTGCTCACCTCTGATCTGGGCACCGCGGCACACCGCGACACAGCGCTCGCGCAGCTGCCGACCGACCCACCCGTCGAGAAGCTCACGATCCGGGAGAGGCACGGCCTGGTACAACGCGACGGCCGATGGACACTTCCGCACCGGCTGGCAATACACACGGCTTGGACTAAAGTAAGGCTCGACCTGACCAGCGCAGTGCGCAGCGGCCCCGAACTGATCATCGAGATGCGGATCCGGGGCGGCTCCGTGGAACTGGTGCTCAGCCCTGACATGACGGTGGACGCCAACGGACTCGCGGCACGTTTTGCGGGCGTGGACATCCGCAGAGACGCGGACGACGACACACCGCAGAGCCTGCACATCTGTCTGGTAGGCCGAATCAAGCATGGCCGAATCACAGCACGGTGGCAGGCACCGCACCAGTGAACCCGCCAAACCTCCACACGACCACCGCGCCGCCAGCAGCCGCACCAAGCGCGCAGCAGCGACCGGAGCCGGACAGCGCCGGGGCAGGCAGAGAGACAGGGCGTCGGAGAGTGTCTATACCCCGTCAAGAGCGCCCGGCTCCGGGCACCGCCTGCGCTCCCGGGGCCCGGCGGCTTCGCCCCCGGGCCACGTTCGCTCCGGCGGCACCGTCGCCGGACGCAACACCCATGACAAGCAAAGCAGGAATATAAGCTTCCGCACGATGTGGGGAGAGGGGGAGAGTGCCCGCCCCGCGGGCACCCGGGGGCTCCGCCCCTCGCCCCCGGCAGGGCTCCGCCCCCGCACCCCGCCGGAGGCTTCGCCCCCTGGACCCCGTTGGGGGCTGCCGCCCCCCGACCCCTGCCCGGGGCTGCCGCCCCCCGACCCCTGCCCGGGGCTGCCGCCCCTGGACCCCGCCCCGACTTCCCTGGCATGCGCCCCGAGTGCCGGGCCGACGGTCACGCTGCGGCCTCGATCCAGCAGCGTAGATACGTGCGGTGTCCGTGGCGGCGGCGCCCCGCGCCACATGCGCTTTGCGCATGCGGCGCTGGGGCGCCGTTCGCAGCGCGCGGCGCGGGGCGCCGCCGCCACGGACACCGCCCAAATCTCCCACCCTGACCAAGCCTCACCCACCACCACCCGATCACCCCGGCGCTTCCGGAAACCCAGACGCACGCCCCGGGCCACGCCACCCATGCCGACCCTCGCGCGCACCGAGCCTCTACGGCGCCACGCGCAACAGCACCCGCTCACATCGGGAACACGGCGCGTGACGCCACAACGACACCCCCCGTGGCCACCAACCCCACCGTGCACACCCGCTCCGCCCACCCCGCCGGGGTCGACACCGTACGCCGGTCCGCCACCCACCCCCACCCACCCACCATCGGACCGAAGCTCACCCGCCGCGGACCGTTCACCCCGCTAGGGTCAGCCCCGACGCAGCGCGCAGCTTCACGCCCCTCATGCGCGACGCGTCCTTATCTGCGCTTCCGTGAAAACCGAGCACTCCACGACGAGATTGCGTGCATCCCGCAGCGAGGAAAAGACAGCAGGAAGCGCCGAAGCCACGCCCATGCTCGACATGGCCGCCGTGACACCCTTGGACTCGCCATACAACACAAGCCCGCCACCCATGCGCTTAAGAACACGCTGACGCTGAACCATACTCGCCACGATATTGATATCAACGAAATCAACGTTCTCGACACTGATCACGAGCAACGGCCGCTTGTTGAGGTTCAGCGCGTCCCGCACCGTGTCCTCATACTCATCACGACACGCCCACACCACTTCACCCTGAAGCAGGACAATCGCAACACCATGATCAAGCGTCCAATCAATCACATGAACTGCCCGCCCAGACACAATCAAGAACCCCCACATCGAAAAGAAGCAGACCAAAGAAAACGATCTTCCCCGGAAATCAGGCCTTCGGGAACCGCAGTCGGCCGCTCACCCTCATACGCGACAACCTCAGCGCACTGAGCGGCCGACCGCGGCCGGTCCCGGCCCGCCGCCCAACGACCAACCAGGACCAACCCGCAACCGCACCCGGGGAGAAGACCCACGGTCACGGGCACCTGCCCGGCCCCTTGACCCGGGCACACCCGCGATCAGCCAGACGAGCCCAGGAAACCCGGCAGGCAGGCCCGACCCGACCAAACGCAGGAGACATACACCGTCCAGAGCGCAACGCGGCCGCCGTACCGCCGTGGCCGGGCCGCCGCTCTCACCACCGGCCGCCAGCCCCGGGCGCACAACCCGCGATGGAGTTGCCAGCGCTGCGCCCGGCGCCGGCCGCCTACGCTGTCAGCCCACGCCGCGCGTCGAGCCGTTGAGAGATCCGAGCGTTTCCGGGCACACCATCGGGCTCTACAGGGCGAAGACCCGCGT
>DASYAE010000203.1:0-75944 GCA_036501535.1 Actinocrinis sp. | reverse complement strand
ATCCAGGCCCACCCCCAATCTCATCCACGGGGGAACGCAACCGGTGGAGCAGGCCCACCAGCCGCAACAATGCCTCTCGACTGATAACTACCCCGAAATCAGACGATGCATCAGATTGGGGCACACCATGCGTGGCGCATTGACGTCGGCCTGGCCAACTCGCACCACGAGCCGATCCCGTTACGGGAGGGCGTCCACGTCCAGGGCCCCTTCAGCTACCGGTTGCAGGCGCTGCCGCAGATCGGGCCGGACGCTTGGCGGTTCTTCACCGACCCGGTGCAGACGACCTTCCACAGCATGGACTTCACGCTTGCGCCGGCCGTTTGGGAGGACTTCAGCGGGTATCACGCCGAACTCTCCACGTCGCCGCAGTCCTCGTTCGTCCAGACCTGCGAGGTCTTCCGCCGCGACGTGCTGGGGACCGACTTCATCCTCAACGACGAGTTGACCCGTGACGATGCCAGCGGGCGTTCAACACGCATCCTGACGTCCGCCGAGGAGTGGTTCAAGGTCGCGCAGGACGTGTTCCGACTGGACCTGTCGGACATCGGCGACGACGAGCGTGCGGCGCTGTTCGATCGCATGCAACGTGCGGAGGAGGCTTGGCGGGCTGCGCAGCAGGCGGCGGACGCTTAGAGCTGGCCGAGGCCGTCAGCCGATCGATGCCGAGTACTTCTCCCACGGGCCGTCCCACAGCACTGGGAGCGGTGCGGCGGAGGGGTTGACCCGGCGCACGATCTCGTCGAGGACGATCCGGACGTACTTCTCGCCGACCCACAGGTGCTTCGCCCCGTCGACGCCGATCACCTCGGCCTGCGGGACTCGGGCGAACCGTTTGCGGGCCTCGTCCGGGCGCAGGTAGTCGTCGAACTCGGGTACCAGGACGGTCAGCGGCCGGCCGAACTCGGCCCAGGCGTCGAGATCTGCGTCTCCGGCGCGGCGCAGCGGCGGGGAGAGCAGGATTGCGCCGGTCACCGAGTCGGCGCGGCCGTACTGCAGCGCCAGCTCGGTGCCGAACGACCAGCCGAGCAGCCAGAGTGTGCTTCCGGCCGCTTGGGACAGGCCGCGGTCGCGCACGAAGTCGAGCGCGGCGGCCACGTCGTGGCGCTCGCCGATGCCCTCGTCGAACGCCCCCTCGCTGCGGCCGCGCGGCGATTCGGTGCCCCTGGTGTTGAAGCGCAGCACGGCGATGTCGGCCAGCGCGGGCAGCCTCCACGATGCCTTACGCAGCACGTGACTATCCATCATCCCGGCGGCGGTGGGCAGCGGGTGCAACGTAAGCAGCGTCGCGGCAGGGGGCCGATCGGCGGGGAGAGCCAGTTCGCCGACGAGCTTCAGCCCGTCCTCGGTGGCCAGTTCGATCTCCTGGACGGCGCGCGGCAGCATCGTGTGCGCGGTGATTTCGGTAGTCATCTCGTAGTAGAGGGTAAGCCCGGGGATCAGCCTGGAGACTGACCGGGCCGCCGGCAAGACCGTCCTGAGGGCGGACGATTCGAGATCACCCGGACCGCTACGGTTGCCTCGGAACGAGATCAGACAGACTACTGCGAGGATTCGAGACGACCATGATCGAGGCGAACGGCCTCACGAAGCGGTACGGGGACCGGCTGGCGGTGGACGATCTGTCCTTCTCCGTCAGGCCGGGACAGGTCACCGGCTTCCTCGGCCCCAACGGCGCCGGCAAGTCCACCACGATGCGGCTGATACTCGGCCTGGACCGGCCGACGTCCGGCTCGGTGACCGTGGGCGGGCGGCCGTTCCACGCCGCCGCCTACCCGATGCGGGAGGTCGGCGCGCTGCTCGACGCCAAGGCGATCCACGGCGGCCGCTCCGCCTACAACCACCTGCTGTGCCTCGCGCAGACCAACAACCTGCCCAAGTCGCGGGTCAAGGCGGTGCTCGAGCTCGTGGGTCTGAACGAGGTCGCCAAGAAGCGGTCGAAGGGCTTCTCGCTGGGCATGGGCCAGCGCCTGGGCATCGCCGCGGCGCTGCTCGGCGACCCCGAGGTGCTGATGTTCGACGAGCCGGTCAACGGGCTCGACCCCGAGGGCATCCTGTGGATCAGGAACCTCATGAAGGCGCTGGCCGCCGAGGGCCGCACGGTGTTCGTCTCCTCGCACCTGATGAGCGAGATGGAGAACACCGCGGACCACCTGGTGGTGATCGGCCGCGGCCGGCTGGTGGCCGACTGCTCGGTGCAGGAGTTCATCGACGGCAACTCGGAGCTCTCGATCCGGGTCAAGTCGCCGCAGGCCGAGAAGCTGGGCGCGCTGCTGGCGGAGAAGGGCGGCGTGGTCGTCCCGGACGGCGACGAGGCGATCCGGGTCACCAAGCTGCCGATGACCGCGGTCGGCGACCTGGCCTTCGACAACGGGATCCGGGTGCACGAGCTCTCGCCGATCCAGGCCTCGCTGGAAGAGGCGTTCATGGAGCTGACCAAGGACAGCGTGGAGTACCACGCCGGGGTGCCCGGACAGGGCGCCGCGCCCATGGCGGCCGGCGCGGCCGCGGACGCGGTCGGCGCGACGGGAAAGGCGGAGGCCTGAGATGACCGCGCAGACGATCAACCGCGGGCCGGGCTCGCTGCTGCCCGCGCTGCCCGAGGCGCACGGCCGGGCCGGGCTCGGCGGCACGCTGGCCTCGGAATGGACCAAGATCCGCTCGGTGCGCTCGACCATGTGGAGCCTGCTGTTCACGGTCCTGATCGTGGTCGGCCTCGGCGCCCTGCTCAACTGGGCGAACTCGACCCACGAAGTCGCCTCCGGGGTGCAGCTGGCGACGCACGAGGACCTGGTCCAGCGCACGCTCGGCGCCATCATCCTGGGCCAGCTGGTCATGGTGGTATTCGGCGCGATGGCGGTGACCACCGAGTACTCGACCGGCATGATACGCACCTCGCTGTCCGCGCAGCCGCGCCGGATGGACGTGTTCTGGGCCAAGCTGATCGTGGTCGCCGCGGTCTCGCTCGTGGTCGGCGAGGTGGTCTCGTTCGCCTCGTTCCTGGTGAGCGCGAACTTCTGGCACGGCAGGGGGGTCGACCTCACGCTGGGCAGCCCCGGCGCGCTGCAGGCGGTGGCCGGCGGCGGGCTGTACCTGGCCGGCACCGCGCTGCTCTCCTTCGGGTTCGGCGCGCTGCTGCGGCACACCGCGGGCGCCATCGTGACCGGGGTGTTCCTGGTCTTCGTGGTGGACATCCTCGAGAACGCCATGCCGCAGAGCTGGCAGGACCACGTCGACAAGTGGCTGCCGCCGAACGCCGGCACCGAGGTCTGGGCCACCCGGCACATACCGGGCGTGGACCTGGGCTCCTGGACCGGATTCCTGGTCTTCATGCTCTACGCGGTCGGGGCGATCCTGCTCGGCGCGATCCGGTTCAAGCGCAGTGACGCGTAACTGACGGCGGATCGGCGGTTCGCAGCCGGGTGGCGGCCCTCGCGGGGGTCGCCACCCGGCTGCGTTTACCGGGCTCACCGGGCTCACCGGGCTTACCGGGCCTGGATCGCCGGGCGGGGCCGGTAGACCGAGATGGTCACCGACAGCGTGGCGGCCACGGGCTCAGGGAGCTGATCCACGGCGGCACCGAGGTTCCGGTCGGCGGCGTGCCAGGCGCTCGGCCCCATGCCCACGACGGCTGCGACGGCCCGGCGGTCGAGCAGGACGCGGTGCCGGAACGAGTGCGTGCCGACCAGATCGAAGCAGGGGTCGAGCTTGCGGTCCAGCCGCTCCTGCTTGTGCTCGTCGACGGTCAGCAGGCCGAGCGGGCCGACCAGCTCGGCGAGGTGGTCCCGGGTCGGGGTCGCCACCAGCAGCCGCCCGGCGGGATGCAGCACCCTGCGCAGCTCGACCGGCTCGCGCGGCGCGAACACGTTCAGCACGACCGCGGCGGCGGCCGTGCCGACCGGGAGCCGCGACCAGGCGTCGCAGCGGACCGCGCCGATCCGCGAGTGCGCCCGGGCCGCCCTGCGCAGCGCGAACTTCGAGGCGTCCAGCGCGAGCCCGACCCGGTCCGGCCGGCGCTCGAGCGCCGCGGCGAGGTAGTAGCCGGTGCCCGCTCCGACATCGGCGATGCAGCATGCTGCGCTGTCTGCTGCGTCACCGGCTGCATCATCAGCGGCACTGGCACCGGCACAGGCTTCTGAGGCGAGGTCCGCCAGCTGCCCGGCCAGGCCGGCGAAGTGCCCGGCGGCCAGGAACTCGACCCGCGCGGCGACCATCGCCGCGGTGTCGCCGACGCCGCGCGCCCCGGCCGCCAGCAGGCTGACATAGCCTTCGCGCGAGATGTCGAACGCGTGCCCCTCTCCGCACCGCAGGGCGCCCTCGACGCGCCGCAGCCCGCCGCCGCAGTGTGGGCAGGCGAGATACGGGACGGCGTCGTCGAGCACCGTTCCAGTTTCACCCCGCCCGGCGCGGCCGATCCGGCGCTCGCGCTTCCCGGCGTGTCGCGGGGCGCCGCGCGAACGGGACGGGCCCTCGCGTCACTCCTCGCGCGGCTTGGGCGGGGCGCCGCCCTCGAGGGCGGGCTCGGGCTCACTGATGCGTGCGTCGCAGACCAGTTTGCGCTGGTGGGTGACCTCGCGGACATCGCCGGTCAGCCTCAGCTTCACGCTGTGCTGCACGGATTCGGGCGCGCTGGAGGTCGAAAGGCGCAGCTCGATGTCGCCGGGCTCGACGATGCGGCGGCCCTCGCGGCCGGTGAACGAGGTCAGGTCGGTGTGGAAGGCGAAGGTGATCCGGGACGCCTGGCCGGCCTCCAGCCGGGTCTTGGCGTAGCCGATCAGCCGCATCTGCGGCCGGGTGGTCTGGGCCACCGGATCGTGCAGGTAGAGCTGGACGACTTCGGCGCCGGCCCGGTCGCCCACGTTGCGGACGGTCAGCGCGACCTCGAGGCCGCCGTCCACCGGCAGCTGCGCCGGCGCCTCGGCGAAGTCCTCCCAGGCGAACTCGGTGTAGCCGAGGCCGTGTCCGAACGGGTAGAGCGGCGTCGGGTCCAGGTTGCTGACCGAGCCGGCCAGGCCGAGCGGCGGCTGGAGGTAGGTCCACGGCTGGCCGCCCTCGCCGCGCGGCACGCTGACCGGTAGTCGTCCGGACGGGCTGACCCGTCCGGAGACCACCCCGGCCACCGCCGCCGCGCCCTCTTCTCCCGGAAAGAAGGCCTGCACGGCGGCTCCGAGCCTCGCGGCATACCGGCCGAGCGCATACGGCCGGCCGGTAAGCAGGACCAACACCACCGGAGTCTCGGTCTCCAGCAGCGCTTCCAGCAGCTCGCCCTGGATCCCCGGCAGGCTCAGGTCCGTGGCGTCGCAGCCCTCGCCGGAGGTGCCGCGGCCGAACAGCCCCGCGCGGTCGCCGAGCACTGCGATGCAGAGGTCCGCGCCGGCGGCGGCCTGCGCCGCGGCGGCGAACCCCGAGCGGTCCGGGTCGGTGATCCCGCAGCCGCGCACCCACTCGATCCGCGCCTCGGGCAGCTCGCCGCGCAGCGCGTCGAGGACCGTCGGGATCTTCAGCCCCATCGGCACGTCGGGGTGCCGGACGCCGACGTGGGCGGGGAACGCGTAGCAGCCCATCATCGCCATCGGGTCGTCGGCGAGCGGGCCGGCGACCACGATGCTGCGGGCCGCGCCGGGCGCCAGCGGGAGCACGCCGCCGCGGTTGTCGAGCAGGACGACCGACTCCTCGGCGATCCGGCGGGCCAGCTCCCGGTTGGCCGGCGGGTCGAGGTTGACGGTGCCGGCGATCGAGGCGCCGTCCGAGAGCACCTCCGCGTCGGTGGCGCCCTCGGCGCCGCCCGCCGCGGCCATGACCGCGCGCAGCTCCGGCGGGATCGGCGACCAGTCCGGGTCGAGCAGGCCGAGCTCGCACTTCTGCAGCAGCACCCGGCGAAGGGCCCGGTCGACCAGCTCCTCCGGGATGTCGCGGCGCTCGACCGCGTCCACCAGGATCTGGCCGTACGCGCGCACCGTGGGCAGCTCGACGTCCACGCCGGCGGCCAGCGCCAGCCCGGCCGCCTCGGCGTCGTCCGCGGCCACCGCGTGCAGCGAGTGCAGGAAGCCGATCTCGAAGTAGTCCGACACCACGGTCCCGGTGAAGCCCCAGGTGTCCCGCAGCAGGTCGGTGAGCAGGCCCGGGTCGGCGGCCACGGGCATGCCGTCGATCTCAATGTACGTAGGCATCACCGAGCGGGCCCCGGCGTCCCGCACCGCCTGCTCGAACGGCGGCAGGATCACGTCGGCCAATTCGCGGTCGCCGGCCCGCACCGGCGCCAGGTTGCGCGCCCCGACCGATGCGGCATAGCCGGCGAAGTGCTTGAGCGTGGCCACGATCCCGGCGGACTCCAGGCCCCGCACATAGGCCGCGCCGATCGTGGAGACCAGGTACGGGTCCTCGCCGATGGTCTCCTCGCACCGCCCCCACCTCGGGTCGCGGATCACGTCGAGCACCGGCGCGAGACCCTGGTGCACGCCGAGCGACCGCATGTCGCGCCCGATCGCCGCGGCCATCTCGCCGACCAGCTCCGGGGCGAACGAGGCGCCCCACGACAGCGGCACCGGGTAGATCGTGGCGCCCCAGGCCGCCAGTCCGGCCAGGCACTCCTCGTGCGCCACGGCCGGGATGCCGAAGCGGTTGGCCGCGGCGATCCGCTGCTGGGCGCGGGCCAGCGAGAGCGCGCCGCGCGCCGGGTCCACCGGGGCGGTGCCGAAGGACCGGGTCAGCTGGCCGAGGCCGCTCGGGATCAGCGCCTCGAAGTCGATCGCCGCCTCGAGGTTCTCGTGCATGTGCGGGGCGACCCCGCCGCCGTCGGCGGCCGCGCCGACCCAGACTCCGTACAGCTGGGCCGCCTTCTCCGGCAGGGTCATCCGGTCGACGAGGTCGGCTACGCGCAGCTCGGCGGGGAGCGAGGTCTGGCGCCAGCGGGATACCGCGGCTGCGGGGTCGGACTCGATCGCCATGGGCTGGTGGTTCCTCTCGAGGTGCGGGCGCGCGGGCGGGCGGCCGGTCAGAGCTTGTGGGACGTGACCGCGGGGGTGCGGTCGGCTGCTCGAAGTGACTCGCGGGGCGCGACGGTCTCGGCGATCACCGCCCGCTGATGCCCACGACGCCGGCCATCAGCGCGCGCCGGGCGGCGAGGTAGAGCACGAGCATGGGGATCCCGGAGAGGACCAGTGCCGCCAGCGTGGCCGGCACGTTGACCCCGTACTGGCTGCTGAGCTGCCACAGGCCGGTGGTCAGCACCTGGTTCTGCGGCGACTGGGTCAGGATCAGCGGGAACAGGAAGCCGTTCCAGGCGGCCAGCCCGGCGAACACCACCACGGTGCTGATTCCGCCGGTCGAGAGCGGGATGACCATGCTGACCAGCATCCGCGCCGGGCTCGCCCCGTCGAGCGCCATCGACTCGTAGAGCTCGTCGGAGATGTCGCGCATGCTGCCGGTCAGCACCAGCAGGGTGACCGGCATCGCGAAGGCGGCGGTCGGCAGGATGATCGCCGGCAGCGAGTCGTAGAGCCCCAGCTTCACGATCATCACGTACAGGGGCACGATGATGACCGGCTGCGGGATCGCCAGGCCCAGCAGGAAGATCCGCAGCGCCGTGCCGGCCAGCCGGTTGCGGGTGCGCACGATCGCGAAGGCCAGCGGAACGGTCAGCACGAGGACGATCGCCACCGTGGCGACGGTGACGATCACGTTGTTGAGCATCAGGTGCAGGAAGCCGTTGCGGAACACCAGCTTGTAGTTGGCCAGCGTCGGATGGGACGGCAGGGAGAGCATCCCCGTGCCGGTCGCTTCCCGCTGCGTCATGAACGAGACGCTGAGCATCACGTAGAGCGGCACGACGATGACGACCAGCCAGATCAGCGTCGCCCCGCCGGCCACGTGGTTCGCGCGGCGCAGCCGGTACCGGGTGGTGCGCCGCGCCGCGCGCAGCGCCTCCCCACGGGCCTGCGCCTCGTCCGTCGGGCTCGTGGTGGTCGCGGCCACGGAGGTCAGTCCCCTTCCCTGGTGCTGCGCATCGAGCCGAAGCCGGTGAACTTGACCATCAGGATCGAGGCGATGGTGCAGATCACCACCAGGGCGGTGCCCAGCGCGCTGGCATAGCCGAAGTTGAAGTAGGAGAAGGCGTTCTCGTACATGGTGAACGACAGCGTGAAGGTCGAGTTGCCCGGACCGCCGTTGGTGAGCAGGAAGATCAGCTCGAACGCGGTGAAGGAGCCGATGACCATCAGCACCGAGGAGGTGGTGATGGTGTGCCGCAGCTGGGGCAGGGTGATGTGCCGGAACTGCTGCACCCGCCCGGCCCCGTCGATCTGCGCGGCCTGGTAGAACTGCTCGGGGATGCTGCGCGCGCCGCCCTGGTAGATCAGGGTGTGGAACGGCATCCACTGCCAGCTGCCGACGAACACCAGCGCGAACAGCGCGCCGTGCGCCGTGCCGAGGATGTTCCCGTTGGCGAAGCCGATCGGCGGCCCGAGCGTCTTGGCCAGCCCGAAGTTCGGGTCGAGCAGCGCCTTGAACAGCAGCGTGATCGCGGTGCTGGAGAGCACCAGCGGGATGAAGAAGATCGCTGACAGGATCGCCCGGTTGCGGTGCTTCGCGGCCGCCCACACGCCGAGCAGCATCGCGATCGGGGTCTGGAACACCCAGCTCAGCACCGTCAGCTCGACCGAGAGCACGGTGGCCTGGCGGACGTTGGAGTCGGAGAAGAGCCGGCTCCAGTCGGACGTCCCCTGGATCTGCGGCGAGCCGATGCCGCCCCAGTTGCCGGTGAACGACAGGTAGACCGAATAGGCCATCGGCACCAGCGCGAACAGTGCGAAGAAGAGCACGCCGGGCAGCGCCCAGGCCAGGCGCGGACGCCCCACCCGAGAGGGGGAGGCGCCCGCGCCGGGCCGCCTGGAGGCGGCCGCCCGCGAAGGGACGGCGAGGGTCATGAGGCCGACTTCTGCGTGTTTTCCATGTCGCTGACGAACTGGGCGGCGCTCACCTGTCCGGCGAAGAACTTGCCGACCTCGGTGTCCAGCGGGTTGCCGACGGTGGTGGGCAGCGCCTGGTCCCAGGACAGGGTGAAGGACGGGGCCTTCTGCACCATGTCGAACTGGAACTCGCCGAAGGCCGGGTTGGGGAACTGCGGCAGCAGGCTGGAGGTGTTGCTGTTGGTGGTGATCCAGCCGCCGGCCAGCAGCTCCTTCTCGTACGAGGACTGCGCCAGGTACTCGACGAACGCGATCGCGGTGCCCTTGTACTTGGTCGAGGCGTTGATCGAGTAGTAGTTGGCCGGGTTGCCTACCACGTCGGCCGCGTTGCCCGTGCCGCCGGGCACGTTCGGGAAGTCGGTGAAGCCCTCCTGGCTCTTGGCGAAGTCCGGGTAGTTCGACAGCTGGTTCGCGTAGTCCCAGGAGCCCATCAGCTGCATCGCGGCCTTGCCGGAGCCCAGCAGGGCGGGCGCGGCGTTGTTGGTGTAGCTGGTGGAGGTGAAGCTGCTGCCGAACGCGCCCTCGTCGATCAGCGTCTTGGCGTCGTTCAGGGCGGTGGTGATCACCGGGCTGGACCAGCCGGAGCCGTCGGAGGTGCCGACGATCTTGTTGAACACCGACGGGCCGCCGATGCGGTCGGTCAGGTACTCGAGCCACATCAGCGAGGGCCAGTTGTCCGCGCCGCCGAGGGCGAACGGGATGACGTTGTGCGCCTTGAAGGTCGTGATCGCGGTCTGCATCGCGGCCCAGGTGTCCGGGGCCTGCAGGTTGTACTGGGCGAACAGGGCCTTGTTGTAGAACAGGATCACCGGCTGCATGCCGCGCATCGGCACGCCGTAGTCCTTGCCGCCGATCGACGCCGCGTTCACGATCGAGGGCAGGAACGCGCCCTTGAGCGGGGCCTGGTCGAAGTACGGGGTCAGGTCGACCAGCCGGCCGGCCTGCGCGTACGGCAGGATGCTGCCGCCGCCCCAGTTGAAGAACACGTCCGGGGCCTCGGAGGAGGTCATCGCCGAGCGCAGCTTGTTGGTGTAGTCCGAGCCGGTCACGTCGATCAGCTTGACCGTGCCCTTCCCGGTCTTGTTGAACGCGTTGACGACCTCCTGCTGGATGTTCGTCGAGTTGTCAGCGTACGTGTATACGTTGATCGTCCCTATGCTCCCGGTGCCGCTGCCCCCGGAGGAGCTGCAGGCGGCGGCTCCCAGGCTGAGCGCGGCGCCCACGGTGAGGGCGATGAACGAGCGGCCAAACGGGTGCGCGCCGCCGGGGCGGGCGCGACGACGTCCTCGCGGCTGGGCGGCAGGGCGGCTGAGCGGACGGCTGAGCGGGCCGCCGCCGGGCTTCCCGGGGATGAATCTCATGAAAACACCTCTGCGTGTTCGTCTGAGCTGGTCCGAGTGCACTGGTGGACGATCGTGGAACTCCGGAGCGGTGGAGCGTGCGGACGTGGAGCGGTCGCGCTCGGCATTCGGCGTCCGGTGTGCTGAGGTTCGGCGGTTCGTGTCGGGGCCGGCCGCAGTGCGGTGCGGTTTCCAGCCGGCCTGTGCCCGCTCCGGACGGGCTACGGCCGGTCGCCGGCCCCGACTGTTGCGGACCGATTACCGAATGTTGCGGGAAAACTAGGCCCGCGCCGCGCCAGCGTCAAGGGGCTTTCGCAACTTTCACGCCGAACGGGGCGGCCGCCCCCGGGTTTCCCCCCGGGGCGTTACCATCCGAGCGTGACCTCATCAGCAACCCGGATCCAGGGGGCCACCCCGGCATCGCGCGAAGCCGCGGGCGACACGGCCACGCTCGCGGACATCGCCCGCGCGGCCGGGGTCTCGGCTCCGACAGTTTCGAAGGTGCTCAACGGCCGGGCCGACGTGGCCCCCGCGACCCGCGAGCGGGTCGAGGAGCTGCTCCAGGCGTACGGCTACCGCCGCCGGGGCGGCCAGCCTGCACCGCTGCTGGACATGGTGTTCCACGAGCTCGAGAGCGCGTGGGCGATGGAGATGATCCGAGGCGCCGAGCAGGTCGCGCACGAGGAGGGGCTCAGCCTCGTGCTGTCCCAGTCCGCGGGCCGCCTGGTGCCGGGCCAGTCCTGGCTGGACGGCGTGCTGGCGCGCCGGCCCACCGGCGTGCTCCTGGTGCTCTCCAAGCTGGATCCGGCCCAGCGCGAGCAGCTGGCCGGGCGGGACATCCCGTTCGCGGTGATAGACCCGGCCGGCGACCTGGAGGAGGACGTGCCGGCGGTCGGCGCGACCAACTGGCAGGGCGGCCTCGCGGCGACCCGGCACCTGCTCGAGCTCGGCCACCGGCGGGTCGGCGTGGTGGCGGGTCCGAGCACGATGATGTGCAGCCGGGCGCGCGTCGACGGCTACCGCGCCGCGTTGGAAACGGCGGGCCTGCCCTACGATCCCTCGCTCGTGCGGGCCGGGGACTTCCACCACGAGGCGGGCTTCGCGCTCGGCATGGAGCTGCTGCGGCTGCCGGACCGGCCGACCGCGATCTTCGCCGGCAACGACCTCCAGGCGCTCGGGCTCTACGAGGCGGCGCGGGTGCTGGGCCTGCGGGTCCCGGACGACCTGAGCGTCGTCGGCTTCGACGACCTGCCCGTGGCGCGCTGGGTCGGCCCGCCGCTGACCACGATCCGCCAGCCGCTGGCTGAGATGGCGGTGACGGCTGCCCGGCTGGTGGTCGACCTGGCGCGCGGACGGCGCCCCGGCGCGCTTCGGGTCGAGCTGGCCACCCGCTTGGTCGAGCGCAGCAGCACCGCGGCGCCGCGGGCGGCCTGAGGGGCTCTCAGCCACGAAGCCTCTCAGAGCCACGCAGCGGCCCGACGGAAGGGAACTCGGCCGGGGCCCGCTCCGGCGCGCGCTCGGCCGTACCGCGGCTGCACGGCCCGGCGTTGACCGCTGCGCGGCAGTGGCGCGGCACAGCGGCAGTGCGTTGCCTTGCCTGCCGCCGATTCCGGGCCGCCGTAAGGCGATCAATCCGGCCTCGCTCAGCCGGGTTCGGCTCGGGGGCGTCGCGTCGGCCGGTCCGGCAGCCGTTCTCCCGCCGCCGGACCCGCGCGCCGCGCCCGATCTCGGTCGGCCGCTTTCGAAAATCCGGATTCGCGATTGCCTCCCGATCCGTCCTGTCGCAGCGTCAGAACCGTGCTTCAGCGCGACCGCCGAAGCCGTTGACGAGCCGCCGAGCCCGGCGTACGGTCAGTCCGGTCGCGTCGAAATCGATTCCGAAACTTTCGGGAGGCTGTACGTGACTCCATCTCCTCTGGGATCCCCATCCGGGTCAGCTCCCGGCCGCCGTGCCCGCGTCGCCATCGTCGGCACCGGAGGTATCGCCGAGATCGCACATGTTCCGGCGCTGCGCTCTCAGGCGCACCGCGTCGACATCGTCGCTGCCGTAGACACAGATCCGGACCGGCTGAAGGCGTTCGCCGCACGGCACTCGATCCCCGCCGTGCGCGCCACCCTCGAGGAGATGCTGGAGCGCGACCGGCCCGACCTGGTGCACCTGTGCAGTCCCCCGTCCACGCACGCCGACCACGCGGTCCGCTGCCTCGAAGCAGGGGCCTGGGTCTGGATCGAGAAGCCGCCGGCGCGGTCCCTGGCCGAGTACGACCGGATCACCGCGGCCGAGCGCGAGGGCGGGCCCTACGCGTCAGTGGTCTTCCAGCACCGCTTCGGCTCGGCCGCGCTGCGGCTGCGCGCGCTGGCCCGCGGCGGCGCGTTCGGGCGGCCGCTGGTCGCGCAGTGCGTCACCGCCTGGTATCGGCCGCACGAGTACTACGACGTGCCGTGGCGCGGCCGCTGGGAGACCGAGGGCGGCGGCCCGACGATGGGCCACGGCATCCACCAGATGGACCTGATGCTGTCCGTGCTCGGCGACTGGGCCGAGGTGCGGGCGACCGCCGCGCGCCTCGACCGCGACGTCGAGACCGAGGACGTCTCCGCCGCCCTGGTCACCTTCGCCTCCGGCGCCGTCGCCACCGTGCTCAACAGCGTTCTGTCGCCGCGCGAGGAGAGCTACCTACGGTTCGACTTCACCGACGCCTCGGTGGAGCTCCGGCACCTGTACGGCTACAGCACCGCCGACTGGACCCTGACGTCCGCGCCGCGCCTGGCCGCCGACAGGGACCGGTTCGCCGCCTGGGCCGATTCGGGCGCTGACATACCGAGCTCGCACCGGGCGCAGCTGCCGTACCTGCTGGACGCGTGGCAGCGCGGCGAACGGCCGCCACTCAGCGGCGCCGAGGGCCGTGAGACGCTGGAGCTGGTCACCGCGATCTACCGATCCGCGCTGACCGGCGAGCCGGTGCGGCGCGAGCAGCTGGGCGCGGACGACCCGTTCTACCACCGCCTGCACGGCGGTCCCGGCTGGGATCCCGCCACCGGGGGCGCCGCCATCCCGGGCCCGGCCGTCTCGCTGGAGGCGAAGCGTTGAAGAACACGACCACGGCGCTGTCCCCGCTCGCGGCTCTGTCCCACGACGAGCAGCACTCGAAGATCGCCGTCACCGCGGACGGCGTCGAGCTGCTGAGCTACCACTACCGGCCCGACCTGCCGGCCTTCGAGTGCCCGGCGCCCTACATCCATCCGCTGCGCACCCTGTCCGGCGGCGTGGTGACGAACCACCGGCCGCACGACCACCGCTGGCACAAAGGCCTGGCGATGACCGCCTCGCACGTGTCCGGCAACAACTTCTGGGGCGGCGGCAGCTACGTGCACGGCGCGCCGAACGGCGGCTACGTCGCGCTGCCGAACGTCGGGCGGCTCGACCACACCGGCTTCGGGCAGTTCGACCCCTCGGCGGACCGGTCGGCCCGGTTCGGCGAGACGCTCGACTGGGTCGCGCCGGACGGCGACGTCTGGCTGCGCGAGTCGCGGACACTGTCGGTCCCGCAGGTCGACCCGGTCGAGGGGCACTGGACCCTGGAGTTCGCCACCGAGCTGCGCAACGTCAGCGGGCACGAGCTCGAGTTCGGCAGCCCGACCGTGGCCGGGCGGGAACTGGCCGGCTACACCGGCTTCTTCTGGCGCGGCCCACGCGCCTTCGCCAGCGGCCGGATCCAGGCCGGCGGCGGGCTCGAGGGCCCGGAGGCGATGGGTCGCACGGCGCCGTGGCTGGCCTTCACCGGCGAGTTCGACGAGCGGGACGGCCACGCCACGCTGCTGTTCCGGGCCGCGCCCGACACGCCCGGCGGCGATCCGCACTGGTTCGTGCGCAGCGCGCCCTTCGCCGCGGTCAACCCGTCGCTCGCCTTCTTCAAGGCCCTTATGCTGCCGGCCGGCGCGACGCTGGCGCGCAGCTACCGGATCACCGTCGCGGACGGCGCCTGGAACCGCGACCGGATCGAGCGGCACCTGGCGGAGCGGTCATGGTGACGCAGCCGGATCCGCAGGCCCGCGAGCAGAATCCAGGCCAGAGCCAGGGCTCGAGCACGAACCCCGACCACAGCCTGAGCCAGGCGCTGGCCCGTGCCCGCAGCGGGGCCGAGCCGCCGGCCTTCCCAGGCGGCACCGCGGTCTCCGGCCTGCAGGTCTACGACTGGACCGCCGCAGACGGCCACTGCGGTGGCTCCCCGCACGTTCACTTGGCCTGCACCGAGGCATACGTGGTCGTCGGCGGCAACGGCGAGCTGCACACGCTGACCGCCTCAGGGGCCGAGAAGACGCCGCTGCACAGCGGAGTGGTCGCCTGGTTCGGCCCGGGAACGGTGCACCGCGCAGTGAATCTGGACGGCGCGCTGCGCGTCGTCGTGGTGATGCAGAACAGTGGCCTGCCGGAGGCCGGCGACGCGGTGCTGACCTTCCCGCCGGAGATCCTGGCCGACCCGGACGCCTATCAGCACGCTGCGCAGGCCGGCGACGAGCAGGCCGCGCGCCGGCGCCGCGACCTGGCAGTCGAGGGGTATCTGCGGCTGGCCAAGGAGATCGGCGCGGGCGACATCGAGGCGCTCGCCGAGTTCTACCGGCAGGCCATCGCCCTGCGCGCGGACCGGCTGGACGCGTGGGAGGGCGTCTGGCGGTCCGGACCGCTCGCCGCGGCCCAACGCACCGCCGGCCACATCGCAGCGCTACGCGAAGGCTGGATCGACCATCTGCTCGCGGCCGGGCTGCGCGCCGAACCGCCGCCGGAGACGGACGCGCGGACGTTCGGCATGTGCGGGCGGCTCGACACCTACCCGTTCGGACCGCCGAAGTAGCGAGGCGGCACCCTGCGCCCGGACCTCCCGGGCGTCTCAGTACCCACAATCCGCACTGCCGCATCTGTCGGCGCACCGCACCGTTCGGAGTTTCTGGTGGACAAACGCTATGTGGCCCTGACCTTCGACGACGGGCCGAACCCGGGCTCCACCCGGGCGCTGCTGGCCGCGCTGAAGGCGGGCGGCGCCAAGGCGACGTTCTTCATCTGGGGCGAGCACGCGGTGCGGCACCCGGACCATCTTCGTGCCCTGAGCGCGGCCGGCATGTGGATCGGCAACCACGGCTTCACCCACCGCCGGCTCACCCGCATCGGCCAGCACGCCACCCACGACGAGATCGCCAAGACGCAGCGCGCGATCGCCCACATCACCGGCCGCACGCCGACCCTCTTCCGACCGCCCTACGGCGACACCGACGCCGAGGTCTGCTCCACCGCCGCCGCCCTCGGCCTGACCGAGACCCTGTGGACGGTCGACACCCGCGACTGGGCCGGCGCGGGCACCGGCGAGATCGCCGACGCGGCCGCGACGGTGCAGCCCGGCGGCATCATCCTGATGCACGACAACGGCTACCTGACCACGGTCGACGCGGTCCCGTTCATCCTGCGCATGCTGGCCGACCGGGGCCTCGCGGCCGGCCGCATCGACGAGAAGACCGGCCGGGCGGTCGCACCGCGCCAGTCGTCTCGGACACCGCAGTACCTCAGTGCGGTGCGTCCGACCTCGGTGACACTGCGGTAATAAGTAACCTGACGCTGCGCCGCCGTGACCGGAGAAGGCTCGGCAGGCGGCGAAACCTGGTCTCTCGCACAATCTCCACGAGCACGTGCGGCCCCGAATTCTGTCAGTGCATCCAGCTATTCTTAGGTGTACCAGGGGTCGCATACGGGCATCCTTACCTCCCAGGTCATCGGGGTGTGTAAAACCTGCCCGCAGTTCTGGAGGGGAGAGTTCGACCATGGCTGCCCGCGTCATTTCCGCCCGCGCCGCGATACCGATTCTCATGTCGGTTCTGGTGTCCTTCGCAGCGTTCATCCTCACCGGCTCGGCGATCATGGAGGCCGGCCGGTCCGGCGGCGCCCCGTTCGCCGCCGTGCAGAGCACGATCCTGCCGCTGACCGGCTTCTCGTCCATGGCCGTCGATTCGGCGCACTTCCACCTGTTCGTCTCGTCCGGCCAGGGGTCGGACGAGATCGCGGTCACCGACTTCGACGGCCGCATAGTCACCCGGATCCCGGACCAGCAGGGCGCGACCTCGTTGGTGCTCTCGGCAGACCAGCAGACCCTTTACGCCGCACTGAGCGGCGACGACGCCATCGCGGTCATCAACACCCGCACACTCGCGCAGACCGCGCGCTACTCCACCGGCCCGGGCGTGGCGCCGCTGAGCCTGGCGGCGGTCGGCGACGAGGTCTGGTTCGGCTACGGCTCCGCGGCCGGGGCCGGCATCGGCGTACTCGACCTGGCCGGGCGAACCGGGACGACGCCGGGGGCGGTCACCCTTCACGCGGAGCCCGCGTTCAGCGCAGCTCCCCTGCTCGCGGCCGCGGCGTCGGCTCCCGACCTCCTGATAGCGGCCACGGCGAACGCACAGCCGGCCCTGGTCCAGGAGTTCGACACCTCCTCCGGCGCCCCGGTCCGCACCGCGCAGACCGCGTCCTCGTCCGGCTGCACCACGATCCACGCCCTGGCCGTGACCTCCGACGGCCGCGACGTCATCGTGACCTGCACGGCGTCGAGTCAGTACTATGCGACATCGCTGGCGCTGACCGGCCTCGCCCGGGTCCGGGCCTACCAGACCGGCCCGCGCGCCGGCGCGCTCGCCATCGCACCGAACGGCGAGATCGCCGTGGGAGTCGACGGCGCCGGAAGCGGCAGCGTGCACCTCTACGCTCCAGGCGATTCCACCGCGACTGGCACCTACGAGGTGAACGGATCAGGGGTCTACGGCCTCGCGTGGAGTGAGCACGCGGACATGCTGTTCGCCGTGACGACACGGCTCGGCGGGCTCGCCCCGACCCTGAACGTCATCAAGCCGGCTTCGCAGAGGTCATAGTTCGATCGCACTCAGATGCTGGTGCAGCCGGGCGGCGCCGGCGAGCATCGCCAGTGCGCGCGCGTCCAGGGCGGCGCGGCGCTCCTCGATGGCGGTGTGGAGGGCGCTGGCGCTTCCCGTGCTGCGCAGTCCTTCCAGTACCGGACGGATGCGTGCGAACAGGTAATTGCTCTGTCGCAGGAGGTGGATGATGCGCGCGTCACGGATCTCCGATGCCGAATATCTGCGGTAGCCGGTGCCTTTTTCCCGCGCCGGCGCCAGAAGGCCGGCCGACTCCCAGACGCGCAGGGCCGATGATCGAACACCGAGATGCCGTGCCAGCTCGCCGATGCGCAGGCCCGGCGTCGGCATCGGCGTCGGCATCCCCTCGAAGTCCTGCGCCGCCAGGGCGTCGAGCGCCCGGCCCGTCTCCTCGAGCAACTGGCGCTGGCTGCTCAGGTTGGCGTGGACGGTGTCGATGATCGCCAGTGCCGCGGGCAGCGCGCCCCGGTTGACCTCGGCCATGATCGCCCGGGCGACCGCGGCGCCGTGCCCTGCCGCGAGCGCCTGGTAGGCCGTGAGGGCACTGAGATGCTCGGGGCCGTACCGGCGGTAGCCGCTTGGCGTGCGGGCGACCGGCGGAAGGACTCCGAGCGCTTCCAGGTTCCTGATGTGCTGCGTGGAGACGCCGGCCAGGCGGGCCAGGTCGACCGGCCTCGGCGCGCGGCGCCCGCCCGCACTCGCGCTCGTGCGATCGGTCGCCGCCATCGGTCCGGCTCCGCTCCAGGTCTAGGCTTGGTTTGAGACTTTTCGGCCAGCCTATGTGACCACGCACTGGATCCTGGCGAAAAAGTCTACGCTCTTGGTTCAAAGATAAACTTGAAGGATGAAGATTCCCCGCGGAACGTACCTTCCGGCCGTGGACCCCGCCCGCCGGGTCACCGAGTGGATCGAGGTCACCGGCGCCCGCGAGCACAATCTGTGCAACATCGACGTCGCCGTTCCGAAGCGGACGCTGACCGCCGTCACCGGCGTGTCCGGCTCCGGCAAGTCCTCGCTCGTCTTCGACACCGTCGCGGTGGAGGCGCAGCGGCAGATGAACGAGACGCTGCCGGCCTTCGTCCGCGGCTTCCTGCCCTCCTACGGACGGCCCGCGGTCGACACGATCGCGAATCTGCCCGCCGTCGTCACGGTCGACCAGCGGCGCCTGCACGGCGGGGCGCGCTCGACCGTCGGCACGATCACCGACATTGCACCGCTCCTGCGGCTGCTGTTCTCCCGGGCCGGGACGCCGCACATCGGTTACGCCGACGCCTTCTCCTTCAACCTGCCCGCCGGCATGTGCCCGCGCTGCGAAGGGCTCGGGGAGATCACCGACATCGACATGGACCTGTTCCTCGACCCGGAGCGCTCGCTGGGCCAGGGAGCGCTGCTCGCCCCGGTCTTCGCGGTCGGGTCCCGCAACTGGGCGATCATGGTCGGCTCGGGCAAGTTCGACCCGGACAAGCGGGTGGCCGACTATACCGAGCGGGAACGGCACGAGTTGCTGTACTCGACCTCCGGCTCGGTGCCAGTCACCGCGATGGGCCAGGAGTTCAACGCCTCCTACGAGGGCGCGGTCGCGAAGTTCCGGCGGCTGTACGTCGATCAAGACGCTGAACAGCTCGGCGAGCGCTCGCGCCGGATGGCGAAGGACTTCACCACCACGGTGTGCTGCCCGGACTGCGGCGGAACCCGGCTCGCGGCGCGCACCCTGGAGTGCCGGATCGCCGGCCGCAACATCGCCGATCTCGCCGCGATGGAAGCCAAGACCCTGCTCGACGTGCTCTCCGGCTTCGACCTGCCGGACGCGGCGCCGGTCGTCGAGGCGCTGACCGCCCGGGTCGGCAACCTGGCCGACATCGGCCTGGGCTACCTGAGCCTGGACCGGCGTACCAGCACCCTGTCGGGCGGCGAGTCGCAGCGGGTCAAGATCGTGCGACACCTCGCCTCGAGCCTGAACGACATGCTGTACGTGTTCGACGAGCCGAGCATCGGCCTGCACGCCCGCGACGTGCACCGGCTCACCGGGCTGCTGCGCTCGCTGCGGAACAAGGGCAACACCGTGCTCGTCGTCGAGCACGACCGGGACGTGATCGCGGCCGCCGACCACGTGATCGACATCGGGCCGGGCGCCGGCGCGAACGGCGGCCGGGTCGAGTTCGCCGGGGATCCGGAGGCGCTGGCCCGCGCGGACACCGCCACCGGGCGGCACATGACGGCGACGACGAAGCTCAAGCCGAGCGTGCGCAAGCCGACCGGATCCATGGCGGTCCGCGGCGCGACGCTGCACAACCTGCGCGACATCGACCTCGATGTCCCGACCGGCGTTTTCACCGCGGTCACCGGCGTCGCCGGGTCGGGCAAGTCGTCGCTCGTACACGGCGTCCTGTGCGCTCAGTATCCTGACGCCGTGGTGGTCGACCAGAGCGCGCCGACCGCTAACCGCCGCTCGACCACGGCGACCTACGCCGGCGCGTCCGAACCCGTCCGCAAGGCCTTCGCCACCGCCAACAAGGTGAGCCCGGCCCTGTTCAGCGCCAACTCCGAGGGCGCGTGCCCGGACTGCGCGGGCCTCGGCGTGACGCAGACCGACCTCGCGTTCCTGGACAGCGTCACCTCGACCTGCCGGACCTGCCGCGGCCGCCGCTTCACCGACGACGTGCTGCGATACCGCCTCGACGGCCGCTCCATCAGCGACGTGCTCGAGATGACGGTCGCCGAGGCGCGCGCCTTCTTCGCCGAGCACAGATATCGCCGGATCGCCTCGGTCCTCGACGCGATCACCGACGTCGGCCTGGACTACCTGCGGATGGGCCAGCCGCTGACCACGCTGTCCGGCGGCGAGTGCCAGCGCATCAAGCTGGCCTCGCATTTGCGCCGCTCCAGCGCCGTCTACGTCTTCGACGAGCCGACCACGGGCCTGCACATGTCCGACGTCGAACACCTGCTGGCGGTGCTCGACCGGCTGGTCGACGAGTACGGCGGCACGGTCCTGGTGGTCGAGCACAACCTCGACGTCGTCGCACACGCCGACTGGGTGATCGACCTCGGCCCGGAGGGCGGCACCGACGGCGGCCGGCTGATGTTCCAGGGGCGCCCCGCCGACCTGCTCGAGGCGGAGACGCACACGGCGACGTTCCTGCGCCGCGCAGTTTCCGGGTGACCGTAGCTGGTGTTGCCGGCCCGTTCGACGTCAGCGCGTACTGTCCGCCTCACTGGCCTTCTTGATGCCGTCGGCCTCCAGGGTCAGGTAACGGCGCGTCAGCCGGCCGGTGAGCGCCGCGGCCGGCCGGGCCAGCAGGCCGCTCTGCTCCACGCTCAGCGTGAGCCGCACGCCCTGCTCGGTCGGCTCGATCTCGTGGCCCGCCACTGCCGCCACGCCACCGCGCCGGGCGACCCAGACGAACGACCTGCCCGGAGCCCAGTCGGTCACCCTCCATCGCAGCGTGCCGAGCTTGGGCTGCTTGATCCGGGCGGTCGCCCCGACGCCCATCACCCCCGGCGAGTCCACCCGGACGCTGGTCATCGAGGAGGTCCAGTTCGGCATGTCCTCGACGTTGCTCACCGCGTCCCAGACCCGTTCCGGCGACGCCTGAATGAGTACCGTGACCTCTGTTCGCAGCATGCTCCATCACCCCTGACGATCGCGCGCACGCCGAATCGTAGCATTCGGTACAAACGACGTGCCCTGACGCCATGGCGCGGCGCCCCCGAAAGAGGTTGCCACCCGCAGCGGCTATAAGTAGGCTCAACCGGTCCTTATTGCGCGGCGGGTCCGGGCGCATGCTCTTCGCGGATCCATGGGTTGGGGGGCTCATATCTTGGCCATCTTCCGTCGCGGTGAATCGCCGGACATGGCGGGACCTCAGCTACCACGCCGCCGCTCGAGGCGCCCGCAGTCCCCGTCCGCACTCGCGCACCCGAGGTAGACCACCGTGTCCCAGCCCGAGCCGTCGCACACATTCCAGGTGGACCTGCGCGGCATGGTCGACCTGCTCTCGCGCCACCTCTACTCCAGCCCGCGCGTCTTCATCCGCGAGCTGATGCAGAACGCGGTGGACGCGATCACAGCGCGCCGCCAGGCCGATCCGGAGGCGCCGGTCTCGATCACGATCACGATCACCAACGGCAGCACGCTGACGGTCACCGACACCGGCATTGGCCTGACCGAGGACGAGGTGCACCGCTTCCTGGCCACCATCGGGCACAGCTCGAAGCGCGACGACGAGGGGATCGCGCTGGCCCGGACGGATTTCATCGGCCAGTTCGGCATCGGGCTGCTGGCCTGCTTCGTGGTGGCCGACGTGATCACTGTGCGCACCCGCTCGGCGCGCGATCCGCAGGCGCCCGCAGTGCAGTGGCAGGGCTATGCGGACGGCCGTTACTCGCTCGAGGTGCTGCCGGCCTCCGCGCAGGTCGAGCCCGGCACCACGGTCACGCTGGTGCCCCGTCCGGGAGCCGAGGAGTGGTTCGAGAACGCCCGGGTCGCCCGGCTCGCCCGCCACTACGGCAGCCTCCTGAGGTACCCGGTGACGCTGGCCGAGGCCGGGATGACGACACAGATCACCGACACGCCGCCGGTCTGGGACCGGCCCTACGGCTCGATGGTCGCGCGCCGCGACGCACTGTTCGAGTACGCGCGGCGGGTCTTCGAGTTCACGCCGCTGGACGTGATCGACCTGGACCTGCCCCTCGTCGGCCTGCGCGGCGTGGCCTATGTGCTGCCGACGCCGGTGCATCCGTCGCGCACGACCGGGCATCGCGTGCACCTGCGCGGAATGCTGCTCTCGGACGACGCGGTGCAGCTGCTGCCGGAGTGGGCCTTCTTCGTACGCTGCGTCGTGGACACCGACGCGCTGCGGCCGACGGCCTCCCGCGAGGCGCTGTACGACGACGAGACGCTCGCAGCGGTGCGCGACGCGCTCGGCGCGCGGCTGCGCGACTGGCTGGCCGAGCTGGCGGCGGGCAATCCCGGTCTGCTCAACCGGTTCCTGTCGGTGCACCACCTCGCCGTCAAGGCGCTGGCCCGGTACGACGACCAGCTGCTGCGCATGCTGCTGCCGTGGCTGCCGTTCGAGACGACGGACGGGACGATCACGCTGGACGAGTTCGCCGCGGCGCACCCGGTGATCCTGGTGACGCAGACCGTCGAGGAGTTCCGCCAGGTGGCCTCGATCGCGTCGGCGGCCGGGCTCGCCGTGGTCAACGGCGGATACACGTACGACCACGAACTCGTCCGCCGGCTGCCCGAGATCAGGCCACAGATATCTGTGCTCGACCTCGATCCGGCCACGGTGACCGCGCACCTGGAGAGCATCGACCCGGCGCAGGAGCTGGCCGCCGCCGGATTCCTGGCCCTGGCCCGCGACGTGGTCGACCAGCACGGCTGCGACGTGGCGCTGCGCAGCTTCCACCCGGTGACCATTCCGGCGCTGCTGGTCGACAACCGCGAGGCGCGGCACGAGCGGCTGCGCGCGGAGCACGAGGCGGGCGCCGACCCGCTGTGGTCCGACATCCTCGGCGCGCTGAGGTCCGCGGGGCCGCGCGCCCAGCTCGTGCTGAACCACCAGTGCGCGCTGGTGCGCAAGGTCGCGTCGATCCGGGACCGCGACCTGGCCGCGAGCGCCGTCGAAGGGCTCTACGGCCAGGCGCTGCTGCTGAGCCGCCGTCCGCTGCGCCAGGCCGACCACGCGCTGCTCAACCGGGCCTTCATGACCCTGCTGGAACACGCGGCCCACGAGCCGGCCGCCGCGGGAGAGGACGGGCGATGAGCGAGGACCGGCAGGGCGCACCAAGCTCACCGAGCGCACCGGAGATCTACTCGGCGCTGCGTGCGCTCACCGGCGAGCCCTATGGGCCGCCCCGCTCGGCCCGCACCGAGGAGCTGGTCGAGGCGGCCGAGCTCGGCGGGCTCGACGAACCCCTCGCGACGGCCCTGCTCGCCCTGGTCGACGCCTACGAGTTCGGGCTCGAGCCGCGAAAGCTGCCGCTGGCCTTCGCCCGCGCGCTCAAGCTGTACGACGCCAAGCCGGAGGTCTTCGACGAGCGCGAGGTCCACCGGCTCTACTGGTGCTCCAAGTGGGTCACCGCGGCGCTGATCGCAGTGCCCGAGGTCCCGCTGGCGACGATCCAGGCGTGGATCGACCAGATGCGGGAGCGGTACATCGCCGCCGGGCACGGCCTGAACGCCGTGGAGGCGGGGAGGTTCGCGCTCGCCTCGCACACCGGCGACGATCTCGACTTCCGCTTCGAGTGCTGGTCCACCCGCGGCCGCGACGAGTTCAGCGACTGCGAGGCCTGCGAGGCCCGAGACCGGGGCCGGTACCGGGCCGAGCGCGGCGATCACGCCAGGGCGCTCGAGGAGTGGGAGCCGGTCCTCGAGGGCGCCGTGTCGTGCGCGGTGGAGCCGTCGGCCACGATCGCCGAGTGCCTGCTCGCGCTGGTCCGCCTCGGCCGGCTCGACGAGGCGGCCTCCCTGCACCGGTCCGGCTACCGGCTGACCCGCGGTCAGGTATCGATGGCCGTCGAGGTGGGACGACACCTGGAATTCGCCGCGCTGACCGGTAACGCGCCGCGCGGACTCGAGCTGCTCGCCGAGAACCGCAACCGGTTCGACTCGGTCGCCGAACCGCTGATCGAGCTCGACTTCCTCACCGGTGTGAGGATCCTGATGGTGCGGCTGGTCGCCGAGGGCGCCGGGGACGTGCCTGTGCCAGGACCGCCGGGATCCGGACACACCGCGGTATCGCTGCTCGCGGAGACCACCACGCGCACCGAAGCGCTCGCAGCGAGTTTCGACGCGCGCAACAAGACCAACCGGGTGAGCGACCGGCTGCGGAGCCGCTGCGCACAGGAGCCGCTGACCGAGACGCCGCTGCCGCTCGGCGTGCGCAGCGCCCCGATCGCCGCCGCGACCGCCACGCCGCCGATCCCGCCAACTCGCAAAATCTCCACTCCGCAGGACTTCCCGGCCCTCCTCGCCGAAGCGCGCGAGGCGAGCAGGATCGGCCGCCCCGACGCCGACACTCTGTGGGACCTGGTCGTGCAACAGCTCGGCGACCGCGAGCCCGACGAGGAGTTGCGGGCAGAACTCGCCATCCGCGCCGGAACCGCCGCCAGCCGGCGCGGATCCTGGTCGGAGGCGTGCGACCACTACGCCCGAGCCCGCACACTGATGGAGGCAGCCGGAAAGCCCGGCCGAGCAGCCCTCGCCTGGTCGCGGATCCTGTGGGTCCAGACGCTGGAAGGCGACGGCGCGTCAGTGCTCTGGGACGAGCTCGACGCCATGCGCGCCGCTGCGGACGCACTGCTCACACAGGAGCAGATGACAGCAGAGAACTACTGCTCGGCGCTGCAGAGCCGGGTCATCGCCGCCGCACTGCCGATCATGAAAGCCGCGCGGAAGGACAACGAAGGTACGACGCCGGCCGAGAGCGACATGCAGCGCTTCGAGACCGAAGCCCAGGCGATGCGCGAAGCGGCAGCCCGGCTGGGCGCGACCCACTACGCCGCCCGAGTGGACGGCATCCGCGCGGACGTCCTGGTGGCCGCCGGCGACACGACCGCCGCGGCAGAAGCACTGCGCAGCGCGGTCTCAGTCCTCGACGGATGCGAGCGACCCTGGCTGCTCCCACTCCCGCTGGTCCAACTCGCCTCACTGCTCAAGGGATCCGGCGCGGCAGAAGAAGCCAAGGACCTGATCCACCGGGCACTCGCACTCGCGGCGCAGTGGCCGGACGACGACTTCGACGAGGGCGACGCGCTGCGGACCCTAGCCGACGCATGCCGCCAGACGAAGGACTACGCCGCAGCCGCCCGCCACCTCGCGGACGCAGCAGCGCGATTGGACCGAAAGGGCGACGTCAAGCGGGCAGCCTACGCACGGTTCTTCCTCAGCCAGGCCCTGAACGAGGACGGCCGAACCGCCGACGCGGTAGCCGTACTCGAATCAATGCTCGGCGACAAAGCCGAGGCACAGCTCAGCGTCGAGGCAGTGGCCCAGGCGCGGCTAGACCTCGGCAGAGGCCTGACCCGCCTCGGCGAGCACGCCGCGGCCGCCGAAGAGTTCGTCCGCCTCGCCGACCAGACCTCGGACTGGGAGGAACGCGGCGTCCACACGATGGTCGTCTGCGAACTGGCCGGCGCACTGGCCAGAGCAGCCCTCTGGGACCAGGCCCGCGCCGCAGTCGCCCGCGCACTGACGGCCCACGCGACGGCACCCGACCCCGCCGCGGTCTGCCGCATGCTGCGGATCTGCGCCGACCGACGTCAGGCCCAGCCCAAAGACCAGGAAACACTCGACGAAGTACTCGAATACCTACGCCGTTCCGACGAGGTCAACGACGCCGCCCCCGAGGGCCCGAACTACCGCCGCTGGCCGGAAACCGCCTACAACGCCCAGTCCCGCGCCCAAGCCCTTGCCGAGGCCGGCCGCAACAAGGAAGCCCTGGAGGCCATCGAGCACTCGATCGCGGCCTGGCAGACCGGCGGAGAAGTCGCCCTCGAACCACTGGCCGAGGCCACCCGCATCGCCGCAATCCTCGAGGGCCACTGCCTCGGCCTCACACAAGAGGCCCGCGCCCGCCTCGCACCAGTCATCACCCGCTGCGAAGCCCGCGGCCTCACCGAGCCGACCGCGACCCTCCGCCGCCTGTCCGACAGCCTCGCGCCTACGAGCGGTTCCGACGGCAAGGACTGACAGGCGCCGCGGCACGTGTCCGGTGGCACGTTAGATCCGCCTCAATGTCCTGATGCGGCACTCGTCAGAGCGATCTGCACAAGGGTGAGCAGCGCGGGTAGGACGAGCGTGGTCGCCGCGCGGGTGATGAGGTTCGGCAGCGGCAGCGGATCCAGTGCGGCGATCTCGCCGCGCAGTCGCAGCACTATGTCGAGCGCATACCAGCGCCGTTGGACCTCGTCGTTCGGCTGTCCGTCCAGATCGCCGGCCTGAGCCATGGTGCGCTCGATCAGCGGCGCCAACGCGGCGAGAGCACGCCGATGCTGCGCTCGCCCGAGTTGCCTCAGCCATCTTGTGGGCACGGTGAAGAGCACCAGGCCGCCGACGGCGAGCACCGCGACGAACAAGAGGATGATCACTGCTGTGGCCAGCGGCACCTGTTGCTGAATGATGTAGAGTGCGGGCAGCAGCACGCTGCCGAAGCTGAACTGGACGGCCGTCGACCAGCAGAACCGGTTGAGCTCGGGTAGGCCGTTCGGCTGGTCGGGACGGAACGGACGCCATTCGGGCGCCGCTTCGCGGGTTGCGGCGCGTACCACGGCTATCGATTTGTACGCGCCCCACAGGCCGTTGCTGTTGACGAAGCCCAGGATCAGCATCACGGCCAAGCCGGTCGCCTGGTCGGCGATTCCGCGCAGCGCCAAGTCCGCTTCGTAGTACGGATAGGCGATCCAGAATGCGGCCGGTGCAGCGAGCGTCGCGGGCACCACGAACCAGTAGTAAGCGCGGTCGGCGCCGTGCGCTTTGCCCACGATGGCGTCGAGGTCCCAGCCCCCGGCTCGGTCGGTCTGCTTCAGCCTGGCCATCAGGGATTCGAGGTTGAACTCCCACTGCTGCACCAGCATGGGACCGAGCAGGATCCACAGCGAGGCCAGCGGCATGGCGAAAAGGAGGGCGTGGTAGTGGTGACTCAGGTTGTGGCGCACGCCGACGAGAAACCAGATCCAGAACGCGGCGCTCGGAGGGATGCAGAATACGGCGAACGTCGTCACACGCTCCCGGCCCCGGTCTCCTCGCGTCCACGGGATCGCGCGAGCGACTCTCACCATCGGGCTGTAGCCGGCCGACGGCACATCAGATGTACGATGGCCCGGCGCTTCGGTGACCCCCTGTGTCGACACGCCTCCATTCTGGTGACCAGCACACAGTGTCGTCAAACCCTGATATCAGATCAGTCCGGAGCGCAGGACGCGCAGGACGGTGGAGGCGCGGATCCGGCCGAAGCCGAACAGCAGCTCCACGCCGTCCTGCAGCATCTGCGGGTCGCGCTGAGCGGCCCGCAGCAGCATCGAAGCCCATCGCTGGCTGCGCAGCATCCGCAGCGACACGCGGCTGGAGACGAAGTGGGCACGATAGCGTCGGCGGAAGTCGCTCTCGAACCGGGCCAGCGCCGCAGCGAGCTGTGCCGCCTCATTCAGGCTAGATGGCAGAGTGCTGACAAGCTGCTCGGCCGCGGTGACCGCGTAGGCGATACCCTCACCGCTGACCGGATTGATCATCGACGCGGCGTCGCCGATCAGAACCGCGCGCGGATAGGTCAGCTTCGGCAGGCCGCCGATGTGCGGAAGATGATGGGCCCGCTGATCGTGCAGCTCTCCGAGCGCGATGCCGCGATCCCGCAACTTGTCGGCGAACATCGCCATGAGGACCTTCAGATCGTCGCCGCGGCGCTGCAGGACCTCGAGCGGGCCACCGACTCCGAGGTTGACCCGGCCGTCGTCGAGCGGGAACAACCAGGCGTAGTTGGGCAGCAGATCCCGGCCGAACTCGAACAGCAGCCGCGGCCCGAATGCCCCGCCGGGCCGGAAGTCCTCGCTCTCGGCATAGGCGCGCATCGCCAGGCTCAAGTGCTTCTTCTTGGCCCCGTTGTCGTCCGTTCCGGCCGTCAGCGCCTTCCGCACTGGCGAGTATGCCCCGTCGGCACCCACCACCAGCCGAGCGCTGATCGTATGCTCCGTACCATCTGCCGCGCGCACTTCGACGAGTCTCGCATCCGGTGTGACGTGCATGGACTTGAAACGCATACCGGTGAAGTCTGCGGCTCCGGCCCGGAACGCCTCACGCACGAGCCGGCCGTCCAGATCAAGGCGAGCGATGACGTGGCCGAAGGCCGCATGTCCATCGCCCCGTGCAATGGCGCTGTCCAGCCGCTCACCGCGCGGTCCGAAGATCGTGACGGCCCTGACCGGCGCGCAGCCGTCGAACACGGTGTCAAGGCCGAGGCGGTGCACCACCTCCACCGCGCCGGGTCCGATCCCGTCTCCGCATGTCTTGTCCCGAGGGAAGAGCGACCGATCGACAAGCGCGACACGCAGGCCCCGCCGCGCCGCCGCAAACGCAGCAACGGACCCGGCGGGACCAGCGCCGATGACTGCGACGTCGAAAGAATCTTGCACCATGACCAGACAAGTCTTTCACAGCGTTCACCGGCTTCCGGCGCCGCCATCGGCCAGGGCCGGTGTGTCGGCGCCTGCCGAGCAGACGTGCGCCCCATCCAGCCGCACGTCAATCCGTCCGCCTCGCCGGCTCATCGATTCAGCTGATCGATCAACCTGTTCGCCGCGCTGACACGCTCAGCGAGATCGTCGGCCGTCAGGGATCCGCTGATGAGTGCGTCGACTAGGGCGAGCTGCTGTCCGACGTGGCTCTCGGGGTCCACGTCGTCAGGGCCCGTCAAGACCCGCTGCCCTTCAAGAACTGCAGCACCGCCAACACCCTGCGGTGGTCCTTATCCCCGACCGAGAGGTCCAGCTTCGCGAAGATGCTGTTGATGTGCTTCGCCACTGCGCTCTCGCTAACGATCAGGCATTCGGCGATTCCCGCATTCGAGCGGCCCTCCGCCATCAGGGACAGCACCTCGCGTTCGCGGGCGGTCAGCCGGTTCAGGGGGCGGTCCTGGCGGCGCAGCAGGAGTTGTGCGACTACTTCCGGGTCCAGTGCGGTGCCTCCGGCTGCCACCCTCCGCAGTGCCTCCAGGAACACGTCCACGTCCGCGACGCGGTCCTTCAGCAGGTATCCGAGGCCCGTGGTGTGGGTGGCCAGCAGGTCTACCGCGTAGCGTTCCTCCACGTATTGTGACAGCACCATGATGGGCATCTCCGGCCACTGTCGGCGGATCACCAGGGCTGCGCGGATGCCCTCGTCTCTGAACGTCGGCGGCATGCGCACGTCTGCGATCACGAGTTCCGGGCGGTGCCGCTCCACTGCTGCCAGCAGTTCCTCCGCGTCGTTCACTGCATCGACGACCTCGAAGCCGGTGGCCTCCAGCAGTTTCGTCAGGCCGGCGCGCAGGAGGACCGAGTCCTCGGCGATCACGGTGCGCATGGTATTTCCACCCTAATCGTGGTCGGGCCGCCTTTGGGGCTGGTGACGCGGACGTCGCCGTCTACTGAGGCCGCGCGCTGGGCCAGCCCGGTCAGGCCGGTGCCGCGGCTCGCGTCCGCTCCGCCGATCCCGTCGTCCGTGACGGTGATCCGGAGGGTCTTGCCGGTGTGGCGCACGTCGACGTCGGCCTGGTTGGCGTTGGCGTGCTTGGCCACGTTGGCCAGCGCTTCGGAGACGATGAAGTAGCCGACCGCCTCGATGCTCGGCGACATCCGGTCGGGCACGTCCACGCTCAGCCGCACCGGCACCGGCGACCGCGCCGCGATGCCGGACAGCGCCGCGTCCAGGCCCCTGTCCTCCAACACGACCGGATGCAGGCCGCGAACCAGGTTGCGCAGTTCGGCCAACGCCTCTCTGGCCTGCTCGTGCGCCTCTTTCAGCGCCTGGCGGACGGGCTCCGGTACGTCGTCTGCCATCGTGGCCCGGGCCAGGCCCAGGCCTATCGCGAGGGACACCAGCCGTTGCTGCGCACCGTCGTGCAGGTCGCGTTCGATCCGGCGGCGTTCGGCCTCGGCCGCCTCCACGGTCGCGGCCCGGCTCTCGGTCAGCGTCTCCACCCTCCGGGCCAGCTGCTCGGCGCGGCTCGGGCCGAGCAGATCGGTCGCGGCCTTCAGGTCCATCCGGACCACGCGGGAGATCGCCCCGGGGGCCAGGTACAGCACCAGAACGCTGAGAAGCACGATCGGGACCTCGTACCGGTCCCAGTGCAACAGCGGGTCGGCCGTGAACAGCTCCACCACGGAGTAGAACAGGGCCGCCAGCGCGGCGATCCAGGCCAGGCCGGCCAGGACGCCGAGCAGGCTCAGCGACGGGCCGACGATCGCGTGGTAGTACGTCTGCCTCCAGGTGCGCGGCGAACGGAGCTGATCGTTCACCGCCGTCCACGCCGTTCCGGGCCGGACCGCGGGCCGCGGCGGCGCCGGTGGCGGTTTCGGGATCTCCGCCCCGAGCACTGCGCGGAACGCCGAGCGCCGCAGCGCGGTCAGCGCCGGGCCGGCCAGCAGGACCAAGGCCAGTGAAGCGACTGCGCAGGTGAGCACTGCCGTCATCGATACCGGCACGTACACGGCCCACGGCAGCGACATCAGACCCAGCGAGATCACGCTCACCGCCGCGGACACGGCGGTGACCCGGAGGTCCAGCCAGGTCTGCCGGGTCCAGGGACGCAGCAGGACGCGGCGGACGGTGATCATTCCCAGCTGCATGGGTCCACCGTAACCGGCCTGGTCGCCGCTGATCCATCACGCCAGCTGCCGTCCCGGGCTGTAGCCAGCACCACCCCGGAAACGGAAACACACGCTACTGATTCACCGGCCCGCGGCGGCCACAGTGGTGTCCGGGCCCGGGCGATCGGGCCGAAACGGGAGGAGACCACTGCCATGCTCGCCACACTGAGCCGTCCGGACCAGGTCCGATGCCCGGCGCAGCCGCGCCGCGACAGCCTCCGGTCCGCGCATCGGCGGCGGCTCGGCCTGGCGCTCGCCGTGGCCGGCCCGGCCATGATCCCGTGGGTGTTCTACCTGTGGCTGTCGCTGCCGGCCAGCGCCACCGACAGCCACTGGGCGCTCGCCTGGGTCGGCCTGGACAGCTGTGAGGCCCTGACTCTGTTCGCCACCGGCCTTTTCCTTCTGCGGTCGGACAACCGCTGTGCGCTGACAGCTACTGCTGCGGCTGCCCTCTTGCTGATCGACGCATGGTTCGACGTGACCTCGGCGACCGCCGGCAGCGAGTTGGCCGTCGCGATCGTGATGGCGCTGGGGGCCGAGATACCTACCGCGGTGGCGTGCATCGCCTTGGCGCTGCGGCTGACCCGCCGTCCCTTCCCGGCCGGTCGACCGGACCGGAACCGGAAAGCCTGAAATGACCGATAAGGAGACTTCATGTCTGTCATGCCCGTGATCCCGCAGCAGATTCAGAAGCAAGGCCGGCCGACCCACCGCCGAGCCACGCTGGCTGCCGCCGCAGCCGGCGTCGCCGCCCTGGCCGCAGGCGCCTGGTGGTTCACCGATCAGGCCCCTTACCCATACGCGCAGCGTCGGCTGCTGGACATCCAACTGCCGTTTCTCGCCAAGGCGGATCTGGACGCGATGCTCCAGGCCCGGCCCGGGGAACGCATCCTGGAGCTGGGCCCGGGCACCGGCCTGCAGGCGATGCACGTCGCGCCGCAGCTGGGACCGGACGGGCGGCTCGACATCGTGGACGTGCAGCAGGAGATGCTGGACCACATCATGACCCGCGCCGAGCGGGAGAAGGTCACCACGATCCACCCGCACCGCGCGGACGCCCGCGAGCTGCCCTTCGCCGACCACACCTTCGACGCGGTCTACCTCGTCACCGCGCTCGGCGAGATCCCCGAGCCGGAGCGTGCGCTGGGCGCGGCGGCCCGGGTGCTCAAGCCCGGCGGCCGGCTGGTCGTCGGCGAGTTCTTCGACCGGCACTGGATCCCGTTCGGCCGGCTGCACCGGCTGGCCGACGGCCGCGGCCTCCACCTCACCGCCCGGCGCGGCCCCAGCCTCGCCTACCTGGCCAGTTTCCACCCCTGCGAGGCAGGGGCCGGCCTCAGCTCACACCATGCGGGCGGAACTGGATGCTGATGCGCGGCCCGGCGCCGCGCGCGGTCTTCGGCACGGCGTGATCCCACGTGCGCTGACAGCTACCGCCCATCACGAGCAGATCGCCGTGGCCGAGGGGCAGTCGCAGGTGCGCGCCGCCTCCCCCGCGCGGACGCAGCGCCAGTACGCGCGGTTCGCCAACCGAGAGGATCGCGACCATCGTGTCGTGCGTATTCCCGCGGCCGCGGCGGTCGCCGTGCCAGGCGACGCTGTCTCGGCCGTCGCGGTAGAAGCACAGTCCGGCAGTGACGAACGGTTCGCCCAGCTCCTCGGCATAATGCGCGCCGAGCGCCGCGCGGGCCGGCTCGAGAATCGGGTGCGGCAGCGGCTCGCCTTGGCGGTAGAAGGCGAGCAGCCGAGGCACGCGCACCATGGCGTCGTACATCTCCCGGCGCTCCGCGCGCCACGGCACCTGCTCGACAAGCTGTTCGAACACGGTGTCGGCGCCGGACAGCCAGCCCGGCAGCACATCGACCCACGCGCCGCCGGCCAGCTCGCGTCGGCGCAGCCTGGTCAGATCGCCGAGGCGCGGCGGCGCGGCCGCCTCGACGCAGTCGAACAGAGAAGCCTGGAGGTTGACACTCATCAGCTCGACTCTACGCCTGTTCGAACGTATGAGCTACCGACTGCGCCAAGAACGGCTGCTCAGCGCACGGCGCGCGCGAACTCCCGCACGCCGCCGATCGACTCAACCCAGTCCCGCAGCCGCAGCAGCCCGGACTCCTGATCGATCACCGGAACGTAACCGAGGTCTCGCTCGGCTGCCGCCGTGTTGTAGGTGGTTGATCGCGTGAGCAGCGCGACCGAGTACCGGCTGAGCGGCGGCTCGCGGCGGGCGGCGAGGCCGGGCAGGCGCCAGACGGTCTCCAGCACCGCGACCGCCGCGTCCCGCACCGGCGGCGGGACGCGGCGCGTGGGAGGACTGGCGCCGAACATGTCGGCGACCCAGGCCAGGAACGCCCACAGGTCGGTCGTCTCCTTGTCCGCGATGAAGTACGGCCGGCCGCCTACCACCTCGGCCGGCGCGCTTCCCGCGAGCAGCGATGCGGCGACCGCGTTGTCGCAGTGGCACAGCGACGCCAGCACCGTCCTGCCGCCGGACAGGTCGGGCAGCCGGCCGTCCACCATCCGGGCGAGCAGGCGCGGCAGGAAGCCGGAGCGGTCGCGCGGGCCCCATATCCCGCGCGGCCGCAGGGAACTGACGCCACCAGGTGGCGCCGAGGATCATGGTCGGGATCGCGGCCGACGCCGCTCGCCGGCCGGCAGCCCGGCCCCGGCGCACCGCCCGCGGAACCTGCGCGGCGTGCACCACCACGCTCAGGAACGCGTCGAGGCACCAGAGGGCCAGCAGGACCGGCTGCGTACTCGGATATATGAGGCCTGCGATCAGATAGGCCCAGCCGGCCAAGGGGATGGCGCGCAGTGCCCACTGCCGTATTCGCTTGCGAACGGTAGGCCGCGTCAGCTGCTCCTCGGCCCAGCGCGCGAGCAGTTCCCGCCCGATCTTGGCGTTGTGGCGGATGTCGACCGGGAACGACGGGTGCTTGAGGAAGACCTCCAGCTGTGCCGTCAGCGGCTGTGCGGCGGCGAGGGCGCGTAGTTCGGAGTGCAGCTGCGGCCAGTCCGCGTGAGTGACTTCGGGCACTGTCTCAACGCATACCACCGGGCGCTGCGTACCTGGCATGCCGACGCCGACCAGAGCACAGCGACGCACGAGTGGGTGCGCATTCAGCACGCCCTCACAGCTGACGGTGTATAGGTCGCGCCCGGTGGTGGCACGCACCCGCTGCGACAGGCGGCCGCAGAACCACAGCCGGCCCTGGTCGTCGAGATAGCCGAGATCTCCGGTGCGGTGCCAGATGCGGGTGTGTTCGTGGATCTTGTGTGCCGCATCAGCATCCGCCGCCGCGTGATAGCGAGGGCTGATGTTCTCGCCCGCGACGGCGATCTCGCCGATCTCACCCGGAGGGACGAGCAGCGCGGGATCCCAGCGCGGCAGCGGCCCGTCCGAGACTCGGATGATCCGCACGTCAGTGCCCTGCACCGGTCGGCCCACGCAGGTGCCGTCGCCGAGTGCGCTGCGCGCGGCGGTCTCGCCGAGGATCTCGGCCGACTCGATCGACGCGATGGGCAAACCCTCGGTGGCGCCGTAGGCCGCGTGAATCCGCGCTGTCGCGCCAAGGCCCTGACGCAGCGCGGCGACGATGTCCGGGGCGACCGGGGCACCGCCGCCGACCACGCAGCGCAAGTCGGGCACAGCGATCCGATGCGTGGCCAAGTACTCGCCGAACCGGCGCAGCAGCGCAGGGGACGCGTACAGCGTGGATATGCGGTACCGGTTCATCACGTCGGCCAGTTCCGCCGGATCGGCGCTGCCGACCTTGGTCGGTGAGACCGGTGCCATCACGAGTGTCGCGCCGAGCAAGAGGTCGAGTACGCCGTAGAGCGGAAGCGTGACGAGGCAGACGTCGTCGATAGTGCGCGCGTGCGCAGAACGCAGGGCGTGGGCGGCTGCCGCGATCGTCCGGTGCGTGTACTCCACGCCCTTGGCCCGACCGGTGCTGCCGGTGGTGAAGGCGACCATCATCAGGTCGTCGCTCTGCACCGTCGGCGTCGGCGTCGCTTCGGTGCCGATGCGTCGATCGGCCTTGAGCGCCGAGAGAGTGTGGCAGCCCCAGAAGCGGCGTCCGAGCATGATCTTGACGCGGACATCGGCGAACGGCCGGCGGCACAGCATCCGAATCAGATGCGCGATGGGAGGGCCGATCAGCGTTTCCGCGCGTGCGACCCGGTAGCAGCGCAGCATTCGGCGCACGCCCATACCCGGATCCACGACGACCGGCACGGCGCCGATCCGCAGCAGCGCGAAGAAGACGGCGTAAAGATCGGGCCCGGCGCCAGCCATGAGCACGACCCGCGAGCCCTGCTGTATTCCCGCCGCGGACAGGCCGGCCGCCAGCCGCTCGACCCCGTCCCAGAGCTCGCCGTAGGTCATCTGCTTGTACTGATACCGGTCACCCTGTGCGTAGATGATCGCGGCCTTATCCGGAAAGGCTGTCGCGTGGTGCTCGAGCAGCCCGGCGGCGCCGCGCTCCGCACCGCGCTCCGCACCGATTTCCTCGGCCGGGGCGGTCACGGCTCGGGCCGGTAACTGACGCAGGCGACGCACGGCCCGGCGCCGTCGCTCACGAGCACCTGCGTCTCGTCGTGCCTGGGCAATCCGCGCGCGACGGCCTCGAGGTAGCCGAGGATGGGGGCCGCGGTGTGCGGCAGGCGCCCCGACCGGTCCGGCCTTACCCCGTCCAGGACGCGGGATCGGTCGAGCCCGACCCGTTCGGCCAGCCGGTGCGGGAAATCCGCCGTGGGGCCGGAGGCGATCAGCACGACCCGGTCCGGGTCCAGGTCGCCGGCCCGGCCGTACTCGGCGACGGTCCGCGCGGCCACCGCGAGCACCTGCTCGGCGAAGTCCTCGTCGCGCCGGACCGTGATCCGGCCGCGACCCGACTCGCCCATGCCCGCCGTGCGCAGGAAGCCCGCAGTCGTGGAGGCCGCGCCGGGACTGCTCACCCCCACCGGGCCGAAGCCGGGCCCAGAAACGGAACCGGAACCGGCGCAGCGCGCCAGCAGAAGCGCGGCGCCGAAGTCGCGATAGGGATAGTCGGGGTCTGAGTGCGCCCGCCCGGTCGGATGGACGTCGGCCGCGGTGATCAGCACCCTGTCCGCGCTGCCGGTATCGAGGAGCACCTGCGCCACCTGCACGGCGTTGAGCACGCCACAGGCGCCGTTCATCAGGTCCAGCGAGAAGCCGGGGCTGGGCGTCGCAGCAGCCGTGTAGTCGAGGTTGATGCCGACCTCGCGCTGCACCAGCGCGCCGATCGCCGGCTCGAACGTGTTGTTCTCGCGGTACACGCCGACGTTGATCAGTACGCTCACCTGCTCCGGCGAGAGCCGGGCCCGGCTGAGGCAGTCCTTCGCCGCCCGGCCGGCCAGGTCCGCGACGGCGGACGCCTCCCGCCCGGCCGGCGCGGCGCACGATGCGGCGCTGACGACGGTGGCCATGGCGGGCCTCACACTCCCAGGTTGGAGATCGTCGCCGACAGCACGCCGAAGACCAGGCCGGAGGCCGCCGGCACCAGCAGGAACTTCGAGCCCTGGCGCGCCGTTCCGGCCCTGAGGTGCTCGCGCAGCGTCACGAAGTGCGAGGTGGACGCGCAGTTGCCGTACTTCTCCACGACGGACAGGGACGCGGGCATCGCGCTGCCCAGAACCTCGGCTCCGACGGCGTTCAGCTTGCCGATGACCCGGGTGCTGACCTGGTGGTGGATGACGTAGTCGAAGCCCTCGCCACCGAACGTGCTCCCCCGCTCGGCCAGCCGGTCCCGGTGGTAGGCCGCCCACGTGCGTATCCGGTCCTCGTGCTGCATCCGGCCGCTCGCGGTGTACATGGCCAGGCCCTCGCTCCGCTCGCTGGGCATACCGAAGCAGAGGTCTGTGTAACCGGCGCACGTCATCATCTCGACGTAGTGGATCCGGTCCGCCTCGTCCACCGAGCGGTCAAGCACCACCGCCGCGGCGGAGTCCCCGACGGAGAGCGAGGCGAACTGGGGATCGCGCACGCCGGTCAGCTCCCGCGACGCGGTTTGGGCGATGCGCGTGGCCTGCTCGGCGCTGACTACGAGGCCGGTGCGCACCAAGCCCGCGCGGATCATCCGGTCGACCAGGTAGACGCCGGTCATCATGCCGGCGCAGGCATTGGAGACATCGAAGTGGAGGGCGTGTTCGGCGCCGAGCTCCCGCGCGAGCATGCCGGCGAAGGAGGGCTCGAAGTAGAGGTCGTCGCCGTCCTTGATCCGGATGATGCACGCGCATATGACGACGTCGATGTCGGCGGCGGTGTAGCGGGACTTGTCGAGCGCGTCGCGCGCGGCGCGCAGGGCGAGTCCGAACGAGTCCTCGCCGGCCTCGGGCCGCGGGTCGTACACCCGGCGCTGCGCTACTCCGGTGACCGCCTGCACAGGCAGCGGCGAGGACAGTTGCAATTCCCGCACCAGGTCGGACGTGGTCCGCACGGCAGCCGGAAGATATCCGCCGAACCCCTCGAACCGGCTGCTCGGGCTCGGTTTCTCGAACAACGACTTATTGGTGAACAGTTCGTCGGTCAACACGTCAGCCCCCTCCTTCTCCTTGTGCGGCGGCGGCGAGCACGAGTGAGGCGTTCTGGCCGCCGAAGCCCGCCGAATTGCTCATGGCCAGCGCCGCGTCGCACGGCGTCGCGCTGGTCGGTACGTCCAGCTCGATCGCGTCGTCGAGCTTCTCGAGGTTGGCGGTGGGCGGTACCAGCCGCCGCTCGAGCGCGAGCAGGGTGAGCGCCGCCTCCACGGCACCAGCCGCGCCGAGCATGTGCCCTGTAACTCCCTTGGTCGAGGTGACCAAGGGTGCTGCTGCACCGAGCACCCGGCCGATGACGCGGGCCTCGACCAGATCGTTGGCCCGAGTGGACGTGCCATGCGCGTTGACGTGTCCGATGTCTGACGCGGCGACGCCCGCATCGTCCAGCGCGTTGGCCATGGCCAGTTCCAGGCCGGCGCCGTCCGGCGCGGGTGCGGCGAGGCTGTGCGCGTCAGCGGACATCCCGAAGCCGACGATGCGTCCGCGCACCCGCGCACCACGCGCCCGCGCGTGCTCGGGCCGTTCCAGCACGAGGACGCCCGCGCCCTCGGCGGCGACCAGCCCGTCCCGGTCCCGGTCGAAGGGACGGCTGGCGCCCGCCGGATCGTGCAGCCGCCGGGAGAGCGCCCCATCTTCGCGAAACCCGCCATCACCAGAGGGCTGATCATGGCGTCCGCCCCTCCGGCCACCGCGATGTCGCAGTATCCGAGCGCCAACAGGTCGCGCGCCACGCCCAGCGCCGAGGTCCCGGAGGCGCAGGCGGTGCCGATGGTCAGGCAGGGCCCGGTGGCCGCGAGGTCGATGGCCAGCTGGCCGGCCGCCATGTTCGGCAGGCTCAGCGTCAGCAGGCGCGGCGAGACCTGCTCGGCGCTCCGCGTGTGCAGGATCCGGCTCTGCTCGTCGATCGAGGCCGCCCCGTACCCGCCGACGCCGAGGACGACCGCGACGCGCGCGCCGTTCCAGGTCCGCGGATCGAGGCCGGCGTCCGCCACGGCCTCCCGCGCGGCGACGACGGCGAACCGGGCGCAGGGGTCGAGCCTGCGGGCGGTCCGGCCGCCGAGCAGCACGGCGGCATCGAACCCGGGCACCCGGCAGGAGATCCCGACCGGGACGCCGGCCAGGTCCGGGTCGAGGGCCGCGGTCGGCCGGCCCGCGCACACCCGGCGCCAGGTCGGCTCGACGCCGATCCCGGCCGGGGTGACCAGGCCCAGGCCGGTGACGTCGGCGGTGCGCCGGGTCCGGGCAGCGCTCACCGGGCTCCGGCACCCAGCAGGGTGCTGATCGTCTCGCAGAGCCCGCCGACGTCGAGGTTGCGCTCGGCCAGCTGCTCGTCGGAGAGCGTGACGCCGAGCTCCTGCTCGATCAGCAGGGAGAGCTCGACCAGCTCCAGCGAGTCGAGTTCGAGCTCTTCCATGGTGGACGCCGCGCTGATCTGGTCGGCCGGCACCCGGAAGGAGTCGGCGAAGATCTTGGTGACCGTCTCGTAGACGCTCATGGCGGGTACCTCGGCTTTCTGTGCGGGATGGAGACGCCGATCCGGACACTGTGTGCCACTTCCAGGATGCACACCGGCTCTGATCGCCCGCTGATATGCCGGTGACGCGCAGCCGACGCCCAAGACGACAGCAGGGCCCTCACCAGGAGGGCCCTGCTGTCGGTTGTGTGTTCTGTCCTTCCCCGCCTGCGCCGGTCAGCGCGGCTTCGGCTCGCGCTCGTACAGCCGGCGCGACCAGACGTAGGACACTGCCGCGGTGCCGACGCACCAGGCGATCGTGATCAGCAGGTTGTCGCCGATCCTGGTGCCGGTCAGCAGGCCGCGCAGGGTCTCGGTGATCGGGGTGAACGGCTGGTAGTCGGCGAAGTAGCGCAGCCCCGCGGGCAGCGACGCAGTCGGGACGAAGCCGCTGCCCAGGAACGGCAGCAGGATCAGGAACATCGGCGAGTTGCTCGCGGTCTCCACGCTCTTGGCCGACAGGCCCAGTCCGACGCACAGCCAGGTGACCGCGAAGGTCAGCATCAGCACCACACCGAGCGCGGCGAGCCACTCGACCACGTCGGCGTGCGGGCGGAACCCGACCGCCAGCGCGGCCCCGGTCACCGCCACCACACCGATCAGCGTCTGGATCGCGGCGCCGACCACATGCCCGGTGAGCACCGAGGAACGGGCCACCGCCATGGTGCGGAACCGGGCGATGACGCCCTCGGTCATGTCCTGCGCCACAGCGATCGCAGTGCCCTGCGCCGCAGCGGCGACCGCCATCAGGATGATGGCCGGGGCGACGTAGTCGGCGTAGGCGGCCCGGCCGCCGTGCATCCCGGCCGGCATCCCGGCGCCGAGACCCGAGCCGAGCGTGCCGCCGAGCACGTACACGAACAGCAGCAGGAACACGATCGGCATCACGGTGACCATGATGGTCAGCGACGGGTAGCGCTGGAGGTGCCGCAGGTTGCGCCGCAGCATGACCCGCGCGTGGGCTATCGCGTGCACACGCGTGTCCTTGGCCGTGTCGGCAGCGGGGGGTGTGATCGTCAGAGTACTCATCGTGCCTCTCCCTTCTCACCGGTCAGGGCGAAGAAGACGTCGTCGAGATCGGGGGTGTGTACGGTCAGCGACGCGACCTCGACCTGCGCGTCGTCCAGCCGCTTCAGCAGCGTCCGCAGATTGCCCACGCCGCCGGCGCCGGCCACTTGAAGGGTCAGGGCGTCCTCGTCCCGGCCCGCCGACTCCAACAGCGAGGCGGCGGCCTGCCAGTCGGCGCGCTCGGCGAAGGAGAGCTCGATGTGCCCGCCGGGGATGCGCGCCTTCAGCTCGGCCGGCGTGCCCTCGGCGACGATCCGGCCGCCGTCGAGCACTGCGACGCGGTGCGCCAGCTCGTCGGCCTCCTCCAGATACTGCGTGGTCAGCAGGATGGTGGTGCCCGCCGCGACGAGATCCCGGATGATCTGCCACATCGTGCGCCGGCTGCGCGGGTCAAGGCCCGTGGTCGGCTCGTCCAGGAAGATCACCTGCGGGTCGCCGACCAGCGTCATCGCCAGGTCCAGCTTGCGCTTCATCCCGCCGGAGTAGGTCGAGGCCATCTTGTCCGCCGCCTCGGCGAGCTCGAACCGCTCCAGCAGCTCGTCCGCCGTGCGGCGCCCGGCGGCCCTCGGCAGCAGGTGCAGATCAGCCATCAGCATCAGGTTCTCCCGGCCGGTCAGGTACCCGTCCACCGCAGAGAACTGACCGGTCACGCCGATCGCGCGGCGCACCGCCTGCGGGTCGGCGGCCGGGTCGTGCCCGGCGATCCGGATCTCGCCGGCATCCGGCCGCAGGTAGGTGGAGAGCAGGTGCACGGCCGTGGTCTTGCCCGCGCCGTTCGGTCCGAGCAGCGCCAGGATCGTGCCGGGCTGGGCGGTCAGGTCGATCCCGTCCAGCACGAGCTTCTCGCCGAAGCTCTTGCGCAGCCCGCGGGCCCAGATGGCCGCACCGGTCGGGACCGAAGCAGTGGTCGTAGTAGTGGCGGCGGCAGTGGGGTAAGAGATGATGTTCATGCGTCCTCCTCCAGACGCGTGGTGCGGCGCACCACCACGTCACCGAGCTTGGTGCTGGCACGTACCTCGACCTTGTCGGCCGGGTCGCCGTCCTCGGGCGCCTCGGCGGCGGCCAGCTCGTTGTAGACCCGGCCGGCCGCGGTGTTCAGCTCGAGCCAGGCGGCGCTGCCCGTCCGAACCCCGACCTCGACCCGGCCGTTCTTGCTGGTGGCGCTGACCTTGCCGCGCACGACCTCGCCCAGCCGCACCTCGCCGTTGGAGGTGGAGGCGGTGATGTCGGACAGTGCGCGCTCCACGTACAGCGCTCCGTTGGACACCTTCAGCCGCGCCGCGCCGGACACCGTGCCGACGCGGATCGTGCCGCTGCTGGTGGAGATTTCCGCAGTGCCGTCGACGGTGCCGATGTGCATGTCGCCGGACGCACTGTGCACTTCGGTCGGCCCGCCGACCCGGTCCACGGTGACCTGGCCGAGCCCGGTGCGGACGGTCAGCTCGGCGCTCTGCTCGAGACGCACAGCGCCGAAATCGGTCTTCAGCGACACCACGCCGAGCAGGCCGTCGGCCTCGTAGTCGCCCATGGAGGCCTGGCCGCGCACCGCGGAGCCGGACGGGAGCTGCACGACGAGGTCGACCGACTCGGGGCGCTTGCTGAAGTTCACGAACCGGCTGCGCGGCTTGCGCATGATCACGCTCAGCGCGCCGGTCACCTCGTCGAACTCCACGCGGGTGTTCTCGGCGGCCTTCACGTCGGCGGGCTTGCCCGGGTCGCTCGGCTTGACCTCGATGACCGTGTCGGCGCGGTCGGAGGCGACCATGTGCACGTCGGCGACGTACAGGTCGAGCGTGACGTTGATCGGGGACGGGGTTTCGAAACGTGAGACAGACATCTCAGGATCCTTCACAGTGGTCGTCAGGGGTTTTCGTGGGTGCGGAGGGGGCCGGGCCGGGCTAGCGGGCCCAGCCGGTGTAGCGCTGGCTGACGGTCGGGCCGGGGGTGCGCGCCTGGGCGCGGGGCTGGCCGGACAGCGCGGCTGCGGCGGCCCGCACGATCCAGGCGTTGACCGACAGCCCGCCGGCCGCGGCCGCATCCTCGATCAGGGCCTTGAGGTTGGCGGGGAGCCGGAGGTTGATCCGGACCATCGCGGCCTCGTCGCCGTCGGCGACCGGCAGCCGCACGTCCAGCGGCGCCTCGGCGGCGCTGCCCGGCTCGGCGGGCGCCGGGGTGACGACGAACGAGGCGGCACCGCCGCGCAGCCGCACATCGACGGCGCCGGGCGCCAGCTCGGCGGAGATCTCCTCGGCGGCGGCGGACAGTGCCTCGAGCAGGGTCAGGCGCACCGCCGCATCCAGCGGCTGCAGCAGCCGGTCGGCCAGCGCCCGAGCGTCCTGGCCGCCGACCTCGGCCGCGCTGGCCAGCTCGCGGCGCAGGCTTTCGGCGTAGGGGGTGAGTTCCATGACTCCAATATGGCACCACTTTGGTGCCACCGCAAGTCTTTCTGGCTCACATTGGCATCCATGCAGGTCAATAGTGGTGCCATGAGTGGCCGGGATTGGCACCACGAGGTGCCACCGTCCGCAGTCGGTCCGCGCGCAACACGAAAACGGCGCCGGGCCGAGGCCCGGCGCCGTCGAACAGGCGGCTTTGGCGGCTCGCGCTGCAGACCGCTCAGTGAAGACCCTGCGTCAGCGCGGTGGCGTCCGGCACGCGCACGATCTCCGGCGCCTCCAGCGGGGTGACGCCGAGGATCTGGTCGAGCACGTAATGCGCCGACATCATCGCTCCCTCCTGCCAGCCGGGCAGCGGCGAGGCCTGGTCCCCGGTCACGAAGAAGCAGCCGTTGGCGCCCTCCGGCGTCAGCAGCTGCTTGTAGGCCGCCTGGTGGTCCGGGTCCGCGGGGTCCCAGGCCGCGAAACCGCCGAGCTGGAACGGGACCTTGTGCCAGGCGATGCTCAGGCCCTTGTCGAGCGGCACGATCCCGTCGTCGGCGAACTGCGGGTGCAGCCGCTTCGCGCAGTCCCGGGCGGTGGTCAGCCGGTCCAGGGGGTGCATGCGGCCGAGTTCCTCCGCGGGCTCGCTGAAGTTGTAGGCGCCGGTCAGCGTGCCGTGCGCGCTGAAGTAGTCGTTCGAGGGGAACCAGACCTGGTTGATGATGTCGTCGGTCCAGCTGATGCCGCCGTAGACCTGGTTGTCGTCGTTCTCCCAGAAGCGCTGCTCGGCCTGCCAGCCGACCTTGCAGGTGGCCTCGAACGGGACCGTCCCGATCGCGTCGAGGAAGGGCTCCGAGAAGTTCTCCAGCGCCAGCCCGCACAGGACCGGGGCCGGGATGTTGCTGACGCAGTAGTCGACCTTGATCACCTCGTCGCGCCCGAGCCTGCGGTAGTGCACCTCCACGCCCTGATCGGCCAGCGTGATCCGGACGACCTCGGCGTTGGTGCGCAGGATCCGGCCGACGCGCTGCTCGAACGCCTTCACGATCTGGTCCATGCCGCCCACCGGCTGGAACATCGTGCCCTGCCACAGGTAGTCGACCGGCTGGTAGAAGCGGCGTTCCCAGAAGCGCGAGGCGATCAGCTCCTGGAGCTTCAGCGGCGGGATCGGCTTCTCGAACTCGTTGACCTCGAGCTTGTGCGCGTAGCCCGAGCGGGTCGAGCCGTGGTACTTGAACTCCTCGTCGAGCGCGCCGAAGACGCGCAGCATGTTGAGCATCGGGTTGTCCGGATCCGGCCGCGGCATCTTCTCGGCCACGAACTCGGCGAGCAGCGCTGCGATGTACCCGCGGGTGTCGTTGGCGACCTGGCGGTTGCGCCACCGCACGGGCGTGCCGTCGATGTGCAGGCTTTCGAAGGCGGCCGTGGTCTCCATGATGTACGGCTCGAGCGTCACGCCGAAGTCGTAGCAGTAGTCGAGCACCCGGCGGTGGTGGTAGGGGATGCGGCCGGGGCCGAGGTTGAGGTAGAGCCCGTGGTCGAACCGGCACTCGTGCGTCTGTACGAGGCCGCCCTTATCGTCGAGCTCGAAGAGCACGTCGCCGCGGCGCGCGGTGCGGTTGCGCCCGCCGGCGCGCTCGGTGGCCTCCAGGATGACCACGTCGTAGCCGCGGTTGCGCAACTCGTAGGCGACGGTCAGGCCGGCGATGCCGGCGCCGAGCACGGCCACGGTGCCGCGCTCGGCGGGCGCGGGCGGCAGGTCACGGGCGGCGGTGAAGCCGGTCGCCTCGGGGCCGGCGGCCCCGATCATCGCCTGCTGCAGGCGCCGCGCCTGCTCGGTCAGCGGAACTGCGGGGTTTGCTGGGATTGCGGTCATGTCCACTCCCGTGGGGATGCTCGAAGCAGCCGGGGGTCACCACGAGAAGTGATCAATCGGTGACCATGAGGGACATTACTGGCGTCGAGCAGGGCGGACCCGCGTGTGTATTCCGTCCAGGTGGTGTGCGCGCCACGCGGCCGTTCGGGTTACGGCCGCAGCACGATCTTGCCGTGCGTGTGTCCCAGCTCCAGCTCGCGGAACGCGTCCTGCACCTGCTCGAGCGGGTAGCTGCGGGCGATCGGAACCTCCAGCTCCCCGCGCGCGGCGAGCCGGGCCAGCTCGCCGACCACGACCGCGCACGCCGCCGAGCCCTCTCCATAGGTCCGCGCACCGACCTTGGCAGCGGCCTGCCAATCGCGGGTCGTGTTGATCCGCACGGGCCGCACCCCCAGCTCGACGGCCATCTCGACATAGCCCTCGCCGAACGTGTCGATGAACGCGTCGACGCTCCCGCCGGACGCCTGCCGGATCTGCTCGGCCGCGCCCGCCCCGTACGTGACCGGGACGACGCCGCGATCCTTCAACCAGGCGTGGTTCCGCTCGCTCGCCAGCCCGATCACCCTTGCGCCGCGCCGCCGTGCGAGCTGCACGGCGAGCGACCCGACGCCGCCGGCCGCGCCGGACACCACGACCGTCTCATCCGGTCCGGGGTCCACCGCGAACACCGCGGCGTACGCGGTCGTGCCGGCCACGTACAGCGACCCGGCCACATCCCAGGACAACCCCGCCGGACGGGAAACCAGGTTCACGTCCTCGGCCACGGCGAACTGCGCGTGGCCGGCCCGGTTGTGGGTGAAGCCCAGGACCTCGTCGCCCACCGCGAAGCCGCGCACCTCCGGTCCGGCCTGCGCCACGACGCCCGCCAGATCGCTGCCCTGTCCGGAGGGGAAGGCCGCCGGCCAGCGCTTGTGCCGCGCGCCGGCCCGGATCATCACCTCGCCCGGCTGGATCCCGGCCGCGCGGACCTCGACCAGCACCTGCCCGGGGCCGGGCACCGGCCGCTCCACCTCCTCCACCCGCAGCACGTCGATCCCGCCGTACTCGTGAAACCGCACCGCCCGCATCGTCTGATCACCACAAGTCATCGCTCGGACAAGCCCCGGACGGCCACCCGCCGGACGGCGGAAACATCGACCGTGATCGCTTTCAACGGCTCGGGAACGGCTTTATTCCGAGCGGCTTGACAGCTCCGGCGGCAGCGCAGGAGATTCGCAGTACACGCCGATACGCCGAACGCCGCGAACCGGCCGGCCGGCCCGGAGCCCGGGGGGGATCACCCGATGAGCGTCGAAGACTTCGCCAAATGCCTGAGCTTCGAGATCAACGCCCGCGTGGACGACCTGCTGCTGCTGGCCGAAGACGAGTGGCACAAGCTCCTCGAGTGGTGGAGCGGGCTCTCCGACGAGGAGAAGAAACTTCTCGAGGCGATGGCGGCGGCAGATCTGACGAAATTCGTCGAGTCGATCGGCGCGGTACTCGCACTCGCAGCCGTAGCCATCGCGGCCCTGGCAACTATTCTCGCAGCGGTGGGCTTGTACGTCCTGATCACAGCTGCGATCGCGTGTTCAGATCTGCTCGACGCCCCGGCGTTCTGAACGAGGTTTGACCTCCAGCAGGTCTACCGGCCCGACAGCTTCAGCCGGCGGGCGGCACCAAGTCCCGCACCGCGTGAGTCCCGCCGACCAGCGCACCCGATGCGCGCGACGTCCCGATGCAGTCCAGATATTCGTGCCGCGGCATAGCGTGCGCCCCCATTCGCACCGTGTAGTCCGTCTTGACCTGCGCGTCCATCAGCGTCGTGCCGCCGGGCGCCAGGCGCCGGGCCAGGTCCGCGATCGCTGCCTTTGCCGCCTCCGGCTCGACGTGGAAGGCCGAGTCCATCACGAAGACGCCGTCCAGCGCGCAGCCGAAGAGCCCGCCCACCAGCCGGTCGCCGTCCCAGACCTCGACCGTGCGAACCCAACCCCGGTTTCGCAGCACCCGAAGCGCGGCGACCAGTTCGTCGGTGATCCAGCACGGCTCGCGGTCGCCCCGGCAGCCGGCGATCACGCCGTCGAAGTCGGCGTCGACGGTCGTGGTCCAGGTCGAGGTGCGCAGCGTGCGGCGCGAGGTCCGGCCGAGGCAGACCTCGTCGACGCGCATCACGTACCGGACCTCCGGCGACCACCACAGCAGCGAGTACGGGTCCGCATCGCCCGGCAGCACCGTGATGTCCCCGGCTCGCACGTCCGGGCCGTAGAGCGCGCGGTTGGTCTCGATCTCGCCGGCATCGGTGCGCGACTGGCAGAACAGGGCCCGGTGATACCCGGCCAGCAGGCGCTCCGGCGTCAGCCGCCCGCCGATCGCCACCGGGGCGCCGAGGCCGAATCCGAGCTCGACATCCGCCCACGGGTCGGTGCTCTGGCGGTCCGCGACCAGGGTCGTCATCACCGCTCACCTCGCTGCGCGACGGCGCCGGCGAAGGCGGCGAAACCCGGGTTGTCGAAGATGACCCGGATCGGCAGGTCCGGCGAGATCGCCGCGCGCACGGCCATGATCAGCCGGGTTGCTTTGAGCGAGTCGCCGCCGAGCGCGAAGAAGTCGTCCTGCGCGCCGACCGCGTCGAGGCCGAGCACGTCGCGCCAGATCGCGGCGAGAGCCCCGGCGTCCGGGTCCTGATCCGCAGCGGTTCCGGCCTCGCTGTTGGCCTGCAGGGCCTTGAGCGCCGCGACGTCCGCCTTGCCCGAGGCGCCCATCGGGATCCCGGCGACAGAGACGAGCGTCGGCACCATGTAGGGCGGCAGCATCGAGCCGAGCCGCGCGGCGATGTCCGCCGCTCCGGTTCCCGGCGCCAGGACGACCCAGGCCGTGAGCACCGCCGAGCCGGCCCGGTCGGTCACCGCCACCGCCGCATCCAGCATGCCCGGGCACGAGCGCACCGCGGACTCCACCTCCAGCGGCTCGACCCGGTAGCCGGCGATGTTGGCCTGGTCGTCGATCCGGCCGAGGAATTCGAGCTGGCGAGCGGCGCCGCGCCGAGCCCGGTCGCCGGTCCGGTAGACGCGCACCGGCTCTCTGCCCGTCGCCGGCGTCAGCCACGCGAACCGCGCTTCGTCATCGGGCGCTGCGTTGAGGTAGCCGCGCGCCAGGCAGGGACCTGCGACGCAGATCTCGCCGGGCTCGCCGTCGGGAACCGGGCGCAGAGCCTGGTCCACGAGCCAGATCTCGACGCCCGGCAGCGGCGTGCCAATCACCGGTTCCGGGTGGTCCGCCACGGCGGCCGACGTCACGTCGATGCTGCACTCGGTCGGGCCGTAGAAGTTGTGCACACGCACGCCGGACGCGGCCAGGTCCCGCAGCCGGTGCCAGAGCTCGGAGTCGGCGGGCTCATTGCCGATGATCAGGGTCCTAAGGCCGGCGAGCGCGGCGCCTCGGCCGGCCAGGAAGAGTGTGCGCAGCTGCGTCGGCGTTCCGTCGAAGACGTCGATGCGCTGCTGCGTGAGGAGGCGGGCTAGGCGTTCGGGGTCGCGCCGGGTGGCCTCGTCGACCACGACGAGGGTGCGGCCGGCCGCCAGGTTCACGAAGTCGGAGAAGAACGTGTCGGCCGTCGCGACGGCGTTCAGAGCGACCTGCTCGGTGGTTGGGGCGCCAGCGGGATGCAGCACCGCCTCGTGCGTCGCCGCCATGTCGGCAAGGCTGCCGTGCTCGACGAGCACGCCCTTAGGCCGTCCGGTCGAGCCGGAGGTGTAGATGACGTAGGCGAGATCGCCCGGTGCGGTCGGCTCGAACTCGGCGGGCTCGGCCGCGCCGCACACTGCGCCGACGCAGTCCACTGGAATGATGGTCGGCACGGTCGCGATGTCCGCAAGCCCCGGAACCGTCGAGCCCTGCTGCGCGACCACGACGCGCGCATCGCTGTCGCGGAGCATGTGCGCAGCTCTCGATTCCGGTGCGACCGGATCGATCGGCAGATACGCGCCACCCGCCAGCCAGGTCCCCAACACCGATGTGACCATGGCCGCGCCGCGGGGGAGGCATGAGACGACCACCGTCTCCCTCCGCACGCCCGCGGCGCGAAGCCGGGCGGCGAGCGCCCGGGAGTGGTCGGCGAGTTCGCCGAACGTCACGACACTGTCGCCGGCGACGACGGCCGGCCGATCGGGGTGCGCCGCCGCCTGCTCCAGCACCGCCGCGTCAATATTCTGTTGCTGCTGCATGGCTTTCGGGGTCCTCTCACTGAGCTTGGCGGGTGAGCGACGCGGCGACCCGCGTCATGAGGTCGGCGACCGTCCGGTCGTCGAAGAGGCTTGACTGGTAGCCGCAGCTCAGCGTCATCCACTGCGGATCGGTGCCCTCCAGTTCCACGGCGAGCCAGCCGTGCTCGCTGAAGGCATCCGCGCTGACCGGGCAGGCTAACCGGGTGACGAGACCGTCGAAGGCCGGCGCCGGCGGCAGCGCGTCGACGTTGAGCATGACGAAGGGCGCCGCAGGACGCTGATCCGCGGGGTCGGGGACCAGCGCGTCGCGGATGCACTCGAACGGGATCGTCGCGTGGTCCGCCGCGTCGAGGCTCATGTCACGCACCTGCGCCGTCAGCTCGGCCAGGCCGGTCGAGGCCGGGGTCCGGACGCGAAGCAGGGTCTTGTCGGTCAGGTCGCCGATCAGCTCCGCGGACTCGGTGGTGAACCGGCGCGAGCTGGAGTAGAGCAGCGCCCGATCGTCGCGGCCGGTGATCTCGCCGAGCGCGAACAGCACGGCGCTGGCGGCCTGAGCGAAGGGCGAGACATAGCCGCAGGCGAGCCCGGAGCGCGCGGCGCGCACCCGGTCGGCGGGCAGCCGCCGGCTCCAGATGGCGCCCTCGGGCCGCCGGTCCGGCGCGTCGGGGCGGGTCGGCAGGTTCGCTGCCGGGAACGGGCCCGCGCCGTCCCAGATCGGGCGCCAGTGTCGCAGGGCCCTGTCCGCGACCGGCCCGGCGAGCCACTCGCGCTCCAGCGCGCTGAACGCCGCGAAGTCGGAGACGTCGCGTACGAGCTCGGATTCGTCGCGGCCGCGTAGCAGTTCGCCGTACACGCGGGCCAGGTCGTCCAGGAACACCGGAATCGAGGAGCCGTCGAACACCAGGTGGTCCACCGCCACGCCGAGCAGCCACCGCTCGTCGTCGTACCGGACGAGGTAGGCCCGGAACAGCGGTGGCGCGGCCGGATCGAAGTAGTCCTGCAGCCACGCGGTCGCAGCGTGCTCGGCCTGGTCTCGTTCGTGCCCTGTCAGACCGCGCAGGTCGACGTACCGGACCGGCCATTCGACGTCCTGCGGGGCAAGGCAGTACCCGTGGTCGAGCGCGCCGAAGTCGGGGAAGTATGTGCGCAGCGCAGTGTGCCGGCGCGCGACGCAGGTCAGGCTGCGTTCGAGCAGCCCGGCGTCCAGCGGCCCGTCGATTTCGAGGCCGAAGACGCACGGCGGCCACTTCCGCCAGCTGTCCGGGTCGTACACCACGGCCAGGCGCCCGGCCTGCTTGATGCTCGTGGGCACGCGCCGGGTCATCGCAGTGCGCTGACGCAGGGCTGTCGCGGTCACCGGGTCCTCCTTGCGGATCCTGGGAACGGGGGTGAAGTCAGGGGACTGTTCTCTGGCGGTCGGTCGGGCGCGGGATCAGCACTCTGCCCGGTTCATCCGGCGCACTGCCGGGAGCGGCGCCGCGAGCAGGCATGTCGCGGCGAGAACCGCGCCGCCGGCCGCGAGCACCGTTGCCGATCCGGTCTGCCGGGCGGTGAATCCGGCCAGCGCGTAGCCAGCTGGCAGGAGCGAGTACGAGACCGCCGTGTTGACCGCGTAGACCCGGGAGAGCAGCCGCCGCGGCACCAGTGCCTGCATCAGGGTCTGCTCGATCACGTCGAACGAGAGCCCGGCGCCGATCAGCAGCACCCCGGCGAACAGCGCTGCGGGCCGGCCGCTGGACAGGCCGAGGGTGAGCGTGCCCGTGCCGAGCAGCGCGGCGAGTACGAGCATGGCGACGCCGGCCGGCAGCCGTGAGCCGAGCCGCCCGATCACGATCGCGCCCACGATCGCCGCCGCGATCTCCGCGGCATTGAGCAGCCCGAGCAGGCTGACACCGTCTCCGTGCCCTTCGACGAGCGCCGGAAGCAGCACGGCATAGGGCGCGAGGCAGGCGAAGTTCGCGATCAGCGAGACGGCCAGCAGCAGCATGAGCCATCCGGTCTTTGCGGTGTACGCCACGCCCTCGGCCACTTCGCGCCGGAAACTCGCCTCCTGCGCGACGGCGGGGCGCGGCGCCCTAGTCCGGATCAGCAGCGTGGCACCGACCGCGAGGGCGAACGTGGCCGCGTCGAAGCCGAACACGACGCCCGCCCCGCCGAACGCGAAGGCGATGCCGGCGACCGCCGGGCCGGCCACCCGCGCCAGGTTCCCCGAGACGCCGATCCACGCGTTCGCCGTCCGCGCCCCGGCCGCGCCGACCAGGTCGCCCTTCATGGCGGCGTAGGCCGGGCCGTAGAACGCACTGGTCACGCCGAGCAGGAAGGCCGCGGCCATCAGCATCGGCACGGTCAGGCCCGAGGCCGCCGCGGCGACCGCGAGACCCAGCGTGACCAGGCCCGCCGCGCCGTCGGCCGCGATCACCACGGCCCGCCGCGGGAACCGGTCCGCGACCGCGCCGCCGAAGAGCACCAGCCCCAGTTCCGGGACCAGATTGAGCGCCAGGACCAGGCCCATGTCCGCGGTCGAGCCGGCGATCCGGTACACCGACCAGGCCAACGCGACCTTGTACGCGCCGTTGCCGATCTTCGAGACCGTCTGGCCGGACCACAGCAGCAGGAAGTCGCCGCGGCCGCGGACGCGCCGGGACCGTGCCGGGCCCGCCGCCGCGGCAGGGCGAGTCCTGATATCTATAGTCTGCGACATGGCGTCACTCCCGGCCGTCGGCGGTAGCCACCGCGGCGAGACCTGATTCGGGCATGACTCCGCCCTTTCCATCCAAGAGGGGATTGCGCTGAACTGCTCGTCCATGAGCTCCCAGCGATCGGCGTCCTCGCCGTGCCTCAGATTCTTGCTTCGCGCCCGGCGTCTGCGGAAGGGTCGCGGGCTGGCATCAACTCATCGGGCACGAAGATGCCAGCGCGGCGCCGCGCCGCCGCGTCGCGTGAATCAGCAGGGCGCGTGAATCAGGAGTCGGCCACGGCCCGCGCGTACAGAGCCTCCGCCAGCGCCAGGTCCGCGGAGAAGGTGATCTTGAGGTTGGCGGCCGTGCCCGGCGCAGAGACGACCGTCCCGCCGACCCGGCTCATCAGGCCGACGTCGTCGGTATGCACCGCGCCATCGTTGCCTGCGATCTCCTGCGCGTCGAGGATGCACTCCCGGCGGAAGAACTGCGGGGTCTGCGCCGCCCGCAGCAGCTCGCGATCGAACGGCCGGGCCAGCACGCCGCCGTCGGCCACCAGGTGCACGCTGTCGACCACCGGGACCACCGGTGCGGCGCCGCAGGGCTGGCGGTCCGGATCGGCGCCGAGGGCGAACTCGCGCAGCCGGGCGATGAGCCCGTCGACGACCCCGGGCGGGACGAGCGGCCGGGCCGCATCGGTGATCGCGACCCACTGGGCGTCCGGAGGCAGTGCGGCCAGGCCGGCCCGGGCGCTGTCCTGTCGGGTCCGGCCACCGGCCACGACCCGGACCGGGACCGGGAGCCCGGCGCCCCGGACGATCCCCTCGATCCGCTCGACCAGGTCGTCGCCGGCCGCGATCACCAGCGAGGTGACGTGCTCGTTGGCCGCCATGGCGGCCGCCACGTGCGCGACCAGCGGCCGGCCGGCCAGCTCCAGCAGCGCCTTCGGGCCCTGGCCCAACCGCTCGCCCCGCCCCGCGGCCAGGATCACCGCGCAGGTGTGCCACGGGCCGTCCAGCCGGTATGGCCGGTGCCGGTGCATATGCGCCATCTCGCCCCCGTCGCTGGATGAACGTCCGCCGACAGCCCGTTGAAGTCCGATTGAAGCAGCACCATGATAAGCAACTGCGAGCGGCGCGGCAAGATCGGCCGGCCCGCGTCGCAGGCCCCTGGGCGGGGCGACTACAGCCAGCCGCGCTGCGCCGCCTTGAGTCCCGCCTCGAACCGGCTGGTCGCGTCCAGCCGCTCCATGACCGAGGACATCATCCGGCGCACGGTGCGCAGGGAAAGGCCCAGGCGGTGCGCGCAGCCCTCGTCGGTCAGCCCGGTGCTCAGCAGGCGCAGCAGCTCCCGCTCGGACTCGCTGAGCCCGGTGCCCGGATCGCGCTCCCGCACCGCGCCGAGCGGCACCGCGGTGCTCCAGGCCATCTCGAACAGATCGACCAGCGCCGTGACGACGCCGGGCTCGGTCACGTGCAACGCGCCCTTGCGCGAGTCGGCCGGGTCGATGGGCACCAGCGCCTGCTCGCGGTCGACGATCACCATGCGGTGCGGCAGGACCGGCGCCGTGCGCACCTCCCCGCCGTGGTCGAGCAGCCAGTGCGCGTGGCTGGTCGTCGCCGCGTCGTTGCGCACGCTGTCCTGGTAGAGGGTGCGGAACGCGACGCCGCGCGCCATCGCCTCGGCGTCGAGCGGCCGGCCCGCCTCCAGATCGTCGGCGCGCTGCGCAGCCCCCGGGTGCACCCCCATGCACTCGCGCATCATCGTCCGGCCCAGCAGTTCCAGCCGGCCCTGGATCGCGTCGAGGCCGAGCAGCCGCTCGCCGCGCATCCCGCCGGCCGCAGCGCTCCCGGCCCGGTCCGCGAGCATCGCAGTGGCCGCCGCCCGCGCCGCCGCGACCCGGGCCTGCCGCGCGGCCAGGTCAGCCTCCTGACGCCGGACCAGGTCGGCCAGGCCCACCTCGGGACTCACCGCGCGCAGCAGGCCGGGGGCCTCGCGCGAGGCGCGTACCAGCATCACGTCAGCCAGCTCGTCGAGCGCGCCGCGCACCTCCCCCTCCGGCAGCACGACGGTTTCGGCGAGCCCTGCAACGCCGGCCTCCGGATGGTCCAGCATCGCCTGGTAAACCGACGCGGCGGCCGTACTCAGTCCAAGAGCTTCGAGCATCCGTGACTCCCTCCCCGAGGGGCGTCGAAGTGTTCCCGTGAAGATCGGTGCCCATGATCCAGCGCTGAATCAGGACCAGTCAAGGTGAACGTGCAGGCACGGCCCGGTGAACGACCGCGTAGGCATGAACCGGCCAGGCCGGTTCATGCCTGAGGATTTCACTTACGCGGCGTGCCGGCCTCGGTCAGAGTGGGTGCCACGGGCAGCAGCCAGCCCACCGGACCGAAGCAGTCTTCGATCAGAATCCGATGCGGAGTCGAGGTACCCTCATGTCTTTCTCGGCGCGAACTTCTTCGGCGCAGTCCCAGTTCCAGTCCCAGTCTCAGCCCTCTTCGGTGTCCGTCCCGGCGCGCACCCGGCGCGACCTGACCTGGGGGTGACCACGTGCACCTCGTGCACGCGGCCCTGATCCGGCGGGACGGGGCCGCCGTGGACCCGGCGGAGGCCGCCCGGGCGGTCGACGCCCTCTGGGCCCACGCCGGACCGGAGGACCGGCTGGAGCACATCCGCGCCCGGCCCGGCGACGACGGCCGAGTCGAGCTGATCCTTTTCTTCCGATCGCAGGACGGCGCAGATCCCGCACACAGCGCCGCCGAGCTGATCGGGCGGACGCACCGGACCGCAGCAGAGATGCGGCAGCTTTACGCCGAACCGGTGACGCAGTGCGCGTCAGGCGCTGAGTAGCGCCACCTCACCGTTTAGGGCAGCCGCGTCAGAAGCGCTGCACGGTTCGGATAGCCTGGCCAACGTCACATAAGAGGGCTGGATGTCGGCCCAGAGGCGAGCATGGAGGACCGGGCAGCATGGCGGTGCGGACGGCCGTAAGGGCTGGCGGTAAACCCAGGGCCGGGGCAATCCCGGCGGCGCGCTCAGAACCGCAGCCTGCACAACCGGCCCTCTCTGCGGCGCAGGTGCTCGTGCTGAGCCGGTGCGCGGCGGTATTTCTGCCGGGTGATCCTGCGCGTACGGGCCGAGTGGTGTTCTACGGACCGCACCTGCCGAGCGAAGCTGTGGCCGCAGATCAGTTGGAAGTCGTGATCGCGCGCGGCTCGGGCGTGCGCCGCCAGGTGGTCCCGGTCGTCTCGCTCTCGGTGGCCGATGCCTTTCCCGTGCTCGCGGGGGCGGCGAAGCGGGCCGACGCCGATCCGGCCTGCGCGTTCTGGGGTGCGGCGGCGCTGTTCGCGCTACACGTGGTCGCGCGCGGGCGGCTGCTGCCCGGCGTGTCGCCGGAGGGCTTCGACGCCTGGCGGGCCGGGCCGCTGGACCGCGACGACATCGAACGCCTGCGGGCACTGGCGGCCGCGATGCCTCCGACCGCGCGTGCAGTGCCGCTCCCTGGTACAGCGCCATTGACGCTGCCGGAAGCGGAACCGCTGGTGCGCGGCTTCCTCGATGCGGTCGCCGATGTGCTGCCACGCACCGCGTGCGCTCCGCTGGCCACCGGCGGCGCCGTGTTCGCCGCCATGGCGCCGCAGCTGGCGCAGGAGTTGCGCGAGTGGGCTGCACAGGCGGCTGCGGGGCTGGACACGGGTGTGCGCGTCTCGCTGCGGATCGAGTTCGACGAGGCGGCGTTCCGCGCGGTGGTACAGCTGCACAGCCTGGCCGACCCCACGATCGTCGCGGACGCGGCCCAAGTGTGGCGGCGCGGCGGGGACGAGCGTTTCGGCACGCGCGCCCAGATCGACACGCTGCTGACCCTGCGCCGAGCGGCTCGGGTGTGGCCCGTGCTCGACCGGCTGTTGTCGGGCGCGGCTCCCGACGCGGTCGAGTTGTCCGACGAAGAGGTCCTTGAGCTGCTGGGCGAGACGGCGGCGAGGCTCTCGGCGGCGGGCGTGGACGCGCATCTGCCGAAAGAACTGGCCCGCGCGTTGACCGCGCAGGCGGTCGTGGCCGCATCCCAGCGTCCCGGCTCCGACGTGAGCTCCCTGTTCGGCCTCGACGCCCTGGTCGAGTTCCGCTGGCAGATCGCCCTGGACGGCCAAGCGCTGACCGAGGCGGAGATGGACCTGCTGGCCGAGGCGACCAGGCCCCTGGTGCGGCTGCGCGACCAGTGGGTGCTGGTCGACGCGGACCTGATCCGCAAGGCCGGCAAGCGCGACCTGACCCCGCTGACCGCGATCGACGCCCTCGGTGCCGCGCTGACCGAAAACGCCGAGATCGACGGCGAACCGGTCCCGGTGGCGGCCACCGGCTGGATCGCCGAGCTGCGCGAGCGGCTGACCGCGCCGCAGGCTGAGAAGATCAAACCGATCAGCGCGCCCAAGGCCCTGAAGGCGACGCTGCGCGGCTACCAGCTCGACGGACTGCGCTGGCTGGATCGGATGACCTCATTGGGTCTCGGCTGTTGCCTGGCCGACGACATGGGCCTGGGCAAGACCATCACCCTGATCGCCCTGCATCTGCACCTTCATCGCCGCCGCACCGCGGACACCGCGGGCCCGACCCTGGTGATCTGCCCGACATCGCTGCTGGGCAACTGGGAGCGCGAGATCGACCGCTTCGCCCCGGGCACGCCCGTGCGCCGCTACCACGGCCCCGGCCGGCATCTCGACGCCCTTGCGCCGAACGAGATCGTGCTGACCACGTACGGCACGCTGCGCCAGGATGCTGAGACGCTGGCCCAGACGCCGTGGGGGCTGGCAGCCGCCGACGAGGCACAACACGCTAAGAACCCGTACTCGCACACCGCCCGCGCGCTGCGGGAGATCGGCGCGCCGGCGCGGATCGCACTGACCGGCACGCCGGTGGAGAACAACCTCTCCGAGCTGTGGTCGGTGCTGGACTGGACCACGCCCGGCCTGCTCGGCACGCTCAAGACGTTCCGCGACCGCTACGCGAGGGCCATCGAGGGCGCGCAGGACCAGGGCACCGCCGACCGGCTCGCCCGGCTGATCGGCCCGTTCGTGCTGCGCCGGCGCAAGTCGGACCCCGGCATCGCGCCGGAACTGCCGCGCAAGACCGAGACCGACCATCCGGTAGTCCTGACCCGCGAGCAGGCCGCACTGTACGAGGCCTTCGTCCGCGAGACGATGGCAGCCATCGAAGACGCCGAGGGCATCGCCCGGCGCGGCCTGATCCTCAAGCTGCTGACCGCCCTCAAGCAGATCTGCAACCATCCGGCGCAGTACTTGAAGGAGAAGGAGGCCGGCGGCAGCGGCGGCGGCCGGCCGACCGCGGGCCGCTCCGGCAAGCTGGAACTGCTCGACGAGCTGCTGGACACCATCCTGGCCGAGGACGGCAGCGTCCTGATCTTCACGCAGTACGTGGAGATGGGCCGGCTGCTCGAACGCCACCTGGAGCAGCGCGGCATCACCACGGCTTTCCTGCACGGACAGACCCCGGTACGCCGCCGCGAAGAGATGGTCGACGCCTTCCAGGCCGGCGGGGTGCCGGTGTTCCTGCTCTCGCTCAAAGCGGCCGGCGTCGGCCTGAACCTGACCCGCGCCGGCCACGTCGTGCACTACGACCGCTGGTGGAACCCCGCGGTGGAGGACCAGGCCACCGACCGCGCCTACCGCATCGGCCAGACCCAGCCGGTCCAGGTCCACCGGCTGATCGCGGAAGGCACCGTCGAAGAACGCGTCGCGCAGGCCCTCGCGGTCAAACGGGACCTGGCCGACCGGGTGCTGGCCTCGGGCGAGGCCGCATTCACCGAACTGTCCAACGCCGAACTGGCCGACCTGGTCGCCCTGCGCGGACGGGAAGACTGATGGCCCGCACCAGGAAGCCCGCCGACAGGCACGCCAGGTCCTTCCCCGCCCTGCCGCCCTCCCCCGGCCGGCGCGGCTTCGCAACGTCCTGGTGGGGCCAGGCATGGATCGCAGCACTCGAGGAGTGCTCGATGGACTCCGCCCGCCTCGCCCGCGGACGCACCTACGCACGCAGCGGAGCGGTCGGCGAGATCACGGTAAGCCCGGGCCGGATCACCGCGCGAGTACACGGAAGCCGACCCAAGCCCTACACCTCCGACGTGCACATCAGAACCCTGGACGACCGCGCCTGGGACCGCCTGCTCGACGCGGTCGCGGCCAAGGCCCTGCACCTCGCGGCCCTGCTCGACCGCGACATGCCCGAAGGCCTGGCCGAGGACGCCGCAGATGCCGGTGTGCGCCTACTGCCACACGGCAACGACCTCGACCCGCAGTGCAGCTGCCCCGACTGGGGATACCCGTGCAAGCACGCCGCCGCACTGTGCTACCAAATCGCGCGCATCCTAGATGAGGACCCCTTCGTCCTGCTGCTCATGCGCGGCCGGGACGAGGACACGATCATGACGGAGCTGCACCGCCGAAACACGGCACGCGCAGCAGTCGAACAGGCCACAGCCGCAGCAACCGTCCCACCACCACGACAGGCCCCGCGCGGAGTGCCGGCCCGCAGCGCCTTCGCCATGTGGCAGCCCTCGCAGCACACGCAGCACCCGCTGCTCTCGGCACTGGCCCCGGTCAGCCCGGTGCCGAAAGCCGGCCCACCCGCCGTACTCGACACGCCCACACACCCCGCCGACATCGACCCGCCGGCCCTGGAAATGCTCGCCGCCGACGCCGCCACACGTGCCAAGGCTCTGCTGGACACCTGTCTATCCTTGCCGGACCGCACGCCCGACAACGACCACGCAGACGGCGACCTTCCCCCACTCCTGCCAACGCTCGACGCGCACCACGACGCGATCCGGCTCCTGTCCGGCGAACACCGCGACGTCCACGTCTTCGCCCGCGTCATCGAAGCCCTCGACGTCGAGCCGATGCAGCTGGCGCGCAGGATCGTGGCCTGGCGCTACGGCGGCCAACCTGGACTCGACGTCCTCGAAGATCCCTGGACCCCGCCGGCCGCAGACCTGGCCCGCGCCCGCACCCTGCTGGAAGCCGGCTGGGACGGCGAAGACCCGCCCGCACCCAAAGCCTGGCGCAACCGCTGGACCTTCGCCGATCACGGCCTCCAACTGCGCTACGGCCACGACGGCCGCTGGCACCCCTACCGCCAACGCGACGGCGCCTGGTGGCCGGACGGCCCACCCAGCCAGGACCCCGCCGACCTACTCACGACATTGCGCTGATGCAGACCACGACGCGGCGTGAGACGCCGGTGTACGGGCCAGAAAGCGCTGGCCCGCACACCGGCTGGATACGCCCTCCCGGATCAGGCTGCTTCGAAACCCCACGTCTCGTGGTACGCCGTGCACGAGCCGGGCGGAACGATCACCAGCTGGCCGCCCCCGCCGGGGTTGCAAAGGACTTCCACGGTTCCCTTGTCGTTCGACCGGCCGACGTTCACCAGCAGGTGGGATGTCGTGTACACCCACTGCTCGGACGCTGCGCTGGAACAGTCCTTGAGGATGTCGCCCCCGGCGGAGTTGCCGTTGCAGAAACCGTTGTCGGCGTGCAGCACGAAGATGTAGTTCGTCTCGCCGCCGGCCGAGACACTGTAGACATCCCACCGCCACGCGCCGTTGCTTTCCCCGATGGCGTAGATCTTCTCGTTGTCGGAGATCGAGGCGCCGGGCTGGAGCGACTTGCAGGAGCCCGCGCCGTTGCCGTCGCAGATGTAGAAGGTCCCGACGAACGTCTCAGCGCTGGTCTGCAGGGGGGCGGGTACGGTCTGCGCCTGGGCCGGGGCGGCGGCGAGCGCGCCGAGGCCCAGGGCGAGGGCGGTGACGGCGAGTGCCGCCACGCGCCGGATCCTGATCTTGAGTTTCATCGCGTGCGTCCTCCGTGAAAGTCGCGGCGGGCCGCGCGCCGACGTGCGGCCTCGCCGAATGCGGATGTCCGCGTCGACTCTCCCGGAAGGCTGCTCAATCCAGGCTCAATCCGTGCGCAGTGCAGACGCAACGCGCGTAGCATCGGAGCCGGACCCGACGTATTCGGGTCCTGTGATGCCGACGGGGATGCTGTGCCGGGGGGTGCGGTATGCGGTTCGAGTTGCTGGGGCAGTTGCGGGTGGCGGATGAGGCCGGGGAGCCGGTGGAGGTGCCCGGAACGCGGCTGCGCGTGCTGCTGGCCGCGCTGGTGCTGCGGGCCAACACGCCGGTCGGTGTGGAGGCGCTGATAGAAGAGGTCTGGGACGGCGCGCCGCCGACCGCTGCCGCGCGCACGCTGAGCAGCCATGTCGGGCGTTTGCGCCGGGCTCTGGGGGTCGAGGCCGGGCGGGTGGTGACGCACGATCCGGGCTATTTGCTGCGGGTGCGGCGGGGAGAGCTGGATGCCTCGGGGTTCGAGGCCTGCTGTCGTGAGGCGGGTTCGGCGCTGCGGGAGACGGCGTGGGCGCGGACCTCGGACGTGGCGGCCCGCGCGCTGGCGCTGTGGCGGGGGCAGCCGCTGCTGGACGTGCCTTCCCAGCTTCTGCGCGACAGGTTCGCGCCCCGGCTCGAACAGTTGTGGCTCCAGGTGCTCGAGGACCATGCAGAGGCCGAACTGCACCTGGGACGGTGCGAGCTGTTGGTGCCGCAGCTGCGCGAGCTGACCGGTGTGCACCCGCTGCGCGAGCACTTTCACGTCCAGCTGATGACTGCTCTGGCCGACAGCGGCCGTCGAGCCGAGGCGCTGGAGGCTTACCGGCACGCCCGCCAAGTCCTAGTCGAGGAGCTGGGCGTCGAACCGGGGCCCGAACTGCGCCGGCTGCACGAGCGGATCCTGGCCGGCGACGAGGCGCCGCCGCCCGCGCCGCCCGCGCCGCCATCGACGGACCAAGCGCCGCCCGCCCCGGCCGCCGTGGTCAGGTCACCCCATCAGCTGCCCGCGGCCCCCGGGTACTTCGTCGGCCGAAAGGCCGAGCTGGAGCTGCTCACCGAGCTGCCGACCGACTCTGAGATCACGGCCGGGATCGACGGCACGACGGTGATCTGCGCCGTCGACGGGATGGCCGGGATCGGCAAGACCGCCCTGGCCGTGCACGCCGCCCACGTGCTGGCCGACCGGTACCCGGACGGACAGCTCTTCCTCGACCTGCACGGCCACACCGCGGGACGCCCGCCGCGCGAGCCAGGCGAAGCCCTGGAATGGTTCCTGCGCGCCCTGGGCATACCCGCGCAGCAGATCCCCGAGGACACCGAGGCGCGCGCCGCGCTGCACCGCCACCGCTTGGCCGACACCAGGACCCTGATCCTGCTGGACAACGCCACCGACGAGGCGCAAGTACGGCCCCTGCTGCCCGGCGATCCGGGCTGTCTGGTGCTGGTCACCAGCCGCAGGCGCCTGAAAGGCCTGGACGACGCCCGCAGCGTATCCCTCGGCCTGCTAAAGCCGCACGACGCCATCGCGCTGCTACGCCACCGCCCCATCTGGAACCTTCAGCACCTGGCCGGACTGCTGCGCGACGAGCCCCGCCGCCTGCAGGCCCTGTTCGACGGCGAGCGCAGCTTGGTCGTGGTGTTCGACCTCTCTTACACCAGCCTGCGCGAACGGCACCAGCTGCTCTTTCGCCGCATAGGACTGGTGCCCGGCCCGGATGTCGACGCGTACGCCGCCGCGGCCCTGCTGGACACCGACCCCACGACTGCCACCGGCCTGCTGGAGGACCTGGTCGATCACAACCTACTGATCGAGCACGCCCCCGGCCGCTACCGCCTGCACGATCTGATCCGAGCCCACGCCCGCACCCTGGCCGAGCGCGATCCAGCGCCCGCACGCAACGCTGCCGCGGACCGGCTGCTGCACTATTACGGGCACACCGCCCGAAGCGCCTCGGTCCCCATCGCACGCTACCCGCGCGCCAAGCCGGACGACCCCGCGCCCGCCCACGCCCCCGGCCTGTCCGACCCGGAGGCCGCCCGGGCTTGGCTGCGCACCGAACGAGACAATCTCGAAGCCGCCATCGCCCACGCCCGCGTGTCCGCGCTGCACGAGCACCTCATCGAGCTGGCCGCGGGACTGGCCGAGATCCTGCGCATCGACGGCCCGCTTAGCCGTGCGCTCGACCTGCATCAGGCTGCTGCCGAGACCGCCGAACGCCAGGGTCGAACACCCGCCCGAGCGATCGCGCTGAACGATCTGGGCACCGTGCGGCGCCTGACCGGGGATCTGCCCGGCGCCACCGACGCGCTCAACCAGGCCTTGGAGATCTGCCACACGACCGGCAGCCACCACGGCAAGGCCAACGCCTTGGCCGAGCTGGGGTACGTGCGTCGCCTGGCCGGGGATCTGCCGGAAGCCACCGACGCCCTGGCCCAGGCCCTGGAGAGCTACCGCCTGATCGGCAACCGGCACGGCGAGGCCAATGCCCTGACCGAGCTGGCGTTGGTGCGCCGCTTGACCGGGGATCTTTCGGGAGCCGCCGGCGCCCTCACTCAGGCCCTGGAGAACAGCCGCATGATCGGCCACCGGAACGGCGAGGCCGCTGCCCTGACCGAGCTGGGCATCGTATGGCGCATCACCGGGGATCTGCCCGGGGCCGACGCCGCGCTCACCCAGGCCCTGGACATCTCCCGCGAGACCGGGCACGGCAGCGGCGAGGCCTACGTCCTGACCGAGTTGGGGCTCGTGCGACGCCTGACCGGCGATCTGCCCCGGGCCTTCGACGCCCTGATCCGGGTCCTGGACATCTATCGCGCAACCGGCAACCGCCACGGCGAGGCCTGGGCACTCAACCACTACGCCGCCGCCGTGGCCGTCGGTGGCGACCTCCCACGTGCCCTCGCGCTCTACCGGCAGGCGCTGGCCATGAACCGGGAGCTGGACAAGCCCGACGACGAGGCCGTCGCGCTGGAAGGCCTCGGCGAGTGCCTCGGGGCCGAGGGGGAGATCGAGCCCGCCCTCGCCCACCTCGGACAGGCACTGGAGATCTTCCAAAACCTGGGCATGGCTCCCGACACCGAGCGCGTACGCACACGGCTGGCCGAGCTGTCAGCGCGATGAGCCTGTGAACCCGCTTGTCTCCGCGTGGCCCCGGTGTCATCCACAAGCGAACGCAGAAATGGCCCCCCACGCAGGTGGAGGGCCATTTCTGCTTCTGAAGTGTTGTGCCCCCGGTAGGATTCGAACCTACGCACCCGCCTCCGGAGGGCGGTGCTCTATCCCCTGAGCTACGGGGGCGGGCAACGGGAAGAACCATACCAGTTCTCCGGTTGTGCCCGCGCACGCATTGTGGCGCCGCTAGCCTGGGGGTGTGAGTCCCATCCAGGATGGCCGCGCTGAGCTGCGGAAAGACGGGTGCGGCGGTGGTGGGTGGCCGGCGCTGCGGGTGCTCGTGGTGGATGACAGTCCGGTGATCCGGGAGCTGATCGCGGTGAATCTGGAGCTGGAGGGATTCGAGGTCTTCCTGGCGGAGGACGGCGGGGAGTGCCTGGATCTGGTCGCGTTGGTGGAGCCGGATGTGATCACGCTGGACGTCGTGATGCCGCAGTTGGACGGGTTCGCCACGGCGGCGCGGCTGCGGTCGGATCCGGCGACGGGGCGGCTGCCCATCGTGATGGTGACCGCGTGCGCGCAGGAGAGCGATCTGGCCCGGGGGCGGGAGCTGGGGGTGCGGGAGTATTTGACGAAGCCGTTCGATCCGGCTGATCTGGTGCGCGCGGTTCGGCAGGCGGCTCGGCCGCGCTGAATCCGAGGCGCCGCATTGGTCCCCGGCCCCCGGCTTCCGGCCCCCGGCCCGCTGCCCGCGAGTTGGCTGGTCGGAGCGGTCCTGGTGCCGCCTCGGTCGGGCCTCGTGTGCAGGTGTGTCGGCGAGACTCAGCGGTATATAGGGAGGTTCCGCGGATTCCTGCGCCTGGGTACTCCTCGGTGGTCGTCCCGAAATACACTGCTGCGCTATGACCACCCTGACCGACCCGGCGGAACCGGGCGACGCCGCGGCGCCGACCGAGCCGAGCCTGGCCGAGTTGTACCTGCGCACCGCGCATCGGATCCGTCGCCGCTCCGCGCCTTCGTATGACAATTTCGGGCTGACCGAGGCGCAGGCGCGGGCGCTGCGGGTCATCTCGCGGTTCGAGCGGCCGCGGATGGCCGACCTGGCCCAGGCGCTCGAAGTGGTGCCCCGGTCCATCACCTCGATGGTGGACACGCTGGAGACTGCCGGGTTCGTGGCCCGCGAGCCGGATCCGACCGACCGGCGGGCGACCATCGTGGTGCTGACCGACGCGGGGACCGAGGTGCTGCGGCAGGTCGGGCTGATGCGTGCTGAAGCGGCTGAGCAGCTGTTCGCCAAGCTTTCCGCGCAGGAGCAGGATGAGCTGCGCCGGCTGCTCGAACTGCTGGATGCCGGTGAGGAGCCGCTTCCCCTGCGGCGCCCGCGCGGACGCTGAGGCCGAAGCTGAAGCTGAAGCTGACACAGCGTCAGTCCCTGGGCGTTCGCATCGCGGACATCGCGGCTCGCTGATTACGGGCGTCGGGGCCGGGTCCCGTAACCTTGGCAGGGTGACCCCAGCCGAGCTCTCCGCCGCCGTGCTCGCCGCGCTGCGTGACGCCGTCGCAGCAGGCGACCTGTCCGTTCCCGTGCCCGAGAGCGCGACGGTCGAGCGACCCAAGAACCGCGAGCACGGCGACTACGCGACCAACATCGCGCTGCAGCTGGCCAAGCCCGCCGGGCGGCCGCCGCGCGAGGTGGCGCAGATTCTGGCCGCGCGGCTGGAGGCGACGGCCGGGATCAAGTCGGCCTCGATCGCCGGGCCCGGCTTCCTCAATATCACCCTCGACGCCGCCGCGCAGGGGGCGTTGGCCCGCACGATCGTGCAGCAGGGTTCCTCATACGGCACCGGCGACGCGCTGACTGGCGAGCAGATCAACCTCGAGTTCGTCTCAGCCAACCCGACCGGGCCGGTGCACATCGGCGGCGTGCGTTGGGCTGCGGTCGGCGATGCGCTGGCGCGGGTGCTTACCGCCGCGGGCGCGAGTGTGGGCACCGAGTACTACTTCAACGACGCCGGCTCGCAGATCGACCGGTTCGCCAGGTCCCTGATGGCGTCGGCGCAGGGCGAGCCGGTGCCCGAGGACGGCTACGGCGGCGCGTACATCTCAGACATCGCCGACCGTGTCGTCAAGCTGGTTCCGGACGTGCTCTCCCGGCCCGAGGCCGAGGCGCAGGAGGTGTTCCGGCAGCAGGGCGTCGAGCTGATGTTCGCCGAGATCAAGCAGTCGCTGGCGGACTTCGGCGTGCACTTCGACCGCTACTTCAACGAGAAGGACCTGCACGACCGCGGGGAGCTCGACGCGGCGGTGGAGCGGCTGCGCGAGCAGGGCCGCACCTATGAGAAGGACGGCGCGCTCTGGCTGCGCACCACCGACTTCGGCGACGACAAGGACCGGGTGGTCAAGCGCAGCAACGGCGAGTGGACCTACTTCGCCGCGGACTGTGCCTACTACCTCGACAAGCGGATGCGCGGCTTCGACCGGATCATCATCATGCTGGGCGCCGACCACCACGGCTACATCGGCCGGATCAAGGCGATGGTAGCGTGCTTCGGGGACGACCCGGAGCGCAACGTGGAGATCCTGATCGGGCAGATGGTCAACCTGGTCAAGGACGGCGAGCCGGTGCGCATGTCGAAGCGGGCCGGCACCGTGGTCACCCTGGAGGACATGGTCGAGCTGGTCGGCGTGGACGCGGCGCGGTACTCGCTGGCCCGCTCGTCCTCCGACTCGCAGATCAACCTGGACGTCAACCTGCTGACGAAGCGGGCGAACGACAACCCGGTCTTCTACGTCCAGTACGCGCACGCCCGGATGTGCTCGGTCAAGCGCATGGCCACCGAGCGCGGCATCGACAAGGGCCCGGCCGGGGACTTCGACCCGACCCTGCTGACCCACGAGCGCGAGTCGGTGCTGCTCGGCGCGCTCGGCCAGTTCCCGCGGGTAGTGGAGCTCGCGGCGCGCGAGCGGGCGGTGCACAAGATCGCCCGCTACCTTGAGGAGCAGGTCGCCCCGGCGTTCCACAAGTTCTGGGACGAGTGCCACATCCTGCCGCGCCCGGACGATCCGGTGCCGCCGGAGCTGACCCGGGCCAGGATGTGGCTGGCCGAGGCCGCGCAGACGGCGGTGGCCAACGGGCTCGGACTGCTCGGCGTCTCGGCGCCGGAGCGTATGTAGCTCGACGGACGTCAAGCAATGGGCTATGAGTTGAGCTATGAGTACTGACGACGCAGTGGAGACCGACGAGCAATGAGCCGCGCCGCGCACCCCGCCGGACCGCGTTACGCCGACGTGCTACCTGGCAGCGGCGTGCCCGTCCCGCCGAGCGATCTGAACACCCTGGACCCGAAGGTGTGGCCGGTCTCCGCGCGCCGCGGCGAGGACGGCGCGCTCGTCTTCGGCGGCGTGCCGGTCGACGATCTGGCGCGGGAGCACGGCACGCCGGCCTACCTGATCGACGAGGCGGACTGGCGCACCCGGGCCCGCGCCTGGCTGGCCGCCTTCGGGCACTACGAGCCGGACGAGCCGCCGGTGCACTACGCGGGCAAGTCGTTCCTGTGCAAGGCGGTCGCGCGCTGGGCCGCCGAGGAGGGGCTGGGGCTCGACGTGTGCAGCGCGGGCGAGCTGGCGATAGCGACCGCCGCGCAGTTCCCGGCGCACCGGATCACCTTCCACGGCAACAACAAGTCCCCCGCGGAGCTGGCCAGGGCGCTGGACGCGGGGATCGGCCGGATCGTGCTCGACTCCTTCGACGAGATCGAGCGGCTCGCGGAGGCGGCGAGCGCGCGCGGGGTGCGCCCCCGCGTCATGGTGCGCGCCACGGTCGGCGTCGAGGCACACACGCACGAGTTCATCGCGACCGCGCACGAGGACCAGAAGTTCGGCTTCTCGCTCAACGGCGGCGCGGCGGCCGAAGCGGTGCGCCGGGTGCTTAAGCACGAGTCGCTGGAGCTGGTCGGGCTGCACTCGCACATCGGCTCGCAGATCTTCGACACCTCGGCCTTCGAGGTGGCCGCGCACCGGGCGGTCGGCCTGATGGCCTCGATCCGGGACGAGCACGACATCCGGCTGCCGGAGCTGGACCTCGGCGGCGGCCTCGGCATCGCCTACACCAGCGACGACGACCCGGCCGACGCGTTCACCATCGTGGCCGGGCTCAAGGCGATCGTGGGCCGGGAGTGCTTCGGCTACGGACTGCCGATGCCGCTGCTGACCGTGGAGCCGGGCCGGGCGATCTCCGGGACGCCCGGGATCACGCTCTACGAAGTCGGCACGGTCAAGCCGCTCGACGGGCTGCGCACCTATGTATCGGTGGACGGCGGGATGAGCGACAACATCCGCACCGCGCTCTACGACGCCGCGTATACGTGCGCGCTGGTTTCGCGCTCTTCCGATGCTCCAGCGATGCTCGCCCGGGTCGTGGGAAAACACTGTGAGTCGGGCGACATCGTGGTGCGGGACACCTGGCTGCCGGGAGACCTGGCCGCCGGGGACCTGATCGCGGTCGCCGCGACGGGCGCCTACTGCCGATCCATGGCGTCGAACTACAACCAGGCGCCGCGACCGCCCGTCGTCGCGGTGCGCGACGCGGCGTCCCGGACGCTGGTGCGCCGGGAGACCGAGGAAGACCTGCTGGCGCTGGACATGGGCTGAGCCGGGCCCCGGCCCGGCCGGACCGCGCGGTCGCGACGAGCACCGTGTCTCACATCGTGGAAACCGGCTGTCGCGGGCCGGACGCACCGGCGAGACTGGCCGGGCGGGGATCGAGCGGAGGTCGAGGTTGGACGGCAAGGGCGAGCGCCCCCTGAAGGTGGCCCTGCTGGGCTGCGGGACGGTCGGATCCGCGGTGGCCCGGCTCATGGTGGCGACCGCGGACGACCTGGCCGCCCGGATCGGCGCGCCGCTGGAGCTGGCCGGGATCGCGGTGCGCCGGCCGGGCCGGGCGCGCGGCCTGCCGGTGGACCCGGCGCTGTTCACCACCGACGCCGTCGCGCTGGTCAAGCGGCCGGACGTGGACGTGGTGGTGGAGGTGATCGGGGGCATCGAGCCGGCCCGCGGGCTGCTGCTGTCCGCCCTCGAGCGCGGCGCCAGCGTGGTGACCGCGAACAAGGCGCTGCTGGCCGAGGACGGCGCGACGCTGCACAAGGCGGCCGCGCGGCACGGCGCCGACCTCTACTACGAGGCCGCGGTCGCCGGGGCGATCCCGCTGCTGCGGCCGCTGCGCGAGTCGCTGGTCGGCGACCGGGTGCACCGGGTGCTCGGCATCGTGAACGGCACCACGAACTTCATCCTGGACCGGATGGACTCCACCGGGGCCGGCTTCGCCGAGGCGCTGGACGAGGCGACCGCGCTCGGCTACGCGGAGCCGGACCCGACCGCGGACATCGAGGGCTTCGACGCCGCGGCGAAGGCGGCGATCCTGGCCGGCCTGGCCTTCCACACCGAGGTCACCGCGGCCGACGTGTACCGCGAGGGGATCACCGAGGTGACCGCGGCGGACGTGGCCTCGGCCCGGGAGATGAACTCGGTGGTCAAGCTGCTGGCGATCTGCGAGCTGGACCGGGTCGAGCACTCGGTCTCGGCGCGGGTGCACCCGGCGATGATCCCGCGCTCGCACCCGCTCGCCGGCGTGCGCGAGGCCTACAACGCGGTCTTCGTCGAGTCCGAGGCGGCCGGGCAGCTGATGTTCTACGGGCCCGGAGCCGGCGGCGCGCCGACCGCCTCGGCGGTGCTCGGCGACCTGGTGGCGGTCTGCCGCAACAAGGTCAACGGCGGCCGGGCGCCGGCCGTCTCCTCCTACGCCGACCTGCGGATCGGCGCGATCGGCGAGACCCACACCCGCTATCACATCTCACTCGACGTGGACGACAAGGCCGGCGTGCTCGCGCAGGTGGCGCTGGTGTTCGCGGAGCACGACGTCTCCATCCAGACGCTGCGCCAGTCCGGCCGCGGCGCCGACGCCCGACTGGTGGTCGCCACGCACACGGCGACCGACGCGGCGCTCGCCGCGACCGTGGAGAGCCTGCGCGGGCTCGACACCGTGCGCGACGTGGCCTCGGTCATGCGCATCGAGGGCGAATAGCGGATCAGGCCCACGACCTTCGGATGAGGGAGCGAGAGCAGATGGCAACAGCGGTTGGCGCACCGGCCGGCGGCCTGCATCAGGGCGCACGGCCGCAGTGGCGCGGCGTCATCGAGGAATACCGGTCCTGGCTGCCGGTCGGCCCGCAGACCCCGGTGGTGACGCTCGGCGAGGGCGGCACGCCGCTGGTGCGCGCGAACGTGGTGTCGGAGCTGACCGGCTGCGAGGTGTTCCTGAAGGTCGAGGGCATGAACCCGACCGGCTCGTTCAAGGACCGCGGCATGACGGTGGCCATCTCCAAGGCGGCCGAGCAGGGCGCCAAGGCGGTCATCTGCGGCTCGACCGGCAACACCAGCGCCTCGGCGGCCGCCTACGCGGTGCGCGCCAGGATGCTCTGCGCGGTGCTCATCCCGGACGGCAAGATCGCGATGGGCAAGCTGAGCCAGGCGCTGGCGCACGGCGCGCGGATCCTCCAGGTGGCCGGCAACTTCGACGCCTGCCTCACGCTGGCCCGGGACCTGGCCGCGAACTATCCGGTGGCGCTGGTGAACTCGGTGAACCCGGACCGGCTGGCCGGGCAGAAGTCGGGCGCGTTCGAGATCGTCGACACGCTCGGCGACGCGCCCGATGTACACGTGCTGCCTGTGGGCAACGCGGGGAACATCTGCGCCTACTGGATGGGCTACACGGAGTACGAGAAGCGGGGGATCTCCTCTAGGCGGCCGAGGATGTTCGGCTTCCAGGCCGCCGGCGCTGCTCCGATCGTGAAGGGCGCCCCGGTGTCCGACCCGCAGACCATCGCCACCGCGATCCGCATCGGCAACCCGGCGTCGTGGGAGCTGGCCGAGTCGGCGCGGGACGAGTCGGGCGGCCTGATCGAGTCGGTGACGGACCGTCAGATCCTGTCCGCCTACCGGCTGCTGGCCGCCCGCGAGGGCGTGTTCGTCGAGCCGGCCAGCGCGGCCGGTGTCGCGGGCCTGATCCACCTGGCGCAGGAGGGCCGGCTGGAGCGCGGCCAGCGGATCACCGTCACGGTGACCGGCAACGGCCTGAAGGACCCCGACTGGGCGATCAACGGCGCTCCGAAGCCGCCGCGCATCCCGGTGGACGCGGCCGCCGCGGCCGGTGTGCTGGAACTCGCGTGACCGACGCCGCTGAGCCGTTCGGGGCCTCGCCGTTCGAGGCGTTCCGGGCCGGGGCCGTCACCGTGCGGCCCCCGGCCACCAGCGCGAATCTCGGGCCCGGCTTCGACGCCCTCGGCCTGGCCCTGGAGCTGCGCGACGAGGTCACGGTGGAGGTGACCGCGGAGCCCGGCTTGAGCATCGAGGTGCGCGGCGAGGGCGCGCAGGTCGTGCCATGTGATGAAAATCACCTCATCGTAAGGTCCCTTTACACCGCCTTCGCCGCGGCCGGCGTGCGGCCCGCCGGGCTGCGCGTGGTCTGCGTCAACCGGATTCCGCACGGCCGCGGCCTGGGCTCCTCGTCCGCGGCGATCTGCGCCGGCCTGGTCGCAGCACGCGAACTCGTCGTGGAAGGGCTTGCACGGCTCGGCGACGAAGAACTGCTCGACCTCGCCACCGAGATCGAGGGGCACCCGGACAACGTCGCGCCGGCGCTGCACGGGGGGCTGACCGTGGCGTGGTCCGACACGGCCCGGGAGCCGATGGAGCAGGCGGCCGAGCAAAATTCAGAAGAATCACAGGTTGACGAAAATGCCGCGCACGGCCCGACGAAGCATCATATCGGCGTATTGCGGCTGGATCCGGATCCGTCGATCAGCGCAGTGGCCTTCATCCCTCCGACCAACCTGGCCACAGAGCAGGCGCGGCGCCTGTTGCCGGATCAGGTGCCACACTGGGACGCGGCGTTCAACGCCGGCCGGGCCGGACTGCTGACGGTCGCGCTGACCGCTCACCGTCAGTCGGCGGAGCATCGCGCTATGCTGCTTTACGCGGGGACAGAAGACCGGCTCCACCAGACCTACCGCGCCGCGGCGATGCCGGAGAGCGCGGCCCTGATCCGCCGCCTGCGCGACCAGGGCCACGCGGCCGTGGTCTCCGGTGCCGGTCCGACCGTGCTCGTCCTCGCAACGGAGCGGGACCGGGCCGACGCGGCCGCAGCGCAGGCTCCTGCGGGGTGGCGGGCCGAGCGGCTCGCCATCGCCGCCGACGGCGTGCTGCGCGGCTGACCGAGCGGCTGGTTGTACGGCTGATTCGGGTCCGAAACCGCAGCACGGGGGCCGATCCGGGCGGCGCGGAACCGACACGCCGCGATCGCAGACGAAGGTGGGGAATGCCGCAGTGGCTCAAGAGTGTTAACCTCGTAACCGCACCTGCATAGGACGACGGCCGGAGGGCCGCGCCGACGTCCAGGGCGCTCCCCACCTGACGGATCCCGTCGCATCCCGCCACAAGGCCGTCGACCACCCATATCGTGGCTCGATTTCCAGCCTCCCGGCGTGTCGGCGAAACGATCCGGACGGCCCCCATCTCTCCCCGGGCGCACTTCGCGCGCCCGAACCCCGCACCGCGGTCCAGCCGCGGCGCGGAATCTCAACCCGCCCCCGGCGGTCCGCTGTATGGCGCCGCCTCGGGGCATGACCGGTCGCCGAACCGGGCCGCACCCGGCCACGGCGCCCGCTCCAGGGAAGGACCCTTCGTGAGCGAAACCACCGAACTGACCTCGGCCGACCAGTCGGGCTCGACGTCGCGCCGGCGCACCGGCGTGGGCCTGTCCGGCCTGCTGCTGCCCGAGCTGCGGCTCAAGGCCGCCGAACTCGGCATCAAGGGCGTCACCCGGATGCCCAAGGGTCAGTTGATCGAGGCGATCCAGCAGCGCCAGGCGGGCTCCGGCGCGGTCGCCGTCCATAAAGACGCAGCGAAGGAGAGCACGAGTTCGCCTAAGGGCTCTGCGCGGGCCACTGCGTCCAGCAAGGACGGCGTCGCGAAGGACGCCGCGGCCACGGCCAAGGAGTCCTCGCGCGGCGCGGCGGCCGCGACGGCGGCCCCTGCCGAGGCCGACGGCGCCCCCGCGCCGACCGCCCGCGCCGAGCGCTCGACCAGCCGCGGCCGCGGTGCCCACGCCGGCCGGACCTCGGCGACCGCGGCGGCTGCCGCAGCGGCTGCGGCCGTGCAGGAGGAACTGCCCGGCCAGCAGCGCATCCCCGAGCAGACGGCGCGCGGCGGCCGCGACGGCTCCGCCAAGGAGGCCCCCGCCAAGGACGCGGCGCCCAAGGACGCCGCCGCCGAGGCGGAGAGCACCGCGCAGTCGACCGCGCAGACCCAGCAGGGCCAGGGCGGCGGCGACGGCCAGCAGCCCTCGCGCCGCGAGCGCAGCCGCGATCGCAACAACCGCAACCGGGACCGGCAGGACCGCGGGGATCGGCAGGACCGCGGAGACCGGCAGGACCGGCAGGACCGCCAGCACCAGGGGCAGGGCCAAGGCCATGCCGCGGCCGGCAGCCGGGACAACCAGGCCGGCGGCGACGGCGAAGACTTCGACAGCCGCGGCCGGCGCAGCCGCTACCGCGACCGCAACAACCGGGGCGGCAGCGGAGGCAACAACCGGCGCGGCCGGGACTACGAGAGCAGCGGCGCCGCCGAGTCGACGCTGACCGAGGACGACGTCCTGATCCCGGTCGCCGGCATCCTCGACGTGCTCGACAGCTACGCCTTCGTGCGCACCTCCGGCTACCTGCCCGGCCCGAACGACGTGTACGTCTCGCTGGCCCAGGTGCGCAAGTACAACCTGCGCAAGGGCGACGCGGTGGTCGGCGCGGTGCGCCAGCCGCGCGAAGGCGAGCGCCGGGAGAAGTTCAACGCGCTGGTCAAGCTGGACAACGTGAACGGCATCGCGCCGGACGAGACCCGCGAGCAGCGCGACTCGCGCAGCCCGGGCCACAAGCCGGAGTTCTCCAAGCTGACCCCGCTCTACCCGCAGGACCGCCTGCGGCTGGAGACCGAGTCCGGCCAGCTGACCACCCGGATCATCGACCTGGTCGCGCCGATCGGCAAGGGCCAGCGCGGGCTGATCGTCTCCCCGCCGAAGGCCGGCAAGACCCTGGTGCTGCAGGCCATCGCCAACGCGGTGACCATCAACAACCCGGAAGTGCACCTCATGGTCGTGCTCGTGGACGAGCGGCCGGAAGAGGTCACCGACATGCAGCGCTCGGTCAAGGGCGAGGTCATCGCCTCCACCTTCGACCGGCCGGCCGAGGACCACACCACGGTCGCCGAACTCGCCATCGAGCGGGCCAAGCGGCTGGTCGAGCTGGGCCACGACGTGGTCGTGCTGCTGGACTCGATGACCCGGCTCGGCCGGGCCTACAACCTGTCCGCCCCCGCGTCCGGCCGGATCATGTCCGGCGGCGTGGACTCGACCGCGCTGTATCCGCCGAAGAAGTTCTTCGGCGCGGCGCGCAACATCGAGCACGGCGGCTCGCTGACCATCCTGGCCACCGCGCTCGTGGAGACCGGCTCGAAGGCCGACGAGGTGATCTTCGAGGAGTTCAAGGGCACCGGCAACATGGAGCTGAAGCTCGACCGGCGGCTGGCGGACAAGCGGATCTTCCCGGCGGTCGACATCGACCAGTCCAGCACCCGGCGCGAGGAGATCCTGCTCGGCTCCGAGGAGCTGAACGTGATGTGGCGGCTGCGCCGGCTGCTGCACAGCATGGAGCAGCAGCAGGCGATCGAGCTGATCATCCAGCAGATGCGCAAGACCAAGTCGAACGTCGAGCTGCTGATGACGATCCAGAAGAACACCCCGTCGGGGCGGGACGAGTAGCCGCCGCCTCCCCGGCGCGGCGGCGCGGGAATAGCCGTGCGGCGGCCGCCGTTGCAGCGGCGTCGGGGATTTGGTGGGCGCACCGCCGCCCTGGCAGACTGGTACGTCGGTCCCGGTTCACGCCCTCGGTGATCTTTCACGCGAGCGGCGATCCGGCGGCCACATCGACCATGAGGAGAACATCGTGAAGACCGGAATCCACCCGGAGTACGTCGTCACCCAGGTGACCTGTAGCTGCGGCAATTCGTTCACCACGCGCTCGACCGCGACCAGCGGCCGGATCAGCGTCGAGGTCTGCTCGCAGTGCCACCCCTTCTACACCGGCAAGCAGAAGATCCTGGACACCGGTGGCCGGGTCGCGAAGTTCGAGGCCCGCTTCGGCAACAAGAAGGCCGCGGCCAACAAGAAGTAGCTGCGCTCACGGCGCCGGCGCCCGGACAGTCCCGGGTGCCGGCGCCGTCGTTTGTGTCCCGGGCGGAATCAGGGTTCGGCGGAAGGATGGGATCGTGTTCGAGGCGGTGCAGGAGCTGATGGCCGAGCATGCCGGCCTCGAGGCCCGGCTGGCCGAGCCGGACGTGCACGCCGACCAGGCGCTGGCCCGGCGGCTCGGCAAGCGCTACGCGGAGCTGACGCCGATCACGGAGGCCTACAAGGCGCTGCTGGCCAACGCCGACGACATCGGGGCGGCGCGCGAGCTGGCGCTGGAGGACGCGGCGTTCGCCGCCGAGGCCGAGGCGCTCACCGCGCAGCGGGCCGAACTGGAGCAGCGGCTGCAGCACCTGCTGGTGCCGCGCGACCCGGACGACGACCGGGACGTGATCGTCGAGGTCAAGGCGGGCGAGGGCGGCCAGGAGTCGATGCTGTTCGCCGGCGACCTGCTGCGCATGTACCTGCGGTACGCCGAGCGGCAGGGCTGGAAGACCGAGGTCATCGAGGCGAACGAGTCCGACCTCGGCGGCTACAAGGACGTCTCGCTGGCCGTGAAGTACCGCGGCGTCCCGCAGCCCGGCGAGGGCGTGTGGGCCCGGCTCAAGTACGAGGGCGGCGTGCACCGGGTGCAGCGGGTGCCGGTGACCGAGTCGCAGGGCCGCATCCACACCTCGGCCGCGGGCGTGCTGGTCATGCCCGAGGCCGAGGAGGTCGACGTCGAGATCAACCAGAACGACCTGCGGATCGACGTCTTCCGCTCGTCCGGCCCGGGCGGCCAGTCGGTCAACACGACCGACTCGGCGGTGCGCATCACCCACCTGCCCACCGGCATCGTGGTCTCCTGCCAGAACGAGAAGTCGCAGCTGCAGAACAAGGAGTCGGCGCTGCGGATCCTGCGCGCCCGGCTGCTGGCCGCGGCGCAGGAGGAGGCCGAGAAGGAGGCCTCCGACGCGCGGCGCAGCCAGGTGCGCACGGTGGACCGCTCCGAGCGGATCCGCACCTACAACTTCCCGGAGAACCGGCTCTCGGACCACCGCACCGGCTTCAAGTCCTACAACCTGGACCAGGTGCTGGACGGCGAGCTCGACCCGGTGATCCAGTCCTGCGTGGACGCGGACCTGGCCGCGAAGCTGTCCGGCTCCGGAACCGCCGCGCAGGCCGGCTGATGAACCTGCTGCTGGGCGAGGTCGCGCTGGCCGCGGCCCGGCTGGCCGACGCGGGGGTCGACTCGCCGCGCACGGACGCCGAGGAGCTGGCCGCCTGGGTGCACGGGGTCCGCCGCGGCGCGCTGCACACGGTGCCGGACCGGGACTTCGACGCCCGCTACTGGGAGGCGGTGGCCCGGCGGGAGAGCCGCGAGCCGCTGCAGCACATCACCGGCCGGGCCTACTTCCGGTACCTGGAGCTGGACGTCGGGCCGGGGGTCTTCGTGCCGCGGCCGGAGACCGAGGTGATGGTCGGATGGGCCATCGACCGGCTGCGCGAGCTGGACATCGTCGAGCCGCTCATCGTCGACCTGTGCACCGGCACCGGGGCGATCGCGCTGGCCATAGCGCAGGAGGTGCCGCGCTCGCAGGTGCACGCGGTGGAGCTCTCCGACGAGGCGTTCGACTGGGCGCAGCGCAACATCTCGAAGGCCGCAGGCGGCGATCGGGTCACGCTGCATCACGACGACGCGCGCACCGCGCTCGGCGGGCTCGACGGCACGGTCGACCTCGTCATCGCCAATCCGCCCTACATCCCGCTGGAGGAGTGGGAGTACGTCGCGGCCGAGGCCCGCGACTACGACCCGCAGCAGGCCCTGTTCTCCGGCCAGGACGGCCTGGACATGATCCGCTCCCTCGAACGTGCCGCGCACCGGCTCCTGCGCCCGGGCAGCTGGACGGCTGTGGAACACTCGGACCGGCAGGGCGGCGCGGTGCAGCGGATCTTCCTGGAGGAGCTCGGCTGGGCCGAGGCCGCCGACCACCGCGACCTGGCAGGCCGGCCCCGGTTCGTCACGGCCCGCAAGGAGGGCCGGCGCGGCTGAGTAGGCTGCGCGGCGCGTACGACACGACGTCACGGCTGCGCGAGAGAGAAGCGCACAAGATCGGCGAGGAGGCCGCGGACGATGAGCCGCCGCTACGACTGTTCGGATCCGGACCAGCGAGCGTCCGGGCTGCGCGAGGCGGCGGCCTCGGTGCGCCGCGGGGAGTTGGTGGTGCTGCCCACCGACACGGTGTACGGGATCGGGGCGGACGCCTTCTCCGCGCCCGCGATCACCGCGCTGCTGACGGCCAAGGGCCGTGGGCGGGACATGCCGGTGCCGGTGCTGGTCGGGTCGCCGACCACGCTGCACGGCCTGGTCTCGGCGTTCCCGGAGGGCGGCTGGGACCTGGTGGACGCGTTCTGGCCGGGCCCGCTGACGATCGTGGCGCGGCACCAGCCCTCGCTGCAGTGGGACCTCGGCGACGCGAAGGGCACCGCGGCGCTGCGGATGCCGCTGCACCCGGTCGCGATCGAGCTGCTGACGGACACCGGGCCGATGGGCGTCTCCTCGGCCAACAAGTCCGGCCGCCCGCCGGCCACCACGGCCTCCGAGGCGCAGGAGCAGCTCGGCGGCTCGGTCGACGTCTACCTGGACGGCGGCGAGACCGCAGACAGCGTGCCCTCCAGCATCGTGGACCTGACCGGCGACGCGCCGAAGCTGCTGCGCGAGGGCGCGCTCACCTTCGACCAGCTGTCCAAGGTCGTGTCCAACCTCATGCGCTGACCGACACATATTGCCGGCGGCGCTCGGAGCCCTCACTGGGCTCCGA